>DATCBY010000065.1:0-86196 GCA_036511595.1 Bauldia sp.
CGCTTTCGCCACGCCGCTGCCAGTCTCTGGGCCAGTGTCGATCCGGAAAATGATCGCGGCGCCAAGGATCTGCTCGGTCATCGCTCCTTCGACATGACAGAGCGGTACTACATCCAGGCGCAGTCTCGCATGGCGGGACGCGCCCTCGCAGAGGTGATTGCGACCAGCCACCATCGCACTCGGGGGGCATGATCGCTAGGTGCTCTTGCGGGCCGCCTGACTCTCAATCCGAGGGCGCCTGAGTTTTCAAGAGGGGTCAGTTGCGCGCGGCCCGCACTTGTCGTCTTCTACAGCGTCAACTCAATGTGACTTCCCGGACCTCCATCTGGGCTAAGCAGAAGGCCTCGCTGAATCCTTTGGCGGGGCCTTTTGCATTTGAGATCACGGAGACCTCGCACCGCCGATTCGGGATAAGGTGCGGCTGGCGACGGTGCTCATCAGGCCTTGCCTCCCGTTGTCCGGCTCGCCCTGGCGGCCTTCGCGACGGCCCCTTGCACGCGCATCTACTGCGTTTATGACGACGACGCAATCGACGGCTCCGACGCTAACGAAGACGCGCTCGGCTACGATCCGCTCAAAGGCGACTGGCACGTCTCGCTGCCCTCCCAGAGCGACGACCTTGCGTGGGTCCAGACGGCCCTCAAGAAGCACAGCGCCTGCATCACCGCGCGCGATGCCGATGACGCCGTCACCACCGACGAGAGCGCCGCGGCGGCGAAGGCGCAGACCCTCACCCTCGATCCGAAGGGGTTCCTCGGCTCATGACCAGCGTCGCCGTCAACACCTACACGCACTCCGTTACCTACGGGACAACATCTTGAAGAGCTTCAAGGACATCGTCCGGCTCAGCGGACTCGATCCCGAGAAGCTCGTCGCCAACTGGGAAACCAACATAAGGGCGCTCAAGACGTGGCTCGGCACCGGCGACCTGCTGGGCGTGGCGCTTGAAGTATTCAACCCCAAAACGGGGTCGCTGATCATCCGCTGGGACGTCGACGTCGTCTACGGCTGGTCCTCCGGCGACGGCAACTTCTGGACCGACACCGAGCAGCTCAGGTACCACATCCAAAAAGCCGGCGTGGCGCCGGCCGACGCCCGCTACGACATCCTGCTGCACACCAAGGCCGGCCGGCCCGACATCGCGGGGTGGGGCACGGGCGCCTATCGCTCCACGGACGGCTTCGTAAGGCACAGCCTGGGCACGACCATTGAGCACAGCGGCCTCGGTGGTAACGCCGCTTACTGGAGGAGGACGAACTGATGCTGACGATCGACGAGGCTTTCCGCAAATTCAAGAGCCGCCTGGAGCTCAACGACAAGGAGCAGGCGAACGCATCGGCGCGGCAGAACGAGGTGCGCGATTATCTCGACACGAAATTCGCGATCGACACCAGCTTTCTCACCGGCTCCTACAGGCGCCACACCAAGACCAAGCCACTCAAGGACATCGACATCTTTTTCGTGCTGAAGGAATCGGAGCGTTACTACCGCGACAAGGCGCCGTCGGTCGTCATCAAGGATTTCTACGATGCGCTCGTCGAGAAGTACGGCAAGGATGCCGTGCGCAAGCAGAGCCGCTCGGTCAATGTCGACTTCGGCGTCTTCGTCGACGTCGACGACAACACCGACTACCGGGTCCTCAGCGTTGATGTCGTGCCTGCCTTCGCCAAGGGCGACGACTACGAGATTCCCGACACCGACACCGGCAAGTGGATTGAGACCAACCCGAAGATCCACGCGAACAAGGCGACCACCGCCCACCAAGCCTTCTCCAGCGAATGGAAGGGCCTCGTTCGCATGGTCAAATACTGGAACAACAACCCGAAGCACGGCGCCGACAAGCCGGTAAAACCGTCCTTCCTGATCGAGGTCATGGCCCTCGAATGCCTTCATAGCGGATGGCAGGGGCAGTTCGACTATGAGATCCAAGGCCTGTTCGCGACGCTAGCCGATCGCATCTTCGACACGTGGCCTGACCCGGCGGGCCTAGGCCCGGCCGTCAGCAACGGCATGGACAGCGCCCACAAGCAGCGCGCCTGCGATCTCCTGGTAGCGGCGGGTCGCGACGCTTCGCTCGCCATCAATCACACCCGCCAGAATCGTAACGGCGAAGCCTTGGCGGCGTGGCGCGGCCTGTTCGGCACGAAGTTTCCGCTGTCGTGAATCTTAACGGTGAGGTGTGTCATGTCCGAGTGGTCGTTATCACAGCTTCTTGCCTCGCTTCACGAGGATATTCAGCAGCGCCTCGCCACGGTGAGGAAGACGATCAAGCATCCGGGCTCTAAGGGCGACGCCAGCGAAAATGTCTGGATCGCCATGCTCGACCTCTATTTGCCAAAACGCTACCAGACCGCCAAAGCGCATGTCGTCGACAGTCAGGGGAATTTCAGCGAGCAGATCGACGTCGTCGTGTTCGACCGGCAGTACTCGCCCTTCATCTTTACATACGCTGGCCAGACAATCATTCCGGCGGAGAGCGTCTACGCCGTGTTCGAGGCGAAGCAGACGGCAGACGCGGCGCTGGTCCGCTACGCGCAGGACAAGGTTGCCAGCGTGCGGCGGCTGCACCGCACCAGCCTTCCCATTCCTCATGCCGGCGGCGTCTATCCCCCCAAACCCCTGATCCCCATCCTCGGTGGTCTGCTGACTTTCGAGAGCGAGTGGAGCCCGGCCTTGGGTACCCCCTTCGCCAACGCCCTAAAGGCGGGAATGGGCGAGCGCCAGCTCGACATCGGTTGCGTCGCCTCTCACGGCCACTTCTTCCGCAATCCTGTGTCCAGCTCCTATATTTTCGAGAGCGAGAGCAAGGCCGCGACCGCCTTTCTGTTCAAACTCATCTCGCGTCTTCAGTTCAGCGGGACCGTGCCGATGATCGACATCGAGGCCTATGCAAAATGGCTGGTGAAATAGTCGGGACGGTGCGCAGAGGTAATTTGGGTCGCCTGCGCGGAGGGATGATCACCGTAATTTCGGACAAGGCCGGGACGCCATCTTCGCCGTCAGCGAGGCTGGGCTAGACGCCGGTTACAGCGCCGCGATCCTGTCGATGACGCTTTCCTTCATCTGCGCCGCAGCATGGCGTGCCGGTGAGTCCGCCGCCACCAGCGATGGGAGCGCGAGGCCGTCCAACGCCTCTGTGAGCCGGCCGGCGAGATCGTTGACGGCCGCGTCAGCCGCGGCCGCACTGAGGCCGGCGGTGGTCGCGAGCGTCTTGAAGTCAGCGCGACGAAGGCGATCATCCTTGCCGTTGAGCTTGAGCGCCATGCGGTCGCCGGCCAAGCGCGGGAAAACGCGCGTCGTCACCGCATCATAGAGCGGCGCAATTCGCACGCTCGCGAACCTGTTGCTCTTGGGCTCGGCGATCTTGAGCAAACCGAGATTCTTGAGGTGCATGTCGCCGTCGGCGATCAGCCAGGCGAACAGCGCGCGCTTAAGAATGAGGAGAAGATCGGCCTCCGGATCTGTGGATAGCGGCCGCACGGCGCGGGCGACGCGTTCGATCGTCGCGTCGTACTTGGCCGCGGTCGGTACGCCCAGCACTGACGCAAAATCCTCGAGTGCCAGCAGCCGCGTGTCGTTGCCGTCGCGGCGGATGTCGAAACGCTCGATAAGCAATGCGGGAGGCATGCCGTCGGGCATAGCGACGAGCGCCATGGCGGGCACCGCAAAGCCCGCCGCCGCGCCGAGGGTAAGCGATTGCCATTCGATGACGGGGAGTATGTCGAAGCCGCTGGTGCCGGCGGGCTTAAGGATGTGGGTGAAGGGGCGGCCGGTGCTGGGAGTGAGTTCGCCGTCGCCGGCAAGGAACATCGGCGCCTTGATTTGGATGCCCGATAGGCGCGGCGTGTCGTTGTGCGCGAAGATCGCAGCGAGATTGACCTCGAAACTCGGCTCGATCTCGTTGCGTCCGGGTCCCTGATAGCGGCCGGTGAAGACGCCGTCGCGTACGTAGTCGGAAAGCCGCGCATCCAGAATGTCGGCCGGCAAGGCGGCGAGTTCGGAGGCCGTCTCCGCGATCGTGATGTTCGACATGTAGCGTCTGCCCGTCCGGAGTTGGGCGCGCTCGTTAGGGTTGCCGAGGACTGACTCGAGCCAGCCTTCGGGCAGAAGCGAAACGATGAAGGGAGGCAACTGGCCGGGGGTCGTCTGGCGGACAAGAGGCGGGCCGGTTTCGTCGGTCGGCTTCCAGCGCCACTCAAAGCCGTCATTGGTAAGATTGCCGATCGGTTTGCCGTGCCAGGCGACAATCAGATCAAGTGCTGCTTCGTTCTTTGCGGGCGCGGCTGAGGGTCGGCGCAGCAGGAAGCGTTCCGCTTGTTCGCCTTCGCGGTACCACTGATTTTCCCGGGCGAGAGTCCATGCGGCGTCAGCGGCGCCTCGGGCGCTGCCATATTCTTCGATAAGGCGCTGGGCAATCGTCTCGCGCACCCCTTCGTCGAGGGCGGCGGCATGTTCGCTGCGCTTACGGAAGGCTTCGAGGAAACGCTGGCGCGGGGCGGAGACGCCGACCGTGAATTCGCCCATGCCGTCATCGATGACGGCTTCCGCGACCGAGGGATGGTCGGGCGCGGCATTCTGGATGATTTCGAGAGCGCGTAGACGCGTCCGCTGGATGCGGCGCCCACTGATAAAGAGGCGCCCGTCGCGGGTGGGGCCGAGCAGGACCGCGCTAGCGGCAGAAAGATAGGCGTGCGGGTAGAGGTAGCGGGCGATTCGTACGGCGTGCTTCATCACAGTGGCGTCGATGTCGTCGGTGGCGTCGATATAGATGCCGCGCATCAGTTGGACGAGCTTTCCGGTCTCAGCCTGGTAGTGGCCGCGGTTCTTGTCGATATTTTCGCCCACCAAGAAAAGAGCCATATTCAAACTTTCGCGTGTCTCACATGCGAGAAAGTTAGACTAAAACGCGTGATCAGTCAAGATTCGTTAACTTTCGCGTATTTTACATACGGGATAGTCAGAATCCGGTGGGCTTTCTCTACTTGCGGCGCTCAGCCTCCCGACCGCCCTCAGCGACGCGGTCACATCCGATCATGGGAGCTGTCTCAGTTTACCAGGCGGGGGTTGGCGGTCGGACTCTCATCCGTGATGGTCGCCGCCATCGTTGCGCTGGCGTGCTGGCTTAGTCCGGCGGCTAGCCGCGGCGTTGGTGGCTTTGCAGGGACGGCGGGCGAGCAGCGCCCAAGCTAGTGCCCACAGCCGAAGGGTGCCAACCGCGCGTGGCCACCTTCCCCGCTGCCTGTTCCTGCTGACGATTGTGGCCTCGCTGACTACGAGGGCAACAGTAGGCGCCGCCCCGGCTGTTGTGGAGATCAGTATGGGTTTCGTTGCCCAGGACAATAGTGATTGATCACTTCCTGCATCTTCGTGTGTGCGCAACGTTTTTGTTCGTGATCAGGCGGTTTGGCCGTAGCGGAGCGGGCCGCGCGCCCGACAAACGCAGGGGAAACGCCGAGTTTAACCTAAAGCCATCGGAACGCGTGCGGCGCCATGAGCATAGTGCTTTAACGTCGCTAAAGCGCCCGACCGCGGCAAATCTGTTGCCCTCAGCGTCGATGTCGGGCGCGCCGGGTTCGGTTCGGGCGATTGCAAGCCGCCCGGCCGAGCCGCAACTCTCAACAACGGGACTGAGTCACCCCGAAATCCGTAAGGAATCGGCCATGACTCCGGCTGCCGTTAACTTCGACTCTGTTTCCAAACCCAGGCGAACACTCGCTGAGATAGACTGCCGCATAGTCGCGCTGGTCGCCTCGCTCGCTATCTGGCAAGCCCGTGCCGACCACGCCGCGATGGAAAGCAAAAAGCGAGGGTCCGCCGATGAGCCAAAGAGCAGCAGCTAGGGCAGGGAAAGAGGCGGCGATTTACACCCGCTATTCCTCCGATCTTCAATCCGCGAAATCGACCAAAGATCAGGTCGCCGTTTGTCGCGCATACGCTGAGCAGAACGGCTTCGACGTGGTGCAGGTCTATTCAGACGAAGCCGTTTCGGGTACGAGCCTGAATCGACGTAACGCGTGGCGCCAACTGATGCGCGATGCCGAAGACGAAAAGTTTTCGGTGGTGATCGCGGAACACCTCGATCGCGTCAGCCGGAATACCGGCGACTATCATCGCGAAAGTGAGGTGCTGGAAAGTCTCGGCATTGAACTGCACACTCGGAGCGGTCGGCTTGGCTTTCTTGAAGCCGGCATTACGGCACTTGTCGCGGAGAACTTTTCCCGCGAACTAGGCCCGAAGGTGCATCGCGGTCAGGAAGGAAACGTGCGGGCCGGCAAACTCGCCGGTTCATTCACATTCGGCTATCGTAAAGTGCGCGGCTACGCGGGTGAACCCGAAATAGACGAAGAGAAGGCGGCGATTGTTCGCCGAATCTTTGCCGAGGCGAAGACGGGAAAGCCAGCACGTGCGATCGCGATGGATTTGAACCGCGACGGCATACCAGGACCGCGTGGCGGTCGCTGGAACGGCTCTACGATCAGCGGCAACCGCGAACGCGCCACCGGGATATTGAGAAACGAACTTTACATCGGTCGGATAATTTGGAACCGCGCCGACGCTTCGAAACTGCCGGGCAAACGTCGCAAGAAAAGTGCGCGGCTTCGCGACAAAACAAAATGGGTAACGGGTGACCGGCCTTCGCTGCGGATCATCGACAATGAGACTTTCGAAGCGGTGCGGAATGCGCCGACGATCATGCGGACCGCGAACCGACAGCGGACGAAATATCTTCTTTCCGGGTTGATGCGTTGCGGACGCTGCGGCGGGAATATGGTGGCAAACGGCGCCGACGCGTCCGGCCGCGTGTACGTGCGCTGCTCGGGCTACACGGAAGGCAGCGGACGGTGCGACCACGCTCGCCGGTATCACCTAGACGACATCGAGAATTCGTCGCTGGAAGCGCTGAAAAGCGAACTTCGCGAGCCGGTGCTGATTCAGCACTACATTGAGAACTATGCGGCCGAAGCGAAGCGGCTGGCGGCCGGGGCGGCCCCACGTCGGCGGAAGCTGGTAGCCCGGCAGCGCCAGCTAGAAGCGAGCCGCCAGCGATACGTTGACGCCATCGGTGACGGATCGATTCCCCTTCGGCATGTCGCCGACAAACTAGCGGCTATCGAAGCCGACATTACCGAAGTGAAGGCCGGCATTGCCGAGGCGGAACCGCAACGGATTGAGCTATGCCAGACGACCCGGCAGGGATACTTGTCAAAGATTGCACGGCTTGGGGACGACACACTGTCACGCGACCCGGATTCGTCGGCCGTGTTGCGCGATCTCATTGAGAGTGTGACGGTTAGGCCGGCCCCCAAGGGGCACAAGGCCGCGCTTGAATTGCATGGCTTTCTGCGAAAACTATCTGGTCATGGCGAACAGAACATTCTAACGTTCTCTTGACCAAATGGTCAGGAAATCTCGCTGTTTCTGTAGATGAAAAGGTTCGTGCGCGCAATGCGGGCGGACCGGTCGGGCGGGAGCGTTGAGGAGCGGCGCATGGCGCGGACACAGGTCTCGACCAACAATCTCGATGCCTATTGGATGCCGTTCACCGCGAACCGGCAATTCAAGAAGGCGCCGCGCATGATGGTCGGCGCCGAGGGCGTGTACTACACGACGGCGGACGGCCGAAAGGTGCTCGACGGTACGGCCGGACTGTGGTGCTGCAACGCCGGCCACGCCCGCCCGAAGATCGTCGAGGCGATCGCAAGGCAGGTGAAAGAACTCGACTACGCGCCGGCCTTCCAGATGGGCCACCCGAAGGTATTCGAGCTGGCCTCCCGGCTGGTCAACTACATGCCGACCGGCATCGACCACGTCTTCTTCACCAACTCCGGTTCGGAGTCGGTCGAGACCGCGCTGAAGATCGCCATTGCCTACCAGCGCGCTATCGGCCAGGGCACGCGCACGCGCATTATCGGCCGCGAGCGAGGCTATCACGGCGTCAACTTCGGCGGCATTTCGGTCGGCGGCCTCGGCGGCAACCGCAAGCAGTTCGGCCCCATGCTGCCCGGCGTCGATCACATCCGCCACACCCACGACCTGGCGAAGAACGCCTATTCCAAAGGCCAACCCGCGCACGGCATCGAGCTTGCCGACGACCTCGAGAGACTGGTGGCGCTGCACGATGCCTCGACCATCGCCGCCATGATTGTCGAGCCGGTTGCGGGTTCCGCCGGTGTCCTCATTCCGCCCAAGGGTTACCTCGAAAAGCTCCGCGCCACCTGCGACAAGCACGGCATCCTGCTTATCTTCGACGAAGTCATCACCGGCTTTGGTCGTCTCGGTACGCCATTCGCGATCGACTATTTCGGCGTGACGCCCGACATGGTGACGACCGCCAAGGGCATCTCCAACGGCATCGTGCCGATGGGCGCCACCTTCGTGCAGAAGAAGATCTACGACGCCTTCATGGATGCACCCGAGAATTCGATCGAGCTGTTCCACGGCTACACCTACTCCGGCAACTCGATGGCAAGTGCGGCGGCCCTCGCTACCCTCGACACCTACGAGGAGGAGGGACTCCTGACCCGCGGCGCCGAACTCGCCAGCTATTGGGCCGACGGCCTCCACTCCTTGAAGGGCCTCCCGCACGTCATCGATCTCCGCAATCTAGGCTTGATCGGCGCGATCGAGCTTGAGCCGATGGCCGGCAAGCCGACCGTGCGCACGTTCGACGCCTACCTGAAGGCGTTCGAAAAAGGCGTACTCATCCGCACCACCGGCGACATCATCGCCCTGTCTCCGCCGCTGATCATCCAGAAGTCGGAAATCGACCAATTGTTCGAGACGCTGGGCGGCATCCTCAAAACTCTGAACTAGCTGATCAACCGAGCGCCGACACCGTGGGCGCAGGAACGGAAGCGAATAGCGTAATGAATATCTTCTCCAATGCCATCGGCGGCGCTTTGGCGCGCTCCGCCAGTTCGCGCAGCGCGCCGGTTTTCAATCCGGCGACCGGCGAGCAGTCGGCCACGCTGCCGCTATCCACGGCCGCGGAACTGGATCAGGCGGTCGCCGCCGCCAAAGCGGCGCTGCCTGCATGGGCCGACATGCCGCCCATGCGGCGGGCGAAGTTCATGTTCCGCTTCAAGCAGCTTCTCGACGAGAACACCGACAGGATCGCCGAGGCGATTTCCGCCGAGCATGGCAAGACGCACGCCGATGCCGTCGGCGAGGTTCAGCGCGGCATCGAGGTGGTCGATTTCTGCTGCGGCATCCCGCACCTGCTGAAGGGGGAGTTCTCGCGCCACGTCGGTCCCTCGATCGACACCCACTCGGATCGTCAGCCGCTCGGCGTCGTCGCCGGTATCACGCCATTCAATTTCCCTGCGATGGTGCCGATGTGGATGTATCCGGTGGCGATCGCCTGCGGCAACACGTTCATCCTCAAGCCGTCGGAAAAGGATCCGGGCGCCTCGATGGTGGTCTTCGACCTGTTCAAGCAGGCCGGTTTCCCGGCGGCCGTCCTCAATATCGTCCACGGCGACAAGGAAATCGTCGACGCCATCCTGATGCACCCTGACATCAAGGCGGTGAGCTTCGTCGGTTCGACGCCGATCGCCGAGTACGTCTACCGCACGGGCACCGCCCACGGTAAGCGCGTCCAGGCGCTGGGTGGCGCCAAGAACCACATGGTCGTCATGCCCGATGCCGACATGGACAAGGCCGCCGACGCGCTGATGGGCGCCGGCTACGGTTCGGCCGGCGAGCGTTGCATGGCGATATCGGTGGCAGTGCCGGTCGGTGACGACACCGCCAACCGGCTGATGGAAACGCTGACGCCGCGCGTGCGCGCCCTCAAGATCGGCCCGGCGACCGACCCCGATGCCGAGATGGGTCCGCTGGTCACCAAAGAACACATGCAGAAGGTGCTGGGCTACATCGACACCGGCATCAAGGAAGGCGCCGAACTGGTCGTCGATGGCCGTGGCTTCAGGCTGCAAGGCTATGAGAATGGCTACTTCGTCGGTGGCACGCTTTTTGATCGAGTGACTCCCGACATGCGCATCTACAAGGAGGAAATCTTTGGCCCGGTGCTCTCCGTGCTCCGCGCCGGGACTTACGAGGAGGCCGTGAAGCTGATCAATGCCCACGAATTCGGCAACGGCACCGCGATCTTCACCCGCGACGGCGACGCCGCCCGCACCTTCGCCGACAAGATCGAGGTCGGTATGGTCGGCATAAATGTGCCGATCCCTGTCCCGGTCGCCTACCACTCGTTTGGCGGCTGGAAGCGCTCGCTGTTTGGCGACCATGCCATCTATGGACCGGAAGGCGTCCACTTCTACACGCGGCTGAAGACCATCACCTCGCGCTGGCCGGAAGGCATCAAGTCCGGCGCCGTGTTTACGTTCCCGACGATGAACTGAGGCGGGCGATGACGCGGCCGCAGGCGAAAGGCACGGCGGTTCTGGAAGATCGGCTGGTGCGCGTCATGCGCTGGGACTTTGAGCCCGGTGCCGAGACCGGTTGGCATCGTCATGAGCTGGACTACCTTGTTGTGCCGCTTACCGACTGCGCATTCCTTCTGGAGGAGCCTGGCGGCGCTCGCCGTGTCGACGTCGCCGCCGGCGCTCCGTATCGCCGCGACAGCGGCGTCGAGCACAACGTCGTCAATGGCGGGACGCGGCCGATGTCCTTCATCGAAGTCGAAATGAAGAACTGATAATGGCGCAGCCCACCGACAATCTCCGCATCAACGGCGAGCGCCTGTGGGACTCGATCCATGAGATCGCCACAATCGGTCCCGGCATCGCCGGCGGCTCGAACCGCCAGACGCTGACGGATGACGACGCCAAGGGCAGGGCGCTATTCAAGAAGTGGTGCGAGGACGCCGGACTCACTATGGGCCTCGACCAGATGGGCACGATGTTCGCGCGCCGCGCGGGCACGGACGAGAGCCTCGATCCGGTGTACATCGGCAGCCACCTCGACACCCAGCCGACCGGCGGCCGCTATGACGGCGTGCTCGGCGTGCTGTCGGGGCTTGAGCTGATCCGCACACTCAACGACCTCGGCATCAGGACACGCCGCCCGCTCGTCGTGGTCAACTGGACCAACGAGGAGGGCGCGCGCTTTGCGCCCGCTATGCTCGCCTCCGGCGTGTTCGCCGGCATCCACACGCTCGACTACGCCTATGGCCGCAAGGACCTGGAGGGCAAGACCTTCGGCGACGAGCTGAAACGCATCGGCTGGGTCGGCAATGAGAAGGTGGGCGCGCGCAAGATGCACGCCTACTTCGAGTATCACATCGAGCAGGGTCCCATCCTCGAGGCCGAGAAGAAGCAGATCGGCGTGGTCACCCACGGCCAGGGCCTGTGGTGGCTGGAGTTCACGCTGACCGGCAAGGAAGCGCACACCGGCTCGACGCCGATGAACATGCGCGTCAACGCCGGCCTCGCTATGTCGCGCATCCTCGAGATGGTACAGACGGTGGCGACGAGCGAGCAGCCGGGCGCGGTCGGCGGCGTCGGCCAGATGTTCTTCTCGCCCAATTCGCGCAACGTCCTGCCCGGCAAGGTCGTCTTCACGGTCGACATTCGTTCGCCCGAGCAGGCGAAGCTCGATCGCACGCGCGCCAGGATCGAGACCGAGGCGCCGAAGATTTGCGCGGGATTGGGCGTCGGCTGCGCGGTCGAGCCGGTCGGCCATTTCGATCCAGTGACTTTCGACCCGACGCTGGTCGGCCGCGTCCGCAGCGCCGCCGAAAAGCTCGGCTACAGCCACATGAACATTATTTCCGGCGCTGGCCACGACGCCTGCTGGACCAATCGCGTCGCGCCTTCGACCATGATCATGTGCCCCTGCGTCGACGGCCTCAGCCACAACGAGGCCGAAAACATCTCGAAGGAATGGGCGAGGGCCGGCGCTGACGTACTGTTCCATGCCGTCGTCGAAACGGCGGAGATCGTATCGTGAGCCGCGTGACAGGTGTGAGGAGCAGCAGATGACTACCGTGATCAAGGGCGGCACCGTCGTTACCGCCGATCTGACCTACCCGGCCGACGTACTTATAGATGGCGGCGTCATCGTCCAGATCGGACAGAACCTGAAGGGCGACAAGGTCCTCGACGCCGGCGGCTGCTATGTGATGCCGGGCGGCATCGATCCGCACACCCATCTTGAGATGCCCTTCATGGGCACGACTGCTTTCGAGGATTTCTCGTCCGGGACGCGCGCCGCGCTCGCCGGCGGCACCACCATGATCGTGGATTTCGTTCTCCCCGGCATCAACCAGTCGCTTGTCGACGCTTTCCAGTCCTGGCAGCAGAAGGCCGGCAAGGCGGCCACCGACTACTCCTTCCACATGGCGATCACCTGGTGGGGCGAGCAGGTGTGGAAGGAGATGGCGGAAATCGTCAAGCGCGGCGTCAATACGTTCAAGCACTTCATGGCCTACAAGGGCTCGCTGATGGTGAACGACGACGAGATGTATCAGTCGTTCCTGCGCTGCGCCGAGTTGGGCGCGCTGCCGCTGGTCCACGCCGAAAACGGCGATGTCGTCGCCCGCCTGCAGCAGAAGTTCATGGCCGCGGGCACCACCGGCCCTGAGGGTCACGCCTTCTCGCGGCCGCCCGAGGTCGAAGGCGAAGCGACCAACCGCGCCATCATGATCGCCGATCAGGCCGGCGTTCCACTTTACGTCGTCCACGTTTCCTGCGAGGACGCCCACGAAGCCATCCGCCGCGCCCGCATGCTCGGCCGCCGTGTCTACGGCGAGCCGCTGGTCCAGCACCTGACGCTCGATGAAACCGAGTACTTCAACCGCGACTGGGATTACTCGGCACGCCGCGTGATGTCGCCGCCGTTCCGCAACAAGCAGAATCAGGATTCGCTGTGGGCAGGGCTCGCTGCCGGCTCCCTGCAGGTCGTCGCCACCGATCACTGCGCCTTCACCACCGAGCAGAAACGTGTCGGCGTCGGCGATTTCACCAAGATCCCCAACGGCACCGGCGGCCTCGAAGACCGTATCCCGGTGCTATGGACCAAGGGTGTCGTCACCGGCCGCCTCACGATGAACGAGTTCGTCGCGGTCACCTCGACCAACATAGCCAAGATACTCAACATTTATCCAAGGAAGGGCGCCATTCTCGTCGGCGCCGATGCGGACATTGTCGTGCTCGATCCGAAGGCGAAGAAGACGATCACCGCAGCGAAGCAGGCCTCGGCGATCGACTACAACGTCTTCGAGGGCTTTGAGGTCACCGGCCTGCCGCGCTTCACGCTTTCGCGCGGCGACGTGGTGGTAACCGAAGGCGAGATCGACGCCGACAACGGGCGCGGCCGCTTCGTCGAGCGCAAGCCCAACCCGCCCGTCAATCAGGCGCTGTCGTCGTGGAAGGCGCTGAAGACGCCGCAGCCGGTCGAGCGTTCCGCCAAGAACATGCCGGCTGGAGTGTGACCTTCGGGAGTTCGGCGATGGTGCAGTCGATGCCCGAAAGCGGTGCCGCCACGGCGGCAAGGCCCAGCGACGCCGTTATCGACATCGAGCGTCTCTCGCTGACCTTCGTTACTAACGATGGTCCGGTCGAAGCACTGTCGGCGATCGATCTGAGAGTCGGGCGCGGGGAGTTCGTCTCGCTCATCGGCCCGTCCGGTTGCGGCAAGACCACGCTGCTGCGCGTAATAGCCGATCTGGAGAAGCCGACCGGAGGAAGCATCACCGTCAACGGCGTCTCGCCCGAGGCCGCGCGTGCCAATCGCGCCTATGGCTATGTCTTCCAGGCGCCGGCGCTCTACCCGTGGCGCACCATCGCCCGGAACGTCGCCCTGCCGCTGGAAATCATGGGGCTCGAAAAGGCGGAGCGCGAGCGCCGCGTCGCCGCCAATATGGAATTGGTAAATCTCACCGGCTTCGAGCGCAAGTATCCCTGGCAGCTTTCGGGCGGCATGCAGCAGCGCGTTTCCATTGCCCGCGCACTGTCCGTCGAACCCGAACTGCTGCTGATGGACGAGCCGTTTGGAGCCCTCGACGAGATCGTGCGCGATCATCTTAACGAGCAACTCCTGCAGCTGTGGTCGAAGACTAATAAGACCGTCGTGTTCGTCACGCACTCGATACCCGAAGCGGTGTTCCTGTCGACCAAGATCGTTGTGATGACGCCACGGCCCGGCAAGATTCACGACATCATCGATTCCGACCTCCCCCGCGAGCGCAATCTCGACGTTCGCGAGACACCGGAATTCCTCAAGATCGCCCACCGCGTCCGCGCCGGCCTGAGGGCAGGGCACAGCTATGAGGACTAGATGAGCGCCGCGACGATAACTGGATCGTTGCCGGCGCGAGCCAGCCTCGGCGCGCGCTTCGTCGGCAGCCGCTTCTTCGCCGTTGCCGTCGTCGTGATTGGCATCGTCATTGTCTGGTATGCCGGTGCGTTTCTGCTCGACGCCCCGTTCCAGCGTTACCTCGACAGCCGTGCCAATGTCGAGCGCACGCCCGTCGAGTTCCTGCGCGCCACCTTCAATCAGCCGAAACCGACGCTGCCGACGCCGCACCAGGTCGCCGTCGATACCTTCAACTCGACGATCCTCGTCAATCCGACCAAGCCGTCGAGCCTCCTTTTCCACGCCTGGGTGACGCTCTCTTCGACACTTGCCGGCTTCATCTCGGGCACGCTCCTCGGCGTGCTGATCGCAGTCGGCATCGTTCACCTGAAGAGCCTCGACAAGAGTCTGATGCCGTGGATCATCTCGTCGCAGACGATCCCCATCCTCGCCATCGCGCCGATGGTGATCGTCGTGCTGGCGGCGGTTGGCGTCACCGGGCTGATCCCGAAGGCGCTCATTTCGACATACCTTTCTTTCTTCCCGGTCACCGTCGGCATGGTGAAGGGCTTGCGTTCGCCCGCACCCATCCACCTCGATCTGATGCGCACCTACAATTCCAGCCGCTGGCAGGTCTTCTGGAAGTTGCGCGTGCCGGCGTCGCTGCCGTTTCTGTTCACGTCGATGAAGGTGGCGGTCGCGGCGGCGCTTGTGGGCGCCATTGTCGCCGAGTTGCCCACCGGCGCCGTCGCCGGCATCGGCGCCAAGCTGCTCGTCGGTTCCTACTACAGCCAGTCGATACAGATGTGGTCGGCCTTGGTGGTCGGCTCGCTGATGGCGGCGCTGCTCGTCACTGCCGTCGGCATCGTTGAACGCCTGGTGACGCGCCGCATGGGAGCGCGTCCGTCGTGAGCGGCACCCGGAGGGAGGCTGTGTGGCAAGGCTGGGTTGCCCTGCTGGCACTCCTGGCCGCGCTCGCCTGGCCGCTGATCAGCGCCGGCGGCGCGCGGACCTATCTTCTTTCGGCTGGAAGCAATGCCGTTCTTGCCGCGCTGCTGATCGTCGTCGCCGTAGTCGCCGGGCTCGGCGCCGCAGCTTCATCCGTCGGCAATCTTGTTATCCTGCTCGGCGCCGCCGTGGCGACCGCGTGGGTGATCCATCTGTTGCCGTCGATTGCGTTGATCGCGCCGGCTTCGCAACTCGGCCGCGGCGAATTGATCGCCGCCACGTCGGGCTTCTGGGCTCTGGTGGTCCTAGCCTGGCTGCTGTCGTGGCTGCTGGTCCGCCGGCTGGCCGAAATCGAAGCGTCGCGGCGCGGGGCACGCTTCGTCCTCAATATTTCAGTGCCGCTGATCTTCGGCCTCTGGATCGTTCTGTTCTGGGAACTGGTGGTGCGCAGCTTTGCGGTGCCATTCGTCATCCTGCCGCCGCCAAGCGCCATCTGGACGCGGCTCATCACCTCAGTGCCGACTCTCGCCGTCGATTTTCGGCAGACGTTCTTGAAGGCCGTACTCGCCGGCTACGCCATCGGCTGCGGTTCGGGCTTCCTCGTCGCCATCGCGGTTGATCGCGTGCCGTTCCTGAAACGGGGGCTGCTTCCGGTCGGCAACCTGGTCTCGGCCCTGCCGCTGGTCGCCATCGCGCCGATCATGGTCATGTGGTTCGGCTTCGACTGGCAGTCGAAGGCTGCTGTGGTCGTTGCGATGACGTTCTTCCCGATGCTCATCAATACGCTTGCCGGGCTCGCTGCTTCCGAGACGATGGAACGCGACCTGATGCACACCTATGCGGCTAACTATCGGCAATCATTGCTGAAATTGCGGTTGCCTGCCGCCCTGCCTTTCATCTTCAATGCCCTCAAGATCAACTCGACTCTTGCCATGATCGGAGCCATCGTAGCCGAATTCTTCGGTACCCCGATCGTCGGCATGGGATTCCGCATCTCCACCGAGGTCGGTCGCATGAACACCGATATGGTGTGGGCGGAAATTGCGGTGGCGGCCTTAGCCGGCTCCGTATTTTATGGCGTCGTGGCGCTCGTCGAGCGCGCCTCGACGTTTTGGCATCCATCGTTCCGACAACCCTGAATGGAGGGGAGTAAAAAAATGAAGAAGTATGTGTTGGGCGCGGTAGCGCTTGCCGCGGCAATGACCGCCGGTCAGGCATTCGCCGCCGACGCGGTGACCCTGCAGTTGAAGTGGGTCACCCAGGCCCAGTTCGGCGGCTACTACGTCGCCAAGGATAAGGGCTTCTACAAGGACGCCGGCCTCGACGTCACCATCAAGCCGGGTGGGCCTGACATCGCGCCCGAGACCGTCATCGCCGGCGGCGGCGCCGACGTCATCGTCGACTGGATGGGCGGCGCATTGGCGGCGCGCGAAAAGGGCACCATGCTCGTCAACATCGCCCAGCCGTTCACCAAGGCCGGCATGGAACTCGTCTGCCCGAAATCGACCGGCATCAAGACGGAAGCCGATTTCAAGGGCAAGACGCTCGGCGTCTGGTTCTACGGCAACGAGTACCCCTTCTACGCATGGATGCACAAGCTCGGCATGTCGACGGATGGCGGCAAGGATGGCGTCACCGTCCTCAAGCAGAGTTTCGACGTGCAGCCGCTGATCCAGAAGCAGGCGGATTGCATCTCGGTCATGACCTACAACGAGTACGGTCAGGTTCTTGACGCTGGCTTCAAGCCGGAAGACCTGACGGTCTTCAACTACTCGGCGATGGGTGATGACCTTCTCGAGGACGGCCTCTACGCGGTTGGCGACAAGCTCAAGGACCCGGCCTTCAAGGACAAGATGGTCCGCTTCGTGAAAGCTTCCATGAAGGGCTGGGATTACGCTCTCGCCCATCCGGATGAGGCCGCGCAGATCGTTGTCGACAACGGCGGCCAGGATCTCAACCATCAGAAGTACATGATGGGCGAGGTCGCCAAGCTGACTGCCGGCGGCAAAGGTGTCCTCAACGAGGCCGCCTACCTGCGCACCGAGCAGGCCCTGCTGGATCAGAAGATCATCACCAAGAAGCCGGATGGCGCCTGGACCCACGACATCACCGACGCCGCCGGCCTGAAGTAAGCCGTAGCGCCGTCAACGAATGCATCGACGGGCGCCCCTTGGGGCGCCCGTTTTCGCTTTTTCTACACGACATTCCGTTCGACGATCGGCTTGCCCGCCGCCACGCGCTCGTGGCCCAGCGGCGAAAGATCGAGCGTGGTGTAGCGCCCGTGCATGATGTGCTCCGCCAGCCCACGCCCGACCGCCGGCGCCTGCTGTAGCCCGTGGCCGGAGAATCCCGTCGCGATCAGGACATTCGGCAGCGCGGGCAGGGGGCCGACGATGGCGTTGGCATCGAAAGTGTTGAGGTCGTAGTGACCAGCCCACGACCGGCCCGGCTTGATCCGCTCGAACGCCGGGACGCGATGGGCCAGTACCGGCCATATCGTCTCCTCGAAGAAACGATGATCGACGTCGAAATCGACCGCATCCGGATCGGCCTCCGCTGGCGGTGACGAGCCCGCGATGTAGAGCTCGCCCTCCGGCCGCGCGTAGACGCCGGTCGGGTCGATCAGCAGCGGAAAGCGCGGCAATACTTCGCGGCAGGAGAAGGCGAACACGAATCGTTTGCGCGCATGCACCGGCAGCGAAATGCCAAGATCTCCGATGAGCCGCGGCGTGCCGGTGCCGGCAGCGACGGCGACGAAGCCGGCGGAAATCGGCGAGCCGTCGGCGAGCCGCACGCCGGTCACCCGGCCGCTGTTTTGCTCGATTTTAGCGACTTCGGCCGTGCGGAATTCAACGCCGAGCGAAGCCGCTTTGCGGCGGAGCGCCTGCATCAGGCCATAACCGTCAAACCAGCCTTCGCCGCTTCTGCCGAAGCATCCGGCGGCGAGGTCGGAGGTTGCGAGATACGGGAAACGTTCCGCCAATCCCACGCGGTCGAGATGCAGTATGTCGGCGCCGAGCGACGCTTGCAGCGCATGGTTGTCCGCCAATGCCGCCGCCCCAGCGCCGGGAGTGGCCAGAAACAGGTAGCCGCCCTCGTGCAGCGCGATATCCGGTCGGTCGCTATCGACTGCGAGGATATCGCCGATGGCGCGCAGGAATTTTATCCCAAACAGCGAGATTTCCACGTTCACCGCGGTCGAAAACTGCTGCCGAATGGAGCCGGCCGAAAGCGCCGTCGCCGCGGTCTGGAAAGTCGGATCCTTTTCGATAAGCAACACGCGCCCATCGAAACCGGCGGCCGCCAGATGATAGGCAAGCGAGGCGCCATGTACTGCGCCGCCGACGATGATCACGTCAAACGAACTGCTGGGCATTCACCGAGCCGGTTGGAGGAAACGCGTAAGCGGTCAAGCATAGGGACGCTGTGGCCGCCTGACGACTCTCCCGAACGCAGCCACGTCCGCGCCAACTCACCCATCTCGAGACAACAGCATTACACAAGGAAACAGCGCAGGAATCGCGATATGCTGCGCCAGAATTTTGCGGAGGAGGAGGAAGCCCCATGCTCGTCGGCGTCCCGAAGGAGATCAAATCATCGGAATATCGCGTCGGCCTGACACCGTCGGCGGTCGGCGAGTATGTCGCCCACGGCCACAAGGTGCTGGTCGAGACCGGCGCCGGCGCGGGCATCGGCGCAACCGATGCGGCCTATGTCGCCGCCGGCGCGTCGATCGCCGCCAGCGCGGCCGACGTGTTCGCCAAAGCGGACATGATCGTCAAAGTCAAGGAGCCGCAGCCGGTTGAGTGGAAGCAGCTCCGCGCCGGCCAGATTCTTTTCACCTATCTCCATCTCGCCGCCGACGCCCCGCAGGCGCTTGGCCTGATGGCATCCGGCGTCACCGCCGTCGCCTACGAGACGGTGACGGACGCGCGCGGCCATCTTCCGCTGCTGGCGCCGATGAGCGAGGTAGCCGGCCGCCTGTCGGTTCAAGCCGCCGCCACCGCGCTGCAGAAGGCGACCGGCGGACGCGGTATTCTGCTCGGCGGCGTGCCGGGTGTCCCGCCGGGCAAGGTGGTCATCATCGGCGGCGGTGTCGTCGGCACGCACGCGGCGACCGTCGCCGCCGGCATTGGCGCCATCGTCACCATTCTCGACAAGTCGCTACCGCGCCTGCGCGAACTCGACGACATGTTCGAAGGCCGCGTCGTCACGCGCTATGCCGCGCGCGATGCGTTCGCCGAGGAAGTCGCCGGTGCTGATGCCGTCATCGGCGCGGTCCTGGTTCCGGGCGCCGCCGCGCCGAAGCTCGTCACGCGCGCGATGCTGGCAACAATGAAGCCCGGTTCCGTGCTGGTTGACGTCGCCATCGACCAGGGCGGCTGCTTCGAGACCTCGCATGCCACCACCCACCTCGATCCGACTTACGTCGTCGACGGCATCGTTCACTATTGCGTCGCCAACATGCCCGGCGCCGTGCCGCTAACCTCAAGTGCCGCGCTGAACCACGCGACGCTACCCTTCGGCCTGGCGCTCGCCGACAAGGGCCTGGCCGCAATCGCTGCCGATCCGCACCTCCGCAACGGCCTCAACGTCCACGCCGGCAAGATCACCCACAAGGCGGTGGCCGAGAGCCTGCACCTCGATTTCTCGGACCCCGGCAAGCTGATGGCGGCCTGACGGTCGCCGTTGTCTTGCGAAAGGCCCGCTCCGGCGGGCCCTTTTTCTTTTTCTGGCAAAGGTTGGCGCATCGGTTCGCCTCGGTTAGAGAGAGCCGATGAATGCCGCTGACGACTCCCGTCTCGTTGATGCCCTCGTAGCCGCCTCGATCGCCGCCGGCGACGTCATCCTGGAGGTGCGCCGTGGGGGGCTGTCCGTCGACAAGAAGACCGACTCCTCGCCGGTCACCGAAGCCGACCGCGCCGCCGAGCGGCTGATCGCCGCGCGGCTCGCGGAAGTCGCGCCGTCAACGCCTATGATCGCGGAGGAAGCAACCTACGAAGGCAGGATTCCGGAGATTGGCCGCGAATTCTTTCTCGTCGACCCCCTCGATGGCACGCGCGAGTTCGTGAAAGGCGGCAACGATTTCACCGTCAACATAGGTCTCGTGCGCGACGGCGTACCTACGGTCGGCGTCATCTTTGTGCCCGCAACGAGGAAACTCTATGGCGCAACGTTGGCGGGCGCCTGGCGGGCTGAGGTCGTCAATGGTGTCGCCTCGCCCCGCCGGCCGATGCGCGTCCGCACGCCGCCGGACGGTCCGATCAACGTGGTCGCCAGCCGCTCGCATCGCAACCGGGAAACGGATGCCTTCATCGCCCGCTTCGACGTCGGCCAGATCGTCTCCGCCGGATCGTCCGTGAAATTCTGCGTCGTCGCGGCCGGCGAGGCCGATCTCTATCCGCGCATGGGCACGACCATGCAGTGGGACACGGCGGCCGGCGAGGCGATCCTGCGCGCCGCCGGCGGCCGGGTCATCACGGAGGAGGGCGCTCCCCTGTTCTACGGCCGCGGCCCGGCGCCCGGCTCCGATGCGTTCCGCAATCCCTCGTTCATCGCAACCGGCGGCATGGATCCGCTGGCTTAGACCGCCCGGCGAGAATCCCGTTCCAACGATTGCCTTTTCGGCGCGACAACGCGCGCAACAGCCGACCAAATAGGGGCGGTTCATGCTTGAGGCGCGGCGCGCCCTATGGCTAACGTCCGACGCAAGTCAGCCGGGATTGCCTGATGTCCGCCGCCATGCCCCATCTTCGCCGCCTCGAAGCCGAGGCGATTTTCATCATGCGCGAGGTTGTTGCAACGGCTGAGCGGCCGGTCATGCTCTATTCGATCGGCAAGGATTCGTCGGTCATGCTGCATCTGGCGCTGAAGGCGTTCTACCCCGCCCCGCCGCCGTTCCCGCTACTGCATATAGATACGACCTGGAAGTTCCGCGAGATGATCCGTTTCCGCGACAAAACCGCGCGGAAGCATCACCTCGATCTTCGCGTCCATACCAACCAGGATGGCGTCGCCCGCGGTGTTACGCCGTTCACGCATGGATCGGCGCTGTACACCCAGGTCATGAAGACCGAGGCGCTCAAGAAGGCGCTGGACGAAGGCCATTTCGACGCGGCCTTTGGTGGCGCCCGCCGCGACGAGGAGAAGAGTCGCGCCAAGGAGCGCGTCTTCTCGTTTCGCTCGGCCAGCCACACCTGGGACCCCAAGAACCAGCGGCCCGAGCTTTGGTCGCTCTATAACACGCGCGTGAAGCCGGGTGAATCGGTCCGGGTTTTCCCGCTGTCGAATTGGACCGAACTCGATATCTGGCAATACATCCTCGCCGAGAACATCGACCTCGTGCCGCTCTATTTCGCCGCCGTGCGGCCGGTCGTGCGCCGCTCGGGCCAGCTTCTCATGGTCGACGATGCGCGCATGCCGCTCAATCCGGGCGAGGTGCCGGAGATGAAGCGCGTCCGCTTCCGCACGCTGGGCTGCTACCCGCTGACGGCAGCCATCGAGTCGGACGCCGCGACAGTACCCGATATCGTCGCCGAGATGTTCGTTGCCCGCACGTCGGAGCGGCAGGGGCGTCTCATCGATCACGACGAGGCGGGCTCGATGGAGATGAAGAAACGCGAGGGCTATTTCTGATGGCCCAGCGCGCCGAACAATCGGAAGCGTTCTCGGCGTTTCTTGCCGAAAACCAGGAGCGCAGCCTGCTTCGCTTCCTGACCTGCGGCAGCGTTGACGATGGCAAGTCCACCCTCATCGGCCGGCTGCTCTACGATTCCAGGCGCCTGTTTGAGGATCAGCTGGCGACGCTGCGCGCCGATTCCGGCAAGTACGGCACCGACGGCGAGAATATCGACTTTGCCCTGTTGGTTGACGGCCTGCAGGCCGAGCGCGAGCAGGGCATCACCATCGACGTCGCTTACCGCTATTTCGCCACCGACCGGCGCCGTTTCATCGTCGCCGACACGCCAGGTCACGTGCAGTACACCCGCAACATGGCGACCGGCGCCTCGACGTCGGATCTTGCCATCCTGCTCGTCGATGCCCGCGCCGGGCTGCTCACCCAGACGCGCCGCCACGCCTACATCGCCTCGCTGCTTGGCATCCGTCACGTCGTGCTCGCCGTCAACAAGATCGATCTGGTCGACTATAGCGAGGCGCGCTTTGGCGAGATCGGCGAAGCCTTCGCCGCCTTTGCCGCGCCGCTGAATTTCAAAAGCGTGGTCGCGATACCCATGTCGGCCCGTCACGGCGACAACGTCATCACGTCAAGCGCCCGTACGCCCTGGTACCGCGGCCCGGCGCTGCTCGGCCATCTTGAGACAGTCGACGTTGAGGACCGCCCTGCCGGCGCTTCGTTCCGGTTGCCGGTGCAGTGGGTCAACCGCCCGGATGCCAGCTTCCGCGGCTACACCGGCACCATCGTTGCCGGCGAGGTCCGCCCCGGCGACGCGGTGGTCGTTGCCCGCACCGGTCAGCGCGCCAGCGTCGCGCGGATCGTGAGCATGGACGGCGATCGCACGTCGGCGTCGGCGGGCGACGCCGTCACGCTCACGGCAGACCAAGAGATCGACATCAGCCGCGGCGACGTGCTCTCCGCTCCGGAAAATCGACCCGATGTCTCCGATCAGATTGCCGCGCACGTCATCTGGATGTCGGATGAGCCGCTGCTGCCGGGTCGCTCATACCTCCTGAAGAGCGGCGCCCGCACGGTCGGCGCCGCCGTCAGCGAATTGAAGCATCAGGTCGATATCGATGACACCTTCAAGCCGCTGGCGGCCAAGACGCTGGAGCTGAACGACATCGGTCTCTGCAATCTCGCGCTTTCCGAACCGATCGCCTTCGATCCGTACGACGACAACCGCGCGATGGGATCGTTCATCCTCATCGACCGCTTCACCAACGCCACGGTGGCGGCGGGAATGATCCGATTCGGTCTGCGCCGCGCCACCAACATCCACTGGCAGGCGCTCGACGTGAACAAGGGTGTGCGCGCCGGCGCCAAGGGCCAGCGCCCGGTCATCCTCTGGTTCACTGGTCTCTCCGGCGCCGGCAAGTCGACGGTCGCCAACCTGGTCGAAAAGAAACTGCATCTGCTCGGACGCCACACCTACCTGCTCGATGGCGATAACGTCCGCCACGGCCTCAACCGCGATCTGGGCTTTACGGACGCCGACCGTGTCGAGAACATCCGGCGCGTCGGCGAGACGGCGAAACTGTTTCTCGACGCCGGCCTGATCGTGCTGGTGTCGTTCATTTCGCCCTTCCGATCCGAGCGCGACATGGCACGCGAACTCGTCGGTGCGGATGAGTTCCTGGAGGTTTATGTCGATGCGCCGATCGCGGTGGCCGAGGCGCGCGATCCAAAGGGGCTCTACAGGAAAGCGCGTGCCGGTGAGATCCGGAATTTCACCGGCATCGACTCGCCGTACGAGCCACCGCTGAAGGCCGACCTCGTGCTGGACACCACCGTCGAAAGCGCCGAGAATCTCGCTGACCGCGTCATCGACCGACTGCGTCGTGGCGGATATTTGACCGGCCCTTAGGACGCTACCTGGTCGATCCGGATCGACTTCACATCAACCCCGGTGCCGTCGCCGGGGATACCCGGTTCGATGAGCAGAAAGTCGCCGCTTGGGCTGGTCTGCATCGCCGGAACGCGCCACTCCATGCCGACGGCGGCGTAATCACGGCCGAGATTGGCCGTCTGCCAATGGCTGAGGGCGAGTCCGCTCTGGTAGGCGAAGCGCATCCCGGCGGCGCCACTCTCCAGTGAAGAACGGGCGATGATCACCACCCGCACGTTCTGCCCTGCGAGGTGCTGGGCGAGGCCCGGACCGATGGCGACCTTGACGCCGGGCGCGCTGGTCGATGACGACACCCGCGCGAAACCGCCGCCGCTGTCGAACCCGATCGGGTTGTCGGGGGTGGTCGCAAAGACGGTCGGGTCGCGTCCGTCGAACAGGGTAAAAGACTGGGCGATCTTGACCTTGTCAGTGGGTATCCTGGCGGCGGTCGCCGCATCGCTTACTTCGCGACGCACGCTGATCGGCAATGTCACGCCCTGGCCATTGCGCGTACCAAGCGTATACGCGGCAACACCGACGAGAATGACGAATAGCGCTCCGATCGCCGCGGCACCCAGCCGAATTTTTGCTTGTTCAGGTGTTCCAAGCCAGTCGGGCAATACGAAAAGATCGGGATCGGTCGCGCGCTGGACGCGCTCGTATGTCCCCCGTTTCGCCCAGCGCACGCCTTCCTGATGCGGTCGATAGGGGTCTTCGTCACCGGGCGCGGTATCTGCACGTCGCCGGTCCACACGTCGCTGGTCCACAATTTCGCGAGCGTTGTTAACCTTGGACGCCTCTGGGCCCGCATCGACCCACTCGATGCCCACAGCTGGACTTTCGCTCGCGGTGACCCGTTCGCGCGACGACGTCGGCCGCGCTTTCGGCTTCGCTACATCGCCTTTGGCGAAGGCTGTCAACAGGTCGGCTTCAATACGTTCAACCGCGGTGTCGTATGCGCCTACGCGCATGTCGATCTCGTCGGCGGCCAGGGGAGGGCGATAGTCCCAGAGTTGCTTGACGACTGCGCGCCGGGCCTGCGCATAAACTTCCTGGCGATCGCCGGAATCCCGGATGCCACGGTCGAGTATCGATTGCTTTAGGAGGGCGTAGAAATCGGTCATCGTCCAGACTTCAACAGCAGGATTCCGGCATCGGCCAGCGATTTCTTGACACAGCGATCGCTGAAACTGTGCAAAACCCGGCGATGCCGGGTGGATAGCCCAAAGACCGCCGGAATCGCCGACCGAAACGGCCAAGCCAACTGCTGGTTCGTCGCCGCCAGCGGTCGGACACGGCGCCGGTCGCACACTTCGCGCAGGCCGATTTCCTCTCTGTTTTACCTTGCTACCGGACGGAGCTTGCGGCCGCGACACAGGTGACTCTATATCGTCGCTGATCTGATCCGACGGGACGGCGGCGATTTATGGGCAGGGCGCGGCGATATCTGGCCGTGAACGGAGCCGCGAATGGCAGTAGTGAATTCGGAAGTTCCCGGACGTAACACCGCGGCTGTGCGGTTGCTGACGCGCTTGGCCGAGGGGCGCTGGCTGATTGCCGTTGTCGCAGGCATGCTGCTGATCCTCGCGGTCGCAGGCGTACTCGAAATTCCGGTCGGCATCGCCGTTCTCGCCATAGTCGGGGTCGCCGTCGCGCTGGTTCCGCGCGGTGCCTCTGACGACACACCCGCTGCAGCCGCGGCCCTTCCCACCACGATAGAGCGCGACCCGGTCTTCAAGCTCTTCTCTGACGCACTACCCGATCCATGCTTCATTCTCGATCGCCGTGGCATAGTTCGCTACGCCAACGAGCGCGCCGTCGCCATGTTCCAGATTCGCGTTGGCGAAGCCCTGACGTTTCGCCTGCGCGTGCCCGACCTGATCGCCGCATTCGATCGCGTCGTCAGGGGCGGCGCACCGGTCCGCGTCGAGTTCGCCGAGCGCGTTCCGACCGAGCGCTGGTTTGCTGCCTGGTTCGCGCGCCTTGAAGGCAGCGACCTCATCCTGCTGCTCGTCGACGATCTGAGCGAGCAGAAGACGACTGACCGCGTGCGTGTCGACTTTGTCGCGAATGCCAGCCACGAGCTGCGCACGCCGTTGGCCTCGCTGGCCGGCTTCATCGAGACGCTGCAGGGACCGGCGCGCGACGATGTCGCGGCGCGCACCCGGTTCCTGACCATCATGCGCGAACAGGCGGGGCGCATGAGCCGCCTCGTCAACGATCTTCTTTCGCTGAGCCGGATCGAGATGAAGGCGCATGTGCGTCCGTCGGATCGCGTCGATCTGGTCGCCGTCGTCCGCCACGTCGTCGATTCGCTTGAGCCGCTGGCGCGCGACCTCGGTGTCACGGTCGAAACGGAGGTGCCGGCCGCCCCCGTCGAGGTGACCGGCGATCGCGACGAACTGATCCAGGTCTTCGAGAATCTGGTGGAGAACGCCTGCAAGTACGGCCAGGCGGGCAAGCGGGTGGTGGTGGCGATCGCCGGGCCAAAGGACGGGGCCGGGGCCCAGGTCGCGATTCGGGACTTCGGGCCCGGCATCCCGGAAGAACATCTGCCACGCCTGACCGAGCGCTTCTATCGGGTCGATATCGAGGACAGCCGCCGTCACCGGGGCACCGGATTGGGGTTGGCAATCGTCAAGCACATTGTCGCCCGCCATCTTGGCCGCCTGACGGTTGCGAGCCGTCTTGGAGAGGGCGCCGTGTTCACCGTCACGTTCCCCGCGGCCTTCGCCGGACGCACCATCAGCGGCAACGAAAATAACGAGACGGATCAGGTGCTTGCGGCGTCTTAAAACTGTCGCGTCCGAGTCATAGGAAGATCACCGACCGTCCCTAGGGTGATTTTGCACCGGTGGTTAAGTCTCAGACAACGCCAGCCGGGGCATTCGCTCTTCAACCCCAAAAACAGGGAGAGGCCAGGTGAAATATCTCAACCTCGCCGTTCTGGCGGGCTTTGCCGCCGTAGCATCCATTTCTGCCGCCAGCGCCGCTGACATTTCCGGCGCCGGTGCGACCTTCCCGTTCCCGATCTACGCCAAATGGGCCGACGCCTATAAGACCGAAACCGGCACCGGCCTGAACTACCAGTCGATTGGTTCCGGCGGTGGCATCAAGCAGATCGAAGCCAAGACCGTGACCTTCGGTGCGACCGACAAGCCGCTCGGCAAGGAAGAGCTGGACAAGTTTGGTCTCGCCCAGTTCCCGACCGTGATCGGCGGAATCGTGCCGGTCGTTAACCTGCCCGGCATCGAGCCAGGCGGCATCGCTCTCGATGGTCCGACACTCGCCCAGATTTACATGGGCAAGATCACGACCTGGGACGATGCAGCGATCAAGAAGCTGAATCCGGATGCGAAGCTGCCGTCGACAGCTATTGCCGTTGTTCACCGCTCGGACGGTTCGGGCACGACATTCAACTTCACCTACTATCTGGGCCAGGTCAGTCCGGATTGGACCAGCAGCGTCGGCGTGAACGCGTCGGTCGAATGGCCGGTCGGCATCGGCGCCAAGGGTAACGAAGGCGTCGCTGCCAACGTCCAGCAGACCGCCGGGTCCATTGGCTACGTCGAGTACGCCTACGCCATCCAGAACAAGATGACCTACGCTGACCTGATCAACAAGGACGGTAAGAAGGTCGCCCCGACTGCGGACGCTTTCGCCGCCGCCGCCGCGGACGCGGACTGGAAGAGCGTGCCGGGCTACGGTGTCATCCTCGCCAATCAGGCGGGTGCCACGACCTGGCCGATCAGCGCCGCGACTTTCATCCTCGTCTACAAGAAGCCCGATGACGCCGCCGCGACTGCCGAAGCCCTGAAGTTCTTCGATTGGGCTTACAACAAGGGCGACAAGCTCGCTTCCGACCTCTCCTACATCCCGATGCCCGACAAGGTCGTCACGGATATCGAGGCGATGTGGAAGTCCGACATCGTCGGCGCCGATGGCAAGCCGGTGTTCGTCGGGTCGTAATCTCCCGTCTTTGTCTTCGAAGCAACTCGCGCCCTCTCCCTCGGGAGAGGGCGTTTTCAAAAGGAACGCCACGCCCTGCACGCGCGGACCGCCCTTTTGCCTTGGCCCCGTATCGGTTAGGAATCGTTGGAGTGTCGAATGACCGAGGCGGCCTTGCAAAGTATGGGCGGGACAAGAGTCGGCGAGGCCGGCCGCGAGAACGCGCTTCGCCGGTTTACAATCGGCGATGCAATCTTTCGCAACGCCACGCTGATCGCTGCGCTGGGCGTCCTCGTTCTTCTTGGCGGCGTCATCCTCTCGCTCGTCATCGGGTCGCTGCCGGCGTTGAGAACTTTCGGCTTTGGATTCCTCACCAACCAGAGCTGGAACCCGGTCACAGAGAAATTCGGGGCGGTGCCCGCAATCTACGGCACGATCGTCACGTCGGTCATCGCCATGGTGATTGGCATCCCCGTCAGTCTCGGCATCGCAATTTTCCTTACTGAACTCTGCCCGCACGCGCTCCGCCGGCCGATCGGCACGGCAATCGAGTTGCTCGCCGGGATACCTTCGATCATCTACGGCATCTGGGGGCTGTTCGTATTCGCGCCGTTTCTCCAGGCGACGATTCAGCCCTGGTTGATCGCGGCCTTCGCGGACGTGCCGGGTTTCAACCTACTCTTCGCCGGGCCACCCTATGGCATCGGCGTCTTCACCGCGGGCCTCATCCTGGCGATCATGGTTCTGCCCTTCATCACCGCCGTCTCCCGAGACGTCTTTGTTACTGTTCCGCCGGTGGTCAAGGAGGCTGCTTACGGCCTTGGCTGCACGACCTGGGAGGTTGTCCGCAAGGTCGTGCTTCCCTACACGCGCGTTGGCGTCATCGGCGGCGTCATGCTGGGCCTCGGTCGCGCGCTCGGCGAAACCATGGCAGTCACCTTCGTCATCGGCAACGCCCACCGCATTGCGCCCTCGCTATTGGCACCTGGCACGACGATCTCAGCCACCATCGCCAACGAATTCAACGAAGCGAGCGGTGACCTGTACACATCGTCGCTGATCAGCCTCGGCCTGATCCTTTTTGTCATCACGTTCTTCGTCCTGGCCGCCGCGCGCCTGATGCTCATGCGCCTTGAGAAGAAAGCCGGCAAATGAAGTCCATGGCCCTCTACGGGCGTCGCCGGCGCAGCAGCGCCATCACGATGGGATTGTCCGTCGGCGCGACCGCCTTCGGTGCCTTCTGGCTTGTGGTGATCCTCGCGACCCTGTTGTGGAACGGCGTCGGCGGCCTGTCGCTATCGGTCTTCACGTCCATGACACCGCCACCGGGTAGCGCCGGCGGTCTGGCCAACGCCATCGTCGGCAGCGTCATCCTCACGATCATGGGCGTGGCAATTGGCACCCCGGTAGGAATTCTCGCCGGCACCTACATGGCGGAGTACGGGCGCTACTCGCCGTTGACCCCGGTTATCCGCTTCGTCAACGACATCCTTCTGTCGGCGCCCTCGATCGTCGTCGGCCTGTTCATCTACGAGATAGTCGTGGTGCCGATGGGTCACTTCTCGGCGTGGGCTGGCGGCATCGCGTTGGCGATGCTTGTAATCCCGGTCGTGGTGCGCACGACGGAGGACATGCTCCTTCTCGTACCCAACACACTGCGTGAAGCCACTGCAGCGCTGGGCGCCCCCCGCTGGAGGATGATCGCCAGCGTTGCCTATCGCGCCGCGCGTTCCGGCATCATCACCGGCGTCCTGCTTGCCATCGCTCGCATCACTGGCGAGACCGCGCCGCTTCTTTTCACCGCGCTCAGCAATCAGTTCTGGAGTCTCAATCCGAACGCTCCCATGGCAAACCTGCCGGTGACGATCTTCCAGTTTGCCCTCAGTCCCTACGCCGAGTGGCAGCAGCTCGCCTGGACCGGCGCGCTCATCATCACTTTTGCCGTGCTCACACTGAACGTTGTCGCTCGGTTCCTGTCGAACATTGGAACGTCAAAATGACCGACGCCGCGTTGCAGGTTCCTGTCGCTCCCCGCGTGAGCCCGCCGACGGGAAATTCAAAGATCGAGATACCCGGAACTCCAAAAATGGAGATCAAGGATCTCCGCTTCTACTACGGCGACTCGCTGGCGCTGAAAGGCATCAGTTTGCCGCTCGCCGATCGCAAGGTGACCGCGTTCATCGGGCCCTCGGGGTGCGGCAAGTCCACGCTGCTCCGCGTTCTCAATCGCATGTACGACCTCTACCCGCGCCAGCGTGCCGAAGGCCAGGTGATGCTCGACGGCGAGAATCTTCTCGACCCCGGGCAGGACCTCAATCTGCTGCGCGCCAAGGTCGGCATGGTGTTCCAGAAGCCGACGCCGTTCCCGATGACAATTTTCGACAATATTGCTTTCGGCATACAGCTCTACGAGCGAGTATCGCGTGGCGAACTCGCCGATCGCGTCGAGGCGGCGCTGACCAAGGCGGCGCTGTGGGGCGAGGTCAAGGACAAGCTTGGCGCCAACGGTCTCAGCCTATCCGGCGGACAGCAGCAACGTCTCTGCATTGCCCGCACTATCGCCGCCAAACCCGAAGTGGTTTTGCTCGACGAGCCATGCTCGGCGCTCGATCCGATTTCCACCTCCAAGATCGAGGAGCTGATCGACGAGTTGAAGGCCGAGTACACGATCGTGATCGTCACCCACAACATGCAGCAGGCGGCGCGGGTATCCGACTACACCGCCTTCATGTATCTCGGCGAGCTGATTGAGTTCGACGTGACGGACAAGATATTCACCGCGCCAGGTGACCGGCGTACTCAAGACTACATCACCGGCCGCTTCGGCTGAGACTGCAGAAAGCAATCGCGATGTCGGAACATATCGTTACGTCTTTCGACGAGGAGCTGAACGGCCTCTCCCAGAAGATCGCCGAGATGGGCGGTCTGGCCGAGCAAAGCGTTGCCGACTCGGTTGCCGCGCTGGTCAGTCGCGATGTCGAGAAGGCTCAGCGCGTCATCGCATCGGACCAGCGTATCGACAAGTTGCAGCAAGAGCTTGAGGAGAGCGCGATCCTGATGATCGCCAAGCGCCAGCCAATGGCCCGCGATCTTCGCGAGATTATGGCAGCGATTCACATCGCCAACGATCTCGAGCGGGTGGGCGACTTGGCCAAAAACACAGCCAAACGAGTGATTGCCATCGAGAGTAATTTCGGCTCCCAGCGTCTGGTTGCCGGCGTTGAACACATGGCTGAACTCAGCCTCACACAGCTCAAGGAAATCCTCGACGCCTTCGCCAGTCGCGATCTCGCTGCCGCCCACACCGTTTGGCAGCGCGATAACGAGATCGACGCCATGTACACATCGCTTTTCCGCGAGCTGCTAACGTACATGATGGAAGATCCGCGCAACATAACCTTTTGCACGCATCTCCTGTTTTGCGCGAAGAACATCGAGCGCATCGGCGATCACGCCACCAACATCGCCGAGAACCTGCACTACTTGATAACTGGCACGACGCTTACCGACGCACGGCCTAAGCAGGACACGTCCAGCCTCACCTCGGTCGAATACAGGGAAGCCTAGCCTCATGACGCCGAGGGTGATGATTGCGGAGGATGAAGAGGCGCTCGCCCTGATGCTCCGCTATAACCTCGAGGCGGAAGGCTATGCCGTCGATACGGTAGAGCGCGGTGACGACGCCGAAACCCGCTTGCGTGAAAGCGTGCCCGATCTTCTGCTGCTCGACTGGATGTTGCCTGGCATCTCCGGCATCGAGCTATGCCGCCGACTGCGCTCGCGGGACGCCACCCGTGGCTTGCCGATCATCATGCTGACGGCGCGCGGCGAAGAGACCGAGCGGGTGCGCGGCCTTGCGACCGGCGCGGACGATTACGTGGTCAAGCCGTTTTCGCTGCCCGAGCTGATGGCCCGCATCCGCGCCATCCTTCGCCGGTCAAAGCCCGAGCTGGTGGCCACCGTCCTCAAGGCCGGCGACATCGAACTCGACCGCAACACCCACCGCATCCGCCGCTCCGGCCGCGAGCTTCACCTCGGCCCGACGGAGTTCCGCCTGCTTGAGTTTTTCATGCAGAGCCCCGGCCGCGTCTTCTCTCGCGCCCAGCTTCTCGATGCGGTGTGGGGCCGCGATGTCTTCGTTGACGAACGCACGGTCGACGTGCACGTGGGGCGCTTGCGTCGCGCGCTCGGACGCGGCCGTGACCCGATCCGTACGGTGCGCGGCTCGGGCTATTCGTTCGACGAAAGCTTCGTCGCCGCGCCGGGCTAGTAGCTTTCGGCGCGCCGGTCGCGCCGCCGGTCGACCGGCTGGTAGGCCAGCCGGCTGTGGTACTCGCAGTAGGGCAGGCTGTTCCAGCTATGATGGCCGCAGAAGTCGAATCCGTCGGCCCCCGGATCGCCGCTCGGCCATTTGCACATCTGATCGTTCAGCGCCAGCAGCGAGACGTGCATGCTGATCGGCACCACTACGTCTTCGAGGGGAACAGGGGCGGGTAGACGCCGTGGCGCCGCGTGGGCGTGCGTCTTCAGGGCGGTGTTGCCGGAAATGTACTGACGCGACGAGGGACGGTGCGGCGAGGCGGCGCGAACCTTGCGTGGCCGCGGGTTGCTCGACACCGGCTTGGCACGACCGGAGAGCGACAGGCGATGTACTTTGCCGATTACAGCATTGCGGGTGACGCCACCCAATTGGCCGGCGATTTGACTGGCGCTGAGGCCGTCGCTCCAGAGTTTCTTCAGCAACTCGACGCGTTCATCAGTCCAGCTCATTGCCGCATCCTTGTTGCTACGCGGCAAGAATCCGAATCCATTCCCGAACGCCGTCCGCTCCTCAGGACGCCGCTACACAATACTAGGGAACGCTAAGGTTTCTGCCGCACCAAAACTATGCGCGGAAGCTACACTGCTGTTTGACTCGCTGACAAGAGTCGCCAAGACACACCCCGGGAAATCAGTTCGTTTTCCCCAGTCATGGCCGGTTTGATAGAGCGACATCCGCGTACGAAAGCCGGGACATACGGAAGGGCCACGCTGATCGGCATGCGGACGAGAGGGTCCGGTACGGCGGCGACACGGCCTATATCCGCCCGTGCTCCCGAAAAGCGCCGGAAACGGCGGCAGATTGACAGTCCGCGGGTGGACGCCGATATAGGCGGCGAGACGAGTGCTGCTCCAAGTTAACCGGTGGGGCGGCACTTTTTTCCTTTGGGATAGCGTTTATGGGCAAGCAGCCGGCCAAGTCGCCGCTCTACGACACGTTCGCTCGCGCGCCGGTGGCGTTTGCCCGCGGCGAGGGCGTCTGGCTGGAGTCGACCGACGGCCGCCGCTATCTCGATTTCTCGGGCGGCATCGCGGTCAACTCGCTCGGCCACGCCAACCCGGCGCTCATCAAGGCGCTGACCGACCAGGCCCAAAAGCTCTGGCACGTCTCCAATCTGTTTCGCATCCCGGAGCAGGAGGCGCTGGCCGAGCGGCTGACGGCGCTCACGTTCGCCGACAAGGTCTTCTTCGGAAATTCCGGCGCCGAAGCAGTCGAGTGCGCCATCAAGACGGTGCGCCGCTATCACTTTGTCGGCGACCATCCCGAAAAGGTGCGTTTCATCACCTTCGCCGGCGCTTTTCACGGCCGCACGCTGGCGACACTCGCCGCCACCGGCAATCCGAAGTATGCGGCCGGCATGGGCCCGCTGCCCGACGGCTTCGACCAGGTGCCGTTCGGCGACATCCAGGCGGTCAAGGCGGCGATCCGTCCGGAGACGGCGGCCATCATGATCGAGCCGGTCCAGGGCGAGGGCGGCGTGCGTCTCGTGCCCGGCCAGTTCCTGCGCGAGCTGCGCACCCTTTGCGACACGCATGGCCTGTTGCTCGCGTTTGACGAGGTCCAGTCCGGCGTCGGGCGCACCGGCAAGCTATTTGCCTATGAGTGGTCGGGTGTTGCGCCGGACGTGATGACAATCGCCAAGGGTATCGGCGGCGGTTTCCCGGTCGGCGCCTGCCTCGCTACGGCGGACGCCGCCAAGGGCATGACGGTCGGCACCCACGGCACCACCTTTGGCGGCAACCCGCTGGCGATGGCGGTCGGCAAGGCGGTCATCGACATCGTCAGCGATGAAGCTTTCCTCGACAATGTTCGCAAGCTTGGCCTCTATCTGAAGCAACGGCTGGCGTCGGTAATCGACACCCATCCCGGCGTCGTCGCCGAGGTGCGCGGCGAAGGACTGCTCGCCGGCATCCGTTGCATCTTCCCGGCCGCCGACGTGATCGTTGCCATGCGCGACAATGGCTTGCTGGGCGCGGCGGCCGGCGACAATGTCGTGAGGCTGCTCCCGCCGCTCATCGTCACAGAGGCCGAGGTGGATGAGGCGATCTACCGTCTCGACGCCGCGCTCACTAGCATCGAGCGGGCGGAGCCGGTCGCGAAGACCGGCTAGGCGGCGACATGGTGCGCCATTTCCTCGATCTGGCTGACCTCGAACCGGCGGCGCTCCGTGCCATTCTGGACGACGCCGCGCGTCTCAAGGCATCCCGCCGCAGGGCTGGGGCGCCGAAGCCGCTCGCCGGCAAAACGCTTGCCATGATTTTCGACAAGCCCTCGACGCGCACCCGCGTCTCCTTCGATGTCGGCATGCACGATCTCGGCGGCGAGACGGTGGTGCTCTCCGGCGCCGAGATGCAGCTCGGCCGCGGCGAGACGATCGCCGACACCGCCAGGGTGCTGTCGCGCTATGTCGACATCATCATGATCCGCGCCCTGGATCACGCCATGGTCAGGGACCTAGCGGCGAACGCTTCCGTACCGGTTATCAATGGCCTGACTCGCCTGTCGCATCCTTGCCAGGTCGTGGCCGATGTGGAGACCTTCGAGGAACGCAAGGGACCGATTGCCGGCCGCACGATCGCCTGGGTCGGTGACGGCAATAACGTGCTGGCGTCGTGGGTGCATGCCGCGGCAAAACTCGGCTTTCGCCTCAAGGTGGCGACGCCGCCGGAACTGGCGCCTTCGAAAGAGGTTGCCGGCTGGGCGAAGGCCGCCGACGCCGATGTTGCGTTTTCAAATGATCCCGCCGCCGCGGCAAAGGACGCCGACTGCGTGGTGACCGACACCTTCGTTTCCATGGGCGATGCCGAAGCAGAGCGCCGCCATAAGCTGCTCATGCCCTATCAAGTGACCGCGAGGTTGATGAAATTGGCGACGCCCGACGCCATATTCATGCATTGCCTGCCGGCCCATCGCGGTGAGGAGGTCGCCGCCGAAGTCATCGACGGGCCGCAGTCCGTGGTTTTCGACGAGGCCGAGAACCGCCTTCACGCTCAGAAGGCGATCCTTCTCTGGTGCCTGGGGAGTTCCGCCGCATGAGCATTGCGTTCGAGGGCGTAACCAACCCGCTGGGTCCCGCCGGCGACGATTCCGTGCGCCCGTTCGTTGTCGCGGCGCTCGATGTGCGCGGCCGCGCTATCCAGATGGGGCCGGCGCTGGACGCCATCCTTGCCCGCCACGACTATCCGCCGCCGGTTTCAAAGCTGCTGGCGGAAGCCATCGTGCTCGCGGTGCTGCTCGGCTCCTCCTTGAAGATGAACGGTCGCTTCACGCTGCAGACCGAGACCGACGGCGCCGTCGATATGCTGGTGGTCGACTACCGCACGACCGGCGCGATCCGCGCTTATGCCCGCTTCGACAAGGACCGGGTTGCGACGGCCGAGACGAGCGGGGGCGCGGCGCCGGGCGCGTTGCTCGGCAAGGGCACGCTCGCCATGACGATCGACCAGGGTCCCAACACCAGCCGTTATCAGGGCGTGGTGCCGCTGGAGGGCGAGAGTCTCGAGGAAGTGGCGCATACCTATTTCCGCCAGTCTGAGCAGATCCCGACGCGCGTCCGCCTGGCGGTTGCGGAAATGCACGCACGCGAGGGCAGCGCCATCCGCCACTCGTGGCGGGCGGGCGGCTTGCTCGTCCAGTTCCTGCCCGACGCGCCCGAACGCATGCGCCAGCCGGACCTTCCCGGCGGCGACGCGCCGGACGGCGCCGAGGAACAGGACCTTACGTTCGACGAGGACGATTCCTGGGTCGAGGCGCGCGCCCTCGCCGCCACCATTCAGGACGACGAGCTGACCGACCCGGCGCTGCCGGTGGAGAACCTGCTCTTCCGCCTCTTCAACGAGCGCGGCGTACGCGTCTTCAGCGCCGCCGGGGTCCGCGACCAGTGCTCGTGCTCGCGCGAGAAGGTGACTGGCGTGCTTGCCAACTTTACCGCCGAAGAGATCGCCGAGAGCACCGAGGACGGAGCGATCTCGGTGACCTGCGAGTTCTGCGGGACGAAGTACGGCTTCGACCCCGCCGACTTCGACAAGGGAGAGGGCAGCAACGCCTAGAAATCCCACCCCGCGAGGCCGTCCCGATCCGCTGACATTTGTCCGCGCGAATACCCGGCTCGTGCCGGTTCGCACGATCACCGAAATCCGCCTCCATACTGCCCATCAGGCGACCGGCCTCTGGCAACTCGGCGAGCCCAACCCAGACGGCTCCGATCCACCGCCGCCCTACTGGGCCTTCCCGTGGGCCGGCGGCATGGCGCTCGCGCGTTTCATTCTCGATCGACCGGAAAGCGTGGCAGGCCGCCGCGTCCTCGACCTCGGCGCCGGCTCCGGACTGGTTGCCATCGCGGCGGCGAAAGCCGGTGCGCGCCATGTGATCGCCGCCGAAATCGACCGGTACGCCATTGCCGCGCTCGGCCTCAACGCCCTCGCGAACGGTGCCGCCGTCGTGATCGTCACCGACGACCTAACCGACGATCCGCCGCCCGCGGTCGATCTCGTGACCGTCGGCGACCTCTTTTACGAAAGCGCGCTGGCCGAGCGGGTAATGGCGTTTCTCGATCGTTGTCTCGCCGCCGGCATCGAGGTGCTGATCGGCGATCCGCGCCGCGCCTACCTGCCCTATGCGCGCCTGCGGCTGCTGGCCGAATATTCCGTCCCCGATGTCGGCGAAGTTGAAGACACGGCGACCAAGTTGAGCGCGGTATTCGCGCTCGAGCGGTGAGGAGACAGGCGACTGCGCAGCCTATGCCGGAAGCCGTCCCTCCCGCAGCAACTTCAGCATGGCAATGCTCCAGCGGTAGAGCCGCGGATAGGGGAGCGCCGCGTTGGCCGGGTCGGCCATCGAGAAAGCGAGCCAGGCGCGATAGAAGCGGAGCGCGGGCGCGATCTCGGGACCGTGCCGATCGAGGACGATCTCGCGCACGAAGCGGGCGTCGTGGGCCGTGGTCTCCGCGATCATCTCCAGCGTGAGGCAGGCGACGGCGAGATCGAGTTGCGCATCGCCGGCCACGGTGTAGATGCCGAAATCGATCAGCGACGAGACGGAGAGATCCGGCGCGAGCAACAGGTTGCCGGGAAAATAGTCGCCATGAACAAGAACCTTCGGAGGGTGGCGCGGCAGGTCGGCGATCATGCCGGCAGCGAGATCGAACAGGCGGTGCGGGTCGCCGACCTCCTTCGCGATGGTGACGCGATTGCGGCTGAGGAAAATGGCGAGACTTTCCCGCGCAAAGCCGTGCCAGTCCGCTGCCGTAACCGGCGCAGGGGCGAGGACGTGCCCGTACGGAAGCTCGGGCAGGGCGACGGTAGCAAGCGCATCGACGGCCGCGGCGTACGCGCGGAACGCCTGATCGCGCCGGTCGTCGCCGAGCCTGGCCAGCCGCGCCAGCATCGCGGTGCCGGACAGCCGGAACTCGATCCGCCACAGGCCGTCGGGATCGATGTCGACGATCTCCGGCGTGGCGAAGGGCAGGCGGTGTGCAAAGCGGGCGAGAAAGGCCTGCAGGCGATACGGGTCGGCGGCGGCGGTTGTTCGCGAGCGCGCAACCCGCAGCACGCGCTCGCCGGGCAGCGCATAGACGCTTGCTTCGCCGCCGGCCCCGATGAGCGCCCGTTCGTCGATGCCGAAGCGTCTGAGAAGCGCTGCGCGTTCCGCCGCGGTGGTCAATTCATCGTGCGCGGCGCGTCGGGCAGGTCGAGCGAGAAGGCCGGAATGGCGATGGAGAAAAGTTCGCCGCGCTCGTTCTGCATCTGGTAGGTGCCGACCATGATGCCCGACGATGTCGAGAGCGGGCAGCCGCTGGTATAGGCAAAACTCTCGCCGGGCTTCAGCACCGGCTGCTTGCCGACGACGCCGGCGCCACGTACTTCCTCGATGCGTCCGTTGGCGTCGGTGATCTGCCAATGGCGGGCGCGCAGGCGCACGATTTCCTCCCCGAGATTCGAAATCTCGACCTTGTAGGCCCAGAAGTATTGGCCCTCGTCGGGCGACGACTCGGCCTCGACGAAGCTCGGCTCGACGGTCACCTGAATCGCGCGGGTAGTTTCCTTGTACATGGTGAAAGGAATATTGCCGGCGTGCCGTGTCGTCAACAACGGCTCCGCGGCAACCCTAACGCAGGAGGTCGAGCGCCCGCGTCAGGTCATCTGCGAGATCGCCGGCGTCTTCCAGCCCGACCGACAGGCGCAGCAGTCCCTGCGTGATGCCGAGGCCCAGGCGCACCTCCTCGCTCAGCCGCTGGTGCGTGGTGGTCGAGGGATGGGTGATGAGGCTCTTGGCGTCGCCGAGGTTGTTGGAAATGCGCACGACCTCCAGCACATTGGCGACCTTGAACGCTCCCTTTTGCCCGCCCTTCACCTCGAAGGCGATCATAGTGCCGCCGCCCTTCATCTGACGGGCGGCGAGCGCATGCTGCGGATGGTCGGCGCGGCCGGGATAGAGAACGCGCGTCACGCTGCGGTGCCCGGCCAGAACATCGGCGAGCCTGGCGGCGGTCTGCTGCTGGCGCTCGACCCGTATCTCCAGCGTCTCCAGTCCCTTGAGCATCACCCAGGCGTTGAAGGGGCTGAGCGATGGACCGGTCTGGCGCAGGAAGGTGTGGATATGGTCGGCGATGAAGGGCTCGTCGGCGAGGATGATGCCGCCGAGCACGCGGCCCTGACCGTCGATATGCTTGGTCGCCGAATAGACGACGACATCGGCGCCGAGCTGCAGCGGCTGCTGCAGGAGTGGCGTCGCGAACACGTTGTCGACGATCAGCCGGGCGCCGGCCTTGTGGGCGATCTCGGCAATCGCCGCGATGTCGTAGATCTCCAGCGTCGGATTGGTCGGGCTCTCCAGGAAGAACGCCTTGGTGCGCTTGTTGGCAGCCTTCCTCCACTGGCCGAGGTCGGAACCATCGACCAGCGTCGAGGTGATGCCGTATTTGGGCAGCAGGTCCTCGACGACGTAGCGGCAGGAGCCGAACAGCGCTTTCGCCGCCACGACGTGATCGCCTTGCCTGAGCGAACCGAGGAAGACGGTGGTGACCGCGGCCATGCCGGAGGCGGTGGCGCGCGCCGCGCCAGCGCCTTCCAGCAGCCGCATGCGCTCCTCGAACATGGCGACGGTCGGGTTGTTGTAGCGCGAGTAGATGAAGCCGGGATCGCGGCCGCTGAAGCGGGCTTCCGCCTGCTCGGCGGTGTCGTAGACGTAGCCCTGCGTCAGGAACAGCGCCTCGGCGTTCTCGCCGAACTGCGAGCGCAGGATTCCGCCGTGGACGAGCTGGGTGGCGGGGCGGAGGGACTTGCGCGCGGATTTCTTCGCGGGTGTTTTGGCAGTCTTCGGGGCGGGCTTCTTGGCCATCGTAGGGTTCCTCAAACAAAAACCCGGCCGTCGAATGCCGAGCCGGGTTTGATCCCTCCGGCCTCTTTAGCGACTTCTTTAACGTGGCTGCAAGCCGGCCGGCTCAAATGACCACGGGATGGATGCCGTCATAGGCATATCCGAACTTGGCGTCAATCGTCGCCTGCGATAACGCTTTTCCCATGGCCGCCAACAATACATCGGGAATACTCCCCGCCGCCGCGATCCGCGAACTGCTGGCGAACGGCGCCATCGCCGTGCCGCGCTCCGTCGGCGCCGATCAGGTCCAGCCGGCGAGCCTCGATTTGCGTCTCGGCAATGTCGCATACCGCGTCCGCGCCAGCTTCCTGCCCGGCCCCAACCGCATCGTCGCCGACCGGTTGAAGACCGTGACGCTGCATGAATTCAGTCTCGCCGATGGCGCCGTGCTGGAGACGGGCTGCGTCTACATCGTGCCGCTGATGGAGAGCCTGAAGCTGCCCGCCAACATCGCCGCGGCCGCGAACCCGAAATCCTCAACCGGCCGCCTCGACGTATTCACCCGCGTCATCACCGACCGGGCGCGCGAGTTCGACACAATACCTGCCGGCTACACCGGGCCGCTCTACCTCGAAGTCAGTCCGCGCACGTTTCCGGTACTGGTGCGCGCCGGCTCGCGCCTGTCGCAGATGCGTTTCCGCCGCGGCGAGGCCCGGCTCGACGATGCAGCGCTGCTGACGCTGCACCGGAAGGAGACGCTCGTTGCCGGCGAGCCCAATATCGCCAACGGCATCACCGTGACCATCGACCTCGCCGGCGCCGGCGATATCGTCGGCTACCGCGCCAAGCGCCACACCGGCGTCATCGACGTCGATCGGCGCAACCAGTACGACCCGGCCGATTTCTGGGAGCCGCTGCCGCGTCACAAGGTATCCGAGCTGATCCTCGACCCGGACCAGTTCTATATCCTCGTCTCGCGCGAGGCTGTCCATGTGCCGCCCGACTATGCCGCCGAGATGGTGCCGTTCGATCCGCTGGTCGGCGAATTCCGCGTCCACTACGCCGGCTTCTTCGATCCGGGCTTCGGTCACTCAGCCGCCGGCGGCACCGGCAGCCGCGCAGTGCTGGAAGTGCGCAGCCACGAAGTACCTTTCATCCTCGAACACGGGCAGGTGGTCGGCCGGCTGGTCTACGAGCGCCTGACCGCGCGGCCGGACAGGCTCTATGGCGACGACCTCGGCTCCAACTATCAGGCGCAGGGCCTGAAGCTGTCGAAGCACTTCCGTATTTCGGCGATGTCCAGCATGTGGGTATTTGGCCAGCCGCCGCGGGGAACGGACCCGGCCGGTTCCTCTTAAGGTTCGCTTCACCACCTCGTTTCGAGCTTTGTTAAAATCGACACGCTCTAAGGTCGTTGCGCAAAAAAATGCGGACCGGAGATTGTGTCGCGCTGAGCGCGCCTCCTCGCATTTTGATTGCTTTGGAGGAAGCGCGATGGCGTGGCGTAGGTTTTTTCTCATCGCGTCCGCGGCGGTCGGGATCGCTGTCCTGGTGTGGCGGTTGGCGGAGACGCCGTCGGGAGCCAAATCAACCATTTCGTCTTGACGTACACGGTGGATCAGAAAGTGGCGGCGCTGCACGTCGGTACGCGTACGGTCGAATTGCCGTCGGAGAAGGGTCGGGCGGTTCGAGCCGCGATTACCAATCGGGACTTCGCGGACGCCGACAAGATTGCCGCGGCAATACTGGCCGCCAGTCATCTGACGTCCTGGCAGTTCTATCCATTTACCGACTTCGTTGAAGACACCGTCGACCCGGATAACCCCGACGACCCCGCTTTCGAGGCAGAGCTCACCGCTTGGGTCGCACACGACCCCGGCTCCGCGATGCCGTTACTGATTCGCGCGAAGTATTACCTCGAACTGGCTTGGACCAAACGCGGCGGCGGGTATAGCAGCGAGGTGTCGAAGGCCGACATGGAGTTGTTTGACAGCTACAGCACCAAGGCCCTCGCCGATGTCGAGGCGGCGATCCAGCGCGATGCGCGGAACCCCTACGAATTTTATCTGCGGCTCAGAATTTTCCATGGGTTCGGCGCGAGTCACGAGATGTTGGCCGCCTTCGAGGACGCGGTCGCGCGATATCCCGGATACTACGATCTCTACGACGTCATGCTGGAGACGCTGCAGCCGAAGTGGGGTGGAAGCGTATCGGCGATGTATGCCCTGGTCGACAAGTATGTCGGCCGTCTCGATGCCACTGCGCCGCAGAAGCTGCTTTACGTGACCCTTTACCGCTATCTGCTGGAGACGACGACGGGCTGCTGGAGCAGTCAGCCCCAGGACAAGGACAAGCGGGATGAATGCGTGTCATCCGGCATGGAGAGCGCGATAACTCCCGGTCTCCGGGACGCAATGCTCGTAGCGCTGCAACAGTATGACCGGGCGGACAGATACCGGTTCAGCCTGGCGTTGCGGGACATTTTTTCCAATGCCATCGCGATGAGCAGTGGCTACGCCGGCGAGCTGCTTCAGATCGCGGCCACGAGCCTGCACAGCAACACTCAGCTCACCGAAGCCCAGCCCGAGGCGAACAACTACGTCATCGACGAAGCAGTCGCGATGTCCTGGTACGACACCGGGTATTATGAGAACGCGGCGGCGAAGGCGAAAGAAGCGCTGCGGGACGTTGGCAACACGAGGTTCCCTAGCGAGGAGGAGAAAGACGTGGCTGTGGGTGCCGTCCTGTCTACGCTGGCTCGCGCCGACGACGCACTTGGTCACCCGCAGGACATGATCGCAGTAGACGAGGCGGCAGTGAGCCTCGGCGACGTGACGGGGGTGGAGAAATACGTCTGCTACACCTACTACAAACTGTTGGACTACGACGACGCGGTTCGCACGTGCAGCCATGCGATCGAGCGGGGCGATTTTGCGATGGAGGCACATTACTGGCGTGGCGAAGCCTATCGCGACGCGCATGAACCAGCGGCGGCGCTCAGTGACCTGGCCATGGTGGCAGGATCACAACACAGGTTGAGGTCTCACGCGGCCATCGACATGTCGATGATCTATTTTGGCCGCGACGACAATCGCGGCGCGCTCGACGTCCTCAACCGGTACGACTACCTTTATGACTGATCCAAGACCAGCCGCGACTACGTCGCGGTCGGCTACAACAACCGCTGCTTCGCGTACATGCAATTGGGCGAACTGAAGAAGGCGCTCGACGACTGCAACCAATCGCTGAAATACGGGTCCATTCCCGATGCCTTCAGCAAGCAGGCCGAGCTGATGAAGCGGCTCAGCGCACCCGATGTGCGTTCATGAGACTACGGGATAGCCGTTACCCCCGTATCATTTTCTCCAGCGTCTCCAGCCGGTCGGCTTCCGACGGCGGCTTGTCCCAGCGCAGACGCGCGATGCGCGGGAAGCGCATGGCGATGCCGGATTTGTGGCGGGTGGAGCGCTGCAGGCCCTCGAAGGCGACCTCCAGCACGAGGCCTTTCGTCGCCTCATGCACGACTTCACGTACCGGCCCGAAGCGGTTGACGGTGTTGTTGCGCACGAACTTGTCGATCTCGATCAGCTCTTCGTGGGTGAAACCGAAATAGGCCTTGCCGACCGGCACCAGGTCGTCGCCCGTGTCGCCCGGATACCAGACGCCGAAGGTGTAGTCGGAATAATACGACGAGCGCTTGCCGTGACCGCGCTGCGCATACATAAGCACGGCATCGACGGTGTGTGGATCGCGCTTCCACTTGAACCACGGTCCCTTGGGGCGCCCCGGTTCATAGACCGAATCCCATCGTTTCAGCATCACGCCTTCAATCACGGCGTCAGGCGGGGCGCCGCGCAGCGCCGCCAGTTCCTGGCCGTTGCGATAGGGAAGCAGCGGCGACAGGTCCATGCGTCGCGTCAGCGAACGTCCGACCAGTTGCTCCAGGCGTGCGCGGCGCTCGCGAAAGGGGAGCGTGCGGATGTCTTCCTCGCCGTCGATGAGGCAGTCGTAGGCGCGCAGGAACGCCGGGTGGCTTTCCATCAGCTTCGCCGAGATCGTCTTGCGGTTCAGCCGCTGCTGCAGGTCGCTGAAGGAGCCCAGCGCGAAGCCGCGATCGCCATGCGCGCCGACGAGAAGTTCGCCGTCGATGGCGCCTTCCACGTCGAGCCCGCCGACAAGATCGGGAAAGGTGTGCGAGATGTCGTCGCCGGTGCGGGTGTAGAGGCGCGTGGTGCCGTGGTCGTTGACCGCCTGCACGCGGATGCCATCCCACTTCCACTCGGCCGCGTAATCCTCGGGAGTGATTCGCAAAAGCTCGTCGTCGGAGATCGCGTGCGACAGCATCACGGGGCGGAAGGGCGCCCGCACCGTCGACTCCGGTCGCGCCGCACGGCCTTCCAGCCACGCGAAGAGTTCCGCATAGGGCGGCGCAACGCCGTGCCAGACTTCCTCGATCTCGTTGACGGGCTTGCCGCCGAGATCGGCGAGCGCCTGTTTGGCGAGCCGCGCCGAGACGCCGATGCGCAGGCCGCCGACGACCAGCTTGATGAGCGCCCTGCGGCCAGTCGCATCGAGGGCGTCGAGCCACGTCTCGACCAGCTTCGGCCCTTCCGACCGCGAAGCGGCCTGCAGCCGCTCGACTACCTCGGCCAGCCCCGGTGAGCGGTTGGCGCCGTGATGCGCCGGCCAGATCAGCGAGATCGTCTCCGCAAGATCGCCGACATAGTCGTAGGAATAGGCGAACAGCACCGAATCGACACGCGCCTCGACCAGGGCGCGCAGCATCGCCGGCTTGACGCTCGGGATGTCGAGTTCGCTGGTCAGCGCGGCCAGCGCGTAGCCGCGGTCGGGATCGGGCGTGGCGCGGAAGTAATCCACCATCAGGCGGAGCTTGACGTTCCGCTGCGGGGTCAGGATGAGGCGATCAAGGAGAGCGGCAAACGCTTGCATGGCAGCCCATACTTAGGCATGCCGCATCTTCTCCTGCAAGAATCTACCGTGCCAGGGCAGCCGATGAGCGCGACCTCCGATACTGCCGTGCCCGACGCTGCCATGCGCCGCGACCCGCTCACCTGGTATTCCTATCTGGCGCTGGCTTTCTTCAGCTATCTGAACAGCATCCAGGGAAACATCATCCCCTTCCTCAAGGCGGACCTGAACCTCACCTACAGCGTGGTCAGCCTGCACCCGAGCGCGCTGGCAGTGGGCTCGCTCCTCGTCGGACTTGCCGGCGATCGCCTCATTCGCCGGTTTGGCCGTCGCCGCATGCTGACCGTCGCCGTCGGCGGTGGTTCGGTGGGCCTCTTGCTGCTCTCGCTGGCCGGAAATATCTGGATGAGCGTCGGCAGCTGCCTCTTCATGGGCTGCTTCGCGGCCTTCGTCCCCGCAATGACCTCGACGATCCTTGCCGAATTGCACGGTGCCCGCCGCGACGTGGCTTACGCGGAGGCGAACGCGCTTTGCTATGTCTTCGCCATCACCGCGCCGCTCGTTCTTGGCCTCACCGTCTGGGCGGGCCTGAACTGGCGGATGGGCCTCGTCCCCGGAATTGCGACCGGCTTCGCCGTCGCCGCGGTGTTCCTGCGTACGCCGGTGCCCGAGCAACGGGTGGCGGTGGCGACGTCGACCGCGCCGCTGACGCCGGCTTTCTGGGCTTTCTGGGTGATGCTGGCATTCAGCGTGGCCGTCGAATTCTCGGCGCTGTTGTGGGCGCCGAGCTATCTCGGCCAAGTGATCGGCCTGTCGCCCTCGGCGGCAGCGCTGGGCGCCGGTGCGTTTTTCGCCGGCATGCTCGCCGGCCGCGCCGCCAGCATCCGTCTCGTGCGCACCTTCTCGCTGCGCAATCTTTTCTTCGGCGCCATCACCACGGGCCTTGTCGGCTTCGTGGCCTATTGGGCCCAGGGCGGGGCGATCATCGCGGTTGCCGGGCTCTTTGTCATCGGCCTAGGCGTCGCCATGCTGTTTCCGTTGACTCTGGGTTTCGCCATGACGGAAGCCGGAGCGGCGGGCGCCCGCGCCTCGGCGCGGCTGATAATTGCGCCCGGGATTGCAGTGCTTCTCACTCCGCCGCTGCTCGGCGCCATCGCCGATCATGCCGGCCTGTGGCTGTCACAGTTCACGATTCCGGCCTTCCTCGTGCTGGCCGTCGCTGCGTTCCTGGCCGGCGAGATGCTGACCAGGCGGGCAGCGGCGTGATCGTCGGCCTCAGCGTTTTCTTTCTGACGGCCGCCGGGGAACTTTCGGCCGCGCAATCGATTGATTAGCCAATCGAACAAGAGAGTAGCGCCTGGACGGAGGCCGCCATGACAGCCGAAGAAAAGAAAAAGCAGAATTCATCGAAGCCGACGAAGCCGGTGGACGATACCCGGCCGCTGGCCGAGGAGATCGAGGATGAGATGCTCAAGCAGGACATTCCGGTAGAGACCGGCATTCGGCCGCAGAAGAAATAATTACGTCGTATCGTCCTCGTCGTAGCCCACCATGTGGAGCGGCTTGGCCGGAATGCCGGCAAGCGCGCACCAGCGCACCAGCGCTTCCTCGCGGCCGTGGGTGACCCAGACTTCCGACGGCGCGATTTCGGTAATCGTAGCGGTCAGTTCATCCCAGTCAGCGTGATCCGACAAGATAAGCGGCAGTTCGACGCCGGCCTGCTTGGCGCGCTGGCGGATGCGCATCCAGCCTGAAGCGAAACACGGAACCGGATCGGGGAAGCGGCGCGCCCAGCGCTCGGCGATCTCCGATGGCGGGCAGACGATGACGGCCCCGGCGAAATCGCCTTTGGCGCCCGAGGATATGGTGGCGGGAGCCAATGACCCAAGCGCGATGCCTTCCGCTTCGTAGAGCCGGCAGAGCGTTTCCATACTGCCGTGCAGGTAGATCGTGCGTTCGTAACCGGCGTCACGCAGCATGCGGATGACGCGTTGAGCCTTGCCCAGTGAATAGGCGCCGACGAGATGGGCGCGTTCCGGGAACTGCTCCAGCGATGCGATAAGCTTGGCGATCTCGGCTTCCGCCGGTGGATGGCGGAAGACGGGTAGAGCGAATGTCGCCTCGGTGATGAAGATGTCGCAGGGCACCGGCACGAAGGGCAGGCAGGTGGGATCGGCGCGGCGCTTGTAGTCGCCGGAAGCGACGATGCGGAGATCCTCGGCCTCGACCGCGATCTGGGCCGAGCCCAGCACATGGCCGGCGGAATGGAAGGTAACGCGAGTGGCGCCGATCGTCATTGTCTCGCCGAGCTTCGCCACTTGCGTGGCGCCGGCGAAGTCGGCGCCGTAGCGCGCCGCCATGATCTTCAGCGTTTCGGCAGTCGCCAGCACCGAACCGTGACCGGCGCGGGCGTGATCGGAATGACCGTGGGTGATGAGGGCGCGGTCAACCGGGACGGTCGGGTCGATGTGGAATTGGCCGGGCGGGCAAAAGAGGCCCTGCGCGGTCGGGATGAGGAGTTCTTCAGGGCGCATGCTTCAAGAGATAGTCAGTCGGGCGCGCCGAAGCCAGCGTCGGGTACCGTATTCGGGGGCGCCGGCCGCCGCCGCAGCACCAGCACGGCAAGACCCGCCATGATGATCGCCATGCCGGCGAGGCGCACCGGGCCAAACCGCTCGCCGAGCAGGAGCGCGGCCGACAGCGTGCCGGTGACCGGCACCAGCAGCGAAAACGGCGCCACCGTGGCGGCGGTATATACCCGCAAGAGAAAGCCCCAGGCGCCGTAGCCGAAGATGGTCGAGACGATGCTGATATAGAGGACGGCCCCGATGGTGAGCCAGTTCGCATCGGCAACGGCATGGCCGATGCGCGCCGGACCCTCGAAGGCGAGCGACAGCGCGAAGAGCGGCGGCGCCGCGATCAGGCTGAGCCACGACATCAATGCCAGCAGGCCGACCTTGCCGATCCGGCGCAGCATGACGTTGCCGATCGACCAGAAGAACGCCGAGCCGAGGATGAGCACCAGGCCGGCGGTGGTGACACCGTTGACGCCGACCGTGGTGGCGACGACGGCGAGGCCGACCAGCGTAACGCCTGCGGCGACGAGCTGGCGTCGGGTCGGGAACTCGCGCAGGACCAGCGCCGCGATGCCGATGGTGATGAACGCCTGCACCTGCAGCACGATGGAGGCGAGACCCGGTGGCATGCCGACCGCCATCGCGGGGAACGACAGCGCGAACTGCCCGACGAACAGCGTCAGGCTGAGGGAAATGAGCACGCCCCAGCGCAGCGCCGGCCGCGGCACGAAGAAGACCGGTAGCGCGGCGACGGCAAAGCGGAGCGCCGCAAGAAAGAGCGGCGGAAAGTCGGTCAGCCCTTCGACGATGACGACGAAGTTCAGCCCCCAGACGACCGAGAGGATGACCGCGAGGGCGATGTGGCGGGGTGGCAAGGTTTGGGCCGGGCAGGGAATGGATCGCCGCCTTATGCCCCCGGCGCGTGCCGAAAGCCAGACCGGCGACCCCGGATTTTGTTCGGGTGGACGGGGCGGAAAGGTGGCATTACGCCTTGCATCGTGACCGCCCGCGCCCTCATCAAGGATCCCGACCGCCTGCTGCCCGCGCCCTTCGCCGCATGGTTTGCGGCGAAGGGGTGGACACCGCGGCCGCACCAGATCGAGCTGCTGGCGCGCGCCAAGGCCGGGCACTCGACGCTGCTGATCGCGCCGACGGGCGCCGGCAAGACGCTGGCGGGATTTCTGCCGAGCCTCGTGGCGCTGCATGAACGCACGGGCAAGGCGCCGATCGGCGGGCGCGGCATCCACACGCTCTACATCTCGCCGCTGAAGGCGCTTGCCATCGACATCGCCCGCAATCTCGAGGCGCCTGTGTCAGGCATCGGCCTGAACGTCCGCATCGAGACGCGCACCGGCGACACGCCGGTTCACAAGCGCCAGCGCCAGAAGTTGAATCCGCCGGATATCCTTTTGACGACGCCGGAACAGGCGGCGCTGCTGGTCTCGGCGCGCGACGCCGATCGCTTCTTTGCCGACCTCGACACGGTCATTCTGGACGAGTTGCACGCGCTGGTGACCAGCAAGCGCGGCGATCTCCTCTCGCTCGACCTCGCGCGGCTGCGCACGCTGGCGCCCGATCTGAAGACTATCGGCCTGTCGGCAACCGTCGCCGACCCGGATGCCCTTCGTGCCTGGATCGTCAGGCAGGACCGGGAGAATGCGGCGCTCGCTCTCGCCGATCTCGTAACGGTAGCCGGCGGTGCGAAGCCGGACATCTCGATCCTCGAGTCGGGCGAGCGGGTGCCGTGGGCGGGGCATTCGGCGCGTTACGCGCTGGCCGACATGTACAGCGCCATCCTCGACCATCGCATGGCACTGCTGTTCGTGAACACGCGCAGCCAGGCGGAATCGATTTTCCAGGAACTGTGGCGGATCAACACCGAGGGTATCCCGATCGCGCTGCATCACGGCTCGCTCGACGCCACCCAGCGGCGCAAGGTCGAGGCCGCGATGGCGGCGGGGCAGTTGCGCGCGGTGGTGTGCACCTCGACGCTCGATCTCGGTATCGACTGGGGCGACATCGATCTCGTTGTCCACATCGGCGCGCCGAAGGGCGCCAGCCGCCTGGCGCAACGCATCGGTCGCGCCAACCACCGGCTTGATGAGCCGTCGAAGGCGCTGCTGGTGCCGGCGAACCGCTTCGAGGTCATGGAGTGCCGTGCGGCGCTGGACGCCAATTATCTGGGCGCGCAGGACACGCCGCCGATCCGCGACGGCGCGCTGGATGTGCTGGCCCAGCATGTGCTCGGCATGGCCTGCGCGGCGCCGTTCGGTGCCGACGCGCTCTATAGCGAAGTGACGTCGGCCTATCCCTATCGCGCCCTCGACCGGGAGACCTTCGACCAGACGGTCGAGTTCGTCGCCACCGGCGGCTATGCGTTGAAGACCTACGAGCGCTTCGCCAAGATACGCAAGGGGATCGACGGCCTGTGGCGGGTGACCCATCCGCGCATCGCCCAGCAGTATCGCCTGAACGTCGGCACGATCATCGAGGCGCCGCTGCTGGCGGTGCGGCTCTCGCGCAGCGCCCGCTTCGCGGGGCGCGGCGGCCGGGTGCTCGGCAAGATCGAGGAATCCTTCATTGAGCAGCTGACCGTCGGCGACACATTCCTGTTTGCCGGGGTCATCCTCGCCTTCCAGGGTATCCACGAGAACGAGGTGATCGCCACCCGCACGGCAGACGACACGCCGAAGATCCCGGTCTATGCCGGCGGCAAGTTCCCACTCTCGACCTATCTCGCTGCCGGCGTGCGCGCCATGCTCGCCGATCCCAAAAAATGGAAGGCGCTGCCCGACCAGGTTTCCGACTGGTTGACGATGCAGAAGAAGCGCTCGATGATTCCGCGCGCCGACCAGCTTCTCGTCGAGACGTTTCCGCGCGGTCGCCGCTTCTACATGGTCGCCTATCCCTTCGAGGGGCGGCTGGCGCACCAGACGCTCGGCATGCTGCTGACGCGGCGGCTGGAGCGCGCCAGGCTGACGCCGACCGGCTTCGTCGCTACCGACTATTCGCTGGGTGTCTGGGGACTCGGCGACCTGGGCGAGGCCTTCGACGCCGGCCAACCCAGCCTCGCCGAGCTTTTCGACGAGGACATGCTGGGCGACGACCTCGATGCATGGATGGGGGAGAGCTACCTGCTGAAGCGCATGTTCCGTAATGTAGCGCTGATTTCGGGGCTTATCGAGAAACGTCACCCCGGCCAGGAAAAGACCGGGCGGCAGATGACGGTTTCGTCAAACCTCATCTACGACGTCCTGCGCAAGCACGAGCCCGACCATATCCTCATGCGCGCTACCTGGGCGGACGCCGCCACCGGGCTGCTCGACATTGGCCGGCTTGGCGATATGCTGTCCCGTATCAAGGGCCGAGTCGTCCACCGTAGGCTGGACCGCATATCTCCCTTGGCTGTTCCGGTAATGTTGGAGATAGGTAGGGAATCCGTCGCCGGTGGCGACGCGGAGGAGCACGTCTTGCGGGAAGCGGCGGAGGATCTGGTGCGGGACGCGATGGGCGATGGCTGAGGCGCACTGGCAGCGCGTTCCCGGGTCGCCGCCGTTCCCGTTGCAGGGAACGCTGGTCGGCGTTCAGGGCGTGGTCATGGAAGCCTTCCCGGAGGGGGCGCTGTGGTGGGCCGAGACCCGCATGCTGGTAGTCGCCGACCTGCATCTCGAAAAGGGCTCGTCGTTTGCCCGCCGCGGCCAGCTCATCCCGCCCTACGACACCTCCGAAACGCTGGCGAACATCGCCCGCCTCGTTGCCCGCCTCCAGCCGCAGGCAGTCGTGGCGCTGGGCGACAGCTTCCATGACGACGAAGCCGCCGCGCGCCTGTCGGTCAGCCATCGCGTCATGCTGAAAGGCCTGCAGGTCGGGCGGGAGTGGATATGGATTGCCGGCAACCACGATCCGAACCGCCCGGTCGATGTCGGCGGCATGGCGCTGGACGAACTGGCGATCGGCGCGCTGGTGTTTCGCCACGAGCCCGCGCCGGCTCCCGCCCCCGGCGAGATCGCCGGCCATCTCCACCCGTCGGCCCGCATCTACGGCCGCGGCAAGTCGGTGCGCCGCCGCTGCTTCGCCGGCGATGGCCATCGCCTCATCCTGCCGGCCTTCGGCGCCTACACCGGCGGGCTGGATGTCCTCGACCAGGCCTACGAAGGCTTGTTCGCGGAAGATACGTTCCGGGCTTTCGTGCTGGGCGATGACCGTGTCTATCCCGTCGGCATGAAGGCGCTGCGGCCGGATTGATCCCGATTTCTTGTCGTGGAGTCGTTCGATGACCGTCACCTACCGGCCGGCGCGCCAGCAGGAATTGGCGCACGCCGAAGAACTGGTGGCCCGCAGCATCAACGACCTGACGCAGCGGCACGGTTTCGGGCCGATGGCGTCGGCACGGCCACCCCATTTCCAGTCATTCTCCCTGCGCGACGATCCCGGCGGCCTTTGGGTCGCCGAGGAAGACGGCGAGATGCTTGGCTTCGCGTTCAGTTGGGTCAGCGACGGCCTGTGGTTTCTCGCGGAATTGTTTGTCGTTCCCGGTCAACAGGGGCGCGGCATCGGCAACGAATTGCTGACACGGACGCTGGCGCACGCGATGACGGCCAAAGCCAACAACAAGGCCCTGATCGCCTTCGCGTTCAACATTGTGTCGCAGGGTCTTTACATGCGGCACGGACTCTACCCGAGGCTTCCGCTTTATTTGTTCAAGGTGCCCCGCGAGGTCTTGCTCCCGCGCCTGCAGGGCGAGCTGATCGAATCCGTTTCATTGGGCGCCGCAGATATGCAAGGCCTGGTGGCCATCGATGCGCGGGCTCTCGGGGTCTCGCGCGAGAAGCATCACCGGTACCTGCTCTCCGGCGGCGATGTTAAGGCGGTCCTGTTTCGCGCCGGCAGCGAGAGCGTCGGCTATGCCTACATCGGGCCCACCGGCCAAGTTGGGCCGCTGGCGGTGACGCGGCCTGAGACGATGGGCGCTGCGTTCCGAAGCGCGTTGATGCTGGCAGCCGAAGGCGGCGCCGCGCAGATTACAGCGTTTGTTCCAGGCACTAGCCATGATGCGCTGGGCGTCGCTGCCGAACACGGGATGCGCATTGCCTTTCCCATGATGCTGATGTCGTCCCGCGGCTTCGGCGATTGGACGAGCTACCTGCCGCGCAATCCGGGCTTCATGTGAACGACGGCGGTCCCGCCTCCCTTGACTAGTCCCGGCGGAAGATGACGCCACCGGCCCAGCCGATAAACAGCGCGAGCCCGGCGCACAGCAGCCCGTAAACCAGCGACTGGCCGCGCGCGAAATCGGCGATCGAGCCTTCTGCGCCGCTCTTCGAGATGACGAAAGCGTCCTCGCCATGGGCGGTGAGTTGGCCTCCGGAGAACAAATAGGCCAGCGCCGTGTAACGGCCGACCGGCGCGTTGGCGGGGAGGAACGTCGTGGTGCGGAAGATGAGCGGGCCGATGAACTTGACGGCGCCGGACTGGCCGTACAGTCCGGATTTTTGCTTCAGGCGCACGAAGGCATCGCGGAATTCGAAGGTCTCCGGATCGGCGCCGGTTTGCCCGAGGTCGAGGTTGTTGAAGCCGATGTCCAGGCGCTGGAGAATCTCTGGCGTCGCCAGCGTCTCCGGCTCGGCGCTGGTAGCGAGCGAATAGAAGGCGGGCGCGCTGGCGATGGTCTCCGCGCCACGGTTCGCCCAGATCGCGATGAGGCGATCCTTGCGCCGTTCGACCACGGTTTCGTCGGGGCCGAGAACCACCACCGCGACCTGGTAGTCGGAGGCGGGTGTCGCGCCCGCGGCAGCCTCGATCACGCCGAAGACCGCGATCGGCGCGCCGGTGAAGTTCGACGTGATCTGCACCTGCGGCATGGAAACGGCGACGGTCAGCTTTTCGGCGGAGGCGGGCACGACCGTCACGAGGGCGATGACGAGGGCGGCGGCCATGCGCCTCACAGCGAGCCTCCGGACAGGATCGTCAGGCTGTAGCGTTCGGCCGGGGTCACTACCAGGCCGACGAGAAAGCGCAGCGCCACGGCCAACACGAGCAGGGCGAGCAGCGCCCGCAACTGGTCGCCGCGAATGTTCTGGCCGATGCGCGCACCGAACTGCGCTCCGATGACTCCGCCGATCATCAGGACAATCGCCAGCGTCACATCGACCGACTGGCTGGCGACGGAATGGAGGACGGTCGCGACCGCCATCGAGGCGACGATCTGCACCAGCGATGTGCCGATGACGATGTTGGAGGGAACGCGCAGGATGTAGATCAGCGCCGGCACGATAAGAAAGCCGCCGCCGATGCCGAGCAGCGTGCCGAGCATGCCGATACCAGTGCCTAGCACGATGAGCGGAATGACGCTGATGTAGAGACGCGAGCGCTTGAAGCGCATTTTGAACGGCAGGCCGTGGACCCAGGTGTGCTGACCGGGCCGGCGTAGCGCCGCCGGACGCCCGGCGCGAGCGTTGCGGATGGCCCCGATCGATTCCCACAGCATCAACCCACCGACGGCGCCGAGGAACACCACGTAGCCGAGCGCGACGATGAGATCGAACTGGCCGATGCGGACGAGGGCGTCGAAGACGATGACGCCGATCCACGTGCCGACGATGCCGGCGAGCGCCAGCACGGTGGCGAGTTTGACGTCGATGAGGTTGCGCCGCCAGTAGGAGAGGGCGCCGGATGTCGATGAGGCGACGATCTGCGGCGCGACGGTCGCCACCGCTACCACCGGCGGTATCCCGGAGAAGATGAGGAGCGGCGTCAGCAGGAAACCGCCGCCGACGCCGAACAGCCCGGACAGGAAGCCCATGGCTCCGCCCATGCCGAATATGATGAACATGTTCACCGATAGTTCGGCTATGGGCAGGTAGATCAGCACGGGGCGATGGGGCGACGATCGAGCGGAGCCGGGGACGTGCAGGCAAACGCTGGCCCGCCGGATTTGCGGCGGATAAAGCGCCCCTCAGTTGACCGAGTCAACGACAGCCGCGTGACAGCCGATGCCGACCATTTGCCCGGCACCGGAGCCTTACGTCTGGTTCTCTGAGAGCGAGGCTACCAATGTCTTGTCTATCCGGCCGGTGACCGGAACGCCGGCCTTTTGTTGGTAGGCTTTTACTGCGTCGACGGTCTTCTGGCCGATCTTGCCATCGGCCGGCCCGGGGTCGTAGCCGGCGTCGGCGAGCAGCGTCTGGATCTTCGCGACCAGCGCCTGCTGGTCGGCGACGCTGATCGACGGCGCGCCGTCGTCCCAGTTGCCCTTTGGCGCGGCGACGGCGTTAGCCTCGACCAGCGGGGCCTTGGCATGCCAGGCGGAGACCGACGCGCGCGCCTTGGCCAGATCGGCCGGGCTCATCGCCTTGGCGACCTCGTCGCGGCGGGCGGAGGCATCGGTGTCGCCCTGCGAAGCGGCGATCGCGAACCACTTGTAGGATTCGACCAGGTCCTGCGTTGCACCGAGACCGCGGGCGTAGATCACGCCGAGATTGTACTGGCTGTCGCGGACGCCGTAGTTGCCGGCCGCGATGAACCACTGCAGCGCCTTGTCGTGATCGGGCACGCCGTCGACGCCCTCGCTGAGCAGGACGGCGAGGTTGTGCATGGCGTTGATGTTGCCCTGGTCGGAGGCGCGCTGGTACCAGTTGACGGCCGTCGTGAGATCCTTGGTCACGCCCTGGCCGCGCTCGTAGAGGCTGGCGAGGCGGTATTGCGCGACGGCGATGCCGCCGTCGGCGGCCTTGGCGTACCACACCGCCGCCTTGGAGAGATCGGCCGGCACGTGCGCGCCCTCGGCGTAGCGCGCGGCGATCTCAAACTCCGCGCCGGGATCGCCGGCGTTGGCGGCCGCCAGAAGCTTTGGCGGCCCGAGCGCCGGATCGAGGCCACCGACGGTGGCCGGCGTGGAAGTCCCCTGGACGCCCGCATCGGCCTTGGCGTCGGCGGAGGCGAGCATCACGGGCGCGGCGGGGTCGGCGGCTGCGGTGGAGGCGCCGCTGAAGCCGGTGGCCTCTGGCGCCGGTGAGACGCCGGCCAAAGGTGCGGCCGCCGCGTCCGGCTGGGCAAAGGTGACTTGCGGCGTGGGATTGGCACTCGGCGGGATGAGCGCCTCCGTCGCCGCTGCCGGTGGCGACGCCGGGGCGGTCGCGTCGAGTATCTGGCGTACCGTCTTCGGGGCATCGGCTGCCACCACCACCGCGGGTCTGGCGCTGATCCCGGCGGCGACGTGTTCAATCGCCGGCGCGAACTTGCCGTAGAGCTGCATGGCACCGATGGCCAGCACGATCGCCGCCGCGGCCAGCAGCAGCGGGCGCTTGCGGCTGCGGATCGCCTGACTGATGCGCGCGAAGGCGCCCGGCTTGCGCTCCTCGCCGTCGCCGGCCTTGGCGGCGGCATCCGCCGGACCCTGAAGCGAGGCGGCTTCGCTCGCCACGGCCTGCGCCGCGCGCCGCGCCGCCGCGATGAAGTCCGCGCGCCGCGCGGCGGCCTTCTGGTCGATTTGCACGACCGGCATCGCCGGTACGAAGGCAGCGGTCGGCGCCATCGCGACGGGCTCCGGCGCCGCGTCAACCGCTTGCCCGCGCAGAGCGACACCCCACGCCCGGTCCAGCTCGCCATGCGTTGGCGTCGATACCGGCTCTGGCGGCGCAGGGCTGACCGCGCGCTGGGTTACATCCGATTCAAGGCGGCTCAGGCGCTCGACCACCTGATTCATCGCCTCGCTCACCGATTCGAGGCGAGCGCGGGTCGTGTCCTGCGTATCCTGGGTGCTGCCCGTCGCGGTCTTCAGGCCATCGAGATCGCGCATCAGGCCGCGGATGAGATCCGCGTCGGTGTCGTTGCCGGCGACCATCTCGGAGAGTTCGCTCACTGCCTTGCGCGCCTCGGCGCGCGCCGTGGCGATCGACTCCTGCGCGGTATCGGCGAGCGCCGCCTGCACGCGATCGAGCGTCTCCTCGACCTGGTGCAGCGCGCTGATCTGCGGCTTGTTCTGTTCGAGTTCGCCCGCCAGGCGGGCTATCTGGGCCTCAAGCGTGGCAAGCGCCGGGCCATCGTCCCTGGCGCCAGCGACGGTCTCGAGTTGCGCGGCGAGGTCGCGGATCTGCGCTTCCAGGTGTTCGGTATTTGGCAACGGCGCCAGCACCGGCTCATGGCTGGTCACCTGATCGCGGAGCGTGCCGAGGTCGCGGCGAATGGCGGCAATCTCGGAGAGCGGCACCTTGCTGCCGGCGATCTCCTCGCGCATCGTGCCGATCTGACGACGCATGCCCTCGATCTCGGTGGGCAATATCTGGTTGCCGGTGACCTCCTTGCGGAGGGCGCCGATCTGCCGGCGGATGCCTTCGATCTCGGTGACCGGAACATGGTTGCCGGCGACTTCCGTGCGCAGCGCGCCAATTTCGCTCCGGATAGCGGCGATCTGCGACGGCGGCACCTGGGTCCCGGCGACATCCTTGCGCAGCGCCCCGATCTCCGCCTTGATCACGTCGAGTGCGACCGAAGGCTCCTTCTGCGACGCATTCAGCCGATCGATGCGCTCGGTGATCGCCTGCAGGCGCTCGTGCACATGCTCGATCGCGGCGCGCTCCTGCGAATTGTCGGAGAGGCCGCCGAGACGCCCGACAATTTCTTCAAGCCGGCCTTCGAGCGTCCGCTGCACGGTTTCGAGCGCGGCGGCCTGCGGGCGCGTCGCCTCCTCGACCGCGCCGCCAAGACGATCGGCGATCTGCTCGATACTGTCCTGGAAACGCTGCTGCGCTGCCTCCATGTCGATGGTCTGAGGCGCCGTCTCGATGAGGCCGTTGAGGCGCCCGGCTATGTCGTTCAGTTGCCCGTCAAGACGCTGGCCGATGACGCGGAGGACCGCGGCTTGCGGCGCCGGGTCGAAGTTACGGAGGCGCTCGGTAATTTCGGTCAGCCGCTCGTCGAGGCGCTGCTCGGCGGTGCGGATGGCGGCCGCCTGCGGCGCCGGATCGAGGAAATTGCCGAGGCGCTCGGCGATTTCGGTCAGCCGCCCGTCCAGTCGCTGCTCGACGGTCTCGATCGCCGCTACGTGGGCACTGGTGTCGCGCAGGCTTTCGATGCGACCGACGATATCCTCCAGCCGTACTTCCAGGCGTTCCACCGCCGGATCAGCGCGACGTATCGATACGGCAGCCTCGATGGCGCGGCCGAGCTCAGCAACTTTCATTTCCAGGCGTTGCACGGCGCGGGGGCTGTCGTCGGCTTCGAGCGCGCTGCGCAAGGAGGCGACCTCGGCGCTCAGCGCGTCGAGACGATCACGGTCCGGCAGGGTGCGTTTGAGATCGTCGAACTGGACGGCGATACCCTCATGGAGGCCCTCCAGCGCGCCCTGGCGGGCGCCGCCTTCGATCATGCCGCGCAGGTTTTCGAGATCGCCGCGAATAGTCGTCAGCAAGTCGCGGTCGAGCGGCCGTTCGGCGGCCAGCGCGTCGATGCGCTGGGCAACATCGAAGACCGCGCCGTGGCCTTCCGCGCCGATGCGGCTGATCGCCGACACCTGCTCGGAAAGGGCGCCAAGGTCGGTGCGCAATGCCCCCATGGCGGCGGCCAGCGCCTTCTGGTCGCGGCGCATGGCGAGCGTTTCGGCTCGATCGTCGATCGCGCGCTGGTGGACGGAAATCTCGCGGATTGCCGAGGCGATATCCGCCTCTTTCTTTGGCTTCAGGCGGGCGGCCTCGCTTTGCGCCAGGCGCTCCCCGATCTCGGCAAGACGCTGCTCAATGCGTTCGATGTGTTCGACCGTGGCGGCGGGAGGCGCCGGCGGCTGTGGCTGCGCCTCGACCGCCGGGCGGCTGTCGAGGCGGGCGCGGGCGCTGTCGATGCGCTCCTCCAGCGTTTGGAGCGCCGCGTCGATGGCGGCGGTCGGCGGAGGTGGTGGCGCCTTGACGGGAGCAGGCGGCGCCGGCCGGATGGCGGGCGCGGACGGCTCGGCGAGGAGCGTATTGAGACGAGCGCGAATGTCGTCAAGCGTCAATGCACGCGGTGCCTCCGGCGGCGGCTCGGCAATGCGCTGCTGCATGGCGGCGATGCGCCGGTCGAGTTCGCTGATGGCCTCGCTCACCCGTGCGGTGTCGGCTGCGCGGGGCGGCGGCGCCGCCGCGCGTCCGCGCAATCCCTCGACCATCGAGCGCGCCTGTTCGTCCGCATTGTCGACCTCGCGCGCGAGATCCCTGACCATGGTCGTGACCTCCTGAAAAAGCCGGGGCCGTTCGCTGGCTCCGCGCGGAGCGCTGCTGAGACGGGCGACGGATCGTTCAATGGCGTCGAGACGGCGCGGCAGGGCGGAAATCGCGGCGCGCGAGGTTTCGCTCATGGCCGCAATACGGCCCGTGAGCGCCTGCATTGAGCGGGCGAGGTCGCCGGCGGCGGCCTCTTCGTCGGATTTCTGCTGCTCGGGCGCGGGATCGGCGTATTTGTCGCCGAGCACCTGCTTCAGCCATTCGGCCACCGGCACCCCCGAGAGGCGAGCCGCCTCGAGGATGGCATCGCGCGTTTCCGCATCGACGCCCTTCAAATTCCACGGCAACCCCGATTTCATCGCCAGCACCCCTAGCCGCGCATCCGCCGGGCGGCGGTGTTTGCCTGCGGTGCCATCCAGAATCGGGCTCCGCGCGCGGTATCGGGCTAAGAGTCGGGCCAACATGGTAAATAAGGCGTTAACCGGAAGGCGGCTCGCCAAAGTTTTGGTAACGAGGCTTAACAATCTGTTCGCCGGGACGCCTTCGGGAACGGCGGAAATCCGCCATAGCGCGCCCTGCTGACGCTGCGACCGCGCGGCCGCGTGTGTCACGGTGGGACGCCGCGGGTCGGGCCCCGCGATTTCGGTGTCTGCGCCGCCTATCCTGACAACGATTCGCTTTCATCGACCGTTGCCTCGCCGGCTCGCGCGGATATTTGGGCGTTGGATAATGTGAAAAACGAGGTGGCAAGGGGTTTACACGGGCGGAGAGGGGGAATAAACCGGACAGGTATTTATTCCTGTCCCCGCAGCTCGCGCGTGCTTCGCTTGTCGACGCAAGGGCAGGGTCGGCACGGAGGGGCCTGGTGCTGTCCCATGGGCGTATCTGGTCGGCGATCGATCGCCTTGCCGCGCGGAACGAGCTGACCGCATCGGGGCTCGCGCGGCGCGCCGGTCTCGATCCGACCACCTTCAACAAATCGAAACGGGCTTCGGCCGATGGACGGCTGCGCTGGCCATCGACGGAGAGCATCGCGAAAATTCTGGATGCCACGCGCACCGAAATTGGCATGTTCCTTGGTCTTGCCGAAGCGCGCGCGCCGCGCGCCGCGCGCCGTTCCTCCCGCGAGGTCCCGTTGCTCGGCATGGCCGAGGCCGGCGCCGGAGGCTTCTTCGACGATGATGGCTTTCCTTCCGGGCATGGGTGGGATCAGGTCCAGCTCCCGGTCGCCGAGGCCGGCGAGAATGTTTTTGCGCTTGAGGTCAGCGGCGACTCCATGTTGCCGCTCTATCGCAAGGGCGACCGGCTGATCGTGGCGCGCGACGTTCCCTTCCGGCGTGGCGATCGGGTCGTTGTGCGCACTGCCGACGGCGAGGTGATGGCGAAGATTCTGCAGAGGAAGACCACCCGCCTGCTAGAACTCGGCTCGCTCAATCCGGCGCACAAGCCGCGCACGCTGGCGCTGAAGGACGTCGACTGGATCGCGCGGATCGTCTGGGCGAGTCAGTGAAGGCGTCGGCGGCCGGATTGGCGATCGCCGCGGCTATCGCCCTTGCCGCCGCGAGCGCAGGTGCCGCGGAGATCGTCCGGCCGGCCGACCGCGACGTCAGTCCGCCCGGCGTCATGCCACTGCCCACCGGCGCCGGGCCGCTCCTCCGCGAACCCGTGCCGCCGCGGCCGCCCGATCCGGCGCGCTGGCGCCGCTACTTCATGCCGCAGACTTCCGATGCCGCTACGTTCAAAGTCAACGACATGACCATCCATGTCGCCGGCGTTGCGGCGCTGGCGGCGGACCAGGCCTGCGCCGCGACCGACAGCGGCGCCTGGCCGTGCGGGCAGTCGGCGCTCTACGCACTGCGACGGTTTCTCCACGGCCGCGCGGTCGAATGCTTCTTTCCCTACGCCGACGGCGTCACCGACGTGACCGCGCCGTGCCGCGTCGGCCGCGTCGATCTTGGGCTGTGGCTGCTGCGGAACGGCTGGGCGCGGCCGGACGAGCTGGCAACCGATGCCTACCGCGCCGCTGCCAACGCGGCGCGCTGCGCCAGGCTTGGCGTATGGCGCGAAGAGACTCCGTCCACGGATTGTCCGGCGCCCGGGCAGACAAAAAGCTAGGCGACCAGCTCCCCGGCGAGAGCGCGTGCGATGAGCGCGCGCGTTTCGGATACGCCGTAGATCGCCACGAACGAGCCGAAACGGGGCCCGCGCTCCTGTCCGAGCAGAATCTCGTAAAGCGTCGAGAACCACGCCACCGATACGCCCGGACCTCCCGTCGGCCCCTTCCGTTTGCTGTCCTGATAGCGCGCGAGCGGGCGGGCAACATCGAGGATCGCCGTCTGGATCGTCTCGGGATCGGCGTCGGCGGCAAGGGCGGCAAGCCGGCCGTCGAGGGCGGCAAGCGCGGCGCGCTCGATCTCGTCGGGCGCCCGGAACACTTTCTTCGGCAGGACAAAGTCGTTGTAGTAGCGCACGGCATAGCCGACCAGCTCGTCAAGCTTCGGGTGCGTCGCCGGCGTCACGCCATCGATATGCCGCTGGATGAAGCCCCACAGCACCGTCTTTTCGTGGGTGTTCGACGCGCTGGCGAGATTGAGGAGCATGGTGAAGGTCACCGGCATGTCGATCGTCGGCGGCCGGCCGGCGTGAATGTGCCAGACAGGATTGCCGAGCTTGTGCTCATCGCTCTGCGCAGCGTAGCGCGCCAGGAAATCGAAATACTCGTCGACCGCCTTCGGGATGACGTCGAAATAGAGCTTCTTCGCCGCGCGCGGCCGTTGAAACATGTAGAGCGACAGGCTCTCGGGCGCCGCATAGGTCAGCCACTCGTCGATCGTGAGGCCGTTACCCTTCGACTTGGAAATCTTCTGACCGTTCTCATCGAGGAAGAGTTCGTAGTTGAAGCCCTCCGGCGGCTCGCTGCCCAGCGCGGCGCAAATGCGCGTCGACAGTTTGACCGAGTCGATCAGGTCCTTGCCCGACATCTCGTAGTCGATGCCAAGCGCCGCCCAGCGCATCGCCCAGTCCGCCTTCCACTGGCACTTGACCGCGCCCCCGGTGACCGGAACCTCGGTGACCGCGTCGCCATTGTGCGGATCGCGGAAGACGATGGTGCCGGCGCCGACGTGGCGCTCCAGGATCGGCACCTGCAGCACCGCGCCGCTTTTCGGCGAGATCGGCAGGAACGGCGCGTACGACTGCTGCCGTTCCTCGCGCAAGGACGGCAGCATGATCGCCATCACCTCGTCGTAGAGGGCGAGCATCCTGAGCAGCATCGCGTCGAAACGGCCCGACTTGTAGGTCTCGGTGGCGCTAAGGAATTCGTACGCGAAACCGAAGCGATCGAGGAATTTGCGCAGCCGCGCGTTGTTGCCGCCGCCGAAGCTCGCGTATTCGCCGAACGGGTCGGGCACCTTGGTCAGCGGCTGGCCAAGGTAGGCGCGCATCGCCTCCTGGTTGGGGACGTTGCCCGGCACCTTGCGCAAGCCGTCCATGTCGTCGGAGAAGCAGATGAGGCGTGTCGGAATGCTGTCTTCGGTGAGCAGCCGGAAGGCGGTGCGCACCATCGTGGTGCGCGCCACTTCGCCGAACGTGCCGATGTGCGGCAGGCCGGACGGTCCGTAGCCGGTCTCGAAGATGATCGCGCCGCCCACCGGCGGCGGGCCGCGCCGCCTGATACGCTCGACGATCTTCTGCGCCTCCTCGAACGGCCACGCTTTCGAACGCCCGGCTGCTGCGACGAGAGCCGGCGACAGGTCGAGAGGTGGGAGCGCGGCTTCAGGCAAGACAGGAAATCCCAGGGAGAGGCGGAGCGAACCTATGAAGGTGGCACCCCTCCGTCAACGGTATGCCGGCGGCCTTCGTTCCCGGCCGCTGCTTGCGATATGATCGGGTAGATTCTAGGGTCGCCGCCGATTTCCCAGCGAGGCACGAGGATCGATGAACCAGATGGCGCGACCCATTTCCCATCACGAAGCGCTGATCTACGCCATGGTGACGCTGTCGGCGGCGGACCGCGCCATGACCGACCAGGAACTCCTGAAGATCGGCGATATCGTCCGCACGATGCCGATCTTCCGGGACTTCGATCAGGATCGGATCGTCGATATCGCCTCAGCGTGCGGGGTGCTGCTCCGCGACGAGGATGGCCTCGACAACATGCTGGCGATCATTAAGGCGGCGCTGCCGCCGCGTCTCTACGAGACGCTCTACGCCTGCGCCGTCGAAGTCGCCGCCGCCGACCTGCACGTCGAGCAGGAGGAACTCGTTTTCCTGCAGATGCTGCGCGACGAACTCGAGATCGATGACCTCATCGTCGCCGCGATCGAGCGCAGCGCCCGCGTCCGCTATCGGGTGAAGTAACGCGGCAGCGGCCGTGGCCGGAGCCAGAATACAGCCTCAGAAAAAGCCGACGGGGAAGTATCGGAGGTAAAGCTCCGCGTAGACACCCTTTTCGTACAGCGACTGCATCGCCGCATCGATCGCGCGCTTGGTGACGGTCTGCCCCTTGGCGATTGCGATGGCATAGCCTTGGCCGAAGAAGCGGGATTCGAGAAACGGTCCGCCGGCGAAGACGCAACATCCCGCCGAAGCCTGGCTCTGCAGCCAGAAGGAGAGTTGCATGCCGTCGCCGAAATGGGCGTCGACCTCGCCCTTGGCTAGCGCCGCGCGCGCGGCGTCGGGCGTCGGATAGAGCTTGCGCGACACCTCGGGAAACATTGCCGCGAGGTATGCCTCATGCGCCGTGTGTTCGACGACGCCGAGCGTCTTGCCTTTCAGTCCCGCCGGCGTCGGCACCAGCGCCCCATCGCCGCGTCGTACGACGAACCGGGCGGGTGCGCGCAGATACACGTCGGAGAAGTCGAGGCGCGTGCGCGTGTCGGCAGTGATGGCGATGCCGGCAATTGCCGCATCCGCGGTCTTGTCAACGACGCGGTCGGTGAGTTCGTTCCAGGTGCGTGCCTGGATGGTACACGGGATCGCGAGCTCGGCGCAGATGGCGCGGGCGAGATCGACGTTGAAGCCGGTGAGATGGCCGTCGGCATCGAGGAAATTGAACGGCGGAAAATCATCTGTCGTGATGAAGCGGAGCGCCTGCACACTGCCGGGCGCCGGTCGCTCGACGCGGCGGCGGGGATCCCAGAAATCGGGGATGACGACCGCGTTGTTGGCCGCGGCGATGCTGGCACTCGCTGATGCCGCCGGCTGCGCCGCGCCCGACCCGACCGCCAGCCAGAAGAGCGTTGGTGCAACTGTGAATAGGCAACCGGCTGCAACCAGGCCGATTCGGGGCGAAATTCGTCTAGAAAACATGGCCTTCGGAGGTTAAGCGGCGAACTCTCGCCTTGGTTGCAAGAGAAAAATCAGGCAACACTATAGCCCGAAGGGCAGCGGCGGGGACACGCGTACGAGTGTCGCTGCTCCTCGGGGGGCGTGCGAGTGCTTGGGGGCGTTCCAACCGGTCATCCCGGCGCGGATGTGCGCGCTGCTGGTGAAACAGACGTCTATGCCGACCGGGCACGGCGGCTGGGGCTGCCGTTTGCACCGGTCGTCCACCTCGGGCAGGCCGGGCCGGCCGACATTGCGGCCATCCGCCACGGCACGTTCGCTATCGCCGCGGACGGCGATCATCTCGCCTATTTCGCACCGGAAGAAACCATGCTGCCATTAGTCGGCCGCTGGTTGCGGAAGTTCCCCGAGATGCGCAACCGCCTGCGCGTGGCGACGCCCGCGGCGATCCGCGCCGCGCTCGTCCGATCCGCCGCGGCGCACCTCGCTGACGATGCCGTCGATCGTCTCGCCGCGCGCCATCGTCAGCATTCGGCGCGGGTGGTGGTGACGTCGCCGCAGGCGATCGGCGCGCTCCTGCTCTGCCTGCTCGCGGCGGCCGGCATCTATTTCGATACCATCGGCACGCTGGTCGCCATCGATCTCATCGGCGGCATGCTCTTTTTTCGCGTCTCAGCGCTCCGCTTCGTCGCCGCTGGATTTGTCGACCGGCGACCGCTGGCTGCCGCGGCACCGACTGTCAGTGAACGCGATCTACCCGTGTACACCATCCTGTTGCCGCTCTATGGCGAGGCCAACGTTGTGGCCGACCTTATTGCCAGCGTCGGCGCACTCGACTGGCCGCAGGATCGCCTCGACGTCAAACTGCTGATCGAGGCCGACGACCGTGCCACCATAGCCGCGGCCGAGCGTGCTATTCCCGGCCCGCCGTTCGAGATAGTGATCGTGCCGCCGCTCGGGCCGCGCACCAAGCCAAAGGCGCTGGCCTTTGCCCTGCCGCTCGCGCGCGGCGACTTCATTACTGTGTACGATGCCGAGGACCGCCCGCATCCGCAGCAGCTGCGTCAGGCTTACGCGACATTCGCGCGGTCGGGGCCGGATCTCGCCTGCCTCCAGTCGGCACTGGTCATCGACAATGGCGACGACAACTGGCTGACGCTGCTTTTTGCCATCGAGTACGCGGCGCTCTTCGATGGGCTCCTGCCGGCGCTGGCCGCCCTCGGCATGCCGCTGCCGCTGGGCGGCACGTCCAATCATTTCCGGCGCATCGTGCTGGAGAAGGTCGGCGGGTGGGATCCCTTCAACGTCACCGAGGATGCCGACATCGGATTTCGGCTGGCGCGCTTTGGCTATCGCTCCGCCACGATCGACCTGCCGACCATGGAAGACGCTCCCATCTCCATCGGACCCTGGTTTCGTCAGCGTTCCCGCTGGTTTAAGGGCTGGATGCAAACATGGTGGTCCACACACGCCATCCGCAACGGCTGGTTCGCGAACTCGGATTCATCGGCTCGCTCGGCTTCTGACTCGTCAGCACGGGCCTGATCGTGTCGTCGATGGTTTACCCGATCTACCTGGTGGCGCTGCTCGTTACTCTGGCCGACCCGATGGCGCTCTGGGGCGATGGCGGCGTGCTCGATTCCATGGTGCTCGGCCTCAACCTCTTCAATCTCGTCGGCGGATACATGGAGATGGCGCTGCTTGCCGAACGGGCATTGACTCTGCGCGACCGGCGCGCGGCGATCCGCGGAATACTACTTTTGCCGGCGTACTGGTTGCTGATGTCTCTGGCGACGTACCGCGCGCTGATCGACCTCGCCCTCCGGCCCCATCATTGGGAAAAAACCCCGCATCGCCGCCATGTCAACGGCGGGCAGGGCAGCTTCGCGCCGGCGAAGCGGATGAATTCGGTCTCCGCCTCACGCGACAACACGATGGTTGATCGGACAGGCGTTGCGCCTATGTACTAAACGCTGACCCCCGCGCCTGTGAATGGCCCGCCGCGTAAACCATCGAGCGACGCCAGTGCCGGCTTCGACTGAATTGCAGACTGAACCGGCGGCGACCGCCATAGATCCGGTCTGCGGCATGGCGGTGCGCCTCGACGCGAACAAGCCGATCTACCGCCTCGACGGCACAACCTATCATTTCTGCTCGCCCGGCTGCCGGGCGAAATTCGTTGCCGATCCGCGGAGGTATCTCGCGCCGGCCACGCCGAACGGAGACGTGCACCACCACGGTGCCGGTGTGGGGCACCATCATCACAAGAACGATCACCGCGACGACGGATCGCGATGGGCAACCGCTGCGCCCGATACCCCCGGCACGCTGTTCACCTGCCCCATGCACCCCGAGATTGTCCGCGACGCGCCGGGTAGTTGCCCGATCTGCGGCATGGCGCTAGAGCCGATGGTGCCGACCGCCAACGACGGGCCTAACCCCGAACTCCGCGCGATGGCCTGGCGCCTCGCGTTGGCCGCACCGCTGGCGCTTTTCTTTCTTGTTCTCGACATGGCCGCGCATTTTCTCGGCATCGACCTGCTGCCCCGGCTCTCGCCGGCAAGTCAGCAGTATCTCGAGTTGGCACTGGCGATCCCTGCGGTCATCGTCTGCGGCTGGCCGTTCTTTGAGCGCGGCTGGCAATCGCTGCGCTCCGGCCACCTCAACATGTTCACGCTGATCGCCCTCGGCACCGGCACGTCGTTTCTTTACAGCACCGTCGCGACGCTGGCCCCCGGCGTATTTCCGTCCACCATGCTCGACCATCATGGCCGGATGCCGCTCTATTTCGAGGCGGCGGCCGTGATCACCGCGCTGGTGCTTCTCGGCCAGGTGCTCGAACTGCGCGCCCGTTCCCGCACCGGCGATGCCATCCGCGCGCTGTTGCGGCGCGCCCCTAAGATCGTTTGGAAGGTCGTGGCGGATGGAGCGGCAAGGGAGATCGCGCTGGAGGCCGCAAAGGTCGGCGACGTTCTGCGGGTGCGGCCCGGCGACACCGTGCCAATCGATGGCGTCGTTGTGTCCGGGGGCAGCGCGGTCGACGAGTCGCTCATCACTGGCGAAGCGTTGCCGGTGATGAAGGCGGTCGGCGACGGAGTCACGGGCGGCACCGTCAACGGCAATGGCAGCTTCGATTTGAAGGTGGCGCGGACCGGCGCCGGCACCACGCTGGCCCGCATCGTTGCGATGGTGGCGGAGGCACAGCGTTCGCGTGCCCCCATCCAGGGCCTCGCCGACCGCGTCTCCGCGTGGTTCGTGCCGATCGTGATGGCGATTGCCGTCGCCGCCTTTCTGATCTGGTATGTCGCCGGTCCGTCGCCGTCGTTGGCCTATGCGCTGGTCGCCGCCGTCAGCGTCCTCATCGTGGCCTGCCCCTGCGCTCTTGGGCTCACCACCCCGATCTCGATCATGGTGGCGACCGGCCGGGGTGCCGAATCCGGCGTGCTCATCCGCAGCGCCGAAGCGCTGGAGCGACTGGCGCGGGTGGACACGCTCCTCATCGACAAGACCGGCACGCTGACCGAAGGCCATCCCGAGGTGACGGCAGTCGAACCGTTCGCCGGCTTTTCCGAAGGCGATGTGCTGATGCTTGCCGGCGCGGTGGAGGCGGGCAGCGAGCACCCGCTCTCGGCGGCAATCGTGCGGGCGGCGCGGGCGCGCACGCCGGCACCAGACCCGGCAAAGGATTTTGCCGCCATACCCGGTGAGGGCGTCCGCGGGATGGTTGCCGGGCGGCGCATCGCCGTTGGCAACGCCCGCCTGATGGCGCGCGAAGGCGCATCGCTCGCCGGGCACGAACCGGCGGCGGCCACCCGGCGTGGCGAGGGCGAGACGGTGATGTTCGTTGCCGTCGACGGCAAGACCGCAGGCCTTATCGCGGTTGCCGACAAGCTGCGTCCGTCAGCGGCCGCCGCGATCGCGGAATTGCAACGCCTCGGCCTGCGCATCGTCGTCGCCAGCGGCGACAACCACGCCACCGTCGAGGCGGTGGCGAGGCATCTCGCCATCGCCGACGTGCACGCGGGGGTGACGCCGGTGGAGAAGGGCGCCATCGTCGCCGACCTGAAACGCCAGGGCCGGTGCGTGGCCATGGCCGGTGACGGGGTGAACGACGCGCCGGCGCTGGCGCTGGCCGACGTCGGCATCGCCATGGGGGCAGGGTCCGATATCGCCATTGAAAGTGCCGGCATGACGCTGATGGGCGGCGAGCTGGGCGGGCTCGTGCGGGCGCGCCATCTGGCGGTAGCGACCATGCGCAACATCCGCCAGAATCTCTTCTTTGCATTTGCCTACAATGCGCTTGGGGTTCCGGTCGCCGCCGGTGTCCTCTATCCGGCCTTCGGGCTGACGCTGTCGCCGATCATCGCCGCGGCGGCGATGAGCTTCTCGTCGGTATCGGTGATCGGCAACGCGCTCAGGCTGCGCAAGGCTCGCCTTTAGTCCAGCCGCGCCGGGCCAAAGCATTCGAAACTGGTGTTTCAACGTTCAGAGAAGACGCTGGAGCGGGTGAAGGGAATCGAACCCTCGTATGCAGCTTGGGAAGCTGCCGTTCTACCATTGAACTACACCCGCGACCTTATTTCCGGTGTCGCCTGGAAATCCCGGGAACCGCGCAGAATTATCAGGTCATGCACGACTAGGCCAGACCGACGCGCTCAGGGAAATTCAGGCTTTCTGTCACCCGGGAGGCGAGAGCAACGCGGCGTTTACCACAAAGATCCGGCCTCCCAGAAAATCGATATTAAGAATCGTGATGCATGTTGTCCCGATGGTGGAGGGAACGACCCGGCAAGCTGGGGATTCCGCGTTTGGTCTCGACAACCGTGACGCCCTACTGCGTAACGTTATCGAGAATGCCGAGATCCCAACGTTCATCACCACCGCCGACGGCGTGGTGGTGTACGCCAATCGTTCGTTCCACATCTCCTCGGCTATGGCGCCAACGAGTGCCTCGGTTTTGCGACCGTAAATATCGTTCACCCCGCCGACATTGCCGCTGTCGGGCAACGCAACCGCAGCCTGATCCGCGGCGAGGGGACGCGCTACCAGACGGAACTCCGCTACCTGCACAAGGACGGCTCGGCTACATGGGTGCTGGCGATGCCGTCGCTCCTGCTGGTTGGTGGTCGCCCCATCGGTTTCACCGTGCAGGTGATCGACATCGATCGGCGCAAGCAAGTCGAGCAGGCGCTCGCCGAAACCGAAAACCGCTCGAAATACGCGCTGGAAAGTGCCGGGCTGGGCGTTTGGGAATATGATTTCCGCCGCGAGCGCGATTTCTTCTCCGCTACATGGAAGACGATGCGCGGCCTGCCGGGCGACGCGGAGATCGCCGACGGGCAGGATGAATGGCTTGCCCGGATTCATCCCGACGATCGGCAACACGTGCTCGACGAGGTCAAGGAGCACAAGGCCGGCGGCGCCGCGGTTCGCACGACCGAATATCGCGAGCGGCACCGCGACGGGCACTGGCTGTGGATTCAAGGCCGCGCAACGACCGTCGAATGGTTGCCGGACGGCTCTCCGGCCCGCATCGTCGGAACCGACACCGATATCACCGACCTGAAGAACGCCGAGGAGAAGCTTCAGTTCGCCAACATGCTCCTCAACATCCAGATGGAGACCTCCCGCGACGGAATTCTCGTGGTCGATGCCGCCGCGCGGATCATCTCCTACAACCGGCGCTTCGCCGACATGTGGGGCGTACCGCTGGAGCTTCTTCAGGCGAACGACGATGCGCCCATCCTCGCCAAGGTTACCTCGCTGGTGAAGAATCCCGCCGCATTCGTGGATCGTGTCCGCTACGTCTATGAGCATCCCGAGGAGCGCGGTCACGACGAAGTGGAAACGCGCGATGGACGATGGCTCGATCGTCACACCGGAGTTCTGCACACCGCCGCCGGCGAATATCTCGGCCGGGTATGGTTCTTCCGCGACATCACCGGCCGCAAGGCGGCGGAGGCACAGATCCTCAAGGCAGCGCGCGAGGACGGGCTGACCGGAATTGCCAACCGGGCAGTATTCCTCGAGGAAGTTCATCGGGAGATCGTCACTGTCAGGCGCAGGGCCGCCGATTTTGCGGTGCTCTATCTCGACCTCGACCAGTTCAAGGACGTCAACGACACTCTCGGGCATCTGGCCGGCGACGAGCTTCTCAAGGCAGTCGCCATGCGCTTGCGGGCCAATATCCGGGGTACCGACATCGTCGCCCGCTTTGGCGGTGAAGAGTTTGCCGTCATGATGGCGAACATCAGCGGACCGTCCGATGCCTCTGCTCTCGCCGACAAGGTCATCGCCGCCATCGCCGAACCATTTTTGATCCTGCCGCCGTCCAAACTGGAACTCGAACTGACCGAGACCGTCTTAATGGCGGCATCGCGCGACCACAACGACGTGCTCCAACGCCTGCGCGATCGCGGTATCCGGTTGGCCATCGACGATTTCGGCGTCGGTTACTCGTCGCTGGATTATCTCCGCCGCTTCCCCGTCGACCGCATCAAGGTCGCGCAGGCGTTCGTCGATTCGATCGCCACCGAGCCGGGCGGCGCCGCGATCGTCCGGGCGATGATCGGCCTGGCGCGGGAGCTTGGCATCGATCTTGTGGCGGAGGGCGTCGAGACGAACGACCAGCTGGAATTACTCAAGGCATGGGGCTGTCGCGACGCCCAGGGATTCTATTTCGCCGAACCGTTGACGGCGGAATTCCTGACACCACTCCTCGCCCGCGGCCGGGTGAGCGGCCTGCGACCGGCATTCGGCAAGACCGCCGCCCGACGGCAAGGATATGGACCGCGCCAGCGCCGTCGCCGTATAAGGGCGCTGCGGGCGCATGCTGTCTCGCTGCCGGGAGAATGGTATGGACAATTCGTTGACCCGGTTTTTTGGCGGCTCACCGGCGCGCGTGCTGCTCCAGCTCATCGTGTTCTCGTTTATCGTCGGGATCGTCCTCACCGCGTTGGGCGTCTCGCCGTTCGACATCGTCAATAGTTTCGTTCGACTTCTCCAGCGCATCTACGACAGCGGCTTCGAGACGCTCGCCTGGGCGTGGCGCTATTTCCTGCTGGGCGCCATCATCGTGTTCCCGGTGTGGCTGGTCATGCGTCTCCTGCGCTTCAACCGTCGCCCGCCCGCAAGGCCCTAGATCGACGGGCGGGCGCAAAGTCCGATGACGGCGCTGCCGCCGCCGGAACCCTTTGCCGTCACCCACCGTGGCGTTTTCGCCATCGCGCTGCCGATGACGCTCGCCTACCTGACGACACCACTGGTTGGTATCGTCAGTCTGGGGGTGATCGGGCGGTTGGGCGAGCCGGCGCTCGTCGGCGGCGTTTCGATCGGCGGCGTTATCTTCGACATCGTCTTCCTGACCTTCAATTTCCTGCGCGCCGGGACAACCGGCTTGGTGGCGCAGGCGTTGGGGGCAGGGGACCGGCGGGCCATCGCGGCGACCCTCTATCGCGCTCTCGCCCTGGCGATTGGCTTCGGGTCGGCGGTGATTGTCCTGCAGCTACCCATCGTCATCACGATTGCGCAGCAACTCATCGGTGGCAGCGAGGCGGTCAAGGCGGCGACCCGGACCTACTGGGATGTCCGCGTGCTGGCGGCGCCCCTGGCGCTCGCCAACTACGTGGTGCTCGGCTGGCTCATCGGTCTTGGCCGCGCCGGTTTCGGCCTCTGTCTGCAGATCGTGCTGAACGGCATCAATATCGTGCTCGGCATCGTGCCGGTGCACGGCCTGGGTTTCGGCGTCGCCGGCGTCGGCTGGGCAAGCGTCACTGCGGAAGCCAGCGCGGCGGCGCTGGGTGTCATCTTTATTTTCGCCCTGACCGCCCGCGCCGATCGTCCACGATTGGCGGAAGTCTTCAACGGCGCGGCCTTCGGGCGCCTGGTCGCGCTCAACCGCGACATCATGATCCGCACGTTCGCCCTGCTCTTCGCCTTCGCGGTCTTCACCTCGCGAAGCGCGGCCGCCGGCGATGTAGTCCTGGCCGCCAACGAAATCCTGATGAACCTCATCGTCTTCGCCGCTTTCTTTCTCGACGGGCTCGCGGCCGCCGCTGAACAACTCGCCGGGCGTGCCATCGGGGCGCGCGACCGGCCTTCGTTCGAGCGAGCGGTGCGGCTGACGGTGCTCTGGGGCTTCGCGGTCGGCGCCGTGCTAACGATCGTCATGCTCGCCGCCGGGGGCGCCATTGTAGATCTTATGAGTACCAGCCTGCCGGTCCGGGCGGCGGCGCGGAACGTGCTCGTGTGGGCGGCGCTGTTTCCGCTATTCGGAACGCTGGCCTACCAGATGGACGGGGTCTTCATCGGCGCCACCTGGTCCGTCGACATGCGCAACGCAATGCTGGTTTCGCTCGGCGTTTATCTGGTTGCCGGCTGGCTGCTGGCGATGCCACTCGGCATCACCGGCTGGTGGATCGCGCTGCTCGTCTTTCTGGCAACGCGTGGGCTGACGTTGCTCTGGCGAAGCCGCGTCAGGATTGGTCCGGCATTTGCCGGTCAGCCCGCCGCGCCAGCTCCCTGACGATGCGGCCGGGGAGACCTGGTCCCGCGTAGACCATGCCGGTGTACAGCTGGACGAGGTCGGCCCCGGAGGCGAGCTTCTGCCGCGCCGCAGTTACCGAGTCGATTCCGCCGACGCCGATCAGCACCAGCTTGTCGCCGACCATACCGCGGAGCCGCGTCAGCATCTTGTTGGACGGCGCGAACAGCGGCCGGCCCGATACGCCGCCGGCTTCACTGGCAAGTCCCGGATCGGAAATCCCGTCGCGCGAAAGCGTTGTGTTCGACACGATCATGCCTTCGATTCCGGCCGCGATGACGGTATCGGCGATCGCGGCTAACGCGTCGTCGTCGAGGTCGGGGGCGATCTTGACGAGAACGGGCGGATGCGGCGGTGCGGCGGCGCGCGCCTCGGCGACGGCGGCGAGCAGCCGCGTCAGCGCCTCCGTCTCCTGCAGGTCGCGCAGGCCCGGCGTATTCGGCGACGAGATGTTGATGGCCAGGTAGCTCGCCACGTCGGCAAAGCGTGTCACCCCGGCAACGTAGTCCCCGATGCGGTCGGAACTGTCGCGATTGGCGCCGAGGTTGATACCGACGATGCCGCGTTTCTTGCGCGCGGTGAGGCGGGCGTGGACCGCGTCGTGCCCTTCGTTGTTGAAGCCGAGGCGGTTGATGATGGCGTGGTCTTCCTCGGCACGGAAGAGACGCGGGCGCGGATTGCCGGGCTGCGGCCGTGGGGTCACGCTGCCGATCTCGACGAAACCGAAACCGAGCGCCAGCGCCGCGTCGGGCACTTCGCCGTTCTTGTCGAAGCCGGCGGCGAGCCCGACAGGATTGGGAAAATCGAGGCCGAGGACGCGCCGATGCAGGTGCGGAAAATCCATGCGGGTGCGCGGGGCGAGACCGGCCGCGAGCGCGCCCAGCGCCAGTTGATGGGCGATCTCTGCGTCGAAACGGAAGAGAAGCGGCCGCAGCGCTTCGTAGATCATGGGGCGAGATCGGGAAGAACGTGGTGGCCGTCGGTGTCCAGCGCGATGGGGCGCACCCACAGCGCCAGCTTCGGGTCTAACGGGCCGTAAAGATGCGGGAAGAGGGCGCCTCGGCGCGATGGCTCATAGCGGACCGGCGGCGCCAGGGTCGCGTCGTCGAAGGCGACCAGCACCAGCCCGGTGACGCCCGCGAAGTGCCGGGCGGCCGTTTCGCCCACCTGCGTAGCGCTCGAGAAATGGATGAAGCCATCGGCAAGATCGATTGGCGACCCGCGGAACTCGGCCGCGCCGACGGCGGCTTGCCACAGTTCGGCCGGACAGATCTTGTAGATAGTCGCCATGCCCTGCCGCCTCGCCGCCGATTGCGCGCGAACCTAGCGGCGCGATGGCGATGCAGCAAGGCAACTTGGCTAACGACGCGCGCGGCTGCCAGGTTCGGGTCGAGGCCGCCGTTCACCTGAGGTCGCCGAGTATGCGCCCGGAAATCCGCCGCCCCCTGTTTGCCGTTGCCGTTTTCGTTGCGGTCGCCGCGTCGGTTACAGAGGCCACGCCGAAGCCGCCCGCCGGCGACCGGGCGCAGCGCTATGTCCTCAGCGCCGCCCCGGGTGGGTTCGTTCGCCTGGACACGACGAGCGGAGCGGTATCGCATTGCAATCAGCAGGCAGGCGTCTGGTATTGCGACGCGCTCGCCGGCGAAGACGCCGGCCTGAAGGCGCGGCTGGATGCGCTGGCCGTTGAGGTCGCCAAACTCACCACCACGGTCGCTGCCCTCGACGGCCGCGTCTCCAGGCTCGAGACAGGTGAACCGAAGCTCGTGCCGACAGCAGCTCCAGCGTCAACGGCGAAGCGGCCGGGATTCGCCGGGCAGGCCGTCCATCGCCTCGTCGTCATGATCCGCGCTCTCAAGCATCGCCCGGCAAGCGCCGGCTGAAACTAAGCCTTGAAGCGCTCCGTAGCGCTGACCAGTTCGTGGACGATGCCGGGCTCGGTCATCGCATGTCCACTGTCGGGAACGATGCGGTAGTCGGCGAGCGGCCACGCCTGATGCAATTCGAAGGCAGTCGATGCCGGCGTGCATAGATCATAGCGCCCGTGCACGATGACACCCGGCACATCCTTCAGCCGGGTGGCGTTGGCAAGAAGCTGGTCGTCGCGGTCGAAGAAGCCGCGGTTCTGGAAGTAGTGGCACTCGATACGCGCGAAGGCGAGCGCGTAGCGCGGCTCGCCAAAGGCAGCGGCGCGCGCCGCGTCGGGCAGAAGCGAGATGGTGCTACCTTCCCACGTGGCCCATGCGCGGGCGGCGGTAAGCTGCACTTCCTTGTCGGCGCCGGTGAGCCGCTTGTAATACGCAGCGATGAGATCGCCGCGTTCGCTTTCCGGAATCGGTTTCAGATATTCCGCGAAGGCCTCCGGCTGAATGAACGATGCGCCCTTCTGGTAGAACCACTCAAGTTCGTCGCGGCGGAGCGTGAAGATGCCGCGCAACAGCAGTTCGGTGACGCGCGCCGGATGGGTCTCGGCGTAAGCAAGCGCCAGCGTCGATCCCCACGAGCCGCCAAATACCTGCCAGCGGTCTATGCCGAGATGCGCGCGGATGCGCTCAATGTCAGCCACCAGATCCCAGGTCGTGTTTTCACGAAGTTCCGCGTAGGGCGTCGACTGGCCGCAACCACGCTGGTCGAAAAGCACCATGTGATAGGCTTGGGCGTCGTGGAAACGCGGCATCGTCGGGTTCATGCCGGCGCCGGGCCCGCCGTGCAGGATGACCGCCGGCGTGCCGTGTGGGTTGCCGTATTCGGCGACGAAAATCTCGTGCAGGTCCGACACCTTCAGCCGGTGGCTGGCGAAGGGTTCAAGCGCAGGAAACAGGCCGCGGCGCGCCTCGGTCATAGGCTTTCGCTTTCCTGGACAAATGGCGCGCCGCCCGGCCGGCGGATGGCATCGACAATACCCTGACGTTCCTCCGCCGGCGGTTCGGAGGCAAGACTGACGCCGATCGCGGCCAAGAAACCCAGAGGCATTCCCCCGATCGCCGCCGTCAGTTCGCTGAAGCCAAGCCGGCCGAATGGCAGAAACCCGGGATAGCGCCGGTCGAGAATAAGGCCGCCGGTGACGACAAGCCCGGTGAGGATGCCGGCGACGGCGCCGTTGGCGGTCGCCCTTTTCCACCAGACCGCGAGGATCAGGGCAGGAAAAAGCGCGCCGGCCGACAGCGAAATCGCCGCCGGCGCGAGCGCGAACGCAACGTCCGGAGCGTCGCTCGCGAGCCACGCTGCCAGAAGCACAATGGCAACCAGCAGAACGCGCGTGACGATGAGCTGGCGGCCGGCCGAGGGATGCACCTCGCGCGCGCTACCATAGAGATCGTGGCCGATCGCGCTTGCCACTGCGAACGCCATGGCCTTGGCAGCAGCGAGTGTGGCGGCCAGTGCGCCCAGTGCCACAAGGGCCGATGCGACCGCGGGCAGATCGAAGATTGCCGGCGCGGCCAGTACCAGCCCGTCACCGCTCATCGAGAGATCGCTTGCCGCGAGGTTGCCGGTAAAGCCCGCGGCTCCGCTGCACGCACCCAGCACGGCATCGACGGACACCGCCTCGACCCCGCAAATTCTGATCAGGCCGAGATTGCCAAACGTGAAAATCCAGTCGGGCAGGTTCTCGATGGGCCCGTCGACCACCTCCCGCAGGATCAGAAAGTGGGCGAACGCGGCATAGGCGGGCGCGGCGGCGATGATGAGCAATACGAACAGAAGTCCCCACGCCGCCGAGCGGCGGGCGCGATCGGGGCCGCGCACCGTGGCGCTGCGCATGAGCAAGTGCGGCAGAGAAGCAACGCCGGCCGCTAGCGTCAGAACGGTGGCCAGGAAGGTAAATTCGCCGCCGCCGGCTGTGGCCCACGATTGGCCTGTCGGCGGGGGCGCCAGGTCGCGCCCGCTTGCCAGCACCAGCAGGGCGGCGTCCCGGAGCGCGAATCCGAAGGTGAGCTGGGGCAAGGGCGAGGCGTATTCGCGGATCGCCACGATCGTGACAGGCACGAGGAATGCCGCGGCAAGAACGATATATTCAACCATCGCCGTCCGGGTGATCGCGCGCACGCCGCCAAAGACGGCCGTCACGACAATGAGCGCGGTGACGACGGCCACCGCCGTGCCTGCCGAAATGCCGAGGAGGAGGGCCGTCAGGGTCGCAGCGCTCACCATCGCCGCCGCCGTGGCGGCGAAAAGCGCCAGCCCAACGACGAGCGCCGCCGCCAGGCGCACGGCTCGCCCACCATAGCGCATGCCGAGGAAATCGACGACGCCGAAAGCGCCCGACTTGCGGAAATAGGGTGCAAAGCAGACCGCCAGGACGACGAAACCCAGGCACCAGCCGATCGTGATCGCGACGGCTGCATTGGCATCGGCGAAGTAGCTGCCGGCAAGACCGAGGAAAAGGGTGCCCGAAATGACCGCCGCCGCGCTGGCGATGCCGTTGACCGGCGGCGGCAGCGCGCGGGCCGCCAGATAGAACTCCGACGTCTGCATGGTGGCGGCGTTGATGCCGATGGCGCCGAAAGCAAGCAGCACCGCGCCACCGAGCACGCTGCCGAGCACATTGGCGGGCAGGCCGAAGTAGCCAAGCAGTGCGAGGATTGCGCTGAGAATAGCGAAGGCGACAGCAAACAGCGTCGCCAACCTGCCGTACGTGGTCGCCGATGATCGCCTGGCCATTAAAACTCGCCTAATCCTCGGATACGTGGTTGCCGCGGTCGAGGCCTCGCTGGCGGGCGGTGAACGCGAAGATGGCGATCAGCATCACCAGCGGCACCGCGACGACTGCGAGGAAGGTTCCGAGCGGCAAACCGAGAACCGCCCGTCGGTCGAGAAGCCCGGCTACCAGCCGCGGCAGCACACCGACGACGCAGAGCCCGGCCAACGTCGCTAGCGCCAGCTGCCGGGTCTTCCGCCACCAGGCTGTCTCGCTCGTGTCCCGCACCTACGATCCCTTATCCGAGCCCCGCCGCTGCGCCTTCTTTCGGTCCGGGATGGCCGCAGTTGTACGGCTCGGCCGACCGCCCGAAAAGTCGCGTCGGACCATGCGGGCGGTTTGCCGGCCGGTCAACCGAAGGCTAGGAGACTTCCTACTGAAAAGGGATCGCACCGCTTGCGTGCGATTGAAAAGGGGAGTGACACGAATGTCCATGATGACCGAATTTCGCGAATTTGCCCTCAAGGGCAATATGGTCGATCTCGCCATCGGTGTGATCATCGGCGCTGCGTTTGGCGGACTGGTCGGATCGGTAGTCGCCGATATCCTCATGCCGATCATCGGCGTGGTCACGGGCGGCATCGACTTTTCCAACATGTTCGTGCAGCTGCACGGCGCTCCGGCGGCAACGCTCGCCGACGCCCAGAAGAACGGCGCGACTTTGGCTTACGGCCATTTCATTACGCTGCTGATCAACTTCGTGATCGTCGCCTGGGTGCTCTTCATGGTGGTCAAGGCGATGAACCGCATGAAGCGTCAGCCGCCGCCACTGCCGGCAACTCCTCCGACAACGGAAGATCAGATACTGCTGCGCGAGATTCGCGATCTCCTCGCCGCCAGAAAATAGGCCAGTCGATCAGCGTTGCCGATCGATCCGGCCGAGGCATTTCATGAGCGTCGGCATGGCCACGCGATTGGCCGGCCGTGCGATTGCGATGCGCCGGACAACGGGAAAGTCATGCGACCCGAGGATCATCTTGCCGCGCTCCGCGGCGAAGCCCGCGATGCACCCGAGAGCGGAATCGTCGAGGTATTCAACTACGGACGCAATCGCGACGGCCTGATTCCGTTGTGGGTGGGCGAGGGAGACCTGCCGACGCCGGCCTTCATCGCCGATACCGCGGCGAGGTCGCTGCGCGACGGCGAGACCTTCTATACCTACCAGCGCGGCCTGCCGGAACTGCGCGCCGCGCTCGCCCACTACCATGCCCGCACCTATAGCCGTCCGTTTGACGCGGACCGCTTCTTCGTCACCGGCTCGGGCATGCATGCGATCCAGATGGCTGTGCGCATGGTTGCCGGCGACGGCGACGAGGTCATCGTGCCGACGCCGACGTGGCCGAATTTCCCAGCCGCAGTCGGCATCGGCGGCGCCAGGGCGGTGGAGGTGGCCATGACTTTCGGCAACGCCGGCTGGACGCTCGATCTCGAGAAGCTCTTCGCCGCGGCCACCGATCGCACCAAGGCGATCTTCCTCAATTCGCCCTCCAACCCGACCGGCTGGACGGCGACCGCCGACGAATTGCGCGCGATCCTGGCCTTCGCCCGCGAGCGCGGCATCTGGATCATCGCCGACGAGGTCTATCACCGGTTCTACTATTTGGGTTTCCGCGCGCCGTCCTTCTACGATCTCTCCCAACCCGACGACCGCATCATCTTCGTCAATACCATGTCAAAAAACTGGGCAATGACCGGGTGGCGGGTCGGTTGGCTCTCGGCGCCGCCGATCCTTGGGCCGGTGATCGAGAACCTGATGCAGTATTCCAACTCCGGTGTTGCCGCCTTCATGCAGCGCGCCGCCACTGTCGCGGTCAACGACGGAGACGACTTCATCGCGCTGCAGGTGGCCCGCGCCCGGGCCGGACGCGACATCGTCGTCGACGGCCTCGGCGCCAGCGGCCGCGCGCGTTTCGCCGTTCCCGACGGTGCCTTCTATCTGTTCTTCGCGCTCGACGGCTGGGACGACACGCGCCGGCTGGCGCTCCGCCTGGTCGACGAAGCCAACGTCGGGCTGGCGCCGGGCTCGGCGTTCGGCGCCGGCGGTAGCGCGTTCCTGCGTCTTTGTTTCCTTCGCGATGCCGGACAACTGCGCACCGCGACCGCGCGGCTGGCGGAATGGGTGGCGAAGCATTGACCGCCTACGCCGCTCTCCTGCGCGCGGTAAATGTCGGCGGCACGGGCATCATCAAGATGGCCGCGCTGAAGGTGCTGTGCGAGGCCGCCGGCTTCGCCAAGGTGGCCACCCTCCTGCAAAGCGGCAACGTCGTTTTCACCGCGGGCGGATCGGACGAGACGGTGGCGAAGAAGCTCGCCGATAGCATTGAGGCGAGCCACGGCTTCCGTCCCGCGATCGTGGTGCGCACCGTCGCCGAGATCGCCGATGCGGTGACGCGCAACCCGTTCGCCGCGGCCGCAAGGGATGACCCGGGCCACATGCTCGTCGCTTTCACGGCCGACCTGCCGACGGCAGGGGCTGCCGAACGCCTCAAGGCAGTTAAGGTGGCGGGCGAGCGCTTCGCGCTCAGTCGCCGGGAACTCTTCGTCCACTATCCCGACGGGGTCGGCACGTCGAAGGTCACCAACACGGTGCTGGAGCGCGCTCTGGGCGTCCCCGCGACCGCGCGCAACTGGAACACAATAGAGAAACTTCTGGCGCTGGCGGCGAAGCTGGAAGCCTAGCCGCCGGCGGGCGGGAAAACTGCGATGCGGGCGTTGCCCGACGCGGCGACGCGCTGGGCCGGCTCTTCGCCCTCGACGAACCGCGGCAAGCCGAGCTTGTCCCACACGTCCACCAGCGCACCAGCGAGCCTGGCGATCAGCGCCGAGTCATGGAACGGCGTCGGCGTGATGCGCAGCCGCTCCTGGCCGCGCGGCACGGTCGGGTAGTTGATCGGCTGGATATAGATGCCGTGCTGCTCAAGCAGCGTGTCGCTCGCCTGCTTGCAGCGCTCGGCGTCGCCAACAAACAACGGAATGATGTGCGTTTCGGTGGGCATCACTGGCAGGCCCGAGGCGGCCAGCGCCCGTTTGGTCTCGGCGACGTTGCGCTGCTGCGCTTCGCGCTCGGCGGCGGATTGCTTGAGATGGCGGATCGAGGTCAGCGCGGCGGCGGCAATGCCGGGCGGCAGGGCGGTGGTGAAGATGAAGCCGGGCGCATACGAGCGCACCGTGTCGACGATGGCCTGGCTGGCGGCAATATAGCCGCCGAGCGCTCCGAACGCCTTGGCGAGCGTGCCCTCGATGATGTCGATGCGGTCCATGACGCCGTCGCGCTCGGCGATACCGCCGCCGCGTGGACCGTACATGCCGACCGCATGGACTTCATCGAGGTAGGTCATGGCGCCGTACTTCGCAGCGAGATCGGCGATCTTGCTGATCGGCGCAATGTCGCCGTCCATCGAATAAACCGACTCGAAGGCAATCAGCTTGGCGCGATCCGGAGACGCTAGCTTCAGGAGCGATTCCAGATGCGCCACATCGTTGTGGCGGAAGATCACCTTCTGCACCCCGGAACGCCGGACGCCCTCGATCATCGACGCGTGGTTGAATTCGTCCGAGAAGATGATGCAGTCGGGGAGCAGCTTGGCGACTGTGGAGATCGTCGCCTCGTTCGAGACGAAGCCGGACGTGAATACCAGCGCCGCCTCCTTGCCATGCAGATCGGCGAGCTCGCGCTCCATCACGACCAGCGGGTGGTTGGTGCCGGAGATGTTGCGCGTGCCACCGGCGCCGACGCCCATCGTCCGCGCCGTCTCGCTCAGCGCGGCGATGACGGTCTCGTTCTGGCCCATGCCGAGATAATCGTTGGAGCACCAGACGACGATCTCGCGGTCGCCCTTGTCAGCATGCCAGGTGGCAAAAGGGAAACGGCCCGCGATCCTCTCAAGGTCGGCGAAGACGCGGTAGCGGCGCTCGGCATGGAGCGCAGCGATCGCCTCGGCGAAAATCGACTGATAATCCATCAGAATCTCGGCTCTCTAGAATACGCTGAAAGTAGAGGCAGGCTTGGTCCAAGTCCACCGGCACTTTGCCGCGCGGCAGAAATGCTGGCCTTTGACGCTGGTCGATCGGCTGTGACAGAGTGGCCGGAGAGCAAGCGTTGCATCCAACAATTGAAAATCGGTTGCGCCGTCGCCGATTTGGATCGAGGCGGCCGGTTGGTTGGCTATCCTCGTCCACCCGGACTGGAGAATTGATCTCGATGCGATTTGACCGTTTCTTTGCCGCAGCGCTTCTATTCATGGCCGCCGGCGGCGCTCATGCGGCGCCCGCTTGCGGTGGCGATTTCGGGGCCTGGCTGGCCGACTTTGAAAAGGACGCCCAAGCGGCAGGTATCTCCAGCCGAACCATCTCGGCCGGCCTGACCGGCGTCACTCCGGATCCTCAGATTATCGCCCTCGACCACCATCAGGGCTACTTCAAGCAGAGCTTCGAGACTTATCGCACCAAGCGCGTGCCGCCCGGCAAGGTAGAGATCGGCCTCGCCAAGATGCGCGACAACGCCGGCCTCCTCGCTCGCATCGAGAAACAATATGGCGTTCCCGGCCCGATCCTGGTCGCGATCTGGGGCCTGGAGACGGGCTTTGGCGCCGGCACTGGCACTACGCCAACAATCCGCGCTCTGGCGACGCTGGCCCACGACTGCCGCCGCTCGGCGTTCTTTACCAACGAACTGGTGGCCGCGTTGCAGATCGCCGATCGTGGCGACCTCTCGCCGGCGGCAATGAAGGGCGGCTGGGCCGGCGAATTGGGCCAGACCCAGTTCCTGCCGTCGTCCTACATGAAATTTGCCGTCGACTTCGACGGCGACGGGCGGCGCGACCTCATCCACTCTTATCCCGACGTGCTGGCATCCACCGCCAACTATCTCAAGGGCTATGGCTGGCACGCCGGCCAGCCGTGGGGCGAGGGCACCGCCAACTTCACAGTGCTCCACCAGTGGAACAAGGCGGACGTCTATTGCCGAACGATCGTCTGGTTCGCCCAGCAACTCGACAACGGCGGTGGCCCGCCGCGCAACAGCCGCGGGTAGCGGAACGTCGCGACACCGATCGCCCGGTCGATTTCCTTCTTTGCCCCTTCACCGGACCGGGCGGCGCCGCGGCGGGGTCGAGGGCGACGCACGGGTTATTTCATTGGGCGGATTCGTCCGGCCGCCTGCGCGGCTGCTTCCACCAGGAACTCCCGACAGCGACAACAAAGTTCCAGCGCTAGCGTAGTATTGGCTGCGCACAATCTTGTCTGTGTAACGCAACGTGTTCGCCATGATCTGTATATCCTTGGCCGAAGCATGAATTCGTGGAACCATTCTCATGTCGGCTGCATTGGGAGCCGACGAGTGGGATGTTGGGCAACAGGTGATAGGCGGCGGTTCCGCCAACCGGAATATGGCGGGAGGTTAGACGGAGCGCATGGAGAAAATCACTATTGTTGTCCGCAAGACCGGCAGCCTGGAGCCGGACCATTCCCTGAATTTCGAAGTCCCTTCGCTGCCCCGTGTCGGCAACTACCTGTCGATACACCGCGATGACGCGCCGCGTCCGTTTGGCGAAGACCTGATCGTTCGGCAGGTCTGGTGGCGCATGGAATATCCCGCCGTAAATGACGACCGTTCGGGCGCAAGCGTCGGCAAGTTGAGGAGATCGTTGTCGAATGCGCCAAAGCCATCGGGCCCTACTCGAGCGAACGGTGGAAAAAGGAATTGCTGCAAGCCGAGCAACTCGGCGCCGAGGTCGAGGAGTTCGAGGTATCGCGCCCCCGCGAGGCGAAGCGCCCTGTCCCGAAGCAGCAGCTCAGTCGTAGAACGTGAAGTCGCCGTTCTCCGCCTTGCACCGGTAGAGGGCTGCGTCGGCCTTCCTGGTGAGATCAGCCGGGTGGTCAACAGCGTGAAGAACGACACTCCGGAATGCGTTGAGCCGATCGGTCAACAGCCATCTGCGAGCTAATTCTTGTTGGTGCACGCCACATATTGTGGCCAGCACGTGCGTTCTTCACATGCCGATGTGCCGTCTCGCCCGTAGGACTTCGTGCAGCGCTTGAGGCACGCCCGATACGTGAGTTGGCAGGGATCTTGGCCAGGCTTGTAGCCGCCGCCATTATTCTGCACGGCTTGAGCAACGCCAGAGGTCAGAAGCAGCAGCCCGAGGGCCATCGAGATGGGCAGTTTCAGGGGTGATCCAACCATGAGGTTCCTCGCTAAGGCGTCGGTCCGGCCGCACAATATCGATCGGTCGTAACTCGAATATGTCTTGGGCGCATGTGTCCGCGAGCCGAGCAAGGTGTTTCACCGTGACCTCGCCCGGCTCAGGCTACGCGCCACTGAGGGGCGCCAACAGAACGCAGCAGCCCGTATGTTACACCTTGCGAGGGCCTTAGTGGTATGGCGGCTGGCGCAATTCCGTTCGCGTTCCTCTAGCCCCGCTTGAGGCCACCACGTGCCGAGCATGATGACCGCCACGATGAGATCAAGCCAGCGGCTTGAGCGCGAAACGTCCGTAAGCCACGAACGCCGCCACCAAGCCCATCACGACGACATAGATCAACGGATTGGTCGCGGTCAGGGCGAGGGAATACTGCGCGAAGAGGAAGGCTAGGGATAGGCCTTCCAATGCAACCGCCGCGGCAGCGAGCGGGGTTAGGACCGGTATCCAATTTGTGGCGGCGGGGACGATGAGCAGGATTGCGCACAACATCTCAAAGATGCCGATCGCTCCCCATACGCCGCGCGACATTGCGCCCGTCTGTGGCATCTTCGCGAGTTCGTCGAAGTGGAACACCTTGTATTGCCCACCCGCTACGCAGAATAGGGCGAGCGCGATCTGAAGAATCCACAAGAGGACGTTCATCGGTAAAGGTCCTTTGGTCTCCGGATTCCATTTCCCAGCGCATGTTGAACTCACCCCAGGCATATTCTAGCGCCGTCGGTGAGTGCTTGCCAGCCCCGCTCACGGCGGCTTGTCTCCGGCGACGATGTGTCTCCTCGCACCACGCCCTGAAGGCGATCGCGTCGCACTCGCGTCGGAAGCACCATAGGCATCCGCAGGGTTTGCCCGGCGCGTACGTGCTGATCGTGCAGTGGCCCGCGTGGACTCCCTTTTCGCCGGGCAGATTGGTGGCGTCGCAGAAGGCATGCATGGGCCTCATCATGTTGCCGAAGCGGTTCGTTGGCGTCGGCGTATAAACGTGCCCACGGCCACTGCCGCATGACCGACCGCCGTGACGCTTCGTTTCTCCGGCTCATCAGGCGATCCGCCGCGCTATCGCTGCGCCTGCGTGACGCGGTGCTGCTCTACGCGGCAGTGGGTCGAAAGGCGGCTGAGGGCAGCGTGTCAGTCACATCCACTATTTGGTTCTTCGCGGGATATATCGCCCTCTGGATTGGCTTCAGCGCCGTGGCGACACTCTTGCAGTGGGGATTGATCGAACTGGCTCTGCTGACGCCGATGATGGCGACGGGCAGCGCGCTCCTGGGAGGCGCTCTACTTGTTGCGGTCGCGATCTATCAATGGACACCGTTGAAGGATACCTGCCTTCAAGCCTGCCAGTCGCCTTTGGTTTTTCTGACCACACACGGCGGGTTTCATCGCGAGCCCTTGGGCGCGGTCAGGCTTGGACTTGCCCACGGTGATACTGTCTCGGATGTTGTGTCGCCCTGATGCTACTGCTCTTCGTAGGTGGCATCATGAATCTGCTCTGGATCGCCGGCCTGACAATCCTCATCTTTGTTGAGAAGATAGTCCCGGCCGGGCGGCTTGTTCCCCGGATTTCCGGGGGCCTTCTCGGAGCTGCCGGGGTTTGGCTGCCTTCAGCGCGGTACACCGATTTACGTGTAGCGTTCTCGACGTAAGGTGAACGGCGAAGGCGCTACGTGACCACCGCCGACGAGGTCGGCCGCGCCGTCAATCGCCTTCTGCACACCCGTCCCTGACTTTTCCCCGCTATCCACAGATCAATACCGTTGACACGAATCGACTCGCTGACAGCGCCAAGCTACCGAATCGGCATGTCCGTTTATGAACGTCCAAGTCCCCACCCGAGACAGCGTCAGGAGGCGCATGTCGTTTGGTTTTGGATGGCGGGCGCATTGGCGTTGATGTTCGTCGCCGTTTGGATCTTGAGCGGGCAGTTGGATCCAACGCTCCTGCAGACGTCCTGACCTTCGCCGCGACCCCAAGAACAACCGGCTGAAGGTTTGCCACGCCGCTCAACCCCGCCCCAGGGCTGGGCGGTTTGCTTTTGGTCATGTCGACCATCTGCATAGAAGGGGGCCCGGACCGAAGACAACGCTCCAGTATTTTTCCTCGACGCGGCTTTGCCCTGACCTAGGTTCTTCGTTAATGTGCGGCCGATACGACAACCTCATCGCCCGCGCGGCGTACCCAACGCTTTACCGGGCGAGGCGCCTGCCGGCGTCGAACTTCCCGCCGCGCTACAACATCGCGCCCACCGACCAGGTGCCGATCGTCCGCGTTGATCCACGTGACGGCGCCCGCAAGTTGGTCATGGCGCGGTAGGGACTCATTCCGTTCTGGATGAAGGAGAAGCCCAAGGTCCCGCACATCAACGCCCGCGCCGAGACCGTCCACGAGCTGCCACTGTTCCGCGAGGCGTTCGCCAAGCGCCGTGCGCTGATCCCGGCGACGGGCTTCTTCGAGCGGCAGATCGCCCACGACGGCGGCAAGCAACCGTGGCGCTTCGTCCGCGCCGACGAGGAGCCGTTCGCGTTTGGAGGCTTGTGGGAGTTCGCGCGGGTCGCGGGCGAGGAGATTCTGTCGACGACCATCATCGTCGGCGAAACGAACCCGCTGGTGGGCGGCATCCACGACCGTATGCCGGTTATGCTTAGCCCGGAGTACTATCATCGGTGGCTCGATCCCGATAAGAGCCCCGCGCAGCTCCGAGCCATGATGACACCGTACGACCCCGACCTGATGAAGTCCTACAAGGTGAGCTGGGTGGTCAACAGCGTGAAGAACGACACCCAGGAGTGCGTTGCGCCCATCGTTCCGACCAAATGAGCAACCGGGCGTCGACGCTGACTATGCCGGGGGCGATAACTCTGCTGCGGGCTATTTGGGTTTCGAATTCTTCTTAACGTCGACTGCGCCTTTTTCCAGATCGACACTGAGGTCTTCGAGCTTGTGGGCTGTCACATGCTGCGCGTTTGTTACGGCAGTCTGTTGGTCTGCGCTCTTGCGCAAATCCTTCGCCAAGTTGGCGGCCGTTGCGGCGGACTTTTTCAGAATCTCCGCGTCTGTTTCGGCGGTCATTTTGATGCCTTTGGCCCCTGCTCCACGCCCTCAACTCAGGTGGAGCGTGATGTCGGCTCTCTCAGTCGCCGGCTTCCTGTTTGGGAGCTGTCAGCGATGACGCCGTCATACAGGGCACTCGCCGCCTCTGACTGTCCTCATTTGCACAGCGTCTTGCTGCAACGCAATGTAAAGTTGGATGGGCGTTTGGATATCGCGCATGAGCAAGCTCGGCTACTACGGCGAGTTCTATTTCTATCCCGCTGCTGTGGTCGTCCTGATGGCGGCGGTCACCTGGCGGGGTTCGGTCGATCGCTGGGTCGTTGCCGCGGGAGCTTTCGCAGCCGGGGCTCTTCTATGGACGCTGGTG
>DATCBY010000066.1:0-3953 GCA_036511595.1 Bauldia sp.
TGGCCTTGCTCGCAACCTTGAACACCACCTTGTTGTGTTCGGAGGCCATGGTGGCCTTTTCGGTCACCACGGGAGCCACGATGATGTCGTAATGGCGCGGATCGATATTCTTCATTTGAAGCGCGCCTCCAACGCATCGACTGCCGCCTTGGTCAGCACCAGCTTGTGGCGACGCAGAATGTCATAGACGTTGATGCCCTGGATCGGCAGCACGTCGATGTTCGGAATGTTGCGGGCCGCGATCGCGAAACCGTTATGCAGCTCGGCGCCGTCGATGATCAGCGCATTGGTCAGGCCGAGACCCGAGAAGTGCCCGATCAAGGCCTTGGTCTTGGCGGCCTCGAGCTGCGCATTGTCGATCACGATCAGGCCGCCGTCCTTGGCCTTGGCCGACAAAGCATGCTTGAGCGCCAGGACACGAACCTTCTTCGGCAGCCCGGTCTCATGCGAGCGAACCACCGGACCGAACGCACGGCCACCGCCGCGGAACTGCGGCACGCGGGCAGAACCATGTCGGGCACCGCCGGTGCCCTTCTGCTTGTACATCTTCTTGCCGGTGCGCCAGACATCGGCGCGGCCTTGCGCCTTGTGGGTGCCGGCCTGACGCTTGTTGAGCTGCCACTGCACGCAGCGTGCGATGATGTCGGCGCGGGGCTCGAGGCCGAAAATGGCGTCCGAGAGCTCGACCGAGCCGGCTTCCTTGCCTTCAAGGGTCGTGACTTTCAATTCCATCTCACGCGCCCTCCTGCTCGGCTGGCGCTTCAGCAGCCTGCTCGCCGCCGCCGGCGACCTTGAACTTGCCGGGCTTGGGAGCCTCCTTCGGCAATGGCTTCTTCACCGCGTCGCGCACCGCGATCCAGCCGCCCTTGGAGCCGGGAACGGCGCCCTCGACCAGGATCAGGCCGCGCGCGACGTCGGTCTGCACCACCCGCAGATTGAGCGTGGTGATGCGATCGACGCCCATGTGGCCGGGCATCTTCTTGTTCTTGAACGTCTTGCCGGGATCCTGGCGGCCGCCGGTCGAACCGATCGAACGGTGCGACACCGAGACGCCGTGGGTAGCCCGCAGGCCGCCGAAATTCCAGCGTTTGATGCCGCCGGCAAAACCCTTGCCGACCGAGGTGCCGGTGACATCGACGAACTGCCCGACCACGAAATGGTCGGCCTGGATTTCGGCGCCAACCGGGATCAGTGCGTCTTCCGACACCCGGAACTCGGCCACCTTGCGCTTGGGCTCGACCTTGGAGACCGCGAACTGGCCGCGCTCCGCCTTCGGCAGATAGACGGTCTTGCGCGTGCCCGAACCGAGTTGCAGCGCGACGTAGCCGTTTTTCTCGGTGGTGCGGTGGCCCAGCACCTGGCAATTGCCCAGCTTCAGCACGGTCACGGGGATATGTTCGCCGGCCTCCGTAAAGACCCGCGTCATCCCGACCTTTTGTGCGATCACTCCGGAGCGCATCGGCGTGCTTCCTGTTCTTTCTGTCCGCTAGCGTCGGACGGGAGCTAAAAGTTAGAGCTTGATTTCGACGTCGACACCGGCGGCCAGATCGAGCTTCATGAGGGCATCGACGGTCTGGGGGGTCGGATCGACAATGTCGAGAAGGCGCTTGTGGGTGCGCATCTCGAATTGCTCGCGGCTCTTCTTGTCAACGTGCGGCGAACGGTTGACGGTGAACTTCTCGATGCGCGTCGGCAGCGGAATCGGTCCGCGAACCTGAGCACCGGTCCGTTTCGCCGTGTTCACGATCTCACGCGTCGACGTATCGAGAATTCGATGGTCGAACGCCTTGAGACGGATGCGGATGTTCTGGCCGTTCATCTTGTTTCTCTTTCACCGTCATCACCCGCGAAGGCGGCTGATCCAGTATTACGAAATGTCGCAGTTGACCTTAGGCTTTGCGGTACTGGATGCCCCGCTTTCGCGGGGCATGACAGCGATGTTGTGTCGTTACTCGATGATGGCGGCGACGACGCCGGCGCCGACGGTGCGGCCGCCTTCGCGGATCGCGAAACGCAGCTTTTCTTCCATCGCGATCGGCACGATCAGGTGTACCTCCATCGCGATGTTGTCGCCCGGCATCACCATTTCGGTACCTTCGGGCAGATGCACGACGCCGGTCACGTCGGTGGTGCGGAAATAGAACTGCGGCCGGTAGTTGGTGAAGAACGGGGTGTGACGACCGCCCTCCTCCTTGGTCAGGATGTAGGCCTCGGCCTTGAACTTGGTGTGCGGCTTGACCGAACCCGGCTTGCACAGCACCTGGCCGCGCTCGACTTCCTCGCGCTTGGTGCCGCGCAGCAGTGCGCCGATATTGTCGCCGGCCTGGCCCTGGTCGAGCAGCTTGCGGAACATCTCGACGCCGGTGACGATGGTCTTCTGGGTATCGCGCAGGCCGACGATTTCGATTTCCTCGCCGACCTTGATCACGCCACGCTCGACACGGCCGGTGACGACGGTGCCGCGGCCCGAGATCGAAAACACGTCTTCCACCGGCATCAGGAACGGCTGATCGATCGGACGCTCCGGTTGCGGAATGTACTCGTCGACACTCTTCATCAGCTCGAGGATGGAGTCGTGACCGAGCTTCTTGTCCTTGTCTTCGAGCGCGGCGAGCGCCGAGCCCTTGACGATCGGGATCTTGTCGCCGGGGAAATCGTACTTCGAAAGCAGTTCGCGGACTTCGAGCTCGACCAGTTCGAGCAGTTCCGGGTCGTCCACCATGTCGCACTTGTTGAGGTAAACCACCAGCGCGGGCACGCCGACCTGGCGCGCCAGCAGGATGTGCTCGCGGGTCTGTGGCATCGGGCCGTCGGCCGCCGACACCACCAGGATCGCGCCATCCATCTGCGCCGCACCGGTGATCATGTTCTTTACATAGTCGGCGTGGCCGGGGCAATCGACGTGGGCATAGTGCCGGTTCTTGGTTTCGTATTCGACATGGGCGGTCGAGATCGTGATGCCGCGCGCCTTCTCTTCCGGCGCCTTGTCGATCTGGTCGTACGCAGTGAACGTCGCACCGCCGGTTTCCGCCAGCACCTTGGTGATCGCCGCCGTCAGCGACGTCTTGCCGTGGTCGACGTGACCGATCGTTCCAATGTTGCAGTGCGGTTTATTGCGTTCAAACTTTGCTTTGGCCATTTGACTCTCCGTTCAGTCGTTAACTGCCGCCAACGACAATCAGGCAAACTTCTTCTGTACTTCTGCCGACACGTTGGCCGGCGCTTCCGCGTAGTGATCGAACTGCATCGTAAAGGTTGCGCGGCCCTGGCTCATCGAGCGCAGGTTATTCACGTAACCGAACATATTCATGAGCGGCACCATCGCATTGATGACGTTGGCGTTGCCGCGCATGTCCTGACCCTGGATCTGGCCGCGCCGCGAGTTGAGATCGCCGATCACCGAGCCGGTGTAGTCTTCCGGGGTCACCACCTCGACCTTCATGATCGGCTCGAGCAGCACCGACTTGCCCTTTTGCAGCGCTTCGCGGAACGCCGCCCGCGATGCGATTTCGAAGGCAAGCGCCGAGGAGTCGACATCGTGATACTTGCCGTCCACGAGTTGGACCTTGACGTCGACCACCGGGAAGCCCGCGACGACGCCGGAGCCCATCACGCTGTTGAGGCCCTTTTCGACGCCGGGGATGTATTCCTTCGGCACCGCGCCGCCGACGACCTTGGACTCGAAGACATAGCCCGCGCCCGGCTCGTTCGGCTCGACCACGATCGACACTTCGGCGAACTGGCCGGTGCCGCCGGTCTGCTTCTTGTGGGTGTACTTGACCTCGGCGCGCCTGGTGACACGCTCGCGGAACGCCACCTGCGGCGCGCCGATGTTGGCGTCGACCTTGTAGGTGCGCCTCAGAATGTCGACCTTGATGTCGAGATGGAGTTCGCCCATGCCCTTGAGGATGGTCTGGCCCGACTCCTGATCGGTCGAGACCCGGAACGAGGGA
>DATCBY010000067.1:0-48635 GCA_036511595.1 Bauldia sp.
TCGCCCCGCTCCGGCAACAATGAATTGAGAATGCGCCATTCCGCGTCCGTCAGATCGCCCCGACTCAATGCTGCCTCCTTCAGAAAGGAAGCCTTGAATCAAAACTCGGGTCTCCCGTCAAAACCCGTCAACACGGCCTAGTTTGTATTCCTTCCCCTGAGGCTTTGCGCTCCGCACCGTCATGTCAGTAAGCGCCATCGCCACGCCTCCGCTGCCTCGCAAAAAAGGCCCCCAAAAAGGCCCCCATTTCGCGCTGGCTATCAGCAATCAATGGCGAACAGCCGCGATCGAAACGGCCGCAAAATTAGCAGATTTCTGAGGTTTTCTCAATTGTCCGCGAATATTCGCGAACATAAAAATGGTGCCCAGGAAAGGACTCGAACCTTCACGCCTTGCGGCACACGGACCTGAACCGTGCGCGTCTACCAATTCCGCCACCTGGGCATCGGGGAGGGATGCTTAAGGACGCCTTTCCGGGTTGTCAAACGTGGTGCGTCGGCGTGGGCTGCCGCGACGCTCCGCCGGTCTGGACGCAAACCTCACGCCCGGATAAGACCCCTGCTGGCAGGCGCTGCGGCCATCGCGGCGTCTGGCCAGTGGAGCGCGGGCCATGCCGATTGCCACTACCGACAAGGGCCTGGTTACCGTGTTTGGCGGTTCGGGCTTTCTCGGCCGGCATGTCGTCCGCGCGCTCCTCAAGCGCGGCTGGCGGGTGCGCGCCGCCGTCCGTCGTCCCAATCTCGCCGGCCACCTGCAGCCCCTGGGCATGGTCGGGTGGGTCCAGCCTATCCAGGCGAACCTCCGCTATCGCTGGTCGGTGGATCGCGCCGTCACCGATGCTGACGCCGTCGTCAACCTCGTCGCCATCGCCAGCGAGACCGGTCGCCAGCGTTTCGATGCGGTGCATGTCTTCGGTGCCCGCGCCGTCGCCGAGGCCGCACGCGCGGCGCGCGTCGGGCGCCTCATCCACGTATCGGCGATCGGCGCCGACCAGGACGCGCCCTCCGCCTACGCCCGCAGCAAGGCGGCGGGGGAGGCCGCGGTATTCGAGACGCTGCCCGGCGCCATTGTCTTCCGGCCGTCGATTGCTTTCGGGCCGGAGGATCATTTCTTCAACCGCCTCGCCTCGCTCGCCCGGGCGTCGCCGGCCCTGCCGGTTTTCGGCGGCGGCCAGACCCGCTTCCAGCCGGTCTTTGCCGGAGACATCGCCACTGCGATCGTCGATGCGGTCGATGGCAAGGTGCAGAGCGGCCGCGTCTACGAACTCGGTGGCCCGGAGATAAAGACGCTGCGGCTATGCATCGAGCTGGTGCTGGCGACCATCGAGCGCGGCCGCCTGCTCCTTCCCCTGCCGTGGCCGCTGGCGACCGCCGCCGCCACGGTCCTCCAGTACCTGCCGAAGCCGCTCATCACTGTCGATCAGTTGCGCCAGCTGGAGATCGACAACGTTGTCTCAGAGGTGGCTGAGAAGGAAGGCCGCACCCTTGCGGGCCTCGGCATCGCGCCGACCAGCCTAGAGGCCATTCTGGAATCCTACCTTTATCGTTTCCGCCTGCATGGTCAGTTCGATCGGCCGCGCCCGGTCCTGGGCGACTGAGGCGACGGCCGTCTGTGGTCCGTCGGCGTTGAAGAAGAATACGGCGACCAGCCCCAGTATGCCGACCGCGATTCGCCACCAGCCGAACGGTGCGAAGCCGTAAGCGCTGACGAAGGCGAGAAAGCCGCGCACCACCAGCAAGGCGCACAGGAACGCCACCACAAAACCGATGGCGATCAGCGCGACATTGCTGCCCGTCATAGTGTCCTTGTTCTTGTAGAGATCGAACACGAACGCGCCGAGCATCGTCGGGATGGCGATGAAGAAGGAATATTCCGCCGCCGAGCGCTTGTCGGTGCCGAGGAGGAGGGCGCCGACGATGGTCGAGCCCGAGCGCGAGACGCCCGGTATCAGCGACAGGCACTGGAAAAGTCCGATCCCGAAGGCAAGGCCGAGCGGATAGTCCATGATGTTTGTCCGCCGCGGGCGGAGCGGCAGGCGGTCGACGACCAGCAGCACGATGCCGCCGAGAAAGAGCGCGGTCGAGATGAGCGTGATCGAAGCGAAGAAGACGTCGGTGATCAGGTGATGGAAGAGTACGCCGAGAATCGCGGAGGGCAGGAACGCGATGATGACGCCGATCACGAAACGCTGCGTCTTCGGGTCGCGCGGCAGGTCGGTGAGGATCTGCACGATGCGAGCCGCATAGACCGACAGCAGCGCGAGAATTGCGCCGAGCTGGATCAGGACCGCGAACGCTGGCCCGCCGCCGGTGAAGCCGAGAAGACGTTGCGCCAGCAGCAGATGAGCGGTTGATGACACCGGCACGAACTCGGTCGCGCCTTCCACGACGCCGAGTACCACGGCGTCGATGATTGCTTTCAGGTCCATTGATCCCCTCGCGGATTCGTTCCAGGCGAATCGCCTTGTTCCCGCCCGATGCGGGTTCTATACCCGCCAACCGTGTCGGTCGTCTTGGGCGTCGGCTCGCGTCATCTTCTCCCGAAATCTCCGAAGAGCCCGATGCCGACGCTTCATCACTATCCTCTGCTCGCCGGCTCCCGCTTCGTCCGTCTCATCCTTGCCGAATACGGCGAGGAGGCGGTGCTGGTCGAAGAAACGCCGTGGGAACGCGGCGGTGACCTCGTCAAGCTGAACCCCTCCGGCGAGCTGCCCGTGTTCGTCGATGACGATGGCGCTGTCGTGGCGGGGGCATCGGTCATCGCCGAATATCTGGCCGAGACCCGGGGCGTGCGCGTCGGCGAGCAGGCGCTGATGCCGGCGAGCCCCGCCGATCGCGCCGAAACCCGGCGCCTGATGGCTTGGTTCCTCGCCAAGATGGATGCCGAGGTCACCGGTTACCTGCTGACCGAGAAGGTTTATAAGCGCCGCATGCAGGTCGCCGACGGCGGCGGTCCGCCGGATGCCGCTGCCATTCGCGCCGCCCGCGCCAATATCAAGTATCATCTGCGTTATATCGGTTATCTGGTGGCGCGGCGGAATTGCCTGGCCGGGCGCGAAATGACCTTCGCCGACCTCGCCGCTGCCGCCGAACTGTCTACCGTTGATTACCTTGGCGAGGTGCCGTGGGAAGAGAACACGATGGCGAAGACCTGGTACGCGCGGGTGAAATCGCGCCCGTCGTTCCGCGCGCTCCTCACCGACCAGGTCCGCGGCATGCCCGCCGCCAGCCACTACGCCGATCTCGACTTCTGATCGGCGACCCGGCGGCGGCGAAAGGTTTCATCGTCGCCGACTGCAAGCGCGAAGGCTTTGACGTAGTCGGAGTGACCGGCGCCGACGCCATCGCCCACGCCACGCCGCGCCTGCGCCAATTTCTGCAAGCCGGCCGCCATGGCACCATGGCATGGCTGGAGACCGAAGCCGAACGCCGGGCGAGCCCGCGGGCGCTCTGGCCAGATGCTGCTTCCGTCGTCATGGTCGGCATCAACTACGGCCCCGACCGCAATCCGCTGGAAGCGTTGGCGCAAAAGGATCGCGCGGCGATTTCGGTCTACGCCGGCAATCGCGACTACCACGATCTTATCAAGGGCAAGCTGAAGGTGCTGGCTGGCCGCTTCAAGGCGCGCACCGGCAGCGAGGTGAAAGTCTTCGTCGACACGGCCCCACTGATGGAGAAGCCGTTGGCAGAGGCTGCGGGCCTCGGTTGGCAGGGCAAGCATACGAATCTCGTCAGCCGCGCCTTCGGCTCATGGCTATTCCTCGGCGCCATAGTCACGTCGCTGCGCCTGCCTGACGACGCGCCGGAAAGCGATGCCTGCGGCACCTGCCGCGCCTGTCTCGACATATGCCCGACCAACGCCTTCCCGGCGCCCTATCAACTCGATGCGCGCCGCTGCATCTCCTATCTCACGATCGAACATGAGGGGCCGATCCCGCGCGAATTCCGCAAGGCGATCGGCAATCGCATCTACGGCTGCGACGATTGCCTCGCCGTCTGTCCATGGAACAAGTTCGCGCAGGTCACGCGCGAGGCGAAACTCAAAGCCCGCGAGGATCGCGTCTCGCCGTCGCTGGCCGCACTCGCCGATCTCGACGAGACCGGGTTCCGGCAGCAGTTCTCCGCCTCGCCGATCAAGCGCATCGGCCGCGACCGTTTCCTGCGCAACGTGCTGGTCGCCATCGGCAACTCAGCCACGCCCGCGCTGGCCGGGACGGCGGAGCGCCATCTCGGCGATCCTTCGCCGCTGGTGCGCGGCGCCGCCGTCTGGGCGTTGTCCGAACTGCTGCCGCCACAGGCGTTCGCCGAGACGGCCGACCGCTACTGCGCGGAAGAAACCGACGCCGAAGTGCTGGCCGAATGGCGGCAATAGGCGCGCCGCGGTTCTTCCGCTCGGCCGCGGAGTGGCGGCGGTGGCTCGCGAAGAACCACGCGACGGCTTCCCAGCAGGTCGTCGGCTTCCACAAGTCCGGCGCGGAAAAAAAGGGCATCACCTACAGGGAAGCCCTCGATGAGGCGCTCGCCTTCGGCTGGATCGATGCGGTGCGCAAGGGTGGCGATGTCACGTGGTCGATCCGCTTCACGCCGCGCAGGCCGAAGAGCATCTGGAGCGCGGTCAACCTGAAACGCGTCACGGAACTTGCCGCCGCGGGCCGCATGCATCCGGCCGGGACAGCCGCGCACGCCGGACGGGATCCCGCGCAGCAGAAGAAATACTCTTTCGAGAATCGTGACGCGAAGTTGCCGGCGCCGTTGGCGCGGGAATTCCGCGCCGACAAAAAAGCTTGGACGAATTTCCGTAAGATGCCGCCGTCTTATTGCTTCGCCGCGATCTGGTGGGTGGTCAGCGCCAAACAGGAATCGACGCGCGCCCGCCGGCTGGCGACCCTCATCGCCGACTCCGCTTCCGGACGAAAGCTGAAGCACCTGCGACGGCCGGGAGAAAAAGCGTGAGTGAGATGCGGCTGTTCGTCTTCGGCCTCGGCTACGCCGCCGCAGCGTTCGCCCGAACGTTGTCAGGCCGGGCGGCGATTTCCGGCACCACGCGCGACCCCGAAAAACGGGAAGCTCTCGTCGCCGAAGGCATCAACGCGTTCGCGTTCGACGGCACGTCGCCGAGCCCCGATATACCTGATGCACTGCGCGACTCGACGCATCTCCTCATTTCGATCGCGCCGGACGAATCCGACCCCGTTCTCGCCCATCACGCCGATGCCATCCGCGCGGCGAAAAATCTGCGCTGGATCGGTTATCTGTCCAGCATCGCCGTGTATGGCAACTACGCCGGCGCGTGGGTGAGCGAGCGCACCACGCCCCACCCGACGGCCGAGCGCTCCGTGCGGCGTCTTGCAGCCGAGCGCGCATGGACGAAACTTGCCGCCGAGCTAAACCAGCCGCTCGCGATCTTCCGAATCGCCGGCATCTACGGTCCCGGCCGCAATGCCTTCGTCAATCTTGCCGAGAGCAGGGCCCATCGCATCGTCAAGCCGGGCCAGGTCTTCAACCGCATCCATGTCGCCGACATTGTCGCCGCGCTTTCAGCGGCAATCGATCGCCCAGCCGCTGGCGTCTTCAACTTTGCCGATGACGAGCCGGCGCCACCGCAGAATGTCGTCGCCTATGCCGCCACCCTGATGGGCGTCCCGCCGCCGCCCGAGATCTCCTTCGCCGAGGCCGATCTCTCGCCGATGGCGCGCTCGTTCTATGCCGACAACAAGCGCGTCGCGAACGCCCGCATCAAGCAGGATCTCGGCGTGTCCCTGCACTATCCGACCTATCGCGAGGGCCTCGCCGCTCTCTGGCGCGAAGGCACTTGGCGCGTCTGAGAACGCATCGGGACTGCCGGCGCCCCCGAGTGGGGCGAGCCGCCCTGCGATAGCCAACCGCCGAATCGTCCGGAATCAACCCGGAATTGTGCAGGCGATCCTGCCGAACCCCAAGAGTTCCCTTGCTTTCGCGACTTCAGCGGTCATATTCTGTTGCAGCGCAAAAACTCGGGATGGCGACCCGGGCCTGGAGCGAGAGGGCCAAGGGGCTTGTCCTACTATCAGCTCTATGAACTCAATCACGCCGCCGTCGGGCCGCTGCGCGCCGCCGCCGACGCCGCGCGAATGTATTTCCAGAACCCGCTCAATCCGCTGTCGGCGACCCCCTTCGGCCGATCGATGGCGGCGGCGGCCGAGATGTTCGAGCGCAGCACGCGCCGTTACGGCAAGCCGGATTGGGGCATCGCCGAGACTACCACCCACGGCGTTCGCGTTCCGGTCGTCGAGCGCGTCATGTGGGAGCGGCCGTTCGGCCGCCTGCTGCATTTCGAGAAGGGGCCGAGCGGCGTCGCCGTCGATCAGCCGAAGCTGCTCATCGTCGCCCCGATGTCGGGCCACTACGCCACGCTGTTGCGCGGCACTGTCGCCACCATGCTGCCCGATCACGACGTCTACATCACCGACTGGGTCGATGCGCGCATGGTGCCGCTCGCGGAAGGCGCCTTCGACCTCGACGACTACATCGACTACCTGATCTCGATGCTCCATCTCCTCGGCGGTGGCGTCCACCTCATGGCGGTGTGCCAGCCGTCGGTGCCGGTGATGGCCGCTGCCGCGCTGATGGAGACGCGGGGCGATCCGCGTATGCCGGCGTCGATGACACTGATGGGCGGCCCGATCGATACGCGCATCAGCCCTACCGCGGTCAACACTCTCGCCAACACTCATGATCTCGACTGGTTCCGCCAGAATACGATCATGCAGGTGCCGTTTCCCCATCCTGGTTTCATGCGCGAGGTCTATCCGGGCTTCCTGCAGATCTCCGGCTTCCTGTCGATGAACATGGAACGCCACCTCGAGGCGCATCGCGATCTCTTCAAGCATCTGGTAGAAGGCGACGGTGACGGCGCCGACAAGCAGCGCGATTTCTACGACGAGTATCTGGCGGTCATGGATCTCACCGCCGAGTTCTACCTGCAGACCGTCGAGACCGTGTTCCTTCGCCACGCGCTGCCCAAGGGCGAGATGATCCACCGCAACGAGAAGGTCGATCCCTCGGCGATCCGCTCGATCGCGCTTTTCACCGTGGAGGGCGAGAACGACGATATTTCCGGTGTCGGCCAGACCAGGGCGGCCCACGACATCACGCCCAATATCCCTGCCGATATGAAGGCCCATTACCTGCAGCCGAAGGTCGGCCACTACGGCGTCTTCAACGGCGCGCGTTTCCGTTCTGAGATCGCCCCGCGCATCGCCGATTTCATTGCCACGCACGACCACAGGACGCGCGCTCACCGGCGGTCCAGAAGCGGCAACGGCAAGGGCGCAAAGGCCTGAATTTCGGCCGCGGCGCTTGCCGCGACAAAAAATCGGATACTGCTTGTCCGATTTTTCTTGAAACGGGTTTCGGTCCTTCCCACGTGCAAATCGTTACGTACGATATATCACCGTGGAGGGAAGGGTACGGCAATGACTTACGCACATTCATTGCGCCCGGGCTTTACGCCGATCACCATAGTTCTGATGATCATCGGCTTCTGGGTGGCTTGGCCGCTTGGCCTTTTGATGCTGGCGTTTATCCTCTGGGGTAGCCGCGTACCTCGTTTCCGCGAGCATTTCGCGGGCATGCGCCGCGATTGGTGCAGCCCCTCTGGCTGGCGCGACCGCGATCGTGGCCATGAGTCCTGGGCCGGCCCGAGTGGCAACGCCGCCTTCGACGATTACCGGACGGCGGAACTCCGCCGTCTCGACGAGGAGCGCCGCAAGCTGGAAGAGGAGCGGGCCGAGTTCGAGCAATACGCCCGCGATCTTCGCAGGGCGCGCGACAAGGAAGAGTTCGACCGCTTCATGACCAACCGCGCCAGGCGCACCCGCAGTGGCCGCGGCGAGACCATCGATCTCTAGCTTGGCGGTAAACTTACAGTCCTGAAGGCGAGGCCACGTGGCCTCGCCTTTTTTATCCACCGACGGAAATTGTCGCGAGGGATTCCCGTCGTGCGATGATCGCGGGCGCAACTGATTCGGCCGGACGCCCTCATGTCCTTTTTCGCCCGCAGGCCGGTAGAGCCTGTCCCTGACTCGCTCGAGATCGCCACGCCCTCCGGCGTCATGGCGGTTGACCTTCGCCGTCATCCGCGCGCCCGCAATTACACGCTGCGGGTCGCCGGCCCGGCGCGGCCGCCCATCCTCACCATGCCGAAGCGCGGCTCGCTCAACGAGGCGCGCCGCTTCCTCGACCGTCATTCGGGATGGCTTGAGCGCCAGGTCGAGAAGCTGCCGGCGCCCACGGCCATCGCCGACGGCGCCGTCGTTCCGCTCCGCGGCGTCTTCCACGTCATCCGTCACGCGCCCGGCGCGCGCGGCACGGTTACGCTTGCGCCGGGCAGCGTTGGCGACATGCCGGCCCTGATCGTTGCCGGTGAGGTCCGTCATCTACGCCGCCGCGTCCTCGACTTCCTGAAGCGGGAGGCCAAGCGCGATCTTGAGTGGGCGGTCATCCGCCACGCTCTGTCGCTCGGCGCGCGCGCCAAGGTGGTGCGCCTGCGCGATCAGGTGAGTCGCTGGGGCTCGTGCTCCGCCGCCGGCCATCTTTCGTTTTCGTGGCGATTGGTCATGGCGCCGCCATTCGTGCTCGACTACCTCGCCGCGCACGAAGTCGCTCACCTGCGCGAGCTCAACCATTCGCATCGCTTCTGGCTGCTCTGCGAAGCGTTGGCGCCGCGCGCCGACGAAGCCCGCGCCTGGCTGCGCACCAACGGCCCGGCGCTGCACGCCATCGGCGCCGAAACCGGCTAGCACCGCGCTGGACTCTCGCGAATTCGCGTCGTTGTACGCGGCGATCGCGACGAAGGACCGGGAAGCGTGCGCATGAGGCAAATTTTCCGCTCTGTGGCGGCAATCGCCGCGCTGCTTGTTTCTGGCGTTGCATCCCATGCGCGTGCGGATATTCTGGCAGACGGTACGTTCGCGGCCAGCAAGACCTGTCCGGCGTTCCTGTCATTCCGCAAGTCCACCAATCCCGGCGACATCAACGTCCAGGCTGGCCGGTCTTATCCGGTCATTTCGCAGAACGCGTCGCCCCCGTCGCATTATCGCCTGCGCGTTGACGCCGCGAACCCGCCCGAGCGGTGGGTGAGCATCGATTGCGGAACATTCGCCGCTGCTGGTTCCGCCGCCTCCGCTCCCGCCAGCCCAACGACGACGGCCGCGGCATCGGCGGCCACCGGCGCGATGGGCAAACCGGCCGAGTACATTCTCTCGCTGAGTTGGGAGCCGGCGTTTTGCGAGAACCATCAGTCAAAGCCCGAGTGCGCCGCCGAGACCGCAGCAGGATTCGCCGCCTCGCATCTGTCGCTGCACGGCCTGTGGCCGCAGCCGATCTCGAAGCAATACTGCAACGTGGATGCATCGCTCCTCGACGCTGACAAGCACGGCAGCTGGCCGGCGCTGCCCGCCGTCGATCTCTCGCCAGACATGAAGACCCGCCTCGATGCCGCCATGCCCGGAACGCAGTCGTCACTGGAACGCCACGAGTGGCTGCGGCATGGCACCTGCTACAACGGCGCCGACGCCGACACCTATTTCGGCGAGGCTCTGGCGCTCGTCGATGCCGTCAATGGTTCACCGGTGCAGGCGCTGCTCGCCGCCAACATCGGCAAGCAGGTCACGGCCGACCAGGTGCGCCACGCCTTCGATCAGGCCTTCGGCGCCGGCGCCGGCGAGCGCGTGCGTCTCGCCTGCGAGCAGCAGGGATCGCGCCGGTTATTGTCCGAGATCACGATTGGCCTGGTCGGGCGCGTCGGCATCGGCAAGACGCCGGCTGACCTCATCATGGCGTCGTCGCCGACCAGCCCCGGTTGTCCCGCCGGCGAGGTCGATGCCGTCGCGAAATAGCCGCGGGATTTGTGGGGTAGGCGGAAACGCACCGGCAGCGTAAGCCTTGACGCGTCCGTCCGTTGCTAAGCCTAAGGCGATCCAGGTCCCCATGCGCCTTAAGCCCGACACGGCTGCCTTTGTCGTCCTGCTCGGCGCGCTCACCAGCGTCGGCCCGCTGTCGACCGACATCTACCTTCCGTCGATGCCATCGATCGCGGCGACGTTCGGCACGACACCTGCCGGCGCCGAGGCGACGCTCACCGGTTATTTCTTCGGCTTCGCCATTGCCCAGATCATCCATGGCCCGATTTCCGATCGCGTCGGCCGCCGCCCCGTGCTGCTTGCCGGCCTGGCGCTGTACGCGCTCGCCGGCTTTGCCTGCATCTTCGCACCCACGATCGGCCTGCTGATCGCGGCGCGCGCCGTTCAGGCGATCGCCGCCGCAGCGCCCATCATCCTTGCCCGCACCATCGTGCGCGACGTCCATTCGGGCGTCCGCGCCGGCCGGCTTTTCTCCCTCATCGCGTCGATTACCGGCCTGATGCCGATCGTTGCGCCGCTGCTGGGCGGCGTCCTTGAAACCCATTTCGGCTGGAAGTCCAGCTTCATCGTCATGGGCCTCCTCGGCGTCGTCGGATTCGTCGTCGTCGGCGTTGCGATGCCCGAGACAATCCGCCAGCGCAGCGTTGTGCCGCTGTCGCTGGGCAGCATCTTTGTTTCCTTCGGCCAAGTGGCGCAGAACGCCCGCTTTCGCGCCTACGCCGCCATGCTGAGCTTCGCCTATGGCGGCTTCTTTGTGTACATCGGCGTCTCGTCGTTCATCGTGCAGCGCTACTACGGCCTGTCGCCCGTCGCCTACGGCCTGACCTTCACGCTCGGCGCCGCATCGTTCATTGCCGGCACCTTCCTCGGCCGCCGCATCGCCCACCGCTCCGGTCTCGATTACGCACTGGGCGTCGGCACCGCGTTGCTCGCCGGCGGTGGCCTTCTGCTGCCGGCGGCGATGCTGCTGGGGCCGGGCACGATCCCCGAGTTCGTCATTCCCATGGCGGTCTTCCAGGCCGGCATCGGCATCGTCACGCCACAGGGCCTTGCCGCCGCTATGACGCCGTTTCCCGAGCGCGCCGGCGCCGCATCCTCGCTGGTCGGCTTCCTGCACATGACGACGGCCGCGCTTTTCCTCGGCCTCACCGGGCTCTTCTTCGGCAACCACGCGCTGCTGCAGGCCTGCGTCATCGGCGGCAACGGCGTCGCCGCCTTCATCGTCTTCCTGGCGTCGCGGCGTTTGCGCGCCGCGGTCTGATCAACCGCCGAAGAGCCGCTCGAAGAAACTGCGCCGACGCGGCGGCTGGTAATAGTCGCCGTTGTTTCCCTGACCGACCGCGCCCGGCGGCAGCGGCAGGTTGGCGTCCGGGTCGTCGTCCTCCGCCTGCGCCATCGCCCCGATCGGATCGAGTCCGCGCTGCAGCGCCATCGGCCGTCCGTTATCACCGACTGGCGGTGCCGCACTCTGCGCGCTGGCGAGCGCCATGTTGCCCGGCGCCTGGTACTGGTAGTGGCCGGGCAGGTCGGCCACCTGCAAGCCGTCGAGCGCCGCCGTCATGAATTTCTTCCAGGCGGCGGTCGGCAGCGTGCCGCCGCTGGCCTTCTTCGTCGGCTTGTTGTCGTCGTTGCCGAACCACACGCCGGTGGTCAGCGCGCCGGTGTAGCCGATGAACCACGCGTCGCGGAAATCCTGGCTGGTGCCGGTCTTGCCAGCGACTTCCCATCCCGGAACTTCCGCGTGCGTCGCCGTGCCGGAAGTAACCGTCGCGGTGAGCATCGCGTTCATCATGCCGACGTACTTCGGATCGATCACCTGCCCCGGCCCCGAGCCCGAGCGCTGGTAGAGCACCTTGCCGTCGCCGGTGGTGATGCGCTCGATGACATGCGGGATGATCCCGCGCCCGCCGTTGGAGAACGGCACGTAGGCGGCGGTGAGTTCGAGCGGCGACACCTCCGAGGTGCCGAGCGCGATCGAGGGGGTCGCCGACAGCGTCGAGGTGATGCCGAGCCGCCGCGCCGTCGCCGCCACTGCCTGCGCGCCGACCTCCTGCGTCAGTTCCGCCGACACCGTGTTCAGCGACAGCGACAGGGCGGTGAGCAGCGTCACCGGCCCCTTGTACGTTTTGGAATAATCTTGCGGCTTCCATCCGGCGATCGACACCGGCTGGTCGACGCGCACCGTTTCCGGCACCAGCCCGTCTTCCAGCGCCGTCAGATAGACGAACGGCTTGAACGCCGAGCCCGGCTGGCGCAGTCCGTTGACGGCGCGGTTGAACGGGCTGGTGGCATAGTCGCGCCCGCCGACCAGCGCGCGCACCGCGCCGTCCCGGTCGATGGCGACCAGCGCCCCCTGGCTGACGCCGAATTTCGTCCCGTCCGCATCGAGCGTGTCGGAAACCGCCTTGTCCGCCGCCGTCTGCAGGCGAAGGTCGATCGAGGTAGCCACGGTGATGTCCTGGTCGATCGCACCCACATAGCCGGGCAGTAGGTCCATCACCCAGTCGGCGACGTAGCGCCCACTGCCGCCGGCGACGTCGCGCACCGGGTGGACGTCGGCGGAAAGCGCCAGCGAGATTTCGCGGTCGCCGATGTAGCCTTCCTGGTGCATGGCGGCGAGCACGAGCTGCGCCCGCGCCGCCGAGGCGTCGGGGTTGATGATCGGCGAGTAGTGCGAGGGCGCCTTCAGCATGCCGGCGAGCGTCGCCGCTTCGGCAAGCGTCAGCGCGCGCGCCGATTTGCCGAAATACACATGCGCCGCGGCATCGACGCCGTAGGCGCCGGCGCCGAGATAGACGCGGTTGAGATAGAGTTCGAGGATCTGTTTCTTGCTGAGGCGCGCCTCCAGCCACAGGGCGAGCACCACCTCCTGCACCTTGCGCTCGAAGGTGCGTTCCGGCTGCAGGAAGAGATTCTTGGCGAGCTGCTGGGTGAGCGTCGAGCCGCCCTGCACGACGCCGCCGGCAACGAAGTTGACCCAGGCGGCGCGCACGAGTCCCAGCGGGTCGATACCGAAGTGGTGGTAGAAGCGCCGGTCCTCGATCGAGACGACGGCTTCGGGCAGGTAGGGCGGCATCTGGTCGAGCGTCACCGTGCCGCCGCCAGCCCCGCCGCGGTTGGTAATCAGCGTGCCGTTCTGGGCGAGGATGCGGATGTTGGCGGCCCGCGCCGGCACCGTCCAGTCGGCCATCGGCGGCAGCTTGGAGGCGTAGTAGGCGATGAGCCCGGAGAGGCCGAGGAAGCCGAACGCGCCGACGAGCAGCGCCGCCAGCCTGATGCGGCGCAGCCAGCTCTTGCCGCGCCCCTTCGCCTTGCCCTTGCTTTTGGCACGGCCGCGGACCGCTTTCTGTCCCTTGCCTGGCACGGAGCGGTCCCGGTCCTTCAGCCCGAATTGCAGCGCGCCCCCGCGCTCGCCGTCGCCAGCGAGATGCGGAGGCTCAAGGCGCCCGCTGTCCTGATCGCTCGGAGGTATAGGGTCGCCAGAAGCAGGCTAAATGCGGCGATTTAAGGAGGCGTTAAGGGTGCGGACAGCCGCAATGGCCCTATGCCGCGTGGTTTTGGGAGTGCGGCGGGGAGGTGGGGTAATGGTGGAACAACGCTGCTTCGGTTCGAGAGTCGCGTCTAGGGTCTGGCAGGGCTTATTGTCGCCAAAGACATGAGTCGCCAGCCAAAATGAAGACGCTGCATATCGCGCCTGGATATTCGGCGGGAGGTTCATTGATCCGGGCAATTCGGGATGCCGGCCGGGATGAAGACGTGTTGCGGTTTGGCGATGATCTGAGCTGCTGGCCAATCGACTCGGATGCGGCGCGCACGATTTGGCGACGCGAAATCTACGAAGCGCCGGAGATTGACACAGCCGTTGCCGATTTTTGGCAACGTGTCGCTGCCACGGAAGATCGGCTCGTCGTGTGATTCGGTCGCCACTCGGCCAGCGAACTCTCATTCTTTCTGGCTTGGGCCGACCGAGTTGGACGGCGACCCTGCCAAATTGTCGATGTGACTGGACAACAGCCGCTTCTCGCGGGGCGGGGTGGCTCAGTCAAGCTGTCTCAGCCGACCCAAGCAGTTTCGCTGATCCCCGCAGACGGCCTGCGATCGCTGCTGGGAACGGAGCGTGCGGTCACGGCTCAAGAAAGGGAAGAGGGCGGGCAGCGTTGGCGGCGCCTGCAAGAAGAAAACGCGCCATTTCGGGTTGTGACCGAGGAGGGCCTTATATCGGCTGGCATTGATCATTTCGACGCGTCGCTTCTGGAGCGTGCGACAACAAAATGGCAACAGATCAGGCTTCTTGTGGGCAACGCCATGGCTCACAACTGGAAACCGTACATCCAGGTAGGCGATCTGATGTTGCTGACACGGGTTGTCGCGCTGGTCGAAGCGGGCAAGCTGGTTACCGATGGCGAACCTTGGCAAATGTCCAGTCGCGTTCGTCTTCCCGCTTAACTGCGAATCCACCGCGTGCAAGCGGTGGCCTTTTCCTTTATCCGCTAGAGCTGGACCGAAGCGAATTGCACTGGCATCGGCTGGCGCCGGCACCATGCGCTTCAATCCGGGCTGATGGGACGAGCGTTAGGGAAGATAAGAAAAATCGCTTCCCCTTCCCTCCCACACCCTCACCCGCCATATTCGGGACGTGTCCGAGTCCCCTCTTTTCTCCCGCGCCGTAAAGCCCGGCGACCACGTCTTTCTGGTCGACGGCTCCGGCTATATCTATCGCGCCTTCCACGCGCTGCCGCCGCTCACCCGCAAGTCCGATGGCCTGCAGGTCGGCGCCGTCGCCGGTTTCTGCAACATGCTGTGGAAGCTGCTGCAGGATGCTTCCGCCGGCGTGAAGCCGACGCATCTCGCCGTCGTCTTCGACAAGTCGGAGCACACGTTCCGCAATGAGATGTACGACCAGTACAAGGCGCACCGGCCGGAGGCGCCAGACGACCTCAAGCCGCAGTTCGGGCTGATCCGCAAGGCGGTGGCCGCCTTCAATGTCGCCAGCCTCGAGCAGTCGGGCTTCGAGGCCGACGATCTCATCGCCACCTATGCGCGCCTCGGCGCCGAGGCTGGCGCCGACGTCACCGTCGTCTCCTCCGACAAGGACCTGATGCAGTTGGTCGGCCCGACGGTGACCATGTACGACACCATGAAGGACAAGCGCATCGGCGCCGCCGAGGTGGTGGAGAAATTCGGCGTCGGTCCCGACAAGGTCATCGAGGTGCAGGCGCTCATCGGCGACTCGACCGACAACGTGCCCGGCGTGCCCGGCATCGGCGTCAAGACAGCGGCGCAGTTGATCGCCGAGTTCGGCGATCTGGAGACGCTGCTGTCGCGCACCGCCGAGATCAAGCAGCCGAAGCGCCGCGAGGCGCTGGAGGCGAATGCCGACAACGCCCGCCTGTCGAAGAAGCTGGTGACGCTCGATCGGAACGTCGCCCTCGATGTGCCCATCGAGCAGCTTGCCGTACGCGACCGCGACGGTCCCATGCTGATCGCCTTCTGCAAGGCGATGGAGTTCACCGCGCTCACCCGCCGCGTTGCCGAGGCGACGAAAACGGACATCGAGTCGGTTGAGCCGGGAATGCCCGGCGAGACGCCGTCCGCGAAAGCGAAGCCGAAGAGCGACAAGGCCGACGTCACCGAGGAAGCCGTGCCGGCGCGCCCGGTCTATCGTCCCTATTTCAATTCGGGCGAGAAGCGCGGGCCAAACGGCGATGCCGCGGCCATATCGGGTCCGGGCAAGCGCGCCGCCGAAGCGGCCGCCGCGATGGCGGCGAAGCCGTTCGATCTGAAAAGCTACGAGACGATTTCGACCGTCGATCGGCTCGATCGGTGGATCGCCGAGGCGGAGGCGCGCGGCGCCGTCGCCATCGACGTCGAGACCAACTCGCTCGATCCCATGCAGGCCGATCTCTGCGGCATCAGCATCGCCACCGAGCCGGGCAGGGCGGCTTACCTGCCGCTCGGCCACACGTCGGGCGAGGGCGATCTTCTTGGCGGCGGTCTGGTCCAAGGCCAGGTGCCGGCGAAGGAAGGCCTCGCGCGCCTGAAACCGCTGCTCGAAAATCCGTCGGTCATCAAGGTCGCGCAGAACCTGAAGTTCGACTACGTCGTCTTCGCCGAGCGCGGCATCGCCGTCGCGCCCTATGACGACACGATGCTGATGTCCTATGCGCTGGATGGCGGCAAGGGCGGCAGCGGCATGGACGAGCTGGCGGAGGCGACGCTCGGCCACAAGCCGGTCAGCTTCAAGGATGTCGCCGGCTCCGGCGCCAAGCAACTCGCCTTCGATCGCGTCGCCATCGCCAGGGCCACGGAATATTCCGCCGAGGATGCCGACGTGGCGCTTCGTTTGTGGACGGCGCTGAAGCCGCGCCTCGCCGCCGAGCGCATGGTCACGGTGTACGAGACGCTGGAGCGCCCGCTCATTCCGGTGCTGGCCCGCATGGAGGCGCGTGGCATCAAGGTCGATCGCCAGATCCTGTCGCGCATGTCCGGTGAGTTCGCGCAGAAGCTCGGCGGTCTCGAGCACGAGATCTACGAACTGGCCGGCGAGACCTTCAACATCGGCTCGCCCAAGCAGCTCGGCGATATTCTCTTTGGCAAGTTCAGCCTGCCCGGCGGCAAGAAGACCAAGACCGGCGCGTGGGCGACGGGCGCCGACGTGCTGGAGGAACTCGCCGCATCGGGCCAGGTGCTGCCGACGAAGATTCTCGAATGGCGTCAGCTGTCAAAACTGAAATCGACCTATACCGATCTGCTGCCCACCTACATCCACCCGGTCTCGGGCCGCGTTCACACGTCCTACGCGCTGGCCTCGACCACGACCGGGCGGCTGTCGTCATCCGATCCCAACCTGCAGAACATCCCGGTGCGCACCGACGACGGGCGCCGCATCCGCACCGCCTTCATCGCCGAAAAGGGCATGAAGCTGATCTCCGCCGACTACTCGCAGATCGAGCTGCGCATCGTCGCCCACGTCGCCGATGTCCCTGAACTGAAACTGGCCTTTGCCGATGGCCTCGACATTCACGCCATGACGGCGAGCGAGATGTTCGGTGTTCCCGTGAAAGGCATGCCGGTCGAGGTTCGCCGCCGCGCCAAGGCGATCAACTTCGGCATCATCTATGGCATCTCGGCCTTCGGCCTCGCCAACCAGCTTGGCATCCCGCGCGAGGAAGCCGGCGCCTACATCAAGCGCTACTTCGAACGGTTCCCGGGGATACGCGCCTACATGGACGCGATGCGCGCCCAGGTGAAACGCGACGGCTACGTCTCGACCCTCTTCGGGCGCAAGATTCACTTCCCCCAGGCGAAGTCGTCCAATCCTGCCGAGCGTGCCTTCGTCGAGCGCGCCTCGATCAACGCCCCGATCCAGGGCACCGCCGCGGACATAATCCGACGTGCGATGATACGCATGGAAGACGCCCTGTCGGAGGCGGGACTTGCCGTACGCATGCTCCTGCAGGTGCATGACGAACTCGTGTTCGAGGCACCCGAAGGCGAGGCGACGCGCGCCATGCCGGTCATCGCCGGAGTCATGGAGCGTGCCGCCTTCCCGGCCGTAAATCTCTCCGTACCGCTACAGGTAGATGCCAAGGCCGGCGATAACTGGGACGCTGCGCACTAGCTTGATTTTGCTCGGCTATCGATCGCCCACGCGCCCGGTCCCACGGCCGCGATATACAGGAAGATAAAGCAGAACAGGATCGCCGCCTCGCCGCCATTCTGTATCGGAAAGAAGCTGTGCGGGGCATGCGCCATGAAATACGCCACCGCCATCTCGCCCGACAAAACAAATGCCGCCAGCCGGGTCCACCACCCGATGACCAGCAGCACGCTGCCGACCAGTTCCAGCACCCCTATCCACCAGAAGAAAGTAAGCGCGGCCGCAGACGGCGCGTCGGTTACCGGGAAGCCGAACAGTTTTACCGTTGCGTGCTCCAGGAAAAGCAGCGCGGTGACGATGCGTAGTATGGACAGGAGATGCGGCCGGTACGGCGCCAGATGGCTCATGAACGGATCGAACATGCGATATATCCCCACGTTGTTTCACCGACTCGGCTAACCTGCGAGACAACGCGCATCCGGCAAGAACGTTTCAGATGACAATGGAGTGATCGGCGCAATCACTCTGCGCGGCGCCAGGTGACGAGGCTGACGCCCGCTTTCGCATCGAGGATTTCGCGCGGACGGGGCCTCAGGCCTGCGGTTGTGAGGACATCGCCGGCGCTGCGGCCGGGGCCGATCGCCGAGAAAAGCGGTACGCCCTCGGCGATGCGCACCCCGTCAACTGTGGCGAGATGGAATGCATCTAAACTGTCGAGTACGAGATCGAAGACCAGTCGCCCGCCGGTGACTGCGGCGGTGCCGCCCGCCGGAGCGGCAGCGCGGAGCGCGCCGGTCAGCGGTACCTCTGCCGGGTTCCACCACCAGCCATCGTCCCGCCGCTCGATGCCCGTCGCCGACGACGAAACGACCAGGCGGTTGCGCCGGTTCTTGTTTGGATTGGCCTCGTGGCTTAGGCGGCCGAGAACCACGACGGCGGACGCGTCGAGCGCAGCCTGAAAACGCCGCCAGTCGGCATCGTTGTGAAGGGCCGCCGGAGTCCGCCCGTCCGGTCCCGCGATCCGCTCGTCCTCGGAGACGATCGCGTGTCCCTCGAGGCGATAGCCGGTGACGCGTTCCCCGGCGGTCACGTCCTGAGCGTTCCTCCGGTGGCTTTTTCAACCTCGGCGACGATCTTGCCGGAGATAGTCTCGATCTCCTGTTCGGTCATCGTCCGCTCGCTCGGCTGTATCGTCACCTCGATGGCGACCGACTTCTTGCCGGCGCCGAGGTTCCCGCTTTCGAACACGTCGAACACCGACACCGCCTCGATCAGCGTACGATCGGCGCCTGCGGCGGCGCGCACGATTCTTGTTGCCTCGACCGCGCGATCGACCAGGAACGCGAAGTCGCGCCGCACCGGCTGCAGGTCGGAAAGCGCCAGCGGCGATTTGGTTTTGGTCGCCCGCGCCTTCGGCAGCGGGATCGCCTCAAGGATAAGTTCAAAACCGGCGAGCGGACCGGCTGCATCGAGCGACGCAAGTAGCGAGGGATGGAACTCGCCGAATGTGCCGATCACCGTCTTTGGGCCTTGGCGGATGACACCCGAGCGACCCGGATGGAACCAGGCCGGAGCGTCGGCGGTAATTTGCACCTTTTCAGGAGGAAGGCCGACCGCGTCGAGAACCGCCAGTGCGTCGGCCTTGACGTCGAAGACGGACGTCGGCGACGCCGGGCCCGACCAATGACGGCCGGCGCCGGCGAGCGAGGCGGTACCGCTGCGCACGCCCGTCGCCGCGGTGAACTGGTCCTCCGGCCGGTCGCCGCGATAAATCTGGCCGACCTCGAAGAGCGCGAGATCGAAGAAACCGCGATCGGCATTGCGTCGGATCGAGGCAATCAGGCTCGGAAAAAGACTGGGGCGCATATCTGACATGTCGGCGGCAATCGGATTGGCAAGTACCAGTGTCTTGTCGCCACCGCCGAAAGCGGTTGCGGCCTTGTGGCCGATGAACGACCAGGTGACCGCCTCGACCATGCCGCGCACCGCCAGCGCCCGCTTTGCCCTGCGGGTTCGCGTCTGGATCGGCGTCAGCAACGGCTTGGTGACGCCGGTGGCGCGCAGCAGCGGCTCGCTCGGTATTTTGTCGAGACCGATAATTCGAGTGATCTCCTCGACGATGTCCGCCTTCGCCGTGACATCGGGGCGCCAGGATGGAACGCTCACCGAAAGCGCGGTGCCGCTGCGGTTGGGTTTCACGGTGAAACCGAGCGCGTCCAGGATGCGGGTCATCTCGGCGATCGAAGGATCGATCGCCGCCAGCCTTTTGACTTCGCCTACCGGAAAGTCGATCGCGGTATCGGGCAGCGGCACCTTGCCGGCTACCAGGATGTCCGTCGCCTTGCCGCCGCAGAATTCGAGAACCAGCCGCGTCGCCAGTTCCAGCCCCGGGATCATGAAGGCCGGATCGACGCCCCGCTCGAAACGATGGCGCGCGTCGGAGTTGATGCCGAGCTTGCGCCCGGTCTGGGCTATGTTGATCGGCTCCCACAGGGCGGACTCGATCAGCACGTCGGTGGTGTCTTCATCGCAACCCGACCGCTCGCCGCCCATGACCCCGGCGATCGACTCGATGCCGTTTTTGTCGGTGATGACGCAGATGTCCGGGTCGAGCTTGTAGGTCTTGCCGTCGAGCGCCTTGATCTCTTCGCTGAACCTGCCACGACGCACGATCAGGCTGCCCGAAATCTTTGCCGCGTCGAAGACATGCAGCGGCCGACCGCGGTCGTAGGTCATCAGGTTGGTGATATCGACGAGTGCGTTGATTGGCCGAAGTCCAATCGCGATCAGCCGCTTCTGCAGCCACTCCGGCGACGGGCCGTTCTTCACCCCGCGCACCAGTCGCAGGCCGAACGCCGGACACAGCGACGCCGTGCCGCCGAAATCGAAGACGACCTTCACCGGACAGGCGCCAGCGCCTTTCACCGGCGCGATCGGGCGTTGGTTCAGCTTGCCGACCCCGGCCGCCGCGAGATCGCGGGCGATACCCGCAACCCCGAGTGCATCGGGACGGTTGGGTGTCACCGCCACGTCGATGACCGGTTCGCCCAGCCCGGCATAGGCGGAATACGGCTGACCGATCGGTGCGCTCGCCGGCAGGTCGATGATGCCTTCGTGATTGTCGGAAAGGCCGAGCTCGCGTTCGGACAGGAGCATCCCGTTCGACTCAACGCCACGAATGACGCCCTTGGCGAGATCGACGCCGGTGCCCGGGATATGCGAGCCGGCCGGTGCGAAAACGCCGATCATGCCGCCGCGCGCGTTCGGTGCGCCGCATACGACCTGCTCCCTGGCGCCGTTGCCGAGATCGACGATGCACACCTTCAGCCGGTCAGCATTCGGGTGCTTCTCGGCGGAGAGAACGCGCACAATACGAAATGGCTCGTAGTCCCGGGCGCGGTCATCGACACCCTCCACTTCGAGTCCGATCATCGTCAGCTTCTCGACGATCGTCTGCAGTGGCGCCTCGGTATCGAGATGCTCCTTCAGCCATGACAGCGTGAACTTCACGACGACAGCCCCCCCACCAGCGAGGGAATGTCGAGCGGGCGGAAGCCGTAGTGGTTCAGCCAGCGCACGTCGGCCGAGTAGAAATCGCGCAGATCCGGCATGCCGTATTTCAGCATCGCAATGCGGTCGATGCCCATGCCCCAGGCAAATCCCTGCACCTTTTCGGGGTCGTGGCCGCCGGCCTTGATGACGTTCGGATGCAACATCCCGCAACCAAGAATTTCCAGCCAGTCATCGCCCTCGCCGAAGCGAATCTCGTTGCCAACGCGCCGGCAGCGAATGTCGACTTCCATGGACGGTTCGGTGAACGGAAAGAAGCTTGGCCGGAAACGCATCTGCACGTTGTCGGCCTCGAAGAAAGCTTTGCAGAATTGCTCGAGCACCCATTTCATGTGGCCGACCGTGCTGCTTTCGTCGAGGACCAGACCCTCCACCTGATGAAACATGGGCGTATGGGTTTGATCCGAGTCCATGCGATAGGTGCGGCCGGGAATGATGACGCGGATCGGCGGTTTCTGTTTCTCCATGGTGCGAATCTGCACCGGCGAAGTATGCGTGCGGAGCAGCAGGCGTTCTCCTCTCTCTCCCTTTGGATTGAAGAAGAACGTGTCGTGCATTTCGCGCGCCGGATGACCGACCGGAAAATTGAGCGCCGTGAAATTGTAGTAGTCAGTCTCGATATCCGGTCCCTCGGCGACTGCGAAGCCGAGGTCGGCGAAGATCGCCGTGATCTCGTCGATCACCTGGCTGATCGGGTGAATCCGGCCGGTTTCCAGCGGCGATGGCCGCACCGGCAATGTCACGTCGGTCGCGGTGCTGGCGAGGGCACCGGCAAGTTCTTCCTGGCGCAGCGTCGCGCGGCGACGGGCGAGCGCCTCGTTCACCCGGTCGCGCAAGCCGTTGAGCGCCGGGCCCATGACCTGGCGCGCCTCCGGCGGCATCGCGCCGAGCGTCTTCAAAAGTTCCGAGACGACTCCCTTCTTGCCGAGCGCGGCGACCCGCTCGGAGTCTAGCGACGCCTCATCGGCGGCCGCGGCGACGCGCGCGACGATATCCTGTTCGAGGGTGGCGATGTGATGGGTTGGATCGACGGCCATTTCTCAACTCTTCCAGCGCAGCGTCGCTGCTTTCAACGGATTGACGAAATCGCGGCCTTCGTTGCCCGCCGCGACCCACTCGTCCTTCAGCCGCATCCACCAGCGCGCCTGCGTATTGACGTCGTTGATGAGCATCATCTTCGGAGCCCGTACCAGGCCTTCGCGCTGCTTCTCGGCGATGGCGCGATCCTGGCCGACGAACACGTTGGCGACATAGCGCGCGATCGGCTTGACCAGGTTCGCCCATGCTGGCGTCGCCCAGATCACCTGATGGAACGCCGTCTCCTCGTCGTTGACCGGCGTCAGCGCGCTTACCGTGACCAGCGCATTGCGCTCGCCGTGCACGTCCTCGATCCTGAGGCCGGGCAGGCGATAGCTGATTTCGGTGGTCACGTTCCGGCCGAGCAGCCGGTAGATCAGGTTCTGGGCGGTCACCTTGTGGCGCAGCATCTGGAAGCCGAGTTCGGACGGAGCAAAGCTCTTCTCCTTCGGCTTCACCACGCCGGCCTTGGCCCGGTACCATTTCGACGTATGCACGAAGGCGATGTGGCCGGGGTCCATCAGGCCGAAGGCGGCGTGATCGATCGAGCACGGGAAGGTCTGCTCGACATGAACTTTGGGCATGTCGCGCTCGCCGAACAGCGGCATCATCGGCGGTTTCGCCATTGCGCCGGTCGGCGCCTCGCCGTCGCGGGCGAAATAGACCCAGATCAGGCCCTGCTGCTCGACGCACGGGTAGGCGGCGGTGCGAATCTTGGCGAGGTCGATCTTCTGGTCGTCCATCATCGAGGGAATGAAGGTGCAGGTGCCTTCGGCGCCGTAGCGCCAGCCGTGGTAGGTGCAGGCGACCGTCTCGCCGTCAAAACTGCCGTGATGCAGCGGCATTCCACGATGCGGGCAGATATCGTTGATGGCGAACACGCTGCCGTTCTTGCGGCGGACAATGAGGACAGGATCGCCCAGCATGACGCGCACGGCCATCCCGCCCGGGGCGAGGTCGCCACCGGGCATGGCCACGTACCAGAGGCCACGCAGGAGTTCGGCTTTCAGGCCTTGCACGTTCTCTCAACTCTCGTCACGTCCGGCCGGCTTCGACGTGTTCTGTCGAAACTTCGAGGCCGCGCAACGCAGTCGAGAGGATCAGGCAGCGAGCGCGCCCGTTGCCTTCTCGACCAGCGCCTTGAAGGAGGCCGGCTCGCTGACGGCGAGGTCGGCCAGTACCTTGCGATCGACTTCGACCCCGGCCTTGCCGAGGCCGCTGATAAATCGACCGTAGGTGAGGCCGTGCTCGCGGACGGCGGCATTGATGCGTTGGATCCACAAGGCGCGGAAGGAACGCTTCCGGTTCTTGCGATCGCGAAACGCGTATTGCGCCGCCTTGTCGACGGCGGCCTTGGCGGTCCGGATAGTGTTCTTGCGGCGGCCGTAGAAGCCCTTGGCGCGCTTGAGAACCTTCTTGTGCTTGGCGTGCGAGGTGACGCCGCGTTTGACTCGCGACATGGGAAATCTCCGTGGATGTTTGGGGGAACCGTCAGCCGTTCGGCAGGAAGTACTTCTTGATGTTATCGCCGTCGGTCTTGAACAGGACCCTTGTCCCGCGAAGGTTGCGGATCTGCTTGGCAGTCCGCCGGATCATCATGTGACGCTTGCCACGCTGCGCGTGCTTGACCTTGCCGGTCGCGGTCACCTTGAATCGCTTCTTGGCGCCGCTCTTCGTCTTCAGTTTGGGCATTTGCTCCCCTTGAGTTGGAGGCTGAACAAGCGTCGCCACGGCATGCCCTTCATGGCCGGGCGGCGCAGAACCGCGGGGTTTATAGCGACGGTGGGTGCGGGGCACAAGCCTGCCCCGCCGCTTGGCAGTGCCTCGCCTAGCGCGGCGCCAGCACCATCATCATCTGCCGGCCTTCGATCTTGGGCTCGGCCTCGACCTTGGCGATCGGCGCGGTGTCCTCCTTGACCCGGTCGAGCAGCTTGGCGCCAAGCTCAAGATGGGCCATCTCGCGGCCCCGGAAACGCAGCGTCAGCTTGACCTTGTCGCCTTCCTCGAAGAAACGCCGGATCGCGCGCATCTTTACTTCGTAGTCGTGGACATCGATGTTCGGGCGCATCTTGATCTCCTTGATCTCGATGACCTTTTGCTTCTTGCGGGCCTCGGTGGCCTTCTTCTGGCTCTGGTATTTGAAGCGGCCATAGTCGAGGATCTTGGCGACTGGCGGATCCTGGTTGGGCGAGATGATTACGAGGTCCATGCCCGCATCCCGGGCAAGCTGAATGGCGCGTTCTATGGGGACGGAGCCATGATTCTCGCCCTTGTCGTCGATCAACTGTACTGCGGGAACCTGGATGTCCTCGTTGATCGCGGGGCCTTCCTTAGTGGTAGGCGGTGCTCTATTCGGACGGCGAATGGGTTCTTCTCCTCGGATTTGTCAGCGTAAGGGGAGGATTCAGGCAAGTGCGGCGGGAAGTCAACCGCCGTCCGCGGGAGCACGGAATGTGCGTGAACCATGGCTGAAGCACGGGCGGAGCGGATCGTCGTAGGCGATGGCGAGGCAGGCCGCGAAATCGCCGTTCTCGATCGCGCCGGCGCCGGCCCCGGTCTCTTCTGGTTAGGCGGCTTCCGCTCGGACATGAAGGGCGCCAAGGCGACGGCGGTCGATGCCTTCGCGGCGGAATGTGGTCTGGCGGCGGTCCGCTTCGATTATTCCGGCCATGGCACCTCGGGCGGTCGTTTCGAGGATGGCACGATCAGCGGGTGGCTCGAGGAAGCCCGTGCCGTTTTCGATAAATTCACCGCGGGGCCGCAGATCGTGGTCGGCTCGTCGATGGGCGGCTGGATCGCGCTTCGCCTGGCGGTCGCGCTTCGCGAAACCGCGCGGATCGCCGGCCTCGTTTTGATCGCGCCGGCGATCGACATGACCCGCGCGCTGATGTGGGACAAGATGGACGGCGCTGCCCGCGAAGAATTGCTGGCGACCGGCGCCTTGCGAGTGCCAACCCAACACGCGCCGGAGCCCTATCGCATCACGCGCGCCCTGATTGAAGACGGGGACCGTCACCTGTTCGGCGAAAACCTGATCGAGGTCGGCTGCCCGGTGACGATTCTCCAGGGCGTTGCCGACATGGACGTTCCCTGGCGCCACGCCACCGCGCTGGTTTCGCGGCTGGCCTCCGACGACGTCGTACTGACGCTGGTCAAGGATGGCGACCACCGCCTGTCGCGCCCGGAGGATCTGGATCGGCTGCGCGCGGCGCTGTCGACGATGCTGGCCGGAATCGGGCGCGCATGAGCCTTGTCGGCAGCGGACGTACAATGCACGGATAATTCATGACCGACATCCTCGCCAACGCCGCCGGGAATTTCGCCAGTCGCTCGCTGCGCCTCGACACACTCGTCCGGCTGCGCTGGCTGGCGGTGGGCGGGCAGCTTCTCGCCGTGCTCTTTGTGCGCTTTATCCTCGATTTCCCGCTGCCGACCTTGCCCTGCCTTTTGCTCATCGCTCTGTCGGCGGGCCTGAACCTGTTCCTGCGCGCTCGCTACCCGGCAACGGTCCGCCTCGGCCAGTGGCCGGCCTTTGCCTTCCTTTCCTACGACGTGCTTCAGCTTGGCGGATTGCTCTATCTGACGGGCGGACTCGAAAATCCATTCGCCATTCTGCTGCTGGCGCCGGTCATCGTATCGGCGGCGGCTCTCGCGCCCCGGCCGACTATCACGCTCGGGCTGGTCGTCGTTGCGACCGCAAGCGTTCTGGCGCTCTTCCATATGCGCCTTCCCTGGTACCCGGCGGAGAACATGCCGTTGCCGCTACCCTATGTTGGCGGTGTGTGGATAGCGCTGGTGCTGGCGTGCGTCTTCACCGGCGTCTATGCCTTCCGGGTTGCGGAGGAAGCCCGTCAGTTGGCGAAGGCGTTGAACGCCACCGAGATGGTGTTGGCCCGCGAGCAGCATCTCTACGCCCTCGACGGTCTGGCCGCGGCTGCCGCGCACGAACTCGGGACGCCGCTTGCCACGATTGCCCTTGTCGCCAAGGAACTCGAACGCGAGATTCCGCCGGGCAGTCCCCATGCCGACGATGTCGCCTTGCTGCGCAGCCAGTCGCAGCGCTGTCGCGAGATCCTCTCGCGACTCACGTCCATGTCCGGCCAGGTAGATCTGCATCTCGCCCGGCTGCCGCTCTCCCATCTCGTCGAGGAAGTGGTCGAGGCCTATCGCGCTTTTGCCGCCAGGATCGTGGTGACGCCGGCGAAAGGCGTCGGCCCCGAGCCTGTCGGCCGCCGCAACCCGGCAATCGTCCAGGGTCTGGTCAACCTTGTCGAGAACGCCGTCGACTTCGCCGCCGAACACGTCACCGTCGGCTCCGAATGGAACGACAACACCGTCACCATTACCATCGCCGACGACGGCCCGGGTTTCTCCGTTTCGATCATCGACCGCATCGGCGAGCCCTACGTCACCACCCGCGGCGACGGGTCTGCCGGGGAGGACGCCGCCGCCGACCAGGCTGGCGGCCTTGGCCTCGGGCTTTTCATCGCCAAGACGCTGCTTGAACGCTCCGGCGCGGTCATCGATCTTGCCAACCGGCCGGTGCCGGAGCGCGGCGCCGTCGTCCGGGTCGCCTGGCCGCGGTCCCTCATGGATACCGCCCTTGAGGAAGGCCGGGGAGCGGCGGAAACCATTGAAGAAGTAACAACTTGGCTGCGGCCGGTCGAAACCCTATAAGGCTTCCAATATCCGCTTGGTGGGAGGAAATTCTAGGCTGCTTCGATGGCGGAAATCGGGGCAACCGCCCACTTTGAGGCCGGAATGTCCGGAACAGAAATGTCCCTGCTCATAGTCGATGACGACAAGCCGTTCCTGCAGCGCCTGGCGCGCGCCATGGAGACGCGTGGCTACGTCGTGGATACCGCCGATACCGTCGCCGAAGGCATCCGAAAAGCGGAAGCCGCCCCGCCCGCCTACGCGGTCGTCGACATGCGGCTGGAAGACGGCAACGGCCTCGATGTGATCGAACTGGTGCGCAAGCGCCGCCCCGATTCACGCGTCGTCGTCCTCACCGGCTACGGGAACATCGCCACCGCGGTGACTGCGGTAAAACTGGGCGCCGTCGACTATCTCGCCAAGCCCGCTGATGCCGACGAGATTCATTTCGCTCTCACGCGCGAGCCGGGTGAGCACGCCGCCCCGCCCGAAAATCCGATGTCGGCGGACCGGGTTCGCTGGGAGCACATCCAGCGCGTCTACGAACTCTGCGACCGGAATGTCTCGGAGACGGCGCGCCGCCTCAACATGCACCGCCGCACGTTGCAGCGCATCCTGGCCAAGCGCGCTCCGCGCTGATCGCTGCGCTTCGGAACTAGAAAATCTCGCCGCCCGCGTCCGGGTCGATCAACCCGTGCAGCCGGTGCGCTGCCGCTTGGGCGAAACGCACGAGCATCGCCTTTCGCGTCGCGCCCGCCAGCCTGTGCTCGGGCGCCTCGCGCAGCATCTCCGCGGCGAACCGGTCGGCGAGGATCAGTCCGGCGTCCTCGGGAAATATCTCGGTCGGCACGCCGGCATGGGAGGCGAAGAACAGGCGGTCGCAGGACAGACGATAGTCCGGCCACTTCTGGTCGACGCGGAAATCCTCAATCGAGGACTTTATCTCGACGATCCAGATTTCCCCGTCAGCACCCAGCCCGACAATGTCGGCGCGCCGGCCGGTAGCAAGCGGCAGTTCGCTCACCACGGCAAAGCCGTGCGTGCGCAGCAGTCGCCCGACACCGCGCGCCACCAGAAGCGCATGTGCGGATTGCCGTCCGTCGACCGGCGGAACGATGCCCGAGTGATCCATCAGCATGGGAACAAAAGTGGCACGCGAATCACGCCGAGGGAAGGAAATTCCGGCGAGGCGCATCATGTTTCCAGCGGTCGTGCAACCAGAACCACTGGCCGGGATGCTCCCGGACCCAGCCCTCGACGATGTCGTTGAACACGCCGGTGGCGCCGACCACGTCGATCTGGCCTTCGCCGTCGCGCGGCAACGTGATTGGCCCGGTCAGTTCCAGATGCAATCCGCCATCGGGGCGGCGAATGGCCCGCGCGCCGTGCACCGGACAGTCGTATTGGCGGGCAAATTTTGCCGGCAACGGATTGGTCAGGGCCGGGCGACCGAAGAACGGCACGTCGATGCCGCCGCCTAGCCGCTGATCCACCAGCATGCCGAGATGGGCTCCCTGGTCCAGCGCGGCGGCGATGCGGAAGGCGGCGCCGCGGCTGTTCTGGACCAGCGTGCCCATCAGCGCCTCGCGCCGGGCAAGCACCTCGCCGGCGACGCGGATGTTGGCGGGTGCGCGGAATGGGATGACGGTCGGCAGGCCAAATTTCCGCGCAACTACGCCGAGGATTTCCCAATTGGCGAGATGCGCGACAATGATGACAGCCGGCTTGCCGTCGTCGCGCAGAGCTACGAACTGGTCGATCCCCGATACCGTCACCCGACCCTCGTTCGGCCGGGCGGGATCGAAGCTCGCGGCAAGTTCTTCGAGGAAAACGAACTCGACGGTGACGCGCGCGAAAGTCTCCCACGCGTCGGTAAGGATCGCGGCGCGCTCGCTCTCGTTCTTTTCGGGGAAGGCCGCCGCGATGCTTCCTGCCGCCATCTTGTGTTCCGGCAGCAGCGGCCCGATCGTCCGCGCGAACCTGAGCGCCCAGCGGAGGGCGCGCTCTTGGCCGAGGCTGTATGCGGCTCCGATCATCACCCGCACCAGCGCGGCGCTTGCCCGCAGGAACAGGTCGCTCCGGGTCAACCGCCTGCCTAAAGCCATCCGGCGGCGGCCGCGCGGCTGCGATGGAGCAAGCGGGTCGGTCACAGCGTGACGATGATCTTGCCGAAGACGTCGCGTGATTCCAGCCGGGCCAGAGCCGCGTCGATGTCGGCAAGTTTGATCGTGGTGTCGATCACCGGTTTGGCGATTCCCGCCGCCATCTTGTCGAGCACGGTGGCGAGGTTGCGAAGATTGCAGCCGAACGAGCCGATCAGGCGGAGCTGGCGCTGATAGAGCTGGAACAGGTTGACTTCGGTCGATACGCCGGTGGTCGAACCGCAGGTGACCAGCGTGCCGCCGCGCTTCAGGCTGAACATCGATTGAGCAAAAGTATCCGGCCCGACGTGCTCGAACACGACGTCGACGCCTTGCTTCTTGGTGAGCTTGCGCACCACACCTTCGAAGCGGTCTTCCTTGTAGTTGATGACGTGATCGGCGCCGAGGGCTTTCGCCTTGGCCGCCTTGTCCTCGGTTGAGACGGTGGTGATGACAGTAGCGCCGACGGCTTTCGCGAGTTGGATCGCGGCCGTGCCGATGCCGGAGCCGCCCGCCTGGATCAGCACGGTCTGCCCGTATTCCAGGTGCGCGTTGTCGAACAGCATGTGTTCGACGGTCCCGTAGGTGATCGGCGCGCACGCGGCCTCGACCACGCTGACACCCTCCGGCGCCGCCACCACGAGGCGCGCCGGCAGCGTGATGCGTTCGCGCGCCAGTCCGTCGACATGGAAGCCGCGGATGCCGGCGACGTTTTCGCAGAAGTTGTCGCGGCCGTCGAGGCATGCGGCGCACTTCCCGCAGGTTTCGGCGCCGAACAGCGCCACGACCTGGCCCGGCTTCATCGACACGTCCGCACCGACGGCGATGACGGTGCCGGCCGCTTCGGCGCCGATCACGATCGGCAGCTTGCGCTTGGCGAACGCCATGCCGCGCCAGCCCCACACATCGATGTGGTTGAGCGCCACTGCGCCGATCGCAACGGTGACTTCACCGGGAGCCGGGGAGGGCGCGTCCGGCAGATCGACGACGGCGAGGCTGCGATTGTCGAGGAGCTGCAGCGCCCGCATGGCTATGAACGCCCTGCCGGGCACGCGGGGTCCCGAATCGCCATCACGCCGGTTCGGCCGCGATCACCAGGCAGGCGTTCTGACCGCCGAAACCGAAGGAGTTGGAAAGCACGCGGCTGACCGGTGCGCGTCGCGCCACGTTGGGCACCACGTCGAGAGCGATGGTCGGGTCGGGATGCCGGTAGTTGATGGTTGGCGGGATGATGCCTTCCTCGATCGTCTTGATGGAGAAGATCGCTTCGATCGCACCGGCGGCAGTGAGGGTGTGGCCGATCATCGACTTGTTGGAGCTTATCGGCACCTTGCGCATGCGCTCGCCGAAGACCGTCGCCAGCGACATCGCTTCCATCTTGTCGTTCTCCGGCGTGCTGGTGCCGTGCGCGTTGACGTAGTCGATGGCATCCGGCGACACGCCGGCATCGTCGACGGTTATCTTTATCGCGCCGATGATCGCCGAGCCGTCGGGCTTCGACCGCGTGCGATGGAAGTCGTCGGCTTTCTCGCCGATGCCCTCGATGATGGCGTGGATCCTGGCGCCGCGTGCCACGGCAGTATCGTAGTTTTCCAGCACCAACGCCGCCGCGCCTTCGGCGATGACGAATCCGTCACGGTCCGCCGCGAACGGCCGCGACACTTCCTGCGGCGGCTCGTTGGTGCCCGATAATGCGGAGAGCAGGCCGAAGCGGATCATCATTTCGGGATTGACCGAGCAATCGGCGCCGATCGAGATGGCCGCATCGGTGTCGCCGCGCCGGATCGCCTCGACGCTGAGCTGGATGGCGGTCGCTCCTGAAGCGCACGCAGTGGTCAGCGAGATGGGAGCGCCGCGGGTGCCGAGTTTTTCGGCAATGCCTTCGCCGATGAAGCTGAGCAGCGCATGGCGAAAGCCGTAGTCGTCGTTCTTGCCGCGCGCGGCAGCGATCATGCGGTCATAGGCGTCGCCGTCGATCTTGGGCGCCCCTTCGTAGAGGGCGCCGCGATAGGGCCACTCCAGTTCGGCTGGCGGCAGCGCCGCGAACAGCGGCCCTGGAAAATCGCCGGGCGTGCCGATGGCGGCGTCGGCGATGGCTTCCTCCGCCGCCAGAATCCCGGCGCGCATGGTGATGTCCATGGCGGTGTCGTCGTCGCGCCACAGGTAATCGATAGCGCCGGCGATGACAGTCCGCATCTTGTCGGTCGGGAAGCGGCTGATCTTGCGGATACCCGAGCGACCGGCGGTGAGCCCCGCCCAGCTGTCAACCACGCCCTGCCCGAGCGAGGACACCATACCGTATCCGGTAACCGCGACCACCGGACGTCCGCGATTATCCTTCATTGCCTTCCCCTTAATCGACCGCCGCGAGCAATGCCGTTCCTTCGCCCCGCCACATCCCGGCGATCGTGACCATTATCCGGTCGGGGGCTTCGGCCAGCGGCGCCTCGAAACCCGTAACGTCGAACGGCCGGTAAAATCCGCGCCGCGACAGCGCCAGGGCCGCCAGCCCCGCCGTCGCCGAAAATGTAGCGGTAGTGGAGGCACCGAGTAACGACGCCGTGGCCCGCACCGTATCGACCCGCCCGGCGGCGATCAATCCGGCCACAAGGTCGCGCTCCTCGCGGGTTGCCGGTGAGACGCCGGTCGCGGCGGAAAGCACCGTGACCGGCGCGCTGCCCTTGGGGGCCATTCTCTCGAACTGCCGGGAAAGCTTCGCGGCGACGTCGCCCGGACGTCTGCGGCTCTGGTCGGTCTGCACATCGAGCAGCCGGGCATAGGGCTTGCGGCCGCGCGCTTCGGCATGTTCGCGCGCCTCCAGCACGAGAAAGGCGCCGACCGAGCCCAGCATGGCACCGCCGCCTTTTTCCAGGCGCTCCCAGATCGGCAGGTGCTCGCCCGCCCACAATGCTCCGCCGAGGGCGCAGTTGAGGATCGAATCCTTCCGCTCCGCAAGGCAGGCCCCGCCGACGAGGAAGATGTCGCCCTGTCCCGCGCCGATGCGCCGCCATGCGACTTCTGCGGCGCTCACCCCGGCAATCTCCTCGCCCATGAACGTGCGCGACGATCCGGTGACTTTGTGAACGATCGAAATGTTGCCGGCGACGAGGTTGGGAAGCTGCGCCAGGAAAAGCGTCGGCCGGAGATCGTTGGAGAGATGCTCGTTGAGATAGGAAGACGGCGTCGGCGCCGAGCGCAGGCCTTCGAGGATGGCCGTGTCGGTGGGCACGTCGCGCTCGCCGCCGTCTGCGGCCACCACCGCGTGGGTGTGGCTGAGAATGTCGAGATTGCCCGCGATGCCGGCGTCGTCAAGCGCCAGGCCGGCGGCGTAGGTACCGAGGCGCTGCCACGCCTCCATCTGGCGTTGGTCGCTCTTCTTCGGAATCTGCTTGTCGAGATCGAGCGGCACCATCGGATGGATGCCGAACGGCGGCACGAAGGCTAGATCGACGTTGGGCTTCGGGTTTTCGGTTTCCGCCATCGCCGCCCAGTGCGCGTCGAGGCCTTCGCCAAGACTCGAGGTCAATCCAATGCCGGTGATCCAGACCTCGCGGGCCATCGCCTCATCGTCCGATCATGCCGTGACCGAGGGAGCGTAGCTGATCATCGTATCGGTCATGTGGGCGAGTGCGGCCTTGGCCTCGGCGTTGGGGAATTCCTGCGCGATCAGCACAATCTCGGCGTCGGCGGCTATTTCGCCGCCGACGGTCAGGCTGGTCTCGGCGATGAAGAACCCGGATCCGTCGTAGGTGATCTTACCGCGCGCGTCGAGCGCCGTGCCCGGCTTCACCATGCGCCGGAATTTCGCGCGCTTGACGCCACCCAGAAAAACAAACCGCTCCTTATTGAAGCGGCGGTAGAGCAGGAAGCCCGCGGTGTGGTTCATGATTTCCAGCATCATGACGCCCGGCAGGATAGGGAACTTCGGGAAATGGCCGTCGAAGATAGGGCTGTGCTCGGGCAGCGTGCAGGAGACGCGGATTGTCCCGGCCTCAAAGTCAATTTCCTCGACCCGATCAAGCAGTTCAAAATATTCGAGGCGCATGGCTGCCTGTTCGCCCCCGGTCGGTCTGGTCAGGCGGCTTTCGCCGCGACCAGCTCGTCGATCCGCGCGCAGAGATTCTTCAGCACGAAGTAGTCTTCGACGGAGGCGTTGCCCTTGTTCACTTCCTGGGTCCATTGCTCGAGCGGAATCTTGATGCCGAACTTCTTGTCGAGCGCAAACACGATGTCGAGGAAGTCGAGGCTGTCGATGCCGAGATCGTCGATGGCGTGGGCTTCCGGCTTGATCTCCGCCATGGGCACGTCGCTGGTCTCGGCGATGACCTTGGCGACGGTATCGAAAGTCGAGGACATATGCAGGCGTTCCCTTGAACTCTACGACGGGTCCGAACCGATTTTCCGAGGCGCCGCAACGCCATGCGAGGCGTGACCGGGCCCGGCCAGCCGATCCAAACGGTCCAATATAGACCTTCCGCGGACCTGTCCACCGCCATGCCGAGGGCGGTCGCCGGCTGGTTGCGTGCGCCCGGGGCACCAGCCAAAATGCGCCGGCGGGTGAGCCGTAAAGGTAGGATGCTTCTTGGCCGTCTCCGACACGGATAGCGGACAGACGTCTCCCGACCGGGCGGCGCCGCCGGGGCGGCTGGCTGCTATCGATCTCCTGCGCGGCATCGCCGTCGTCGCGATGGTCGTCTATCACACCGCCTTCGATCTCTTTGCCGACCGCCTGATCGCCGTCGACGTGATCGACGACTTTGGCTGGAAGATATTCGCCCGCGCGATCGCGAGCACCTTCCTCACCCTGGTTGGCATCGGCCTGGTGCTGTCCACCCGCAACGGCTTCCGCCGCGACACTTACCTGCGCAGGTTAGGCCTGATTGTCGGCGGCGCTGCGCTGGTTAGTCTCGGGACCTGGTGGTTCGACCCTCCGACGTTTGTTTTTTTCGGCATCCTTCATGAGATCGCGGTGGCGAGCGTGCTGGCGCTACCGTTTCTATGGCTGCCGATCTGGTTGACCGCGATCGCCTCGGTGGTGGCGATCGCCGTGCCGTTCCTTGTTGCCGCACCGGTGTTTAACGCGCCGGCGCTCTGGTGGGTGGGTCTGTCGACGGTTGAACCGGTCACTGTCGACTACGTACCGGTATTGCCGTGGTTCGGCGTCGTCCTTGCTGGCGTTGTCGTCGGTCATCTGCTGCTGTCCTACGGCGGCAAACTTTGGCGCTGGCATCCGGGCAACCTCGTCGCACGCGGCCTCATGGCCGCCGGTCGCTGGAGCCTCGCGGTTTACCTGATTCACCAGCCGCTGATCGTCGGGCTGCTCTACGTCGTGGTTCTGCTGCTGCCGCCGCCCAGCAAGGAATTCGTGCGCGAGAATTTCGTCGGCCAATGCGTGTCGGCGTGCAAGACCGACGGCGATAGCGCAAAATTATGCAACAGCTTCTGCGGTTGCATGTTCGACAGGCTTTACGGCACCGACCTCTTCACCGTGAAGTCGATCGCCGATATGTCGCCCGACCAGCGGCACCGGTGGAACGACACGATCGATGCCTGCCAGTCGGGCGCTCCGGATCCTTGACGCCTATTTTTCGTCGGGCTTCAGGATGCCCTTCTTGAGGATGAGGTTGCCGTAAAGGCGGCGCTCGCCGGTCGCAATCGTCACGAATACACCGCGCGCGCGTTCGTAGAATTTGAACCGCTCGATGACGCCGATCTTCTGCTCGGGTGCGTGGCGCGCAACGACTTTCTGGAACTCCTTGCAGATGGGCGGCACAGCCTTGGCATCGTCGACTACCTGCATGCGGAAGGCGGCGTGATCGACGAATGTGTCGAGCGGCATCAGCGCCAGGACCGCTTCCGCGACATGCACCGCGTCGATGCCATCCAGTCGCACCAGCCGGTTGGCATTGGCTTCGGCGGGAAAATTGGCGTCGACGATGGCGAGTTCGTCGCCATGTCCCATCGCGCGCAACGCATGCAGCAGGTCCGGTCCCAATATCGGGTCAATTCCGCGAAGCATCGTTCCCCCCCTTGTTTGTTGATTGACCGATGATCGATGGACAGGCAGGCGCGGTCAAATTCCATCCACCGGGAAGCCTTACGCTCCTGACCGATCCGAGCGCTTGCACTTGCCTGTTTGCATGGTAGCATGTCACTTAACGATAGTGACGGGATTGCCGCCGCCGTGGCCACCTCCAGCGCGCGGCGGACGAAGGCGGCCTCGGCCACGTCGGCCAACCGGATGCGAGCAACTCGATCGTTCGCTCGCCTATCAGACGGCCGCCCTCAAGGCCAAGGATTGGGAAGTCTTCTACGCTCTCGACGTCGGCTTCCACTCGATGCTGTTCGAGCGCATCGCCATGCGCCGGCTGGCCGCCGCCGTTGACAATGCCCGCGCGCCGCTCGAGCGCGCCCGGCGCCTGCTGCTGCCGACGCCGGGACGCACGCAGGATACGCTGCGCGAACATCGCGCTGTCTTTGAGGCCCTTTCTGCGCGCGACTCGGCGGCCGCGGGCGGCGCCATGGGGCGCACCTCGACGCTGTCCTTGCGGAAATCAAGCGCTTCGCGGCGCGCCAGCCGGATCTGTTCGAGCCGTGATCGAAAATTGGCGGCCTCTGGGGGCCGTCGTTATGGGAGGAAGAAAAATGAACCTGAAAGGATTGGCAGGAGGGCTCGCTGCCCTTCTGATGACGACCGCCATGGGCGCCATCGCCCACGCCGGTCAATTCGACGGCGTCACCGTCAATATCATGACCTTTACCGGCCCGCAGATCGCCGAGCCGCTGCAGCGTCATGCCCCCGAATTCGAGAAGCTGACCGGCGCCAAGGTCAACGTGATTACAGTGCCGTTCTCCGACCTCTACACCAAGCTGCTCACCGACTGGTCGAGCGGCACCAACTCGGTCGATGCCGCGGTGATCGCGCCGCAGTGGATGGGCGACTACATCTCCGGCGGATTCCTCGAGGATCTTTCCGACCGCGTCACCAAGGACAAGGACCTGGCGTGGGACGACATCGGGCCGTTCTTCCGCGACTTCTCCGCCAAGTTCAACGGCAAGACTTACCTCATCCCGCTCGATGGCGACTTCCACATGATTTACTACCGCACCGACGTCTTCAAGGACGCCGGCCTGCAGCCGCCGCAGACTTGGGAAGACTATGTTGCCGATGCCAAGGCGTTGAACGGCAAGGACATGAACGGCGCCGGCACGCCCGACTACGGTTCTTGCATCTCTAAGAAGCGCAATGCGCAGGCCTACTGGTTCATCACCTCCATCGCCGGCGGCATGATCCAGTCCAAGGGCACCGCGCAGGGCGCCTTCTTCGATCCGCGCGACATGAAGGGCCTGGTCAACAACGAGGCCTTCGCCAAGGCGCTCGATATCTACAAGGAGACCACCCAGTACGGTCCGCCGAACGAGATCAATCTCGACGTCGGCGACACCCGCGGCCTGTTTACTTCCGGCCGTTGTGCGCTCTCGATGGACTGGGGCGACATCGGGCCGCTCGCCGCCGATCCGGCTTCGTCCAAGGTCGTCGACAAGGTCGGCGCCGCGGTTCTGCCGGGCTCGAAGGAAGTACTCAACCGCGATAACGGCAAGCTCGAAGCCTGCACCAAGGACAGCTGCCCCTACGCCGTCGACGGCGTGAACCACGCGCCGTTCGCCTCGTTCGGTGGATGGAGCGGTGGTATCAATGCGCACGCCGCCGACAAGGTGAAGGACGCCGCCTTCGCCTTCCTCGCCTACGTCTCGGCACCGGCGCAATCGAATGTCGACGTAACGATCGGCAAGACTGGCTTCAATCCCTACCGGACATCTCAGTTCAAGGACCTCGGTCCCTGGAAGAAGTCCGGCATGAGCGAAGCCGCCGCCAAGAACTACCTCGCCGCCATTCAGGACAGTCTTGAATAGCCCGAACATGATCCTCGACCTGCGTATTCCGCAAAACCAGAAGTACCAGCAGGTCGTGCTCGACGAGGCGGTTTCGCGCTTCCTCGCCGGCGAAATTGATCGCGACACGGCGATGAAGACGATCGAGAGCGGCTGGAACGATCTGAACGACCAGATCGGCAAGGACGACCAGTTGGCCGCCTACCGCAATTCGCTGGGCGTGCAGAAGTAGCAGCGGCGTCCGCCGACTATCGGGCTACGGATTACCTCCCGCCGCGGCAATTGCCGCGGCGGCAGTCGATTGGCCCCCGGGGCAGCCGCGACACGAGACCGGAAGAATGGCGATAGCCACAAGCCTCAACATTTCCCGGCCGGAAGAGAGCCGCATCGCGGCGTGGATGGAACTCCACTCCGGCCGGCTGATGGTATTGCCGGCGGTGCTGATCGTGCTCGCCTTCGCGCTCTTCCAGCTGATTATTTCGGCTTACCTGTCGTTGATCCGCTTTAAGCTCGCGCCCGGCGGCTACAAGCTGACCTTCGTCGGATTCTATAATTTCCAGCGGCTGCGTTTCGGCGCGCAACAGTATCATTTCCTCGGAACCTTCGGTGTCTTCGGCCCATTCGAATGGGCGCTTGCCGCGCTCGCCGCCGCCACGTTCCTGTATTGGCTGTATCGTTATGCCCGCTCTCCCGCGTTTCGCCCGTTCGGGTTTGTCGGGCGTTTGATCTGCGCCGGCACCGGCTTCGCCGTGGTCCTGCTGATCCTCGCCACCGTCCTCGCCCCGGGCGGCTTCCCCGGATCGTTGATGACGACGCTGGTGTACGTGGCCGCGGGCGTCGCGGCGCAGTTCGCCATCGGCCTGGGGCTGGCGCTGCTCTGTGCGCAGCCGATCCGCTTCCGCAACTGGTTCCGGGTCATCTTTTTCGTGCCGCTGATGGTGACGCCGGTCGGCATTGCCTACACCTTCCGCATGCTGGCCGACATGGAGAAGGGCCCGCTTTCGCCGCTCCGTTTCGCCCTTCACCTCGGCGAATTCGCCTGGGCCACCGATCCGTGGTCGGCGCGCTTCGTGGTTCTGCTCGGCGACACCTGGCAGTGGACCCCGTTCATGTTCATCGTGATGCTCGCGGCCGTCGAGGCGCGGCCGCACGAGCAGATCGAGGCCGCCAGGATTGACGGCGCCGGGCCGCTGCAGATCTTCCGTCACGTCACCTGGCCGGCGATCGCGCCCATCGCCGCGACCGTGGTGCTCATCCGGCTGATCGAGGCATTCAAGATCGTCGACCTGCCCAACGTGCTCACCAACGGCGGCCCCGGGCTCGCCACCGAGTCGCTGACGCTGCACGCCTTCATCGCCTGGCGCACGCAGGACCTCGGCGGCTCGGCGGCGCTCGGTTACTTCCTGCTCTTCATCTCGACGGTGACCTGCGTCTCGCTGTTCAACTTCGGCGTCGTTCGCGCCCGTCGGTACCAGGCATGAGCGACACGCCCCTCTTCGCCCGGTTATGGCTGAAACCCGACCCGGCCTCGCTGGCCCCGCTTGCCAAGGTCGCGGTCTATGGGCTGCTCATCTTCTGGGCAATTGTCGTAATTGGCCCGCTCTATTGGGTGCTGATTACCTCGTTCAAGCTGCCCATCGATGTCGACAACGGGCCGTTCTATTTTCCGTTCATCGACTTCAAGCCGTCGCTGGATGCGTGGCACTATCTTTTCGTCGACGTCGGCAACGACACGATCCGCCCCTACATCAACTCTGTCATCGTCGCGGTCTTTGCCACGTTTGCTGCCGTCATCATCGGGTCGTTCGCGGCTTACGCCCTGGTGCGCATCCAGTTCCAGGTAAAGACCGCCACCATCCTCACCTTCATCGGCCTGCTCGTGGCCATCGTCGTAGGCGTCGCGGCGCTCCACATTTACTGGGGTCTGGCGGTGATCGTCGCCATCGCGCTCTTTCTGATCTTCCTGTCGACGGTCGCCGCCCGCTTCAAGCGCGGCCTCGGCAACCGCGACATCGAGTTCTGGATCATTTCCAACCGCATCATGCCGCCGATCGTCGCGGTGCTGCCCATCTACCTGATGTTCCAGCAGGTTCACTTCTGGACACGCACATCGCGCTGATCGCCACCTATACGGCGGTCAACCTGCCAATCGTGGTCTGGTTGATGCGCGATTTCTTCGCCGGCATCCCGATCGAGATCGAGGAGAGTGCCCAGGTCGACGGCTGCGGCAAGTTCCGGATTTTCTTCACGATCGTCCTGCCGCTCGCCCGTTCGGGCCTCGCCGCGACGTTCATGCTCGTCCTGATTCTGTGCTGGAACGAGTACCTGCTGGCGCTCTTCCTCTCCAACGCCAACGCCCAGACCATGCCGATCCTGGTATCCGCGCAGAACGGCACGCGCGGGCCGCAATGGTGGTACATGTCGGCGCTGATCGTCATCATGGTGGCGCCGGTGGTCGCCATCGCGGTGGTGCTGCAGAAACACATCGCGCGCGGCATCCTGCTGGGCGCGGTCAAGGGTTGATCTTCGAGGGACACGGACTACGATCGGGCTTCAGCTCCTCCGTCCTCCCAGGAATTTTCGGAAATGGAAAAGCGCAAACTCGGGGCCTCCGGCCTCGAACTCTCTCTTGTCGGGCTCGGCACCAACAACTTCGGCGGCCGCATTGACCTTGAAGCCTCGCGCAAGGTGATCCATCGCGCCCTCGACCTCGGCGTCAATCATTTCGATACCGCCGATATCTACGGCAACAGCGGCGGATCGGAGACCGTCATCGGCACGGTGCTGGGGGCGCGGAGGAAGGAAGTCGTCCTCGCGACCAAGTTCGGCAAGCCGATGGCGGGTTCAAACGAGACAAAACGCGGCAACCGCCGCTATGTGATAAGCGCCGTCGACGCCAGCCTGAAACGGCTGAAGACGGACTGGATCGACCTTCTCTGGATGCACGAGCCCGATCCGGCGACCCCGATCGAGGAAACCTTCCGCGCACTCGACGAGTTGAAAAAGGCCGGCAAGGTTCGCCACATCGGCGCGTCGAATTTTTCGCCGGCCGAGCTGGAAGCTGCTGCCGCCGACGCAAAGAAGCTGGGCGTCGAGGGCTTCGTCGCCACGCAGGACGAATACAGCCTGATCGAGCGCTCGATCGAGAAATCCCTGCTGCCCGCCCTCAAGAGGCTCAACCTCGCGCTGGTCCCCTATTTCCCGCTCGGCGGCGGGGCGCTGACCGGCAAGTATCGCAAAGGCGCGCCGCTGCCCGAGGGTACGCGCCACACCAGCGGCAGCGACCGGTTCCTCAAGCCGCATTGGGATACCATCGAGGCGCTGGCGAAGTTTGCCGAGGGCAGGGGCCACACGCTGCTGGAACTCGCCATGAGCTGGCTGGCGGCGCGACCCCTGGTGGCGTCGATCATCGCCGGCGCCACCAAACCCGAACAGGTCGAAACCAACGCCGCGTCGGTCGGCTGGAAAATGACCCCGGCCGAGGTCGCCGAGATCGACAGGCTGACCGCCCCGACCTAGTCCTTGGCGCGCTCGGCGTAGCTGCCGTCCACGGTCATCACGATAATGCGCGTGCCCGGCACGATATGCCCGGGCACCAGCGTCTTGACGCCGTTCGAGAGGAGCGCCGGCTTGTACGACGAGGAGGCGGTCTGGCCCCTCATCGTCGGCTCGGTCTCGACCACTTCCAGTGTCACGCGCTGCGGCAGTTCGATCGCGATCGGCACGCCATTGTAGAGGCTGAGGTGGACAGTCATGTTCTCCTGGAGATACGGCGCATAGTCGCCGACAATGCCCTCCGGCACCGTGACCTGCTCGAAGTTCTCGCCGTTCATGAACGTGTAGCCGTCACCGTCCTTGAAGAGGTACTGGTAGTCGAACTCATCGACGAAGGCGCGCTCGAGCTGCTCGGTGGTCTTGTAACGCTGCGATACCTTTACCCCGTCGGAGATGCGGCGCATGTCGATCTGCGTCGTCGGCGTGCCCTTGCCCGGATGAAAATTCTCGGCGGTAAGCACGACGAAAAGCTGGCCGTCGGCCTCGACGACGTTGCCCTTGCGGACCTGGCTGGCGATGACTTTCAAGGAACCCTCGATTATGGCTGGGCGGATTTTTGTGAGCCGCGTGACCGGCGGCTGCCAATTCGGCGCGCACCTTAGCGATTTTGCGCGGCTTCGCCAGTGGGTCAGGGCGGTGTTGGAGAGATAGGGTGAAGACAGCGGATAAGGCTGCGACGCCGTTCTGGGAAAAGAAGCGACACGCCGATCGCCGGCCGTTCCTGCTCGCCCGCAACCGTATAGTCGCCGCCCTGCGCGCCTGGTTTGCCGAGGCCGGCTTCGTCGAGGTCGAGGCGGCCGCCTTGCAGGTGTCGCCCGGCAACGAGACGCATCTGCATGCGCTCGGCACCGAATGGGTCGGCCCCGACGGTACGCGACTGCCGCGTTATCTGAACACATCGCCCGAATTTGCCATGAAGAAGCTGCTCGCCGCGGGCGAGGCGCGGATCGTCGATTTCGCCCGCGTCTTCCGCAATCGCGAGCGCGGCGCCCTGCATGCGCCGGAATTCACCATGGTCGAGTGGTATCGCGCCGGCGAACCCTATCAGGCGATCATGGCAGACTGTGCAGCCTTGCTGGTAGCGACGGCAACGGCGGCCGGCCCCGATGTGCTGCGATGGCGTGGCCGCACCGCTGATCCGCTCGCGCCGCCCGAGCGGATCACCATGGTCGAGGCGTTCGCCCGCCACGCCAGTATCGACCTTCTCGCGGTGCTTGAGGACCGCGACGCTTTCGCCGCCGCCGCAATGGCGGGCGGAACGCGTGTCGTTGCCGACGACACCTGGTCCGACATCTTCAGTCGCGTGCTCTCCGCCAGGGTCGAAAAGCATCTTGGCGTCGGCTGCGCGACGCTGCTGACCGACTATCCGGCGAGCGAGGCCGCGCTCGCGCGGGTGAAACCCGACGACCCACGTTTCGCCGAGCGTTTCGAGCTCTATGCTTGCGGCGTCGAACTGGCCAATGGATTTGCGGAACTGACGAACTCAAGCGAACAGCGTCGCCGCCTCGACGCTGACATGGACGAGAAGCAGCGCATTTACGGTGAGCGCTATCCGATCGACGAGGATTTCCTGGCCGCGTTGGCGGTGATGCCGGAGGCGAGCGGTGTCGCGCTCGGTCTTGACCGGCTGGTGATGCTGGCAACCGGCGCCACGCATATCGACCAGGTACAGTGGACACCGACCGACACCGGCGGACTGGAGACGACGCCATGAACGACACGACCCCGATCGCCGCCGCCGAACGACCGGCCTCGGCGACGCTACGTCATCCGGCCGATCTCGCAGGCGCCGGCCTCATCCCCGCCGATGAGATCGCCGCACTGGGGGCGGTTGCCGCCCGTTATGCCCTCGCCATCACGCCGGCCATGACCGCGCTGATTGACCCGGCCGACCCGGCCGATCCGGTCGCGCGGCAGTTCATCCCCGACATCGCGGAGTTGACCACCACGCCTGCGGAGCACGCCGATCCCATTGGCGACGACGTCCATCAGGTCGTGCCGGGCTTGATCCATCGCTATCCGGACCGCGTGCTGCTGAAGCTGGTCTCCGCGTGCGCGGTCTATTGTCGCTTCTGCTTCCGTCGCGAAACCGTCGGGCAGGGGGAGGGCCTGTCGCGCGCGGAACTCGCGGGCGCAATCGACTACGTTCGCGCGCACCCGGAAATATGGGAAGTGATTGTCTCGGGTGGCGATCCTTTCATCGCCGCGCCGCGCCACTTGCGGGCGCTCGCCGACGCGGTCGCCGCCATCGCGCATGTGCGCATCCTGCGCTTCCATACGCGCGTGCCCGTGGTTGCTCCCGAACGCGTCACCGCGGAACTGATCGACGCGATAACGGCGTCCGGCATAACCACCTGGGTCGCAATCCACGCCAATCATCCGCGCGAGCTGACGCGGGAAGGGTGCGCGGCGCTGGCGCGTCTCGCCGATGCCGGCATTCCGCTGGTCAGCCAGACGGTGTTGCTCAAGGGGGTCAACGACGACGCGCACACGTTGGCCGCCCTGATGCGTGCCTTCGTCGAGGCGCGGGTGAAGCCCTACTATCTCCACCACGCCGATCTCGCACCGGGCACGGGCCATTTTCGCTCCACCGTTGCGGAGGGTCAGTCGCTGATGAAGCAGTTGCGCGGCCGAGTCTCAGGTTTGGCGCAACCGGCCTACGTCCTCGATATCCCAGGCGGTCATGGCAAGGCCCCGATCGGACCCGACTACAGCCTCGCCGGCAGCGTCGAGGATTTCCGCGGCAACCGCCACGCTTACCCGCCTCCGGACCGCGACTGAGGACGGCTGTCACCGCGTTGTCATCTGGCCGGGCGAAATAGCGGTTCTGCAATTTTGCCCGGAGGCGCGCGAGCATGGCCGATCAGGTCTACAACGTCCTTTTCCTGTGCACCGGCAATTCCGCCCGGTCGATCATGGCGGAAGCGATTCTCGCCAAGGCCGGCAAAGGCCGCTTTGCGGCCTGGTCTGCCGGCAGTCGCCCTGCCGGCGCGATCAATCCGCATGCGCTGGAGCTCCTGAAGACGCTCGGTCACGACACCGGCAAACTGCGCTCGAAGAGCTGGGACGAATTTGGGGTCGCCGGCACTCCCGAAATGGATTTCGTTTTCACCGTCTGCGATGACGTTGCCGGAGAAGCCTGTCCGGTCTGGCCCGGCCATCCGACCACCGCGCATTGGGGCGCGCCCGATCCCGCCAAGGTCACCGGGACGCAAGCCGAGATCGCCGCGGCGTTCGACGAGACCTATCGGCTGCTCGCGGCGCGGATCGCCTTGCTGGTCAGTTTGCCGATGGACAAACTCGATCATGCGGCGATCCATCGGCACGTGCACGACATCGGCCGTTCTGGAACCAGCCCCGCTTCATCGGCGGCGTGACGCCGCCGGCCTACGAGCCGGGTGCCTCGAAGCCTATCCGCAGGTGCGTGCTGTCGCAGAACGGCTTGGTGCGCGAGCCGCCGCAGCGGCAGAGCCGGGCCTGGGTGATCCGGTCGATCGTGCGCCCGGTGCCGCTGCATATCTCAAGATTGCCCGAGACCTTCAGCGGGCCGTTCTTTTCCGGGTCGATCGTGAGGGGCCCGTCGCGAAATGCCAGCGGTTCCGACGGCCGCGTCTCGGGCTCGCCGGTCGCCACAAATCCGATGGTCTTGTGCGACCCGTCGCAGAACGGCTTGCGTTTTGAAGCGCCGCAACGACAGAGCGTGGCGCGATAGCCGGCGTCTTCTCCCGTGAGCTTCAATTCGGCCCGAAGGGCGTAGGGACCGTTTTCGCGGAGACTGGCGAGGTTGACCGGCGGTGCCACTTCCTGGGGCCCGCCGTCCTTGCGCGTATAGCGGATCGCCCCCGAGGGGCATTCGTGCGCAACGGTGACAAGATCCTCCACGGGCATCGCATCCGGACAGATCCAGGTGCCAGGTGTATTGGCGCGAAAGACGCTCGGCGCGCCGAGGACGCAAAAGCGAGAATGGATGCAGCGCCTCCCATTGAATCGGATGGTTATTTTCTCGCCTTCCGCGATCTCCGCACCGTCGCCTCCGCCTCCGCCGGGCGGTACGTCGAGTGGCGCGGCTGGCGCCGCCGGTGGCTTCGTACCAAGCCCCGGACCGGCGGAGTTTACCGTGCGCAGCTCGGCAACGCCGAAGCGCGCCGCCATGCGCTCGAGCGTGTCCGGAATGCCTGCGAGTTCGTGTCCCGCCGCAAAAAGGGTGCTCGCGTGCCGGCTCATCTCGACGAGACGCTCGGCGATGATGCGCGCTTCGCCGTCGCCTGATGGCAAACGCGCTACGTCGCGCAGCATCGTGAAGGTTACGCCGGCGTTGATGCCCGGATGGGAACGGCTGGCCGGCAGCGAGGCGAGATGGGATCCGATCCGTGACAGCACCATCATCAGGTCGATGCCCGCATCGAGGAAAACGCGCTTGCCGGTGGCGCCGTCACGGCCGCGCCCGTAGCCCTGCACCAGGCAACGCAACGCGTGTCCGTAGACGGCATTGGCAAGGTCCAGCACGCGCGCAGCCTCCGGCGCGTCGATGAACACGCGGTGCGCCGGATCGAGCGCCCGCCGCATGACCGGGTTATGCGCGACCGGAAACGCCGGTGCGAATGTCGGGTCCGTCTCAAGGAATTCGCCATACTCCCGGCGCACCGTCAGGAAGCGGCTGTAGTGGCTGTTCTCGCTGTGATCGGGGGCGCCTTCGCCCTGCTCGATGATCGTCTCGATCGCCTCTTCCGCGCTCTTCAGGTCGGTGACGGCGGCGATCCCGGGCATCGACACGTCGCTATGGCTGATCTGCGATCCGACTTCGCCACAGAAAAGCGCCTGCGCTCCGAGGTGATGCGCGAGCACCTCGAACCCGTGGCGGATGCCGCGATAGAGGTGGCCGACGGTGTTGTAGTCCTGCGCGTGCGGCATCAGCCGGCCTTTGGGCTGCGTCCGGCGATAGTCGGCGACGTGGACGAACTCGGTCGAATCGGAGAGCTGCTTGCCCTCCGGCCGCTCGAGAAAAATGAAATGGTCGAGCACCGTCGGCGAAAACCCGGCGAGTTCGACCACCACGCCCGACGGGTGATAGCCCGGCGGAATCGGAAAATTCGGTCTTGAGAAATGCGGCGAGCCGCCTATCGCGGTGGCGAGGTTGCTCGCGAGGGCAAGATGCGTCATCTCCTCAACGGCAACCGAGATGATCGCGTGCCTCCAGCGCGCCACGGCAAGCGCCTGTGCGGGCGTCAGTCCGTCGCGCTCGCCGCGCTTCAGGCTCCATGCTGCGTAGAGGTAGCAGCACATCAGGTTGTGCTCGATCGCCGCCGCCTCGGCGAGGAGATAGATCAGCTCCTCGCGGGTCTCGATCCGGATTTTCGGTTCTTCGTGCGCCATGTTTCCGTAGGGCTCCCGAGAGAAAATATTCTGACACAAGGCCGGCCGGGGCGCCATTGCCGGGCCTGGAAAAGGCCAGGCGAGGGGAACATTTCTCCCTTGCGTTTGTTGTCGAACCGGTTCCTGGCCTCCGGTCGGGTCTGCTCGTGTGGGGGCGGAAGATTCCGTTAGAGGAGAGATCAAGATGGCTATGACTCAGAATGACAGATTGACGGACAGCCGCTTGCCGCCGGCCCGCGAAGAAGGCACGGCACCCGTCATGCTGGCCGTCATCGCAGTGGTGATCCTGCTGGCGGCGGTCTATTTCGTCGCGCGCACGTACTGGGGACCGTCGACGACCGCAACAACGACCGTCAGCGAACCCCCAGCCATCACCAGCCAGCTGCCCGCACCGGCGCCAGCGCCAAGCGCGATGGCGCCGGCGACGCCGGACACGAACCGCCCGGCGATCACCCCGCCGCCCGCCGCAACCGATACCGTTCCGGCGCCGGATAACGGCTCCGCGACCAGCGCGCCGGCGCTGCAGCCCATACAGTAAGTTTGAGCTGCCGATCGTTTCAAGGGGCTCGGCGAAAGCCGGGCCCCTTGCAATTAGATGCCGTCCTTACGAAGAATGCCCCGCCGTCGGAGAACGAAAGAACCGCATCCGCGGAGGCAGGAAAATGGAACGCTCAACAGGACGCTGGCGATACCTCCTGACAAGACTGAGGCTTTGCAATCGCCACGATGGTAACATGCTCGGCATGCGATCGGCCGCGAAGCAAGGTGTGCCATGAAGACAATCCTCGTTCCCGTCGAGCCAAGTCCTCTTCTCCCTTCGATTCTGCAAACGGCGTGGCTGCTGGGCAGCGCCTTCGGAAGCTACCTTGAGGGCTTTGCCCTCAGTCCCGTCCTCAGTCCGTTCCTCGGCGCCGATGCAATTGGCGGCGCCGTGGTTTACGACGCTGATCTGCGTCAGGACGACGAGACCGTGCAGGAATCGCGCAAGGCGTTCGAGCAGGCGCTGACCGAGCGCGGCAAACAATCGGCGTTGCGCAACCTGCCGACGTTCGGCTGGCTGAAGGATGCTTCGCAGGGCGACGGCTTCGTCGGCGCGTATGGTCGCGTGTTTGACGTCACCGTCGTCGGCAAGCCGGGCTCGACCGCGGAGAGCCCGCGCATGAGCACGTTTGAAGCGGCGCTCTTCGATGCCGGCCGTCCCGTCCTCATCGCGCCGCCGTCGCCTCCGGCCAAGCTTGGCGAGGTGGTCACCGTCGCGTGGAACCGCAGTGCTGAAACCGCCCGCACCGTGGCCTTCGCCTTGCCGATCCTGCAGCAGGCAAAGCGCGTTGTTGTTCTCTCGCTGGAGGGCGGACAGGTGTCGGGACCCGACGGCGAGCAGGCCGCAGGGTACCTGCGGCGACACGGCATTGCCTGCGAGGTGATTTCCGTCGGCGGCAAGGGCAGCGAGCCGGTCGGGCCCGCGGTTCTGTCCCAGGCGGCGCGCATCGGCAGCGATCTCATCGTCAAGGGCGCTTTCACCCAGAGCCGTCTCAGCCAGATGATCTTCGGCGGCGCGACGCGTCACATCCTCGCCGAGACGACGCTCCCGGTTTTCATGGCCCATTAGCCAGCCACCAAGAATGACGGCCCGCAGTCAGTCCCCGACGGAAGCCGACGTCGCCGAGCTCGCCGGCGTGTCGCAGTCGGCCGTGTCGCGCGCCTTTACGCCGGGCGCCAGCGTCTCCGCCGAAACACGGAAGAAAGTCCTGGGTGCGGCCCGGCGGCTGGGTTACCACCCCAATCTGATCGCACGCTCTCTCAGCACGAAGCGCTCGAACATCGTCGGATTGGCCGCGCGCAGTCTGGAAAATCCGTTCTACGCCCAGGTGGTCAAGGAACTGTCGGAGCGCCTCAGTGCCAGCGACCGCCACATCCTGCTCTTCGCGGCCTCGTCGGACGAAAGCGCCGGTCCGGCCGTCGAAACTTTTCTCAGCTATCAGATCGACGCCCTCGTACTGACGGCGACGTCACCGTCGCGCGCCCTCGTGCAGCAGTGCCGAAAGGTCGGCGTCCCCGTCGTCCTCATCAACCGCGACACGTCGCTGACCGGAGTTTCGACTGTCCGCGGCGACAACAAGCGCGCAGGCGAAACGGTCGCAGCCTTTCTCGTAGCCGGCGGGCACGCGCAGATCGCCTTCATAGGCGGCTCGGAGACGTCTTCGGTCAGCCGCGAGCGGCAATTGGCCTTCGAGCGCAAACTCGCCGCAGCCGGCATCGGGCAGGTCACAACCCGTTTCGGCAACTACACGTTCGAGGGGGCCGCGGCCGCCGCCCGCTCGTTGTTGAGCATGCCACGTCGGCCGGACGCGATATTCTGTGCCTCGGACTACATGGCCTTCGCGGCGCTCGACGTTGCCAGGCGCGAATTCGGCCTGCGGCTTGGCGCCGATCTTTCGGTTGTGGGAGTTGACGACGTTGCCGAGGCCGGCCACGCCGCCTACGACCTGACGACGTTTTCGCAGCCGCCGGCGGCGCTTGCCGAGGCCGCCATCGACATCATCGATGCCCACATGGCCGACCCCGGAGCGCCAGCCCAGCGTTTTGAGGTACATGGTGAATTAATCGTACGCGGCAGCGCCCGCGTTCCCGCCGTAGGCGTTGCGGATGCTGGCGGCGGGCGCAGGATTTGGGCGCCGTGAAAAAGCCGCACTCACCGATGCAAACTGGCATTGCATGCGCATGCAAAATTGGCTAGGCCGTGTTGACGGGTTTTGACGGGAGACCCGAGTTTTGATTCAAGGCTTCCTTTCTGAAGGAGGCAGCATTGAGTCGGGGCGATCTGACGGACGCGGAATGGCGCATTCTCAATTCATTGTTGCCGGAGCGG
>DATCBY010000068.1:0-37850 GCA_036511595.1 Bauldia sp.
CTCGGGGTACCCTGCCTCGGCAGCACTCTGACGGATTGCTAATCCGTATTTCACCCACGTCTGGCCGTCGTTGGTTTTGATGCTGCCCAATGCGTCGCGCAGATTCGCTTCGTCGAAGTAGAGCTTGCCGCGCGACTGCGACTTCTTCGGTTTTTTCCTCTCGTTTGTGTCAAAGGCGTTGACGATTGACGGGCTATTGATCGTCAGCGACGGCATTCGATCTTCGCTCACCGGAGAGAATGCACCGTCGAGAGCACAGCTGCGACCCGCGAAAGGCAGGCAGATGGGATTGCCGACACCATTGGTGCGGACCTTGGCCTGTTTGGGGAAAACCTCGATCTGACCGCCGGCGACGCCCTTGCCTGCGCCTTCGGTGAAGCCGAGGGGCTTGATGACTTCCTCGGTCAGGAATGCTCTCAGCGTGGCGGCCGAGACCGGTGCGGCGAACAAAAGCCATAAGTGAATGCCGTTGCCGCCGCGCGAGCGAACCGCGAACGGGTGAAGTTCAAGTGATTGTAGTCGGGCGGTGAGCAGACCCGCTACCTCGGAAACCTTCTCCCAGCCCGCTTGACCTTCGTGGTCGTCAAGGTCGAGGTTCGCCACTTGGGTAGTGTCAGCACCGGGCTCCATCGGGTAAACCCCGATGACCGCTTCCCCGCAGTCGTGCGCGCGAAGAACCGAGTCGGTGAGCTTGTCGGGGATCCGGTTGAACGCGTCGCCCTTCTGCTGCGCATAGTTGGCGGCTGACATGCGCCCGGAGATTTCTTTTAGGGTGTCGAGACGCTGGGTCATGACCCGCGCCCCGGCGGCATTTTCAAAGGTGGCAGCGCGAGGCGCGCGACTACGAATACAAATTCGTCCGACGTTGGAAAACCGCTCGGGCAGACGAGCGATGAATCCGTCTGGGAGGGAGTCGGCTTCGAGTCGTCCGCGACATAGACGGGATTCAGGGACGCGCTGCTAGTGCCTCGACGGTCGTTGCGGTTACCGACCAACGGGCAAAGGTCGTGTTCGGTGTCGCAAGCCTGCTCTGTGTCGCCGCGGCGCGCACCGTCGTGGAGGCTGAGGCGCGGCTGGCGATCACATCCGCCGAGCGTCCTGCCGAAAAAGGCGGCATCCGCAATCACCGCAAACACTCCTCGAGGGCGGCAGAGAGGCTGACCATTGGGCGACTTCTTCATCGACCATGGGGGGCATCGGCAACGTCCTCGTTCCGCGAGGCTGCATCCGTTTCGGGACCGTCGTCAGTACGATGTTTCGAGCGGGTCTTGGTGACGGCACGGAGATACTCGTCGGCAGTGATCGCCCTGCCGATGAGTTTTTCGACATCCGTGGTCAAGACGCGCCAGCGCCCCGGGAGCGGCACGCGCGGCAACGTCGTGCGGATGACACGATAGGACGTAGCAGGGCTCAGGCCGAGGAGTTCACCCGTGACGTGGACGGGGAGGAGCGGGGGAATGGCGAGGTACATAGGACGTTTCCTTTCATTCCGTGGGTTACCAATCGTCTCGTTGATGAATTAGATTTGATATCAGTATTCCAATATGATGCACCGTAATACAATAACCAAGTAGCCATGTTAGATGACTTGCGATGACTAGATTTAATATTGTAGTTGATATATCAATATCGCATCCTATATGATATGGCATGAGAAGCTGATTGGAGTGACAAATGGCGGAGACTGCGGACAATAAGATATTGATCCAATTGAGGGTTTCGCCTGAAGAGCGAGATGAGTTGAAAGACGCCGGTCGAATGGCCGGCCGCTCACTTCCCAACGAAATCCTTCATCGCCTAGGTGAATACCGGCGCGGTTCACCGGGCGGGATTGATAGAGCCATCGGTGACCTGGCGGCTATCATCGCCCGAAGGGCAGACGCCACCCTGTCCGATCTTTTTGGCAACCCCGCGGGCACGTTGATTAGTGATGAGGCCAGAAAGCCCGCGGGGGTCTTGCTTAATGTTTCTGTCGATTTTGCCGACCTGGGGGACATGTCTGATGTCAGCGATATTCGTCGCGATTTTGCGGGCCCCGCGGGCTTCTTGGATGAGGTCGGTCGGTATCGTCGCGATTTTGCCAACCACAAGATGGCGGCGCGACGTTCTGAAATCTTGGCCCTGACCCGCGATGCGATGGTCAAGGTCCTCGCCGATCTTGGGGCAGCCAGCTCGGTGCCAACAAGTGCGGTGCCCGACGAAGCGGAAGTAGCCGAGCCTGAGATGGTAGCCGGCATAACGTTTGATCTAGCGAAAAAGATCAGGGCACCGCGGGAGAACGATGACACACCGGAGGGCCGTCTTCTTGCTCGGGTCGGGAAGGCACTCGGAGTTCAACAGAAGGAAGCGTCACATGAGTAGGCAGCGCAGGTCACGCGGAGCAGGATTTGTCCGCGAACGCGGCGAAGGCTGTCGTCAGCTTGTCGTCAAGATCGAAGGCCATCAGTACGTGAGGAGCGTGCGCACGCGGACGCTTCGCGAAGCCGAGAAGATGCTTCCCGGATTCATCGTTGAAATTCAGAATGGCGAGGTTACCACCGCCAAGGTCGCAGTGGCTAAGGCGAAGGAAGCACCTATCTTCTCGGTCGCGGCAGCGGAATTCATCGAACGCGAATGGTCGAAGGACAAGAGGAACAACACGCGGCAAGCCTACGCCAAGTCACTCAACCGCGTCGCCAAGGCGCTTGGCAACGAGAAGGTCAGCAAGATCGACAAGAACGCCATCCGCGATGTCATGCTGACGATCAACAGCGAGGGTACAATCGGAACGACCAAGCTCATTCACGCAATTGTGGGCTTGTTCTTTCGGTACCTCGTGGACCGCGGGACAATCCCTGCGAGCCCGGTTCCGACCTTCAAGAACCTGAAGATCAAGGCACCGCCAGGCAAGGAAACAAAACGCCGCGAGGCTCTGACTGCCGATCAGGTGATGGCTTTGATCGACGCCTCCGGTGAGGATGCTCCCCTTCGCCTCTGGATTGAGACGATGGTCGCGACTGGAATGCGTCCCGGCGAGGCATTGGCGCTGACCTGGACTTCAATCGATGTTGAACGCCGCGTCGTTCACGTCACCCGTTCGGTAAAGGAAAGTGAAGTCAGGGGGCGGGGAAACTCGGCACGACAAAAACAAAGTCGAGTGTCCGCGACATTCCCCTCGGCGCCGTCATCGCTGCTTCGCTTGAACGCGCGTACCTTGAGCGCGAAGCGATCTATCGCGGCTTCGGCATGACGATAGAAACCGACGATTGCATCTTCGCGGCGGACTTGATCGACGCCCGCAAGTTCCCGAAGTCACTGGCGGCGATGCAATCGCGGTTCAAGATCGCCCGTGACCGGGCAGGGCTTCCGGGCGTGACCGCGCACTATCTGCGCCACACAGCGTTGACCGCGGCGATTGCCGGCACCGCAACGACGCCGGGGATCAGCATGGCGGACGCGGCCCGGATCGCCGGCCACTCCAATGCGACACAGATCGCACAAGTGTACGGCCACGCTGTGCAAGCCAATTTGACAAGGGGCATTGCCTTGGCCGATGCGATGCTCACCCCTCGCCCGGTGCCCGACAACGTGCTCCTCTTGGCGGTACGGAAAGACGCCTCATAGGTGTCAGATAGGTGTCAGCAGAACCGAACCGGAACAGGTTCTGGACAAGAAACCTAAGAGCCGCCGGCCTTTGCGGCCGATAGAACACAGCGACAACAGCCGATCTCAGGTTAGATAACCTTGCCAGGGTTCCCATCGGCACCGGGAGCTTGGCTCAACCAAAGTGCCGGAATTCCTCAGTTTCTAGCTGGCGTACTTGATCGGTTCCTCTGTCACCCGATCTGTCACCGCCAGAGTTCTATTTACGAACTGGCAAGCGTCTCACGTTGTCAGGTGCCACCGGCGCTGGTCCGATCATGGCATCCGCCAAACCAATGCCCCTGACGAGGTTGGCGTTCACAGCATGGCCGTAGGTGCGAACGATCTGCATTGCGTTCTTGTGTCCCGCTATCCTTGCCGCGTCGGCGGGACTGATGCCCGGTTCCGTGGCGGTGCCGGCAATGGCCGCGGTGAGCGCAGTGTGGCGAAGGTAGTGGGGCGACGCCTGGGGCAGGCCGGCACTGTCCCGGACGCCGCGGAAACGCCACTGCATCGCTGCGAGTGACTTCGGTGCCTTCCGGGCATCGATCAAGTCCGCCGGCCAGATACAGTCATCCGGCTCGACGACAAGGCCAAGCGATTGATAGGTGGCCTGGCGATCGAGGTAGGCACGCTCCAGCGACGCTGCCAGGGTTGGCCCAAGAGGCACATCGCGTACGCTAGATGCTGTCTTGGTGGGCCCGAGCTTTCCTTGCCCACGAACATTGGTCTCCTTGACCGAATGCGTGACGTGGATAACGCCACGGGCGAAGTTTATCGACGCCCATGTAAGAGCGGACGCCTCACCCGGTCGCAAGCCACTGGCCACCATCGTCACCACCCACAAGCGAAGCTCGGGATCGTGGTAGGCATCGACTAGCCTGGTCACTTCGTCCGCAGTGAGGGCTTGCCGGCGTTTCGTCTCTTTGCCTGCGCGGGGCATGTTGAGCTTCTTGAAAGTTTGTACTGGCGAGGTTTCGATAGTTTCCCGGTCCACCAAATCCGGAACAACAAACCGAGGACGACGTGGATCAGCTTGACCGTCCCGACAGTGCATTCCGCGTCCACGGACAGAAGGCAGTCTTTGAGGTGGTGACGGTCGATCTCCGACACGCGCATGTCGCCCAACACCAAGCCGGGAGACTCAAAGCCCTGCGGGTTTCGCGATCCGCTTACTAGGGGACCACTCGCACTGGTCGATGTTGTCTGTCTTTAGACATTTCTGCCGCGGCGAAAATGAGACTCCGAGGGTGATTCGGAAACTCAATAGGTTGCCACCCGATCTGTCACCTCTGGGGCTGACTTGGCCTGAGAAAACTGGCGACTTTCGCCCTCGCCGAAGCTGATGAAGTCGTGGGACCGGGCCATTCTGAAAGAGTGTGAGCGGCCGAAAGAACGGTCGCTCACAAGATAACCTTGCCGGGGTTCATGATGCCGTTCGGATCGAGGGCCGCCTTGATCTTGCGCATCAGCGCGATCTCGAGCGGGCTCTTCACTTTTGCCAGGAGATCGCGCTTCAGCACCCCGATGCCGTGCTCGGCCGAGATCGTCCCGCCGAGGTCGATGACGATGGCGTGGATGGCGGCGTTCATTTCGTCCCAGCGGTCGAGAAACGCTTTCTTATCCATGCCCTCCGGCTGGCTGATGTTGAGATGGATGTTGCCGTCGCCGACGTGGCCAAACGGGAAGGGGCGGCATCCGGGCACCAGCGCCCTGGCGGCTGCGTCCGCCCGCGCCAGCAGTTCCGGCACCGCCGCCAGTGGCACCGCCACGTCATGCTTGATCGAGCCGCCGAGATTCTTCTGCAGGTCGGACAGCGCCTCGCGCATGCGCCAGAAGGCAGTCGCCTGTTCCAGCGACTGCGCCCGCACGCCGTCCTCGACGAAGCCGCGCTCCAACCCGTCGGCGAAGATCGCCTCGATGGTCGCCTCGGCTTCGACCTGCGAGCGCGGCGACGAAACCTCGAGGAGCAGGTACCAGGCATGCGGCTCCGCAAGTGGATCGCGCGCTCCCGGCAGATGCTTCACGCACGTTTCGATGGCGATGCGCGGCATCAGCTCGGCCGCCGTCAATCCAAAGCCGGCGAAACTCCTGGCGACGTTGAAGAGCGCCAGCGCATCGGCGGGACTGGCAATGCCGACGACGGCGACGCTCGTTCCCCGCGGTCGCGGGAAAAGCTTCAACACCGCCGCGGTGATGATGCCGAGCGTGCCCTCGGCGCCGACGAAGATATCCTTGAGGTCATATCCCGTGTTGTCCTTGCGCAGCGTCCGCAAGCCCTCCCACACCTCGCCCGAGGGCAGCACCACCTCCAGCCCCAGCACCAGCTCGCGCATGTTGCCGTAGGCCAGCACCGCCGTTCCCCCGGCGTTGGTGGAAAGATTGCCGCCGATCTCGCACGAGCCCTCCGAGGCGAGCGACAGCGGAAACAGCCGATCGACCGCCGTCGCGGCGGCATGCGCATCGGCGAGGGTGAGTCCGGACTCGACCGTCATCGTGTTGCTGGCCGCATCGACGGCGCGCACGCGCGCCAGCCGCGCCAGCGACACCACGATCTCGTCGCCGGCGGGGGAGGGCACCTGTCCGCCGACCAGCCCGGTGTTGCCGCCTTGCGGCACGATCGACGTCCGCGTCTCGTTGGCGAGTTTCACGATCGCCGCGACCTCGGCAACCGTCCCCGGCCGCAGCACCAGTCCGGTTCGCCCGCTGAATTTCTCGCGTCGCTCGGTCAGGTAGGGCGCGATGGCGTCGGCATCGCGTAGCGCATACCGCGCCCCGACGATTGCGGAGAATCGATCGAGAAGCAGGGCGGCCGGCGCATTCATGTGCGCCGGAATGTAGGTCACCGGGCGGCAGGCGTCGAGACGCCGGGGGCGCCGCCCGGTGCCCGTCGCGGAAGCGGCGGTGGCAGCCGCCGCTTCCGTTGGAAAAGCGAAAGGACCGCTATTCCTTGACCACCTGCCAGACGCCGCCGACGCCGTCGCCGGTCACGTCGCCGGCCTTGGTATCCTTGATGAAGGTGTAGAGCGGCCAGCCGTTGTAGGCCCACATCTTGGCCGGCTTGCCGTCCTTGTCGGTCACGCCGACGACCGTCCACTCGCCTTCCGCCTTGGCGTCGGCGGGTGCCAGCAGCGGCGGCCAAGCGCCGATGCACTTGCCCGAGCACGACGACATCGCGGCGCCCTTGCCGTCGTTGTCGAAGGTGTAGAGCGTCATGCCCTTGCTATCGACGAGGATCTTGCCGAGCGAGGAGTCGGCTTTCATCGCGGGTTCGGCGGCGAAAGCGGCGCCCATGGCGGCACCGGTCAGGAAGAGGGCGGCCGTGAGGCCGAGCATCATGCGTTTCATGGGTGGAATGGCTCCCTGTTCGTTGGTGGTCGCAAGGCCGGCGGGTGCGCCGGCTTCACGCGTCGAAAACACGCCAGATCGCGTTTTATTCTGTCGCCCCTTCGCTTGAAGCGGCTTCCCCCCCATGCGATAGAGCGCAACCTAGGCTGGAGAAATTATAAAATGGCGGACAGGAGTGGCTTGCTGGCGGGAAAGCGCGGCCTGATCTTCGGCCTGGCCAACAACCATTCGATCGCCTGGGGCATCGCCAAGGCGTGCGCCCGCGAGGGCGCGGCGCTGGCGCTCACCTACCAGGGCGACCAGCTCAAGAAGCGCGTCGAGCCGCTGGCCGCCGAGATCGGCGCCCGCGTCGCCGGCCACTGCGACGTCACCGAGCCCGCAACCATCGACGCCGTCTTCGCCGACGTGGCTGCCGCCTGGGGCCGCCTCGACTTCGTCGTCCATGCCATCGGCTTCTCGGACCGTCGCCAGTTGAGCGGCCGTTATGTCGACCTGACGCCAGAAAACTTCGCCATGACGATGGACATCTCCTGCTATTCGCTGACCGCCATCGCGCAGCGCGCCGAGAAGCTGATGACCGACGGCGGCTCTATTGTTACTCTTACCTACTACGGTGCGGAAAAGGTCATGCCGCATTACAACGTCATGGGCGTCGCCAAGGCGGCGCTTGAGGCGAGCGTGCGCTACTTGGCGGCCGATCTCGGCAAGCAGAAGATTCGCGTCAACGCCATCTCCGCCGGGCCGATCAAGACGCTGGCCGCCTCCGGCATTGATGATTTCCGCTATATCCTTAAGTGGAACGAGTACAACGCCCCGCTTCGCCGCACCGTCACCCCTGACGAGGTCGGCGATGCCGCGCTCTACCTGGTTTCCGACCTCGGCCGCGCCGTTACCGGCGAGATCCTGCACGTCGATGCCGGCTACCATGTCGTCGGCATGAAGGCCGTCGACGCGCCCGATATTTCGACTGCGAAGGAATAGCGCACACTGTTTTGCCGCCATCGCGCTATCTTCCCCGGCGATGGCAACCGTCCCCACCTTCGTCTTCGTGCGCCACGGCCAGACCGACTGGAATGTCGAGGGCCGCCTGCAGGGCCAGCGCGACGTTCCGCTGAACGACATCGGCCGCGCCCAGGCGCACCGCAACGGCGAGGTCATCCGCGACCGCATCCCGGAGGCCGCCGGCTTCCATTTCGTCGCCAGTCCGCTGTCGCGTGCCCGCGAGACGATGGAGATCGTCCGCGCCGTCATGCAGCTCGACCCGAAGGCCTACGACGTCGACTCAAGGCTCCTCGAGATCACTTTCGGTGAGTTGGAAGGCCTGACCTACAAGGACATGGAATCGCTAGAGCCCGGCTGGTCGAGCATGCGCCACGCCAACAAGTGGGACTACCTGCCTCCCGGCGGCGAGAGCTACCACATGCTGTCGGATCGCGTCGTCGCCTGGCTGGCGACGCTGCAGCGCCCGTCGGTGATCGTCGCCCATGGCGGCGTCGGTCGCGTGCTGCGTGCCCACCTGCTCGGCCTCGACAAGGAAGAAAGCGTCTCGGCCGATTTCCCGCAGGACCGGGTCTTCATGTGGCAGGACGGCAAGGGCGAGTGGGTATAGCGCCAGGCCATGTCGGCTAGCGAACGCGTCCTTTGCGGACAACCAATTTTTCCGCAGCCATGACCACACCGAAATCCTTCGACTTCGCGCCGCCCGTTGCCGTCAAGAAACCCTCCGCGGCGAGTCCCCACTTCAGCAATTCGCGAACCGCCGCTGCCCGGCTGGGCATGCGCTTGTCGAAGCGCCAATTGTCCAACGCCTCGAGTTGGTCGTCCGCCAGCATGATCTGTCGCTGCTGAGGCCGACCACCGCATCGCCAACCATTTGGCGATGCTCGTCGGCCTGTTCCGGATGCAGGCTGACCGTCTGCGCCGCCGCGCCGGCCCCCTGAGCGGCGACGACGCCGGCACGATTCTCGACGGTCTGAGGGCCAAGGTCGAAGCCGTTTCGCTGCTTCATCGCCGTCTCGCCCGCGCCGAAACCGGAGTCGCGGCATCGTCTTGGCGACTATCTGCGCGACCTTCTCGGCAAGATCGCAGATGCGCTGGCGACCGACGATATTGTTGAGATCGAGATTTCCGCCGACGTCGATTGCACCGTTACCGGCAGTCAGGCGTTGGCCGTCGGGCTCATCGTTTGCGAGCTGGTCACCAACGCGATGAAGTACGCCCATCCGACCGGCATCAATGGCCGTATCTGGGTTCGCTGCCGGGATGATGGCTGGTCGTCTCGGTCGATGTCGAGGACGATGGCGTTGGCCTGCCGGAAGGATTCGATCCACAAAAGGGCGGCGACCTCGGCTTTCGCTCCATCAGAGCCCTGGCCGGACAATTCGGCGCCACGATTGGTTTCCGCAGCAGCGGCCTCGGGCTGGTGGCGGAGTTCCGCATGCCGGTGCTTGCCAACCAGTAGGCGCTTTCCTCGCGGTTTGACGCCCCTTTGCTTGCCGCCTAGAAGAAGCCCGCCAGAAGCCGGCGAGCCTTCCCATGTCTCACAACACGTTCGGCCATCTTTTCCGCGTCACCACCTGGGGCGAGAGCCATGGGTCCGCGATCGGCTGCGTCGTCGACGGCTGCCCGCCGCGCATCGCCATTTCCGAAGCTGAAATCCAGACGTGGATGGAGAAGCGGAAGCCCGGTCAATCGCGCTTCACCACCCAGCGCCGTGAGAGCGACACGGTGAAGATTCTCTCGGGCGTCTTCGCCGATGAGAAGACCGGGCAGTTGCTGACCACCGGCACACCCATCGCGCTGGAGATTCAGAACGAGGACGCCCGCTCCAAGGACTACGCCGAGATCAGCAACAGTTATCGCCCCGGCCACGCCGATTTCACCTACCAGGCGAAGTACGGCATCCGCGACTGGCGTGGCTCCGGTCGTGCTTCGGCGCGCGAGACCGCTACCCGGGTTGCCGCCGGCGCCATCGCCCGCAAGGTGATTCCCGGCGTCACCGTTCGCGGCGCGCTCGTCCAGGTCGGCCTCCACAGGATCGACCGCGCCAACTGGAACTGGGCCGAGGTCGACAACAATCCGTTCTTCTCGCCTGACGCCAAGGCCGCAGCCCTGTGGGCCGACTACATCGACGGCGTGCGTAAGTCCGGCTCGTCCGTCGGCGCCGTCATTGAAGTCATTGCCGAGGGTGTTCCGGCCGGCTGGGGCACGCCCATCTACGCCAAGCTTGATGCCGAGATCGCGTCGGCGATGATGTCGATCAACGCCGTCAAGGCGGTCGAGATCGGCGAGGGCTTCGCCGCCGCGGCGCTGAGCGGCGAAGCGAACGCCGACGAGATGCGCATGGGCAATGACGGCAAGCCGCTGTTCGCGTCCAACCACGCCGGCGGCGTTCTTGGCGGCATTTCCACCGGCCAGCCGGTCGTCGTCCGCTTCGCCGTCAAGCCGTCCTCGTCGATCCTCAATCCGCGCCGCACCGTCAACCAGTCGGGCGAGGACGTCGAGATTTCCACCAAGGGCCGCCACGACCCCTGTGTCGGCATCCGCGCCGTGCCGATCGGCGAAGCCATGCTCGCCATCGTGCTCGCCGATCAATTCCTCCGCCACCGCGCCCAGGTCGGCTAGGAACTTCGCCAATGACCGCCGATACCGATCGCGTCGCCGACGCCATTGAAGCCTTCCGCCGCGGCGAGATCGTCGTCGTCACCGACGATGACGACCGCGAGAACGAGGGCGACCTGGTGCTGGCCGCCGTGCACGCCACGCCAGAGAAGCTCGCCTTCATCATCCGCAATACCGCCGGCATCGTCTGCGCGCCGATCACTCGCGAAACCGCCCGTCGCCTCAATCTTCAGCCGATGGTTGCCGACAACGACGCCCCGCACGGCACCGCCTTCACCGTCTCCGTCGATTTCCGTGATGGCACCACCACCGGCATTTCGGCGGAGGATCGCACCAACACCATCCGCGCCCTCGCCAACGCCAACAATGGCGCCGCCGACTTCGTCCGACCCGGCCACGTTTTTCCGCTGATCGCGCAAGATGGTGGCGTGCTGATGCGCTCCGGCCACACCGAGGCGGCCGTCGATCTCTGCAGGCTCGCCGGGCTGGAGCCGGTCGGCGTCATCTGCGAGCTGGTCAACGACAACGGCACCGTCAAGCGCGGCGCCGAGGTCGTAGCGTTTGCCGACCAGCATGGCCTCCGCCGTATCTCGGTCGCCGATCTCATCGCCTGGCGCGAGCGCAGCGAGAAACTGGTCGACCGTGTCGATGAGTTTCCGGTCGTCACCCACGCCGGCCCGGCCCGCGCCTTCGCTTACCGAACGCCGTTCGACGCCACCCAGCATCTCGCCGTCGTCTTCGGCGATATCGGCGACGGCCGCGGCGTGCCCGTCCGTCTCCACCGTGAGGCGGTCATCGAGGATGTCTTCGGCGAGAAAAGCGGCCTCGATGCCGTGTTGGCGCGGCTGTCGAAATCCGGGCGTGGCGTCGTCGTCTATCTTCGCGAAAACTCCGTCGGCGTCGCCGGCGCCGGTGCGCGCGCTCGTGCGAAGTTGCCGCACGATTCGTCCGCCGCCCGGCGCGAACAGTGGCGCGAGATCGGCCTCGGCGCGCAAATCCTCAAGGATCTCGGCGTGAAGTCGATCCGCCTCATCGCCAGCCGCGAACGCCGCTACGTCGGCCTCGACGGTTTCGGGATCGCCATCGACGCGACCGAGATCGTGTAAACGTCACCGTTCGAACGTCGCCACCGCCTCGATCTCGGCCGAAAACAGGAACTGATCCACGGGCACGACGCGCGTCAGCCGATAGCCGCCGTCGATCAGGATGCGCGCGTCGCGGGCAAGCGTCGCCGGATTGCACGATACCGCCGCAATTTTCGCCACCTTCGATTTCGCCAGCATTTCCGCCTGCGCCTTGGCGCCCGCCGCCGGCGGGTCGAAGACCACGGCGCCGAACCCGTCAAGCTCCACCGGCGACAGCGGGTTTGCGAAAAGATCGCGTCGCCGCGTCGTGATTTTCTTGAGACCGTGCGCTTTCCGCGCCGCCAGATCGATCGCCGCAACCAGCGCGGCGTCGCCCTCCACCGCCGTCACCGCCGCCTTCGCCGCCAGTCGGAACGTGAACGTCCCGATGCCCGCGAAAAGATCGGCAACTAGGCCGGCGCCGACGTGCGCCAGCACGGCCTCGGCCAGCGCCGCCTCGGCGCTCTTCGCGGCCTGCGTGAAGCCGCCCGGCACCGGAAACAGCATAGCCGGTCCGGCGGCAAACTCCGGCTGGCGCACGTGCAGCACCTCGATCCCGTCCACCGTCAGCCGCGCCAGCGCCGGGTCGCTGCCGAAGCCGCCGAGCTTCTCCATCATCTCGCGATTGGGCTTGCCGGCGCCGGTGACCGCAACGTCGAGCCCGTTGTCGGCGAGGAACACCGTCATGCGCGCCGGCTTCCACCGCGGCAGCACGATGTTGGCAATCGCCTGGAGCAGCGGCAGCTTCGCCACCATCCTGGGATGCAGCACCGCGCATTCGCCGATCGGCGCGATTTCCTCGGAGCCGCGCGCATGAAAGCCGAGCACGGTGCCCTTGGCGGTACGGATGGCCGAAAAGATCGCCCGCCGTCGCGCGCCCGGCAGCATCGGCACGATGGCCTCGACCTCGGTCTCGATTCCGCGCTGCGCGAATGCCGCCGCTACCTGCGCGCGCTTCCAGGCGAGGTAGGCCGGCGCCGCCATATGCTCCAGCGCGCAAACGCCGCAGCGGGTGAAGTTCGGGCAGATCGGCGACACCCGGTCGGGGCTCGCTTCGACCACGCGCACCAGCCTGCCGCGCTCGCCGTCGCGCTCGATCTCGACCGTCTCGCCGGGCAGCGTGTAGGGCACGAACACGAGGCCGTCCGCCGTCTCCGCAATGCCGTCGCCGGAATGACCGAGCGCCGCGATCGTGACCGTCTCAGCCACGGTCGGCGCCTACCAGGAATTCCCGGTTGCCGTCGCCGCCTTCGATCGGCGACAGGATGACGCCGCCGATCCGCCAGCCCATGTCGCGCTCCAGCCACTGCGCGATGTCCGCGGCGGTGCGTTCGCCGGCATGCGGGTCGCGCACGATGCCGCCCTTGCCGACGCCGTCGCGTCCCACTTCGAACTGCGGCTTCACCAGGAACACGCCCCAGGCATCCGCCCCGGCCAGTTTCAGCGCCGGCGGCAACACCAGCTTCAGCGAGATGAAGCTGACATCGGCGACGATCGCATCGACCGTCTCACCAAGGTCGCCCGCCGCCAGGTCGCGCGCGTTCAGCCCCTCGCGCGACACGACGCGCGGGTCCTTTGCCAGCGCGGCGTCGAGCTGTCCGTGTCCGACATCCACCGCAAACACCTTGCGCGCCCCCCGCTGCAGCAACACCTGTGTGAACCCGCCGGTCGAGGCGCCGAGATCGAGCGCCGCGCAGCCCTCCGGCGAATAGCCGAAGCGGTCGAGCGCCGCGATCAGCTTCAGCGCCCCGCGCGACACGTAGCCGGCCGCCGGGTCGTCCATCAGGATCGTCGCGCCAGCCTCCACCGTCAGCGCCGGCTTGGCAGCCAGCGCGCCGTTGACCGTGACGTGACCGCGCAGGATGGCGTCGCGTGCGCGCGCCCGCGTCGGCGCCAGCCCGCGCTCAACCAGCGCGATATCGAGGCGCTGGCTCATGGCAAATCAGATCAGGCAGCCGACGAACGCCGAAGCCAGCGTGTCGAAATAGACCAGCGCCCCGTACTTCATCCACAGCGCCACGCCGAGCGCCACGAGCAGGAGCCCGCCGACCGACAGTCCGACCTTGGGCGCCAGCGACATCATGCCGGCAGGATACCACGCGCTGTCGCGTCAGGCACCGATCAGTCGCTTCAGCTTGGCGAGCGCGATTTCGGGCTTCTCCTGGTAGTCGATCGTCCCGACGAATTCCGCCTTGTCGTTTAGCAGATAGACGGAGGCCGAATGGTCCATCGTGTAGGGCGCCCCGTCCTTGCCGTCGACCTTCCGCGAATAGACCCGGTAGTCCTTCAGGATCTGGTCGATAGCCGGCCGCGGCCCGGTCAGCCCCTCGATGCGCGGGTCGAACGCCTGCAGGTAGCCCGCCATCAGCGCCTGCGTGTCGCGCTCCGGATCGACGGTGACGAAGTACACCTTGAGCTTGTCGGCGCCGGGGCCGAGCTGGCTCAGCCACAGCGTGATGTCGGCAAGCGTCGTCGGGCATACGTCCGGGCAGAACGTGTAGCCGAAGAAGAGCGCCGAGGGATGTCCGTGCAGCGCCGCCTCCGTCACCGTCGCGCCCTTCTGGTCGGTGAGTGTGAACGAGCCGCCGATGTTGGCGGCGGCGATGCCGCCGCCCGTCGGTCCGCGCTGCAGCACCGTGAACCAGATGACCGCGGCGGCGATCACCACCACCGCGGCCCACGCCGCCAGTCGTATTGCCTTGAGCGCCGGCCTGGTCATTTGCCCATCTTCATGTTGCCCATGTCGCCCGGTCCACTCGCCCCTATCGCCAGGATATGGAGGAATGTCGTCACGCTTCCAGCCTTGGCGAAGGTCAGCGTCACCGGCAGCTTGTCGCCTTCCTTGAGCGGAGCGCTGAGCGTCACGAACATGATGTGAAACCCGTCCGGCGCCAGCTTGACCGTTCCCCCCGCCGGGATCGGCACGCCGCCATCGACGGCTCGCATGGTCATCACGCCGCCCTTCATCGCCATGACGTGCAGCTCACCGTGGTCGGCAACGGGCGAGGCAGCGGACAGCAGGGTATCGGCCTCGCCACCGCTGTTGGCGATCGTCATGTAGCCGGCGGCGGTCGGCGCCCCCGGCGGTGTCGCCCGCGTCCACAGGTCGGTGATGGTGAGCGAACCCAAAGTGACGGAATGCGCCAGGGCAGGGGTCGCCAGAACGATAAACGCGCCGGCAAGCGCGCGAAGGGTCGAAGCACAGAATAGCACGGCAAATCCTCTCGGAAAATAGGGAAGCCTGAACCGGAAAGTCGAGACGTTCACGCAGCCGGCGGAGGACCACGCGGGCCGAGAGCGAGGATGCAGGAGACGGTGACCGGCGACGCGAATCCCGTAACCGGTACCGCAGTGACCAGGCGCCATGCCGGCGCTTCCGGCGAGGGCGGCGGGTCCGAAATTGCGATCGCCGCTGACAGGCACCCCTCCTTGCAGCACGGCGCACTCTCGTCGTGAGCGGCATCGGCCGGATTGCTCCCACCGGTTTCCCCGGCCGAGCAGATCGCCATGCCGACGCTCGCGGCGGCGGCTCCGTTGTGCCAGCCGACAAGGATTGCGCTGAACAGAAGCAGGCAGATGAACGCCCGGGCGAGCGAGCGGCCGTCGCTCCCGCGTAGTGTGGCAAGCAGAGAGCGGCGCATGGACCGCAGTGGGTCAGCTTTCTGCCGTTCCGGCCGGCCGCCCCGCATCATCCAGCCGCCTCTTCCGCCGGCGAAGCCCCGTGCTCCGGCGGCAGGAACTCGGGTTCCACCGGCACGCCGCCGCTCATCGGCGCCGAAGCGGCAATATCGAAATCGGTTTTCAGCGCCTGCGCCAGCGGCGGACGGGCGCGCACGCGATAGACGATGTACGCGGCAAGCCCCAGGTGGACGATTGCGTTGAACAGGAAGAGCGTCGAGGTGCCGTAGTGCTGCATCAATGCAGCCGCGATCAGCGGCCCGACGATCGAGCCTGACGCGCTCGCCACGAACAGCCCCTCCGCCGTCTCCACCATGGCGCCCGGTTCGGCGTGGTCGTAGGCATGCGCCGCCGCCACCGAGTAGGTGGGCGCCATGGCCGCGCCCAGGAACGCCGCCAGCACGAACCACAGCACGCCGTTTTCCGGCAGTACCGCCAGCAGGACCCCGACGACCGCCGCCGCCAGAAGGATGGCGATCAGCACGACCCGCCGGTCGACTCGGTCGGAAGCGCGGCCGATCGGCCATTGCGCCAGCGCTCCTGCCGCCGTGAAGATGCCCATGAAGATCGCCGCGTCGCGCTCCGTCAGTCCGGCGCCGACCACCGCCACCGCGCCGAGCGACCAGAGGGCGCCGGTGGCAACTCCCGCGACGCTCGCCCCGATCAGGCCGACCGGCGAGGAGCGGTAGAGCGTCAGCGGCCGGAAGCGCACGATCGAAACCGGCGCCGGCTGCGTCTGGCGGGTGAGCGCCAGCGGGATAGCCGAGATCGACATCGCCATGGCGGCCACGACGAACAGCGTGAATTCCGTCGGCGCCGCCAGCGTCACCATGAACTGCCCTATGGCAAGCGCCGTGTAGTTGACCGTGATGTACGACGACATCACGAGGCCGCGGTTGGCGTTCGAGGCCCGGTCGTTGACCCAGCTTTCGAGGATCATGTAGAGCCCGGCGAGGCTGGCGCCGAGCGCCAGGCGGAAGACGATCCACGGTGCGAACGCCACCCACAGCGTGTGCGCCAGCATCGCCGCGGTAATCAGCGCCGTCAGCACGGTGAAGGCGCGGATGTGCCCGGCGCGGCGAATGAGATAAGGGGCCGCGAAGCAGCCGAAGACATAGCCGACGTAGTAGGCCGAGCCGACGACGCCGATCTCGAATTTCGACCAGCCGAGCGCTTCCGCCCGGAGCGGGATCAGCGTCAGCTGCATCCCGTGGCCGATGATCAGGAAGAGCAGGCCGAGGAGGATCGAGAAGAGGGGGCGCAGCGTGGCTTGCATCGGGTTCGTTTCAGGCCGGCCGGGGCTGGCGCCTCGAAGAAAAGACATTAGGCTAGACGGGTGGCCGGTACGGTCTGCGGCCGGCCGAGTGCCGCGAACACTGCCGTGACGATTCCGGCGGAATCCAGTCCGGCGGCCGCAATCATCGTCTCCGGCTTGTTCTGTTCGATGAAGCGGTCGGGCATGGCCAGAGTGCGCACTTTCAGGCTGCCGCTGCGGGCATTGTCGAGCGCCCCGCTTCGCGCCAGGTGATCGAGCACCTGCGCGCCAAACCCGCCGCCCGCGCCTTCTTCCACCGTGATCAGCACCTCGTGGTGGCGCGCCAGCCGGTCGATCAGCGCAGTGTCGAGCGGCTTGGCGAAGCGCGCATCGGCCACCGTCGTCGGCAGCCCATACGCCTCCAGTTCTTCCGCCGCTTTCAGCGCATCGGCGAGCCGCGTCCCGAACGACAGGATGGCGACCTTGCCGCCTTCGCGCAGCGTTCGCCCGACGCCGATTTCCAGCGGCACGCCGACATCCGGCAGATCGACACCGACTCCGTCGCCGCGCGGGTAGCGGAACGATGACGGCCGGTCGTCGATCGCCGCGGCCGTCGCCACCATGTGGACCAGTTCGGCTTCGTCCGCCGCCGCCATCACCACGAAGCCGGGCAGGCAGGCGAGGTATGTCGTGTCGAAGGCCCCGGCATGCGTCGGCCCATCGGCGCCGACGTAGCCCGCCCGGTCGATGGCGAAGCGCACCGGCAATTTCTGGATCGCCACGTCATGTACGATCTGGTCGTACGCACGCTGCAGGAACGTCGAATAGATCGCCGCGAACGGCTTGTAGCCCTCCGTCGCCAGTCCGGCGGCGAAGGTGATCGCGTGCTGCTCGGCGATGCCCACGTCGAACGTGCGCGTCGGGAAGCGCTCGCCGAAGAGATCGAGCCCGGTGCCCGCCGGCATGGCCGCCGTGATGGCAACGATGCGATCGTCTTTTTCCGCTTCCTTGATCAGCGCATTGGCGAAGACGCGGGTGTAGGAAGGCGCGTTGGTCGCGGCCTTCGCCTGCTTGCCGGTCACCACGTCGAACTTCGCCACGCCGTGATACTTGTCGTCCGAGGCTTCCGCCGGCGCGTAGCCCTTGCCCTTTTGCGTGACGACGTGGACGAGGATCGGGCCGTTGCGCGTGTCGCGCACGTTCTTCAGGACGGGCAGCAGGTGGTCGAGGTTATGTCCGTCGATCGGCCCGACGTAGTAGAAGCCGAGTTCCTCGAACATGGTGCCGCCGGTCCAGTAGCTGCGCGCGAATTCCTCAGTGAGCTTGGCCTTGTCGCGGAAGAAGCGCGGCAGCCGGCTGGCGATGCGTTTCGCCATCTGGCGAAAGCGCCGGTAGGTGCGGCCGGAAACCAGCCGCGCCAGATGCGCCGACATCGCGCCCACCGGCGGCGCGATCGACATGTCGTTGTCGTTGAGGATGACGATCAGCCGCGATCTCAGGTGGCCGGCGTTATTCATCGCCTCGTACGCCATGCCTGCCGACATGGCGCCGTCGCCGATCACCGCGACGACGTTGTTCTCGCGCCCGTCGAGATCGCGCGCCACCGCCATGCCGAGCGCCGCCGAGATCGAGGTCGAAGAATGCGCCGCGCCGAACGGGTCGTACTGGCTTTCCGAGCGCCGGGTGAAGCCGGAAAGCCCGCCCGGCGCCCGCAGCGTCCGGATGCGCTCGCGCCGTCCGGTCAGGATCTTGTGCGGATAGGCCTGATGGCCGACGTCCCAGATGAGCCGGTCGCGCGGCGTATCGAAGACGTAGTGGAGCGCCACCGTCAGCTCGACCACGCCAAGCCCGGCGCCGAGATGACCGCCGGTCACCGAAACCGCCGAAATCGTCTCCCGCCGCAGCTCCTCCGCGACCTGTTTCAGGTCCGATTCCGGCAGGCGTCGCAGATCGTCCGGCGTGTCGATCCGGTCGAGCAGGGGGGTCGCGAAATCGGCGCTCAAGGTGAGAGAATCCGCTGGAAATGCCTGATGGCGCACCCTTACACGGCCGGATTGCGGGCGCAATGTGACCGCGACCACGCCTGTTTCGGGAGCGAGATGAAATCTCTCTCGTCGTCGAAGCGGCCTTTTTCCACGCGGTTGCCTCCCCCATGGCGCCCTCTAGAATGTCCTGTCGGCCGGCACCAGCAGGCCAAACGGGGGACGCAAGATGGATCAGGCAAACGACCCGCGCGTCATCCGAACTCTGGGCGGCGCTTTCATAGCGTTCGCTGTCGCGTTCAACGTCCCGTACGCGTGGCTCGCATCCGTTTTCAACTACCCGGCCGTTTTGCGCCGCCCGCCGGGTGAGATTCTGGAAGCCTTTGCCGCGGCCGGCACCTCGCTGATCCTGATCTGGGTGATGTTCGCCTTCGCCGCGCTGCTTCTGGCGCCGATTGCGGTTGGCGTGGCAATCGTCACCCAGAGGAGCGGGCGCGCTTCCTTCGCCATCGCCGAGCTGGGCGTGGCGGCGGCGCTGGCGCAAGCCATCGGCCTGTCGCGCTGGGTCTATGCCGTGCCCGGCCTTGCGGCGCGCTGGACGGCGAGCCCGGCCGGCTCTGAGACGCGGGCGATGATCGAGGCCATGTTCGCGACCCTGCATCAGTTTGCCGGCGTCGGAATCGGCGAGGCGATCGGTCAGACGCTGACGGCGCTCTGGCTCATCGCCGTCGCCATCGGGCAGCTGCGCCATCCGCGCTTCGGCCGCGCCATCGGCACCGTCGGGCTGATCGGCGGGATTGTGCTGTTGCTCGGCCTGGTCGAGGGACTGGCGACCGTCATCCGGTTCGATCCGGGCATCTTCAGCTTCGCCGCGCTCGTCGGCTTCCTCGTGCTGACGCTGTGGCTGATCTGGACCGGCGTGCTCTGCATCGCGCGGCCGGCTGCCGTCGGTTAGGCGCCTAATCCCGGTCGAGCGGTTCGATCCCGATCGGCTTTCCGGCGGGCGACAGGCGAATTTTCTCCACCCGCTCCTCCGCTTCCTTGAGGAGTGCGGCGCAGCGTTTCTTCAGCGCCTCGCCGCGCTCGTAGATCGCGATCGATTCGGCGAGCGGCACGTCGCCCCGCTCCAGCCGGCCGACGATCAGCTCAAGCTCCGCGAGCGCCTTCTCGAAGGTCATTTCCTCCACTGCTGGGATCTTCGCCTCGGCCATCCGATTTCCTTCAAGCTCTTTGGGGCTATGCCTGCATCAGTGTTGTCACGTGTGCCGCCACCGAGTCCGCCAGCCCGGTCAGATCATAACCGCCTTCCAGCAGGCTGACGATCCGGCCCCCGCAGCGCCGGTCGGCGATGTCCATCACCGCCTTGGTCGCCCAGGCGAAATCGCTTTTCTTGAGGTTGACCGAGGCGAGCGGATCGCGCCAGTGCGCGTCGAAGCCGGCGGAAATGATGATGAGGTCGGGGGCAAAGGCTTCCAGCGCCGGCAGGATGCGCTCACCCATCGCCTCGGCGAATTCGTCCCCCTCGTCGCCCGCCGCGAGCGGTGCGTTGACGATATTGCCGACGCCCGTTTCCGACATCGCGCCGGTGCCCGGGTAGAGCGGCATCTGGTGGGTCGAGGCATAAAGCACGGACGGGTCCGACCAGAAGATCGCCTGCGTGCCGTTGCCGTGGTGGACATCCCAGTCGACGATCGCCACGCGGCCGATGCCGTGCTTGTCCTGGGCGTGGCGGGCCGCGATCGCCGCGTTGTTGAAGAGGCAAAAGCCCATCGGCTTGTCCGTCTCGGCGTGGTGCCCGGGCGGGCGAAGCGCCGCGAACGCATTTGCCGCCGCGCCGCCCACCACCGTATCGACGGCGAGACAGGCCGCGCCCGCGGCGCACAGCGCCACCGCAAAACTTTCCGGGCAGAGATAGGAGTCCGCCTCGATCTGGGCCACGCCCTCGGCGGGAACCGCCGCCTGCAATTCGTTGACGTAGGCGGCCGTGTGCGCCAGCAGGATGCGGTCGGGGAGGGCGCTCGGCGCCCGCGCGCGTGTCAGTCCGGCGAAGGCATCGTGGGCCAGCGCCGTCTCGATGGCGCTCAGCCGCTCCGGCCGCTCGGGATGGCCGGGAGGCACCCGGTGCTGGCGAAAGATCGGATCCTGGATGAGAAGCGTGGCCAAGCCTGTTTTTCCATGTCCGCTGCCGGTGCATCTTTACGCGGCGCCTATGCCGACCGCTACCTTGCCGCGTCGAATTTTTGGTGGACCGACGCCAGCGTCTAGCGCTGCTGGTCGATGTAGGCCTGCAGGGCGTCGCGCGCTGCCGGCGACTTCAAGAGTTCGGTGAAGCTCGCCGCCTCCTGGTCGATGCGCTGGGCCACTTCGCGGCGCTCGCCGCGCATGAGCCGGCGCACCGCCCGCACGGCCTCCGGCGGCTTCGCCGCGAGGGAATAGGCGGCGTCCTGGCCGGCACTCTCCACTTCCTCCGGCGGCACCACGCGATTGACCAGCCCCGCCTCGCGCGCCTGCCGCGCGTCGAAGTGGTCGCCCATGACCAGCAGGCCGAAGGCGCGGTGGTAGCCAAGCAGCCGTGGGGCCAGGAGGCTGGCGCCCGCGTCCGGCGTCAATCCGATGTCCACGAACGGCGCCGCAAAGCTCGCCCATTCGCTGGCGACGACGTAGTCGCAAAGCAGCAGGAGGGTGGTGCCGAAGCCGAAAACCGGCCCGTCCACCGCGGCGATCACTGGCTTGTCGATGGTCGCCAGCGTCTTGCTCAGCCTGAGAACGCTCTGCCCGAAGCTGCCGTCCCGGGCGAACCTCTCCAGTTCCAGCCGGTCGTGGCCGGAAGTGAAGAGGCCGGGGGTTCCCACCAGCAGGATAGCCCGCACCCGCGACGAGCTTTCCCCGAAGGCGACGGCGTCCGCCGCCGCCTCGCACATGGCCGACGTCAGCGCGTTCTCCGCCTCCATCCGGTCGAAGCGCACGGTCTGCACGCCGTTGGAAACATCGGTGGTGAGATGGTTGATCATTCCCGGCGCGGTTCCCCCCCACACTCGTCGACGCCGCGGCCGTGCGGTATCCAGCCCCGTCTCCGGTTGCTCCGGAGACACTTGTCCTTGGGTCCTTCGTAAGCCGTATGCCCCTCGGATGACAACCTTTCCTTCACAGCCTGCCGGTTGACGGAACGGGGCGACCGGGCCATTGCAGCCTCGATGACAGGCAAGGCCGCGCAGCTTCCGCATATCGTACTCGCCGCCAGGCGCGAGGCGATACCCTTGGCGGTTGCGGCGCTGCGGGCGGGAAATCTGGTCGGCATGCCGACCGAGACGGTCTATGGCCTCGCCGCCGATGCCGCCGACGCAACTGCCGTCGGCGCGATATTTCTCGCCAAGGGGCGCCCGCGCTTCAATCCGCTCATCGTTCACGTCGTCGATAGGCATGCCGCCGGCGCCGTCGGCGTGCTTGCTCCGGCCGCCGAACGGCTGGCGGAAGCCTTCTGGCCGGGCCCGTTGACCCTCGTTGTCGCAAGACAGCCCGCCGCGCCGATCGCCGGTATCGCCCTTGCCGGGCTGTCGACCGTGGCGATCCGCGTCCCCGCCCATCCGGTCGCCCGCGCGCTGCTCGCTGCCTTCAGCGGTCCGCTGGTGGCGCCGAGCGCCAACCGTTCCGGCCATGTCAGCGCCACCGCCGCGGCCCATGTTGTCGCGGACCTTGGCGCCGCGGTCGCGGTGATCCTCGACGCCGGGCCGACGGCGATCGGCATCGAGTCGACCATTGTCGGCCTTGCCGGCGACCGCCCGATACTTCTCCGCGCCGGCGCCGTCCCGCGCGCGGCCATCGAGCAGGTCCTCGGCACCCGCCTGACGATGGCCGATTCCGATCGCGAATCCCCGCAAGCCCCCGGCATGCTCGCTTCCCATTACGCTCCGGCGGCGATGATCCGTCTGGAAGCAACTTCCGTGCGGCCCGGCGAAGCCCTGCTCGCGTTTGGTCGAACGCTCCCCGCGAACGCCGCCGCCGCGGTTGCCGTGGTCAATCTCAGTCCGACGGGAAATCTCGCCGAAGCAGCCACCAACTTCTTCGCCGCACTGCGCACGCTGGATGCGCAAGCCGCGAGTATCGCCGTGGCGCCAATTCCCGACGAGGGCCTCGGCGAAGCCATCAACGACCGCCTTCGCCGCGCCGCCGCACCGAGGAACTGAAGGCGCTTGTTTTAATCCCTCCTCGGCGAAGCCGGGGAGGGGAGACCACGCGGAGCGTGGTGGGTGAGGAACGGTTCGCAGTAGCGAACGAAACAGGCCAGTGGCCTTTTTCGAGCGACGAACGCCCGAGCGCAAGCGAGGGCGGGAGGGAAGTCCTACGCCACACCCCAGCGCCCACTCACGCGCTATTCCGGCTGGGGTTCCTCGTCGCGCGCGCGGTAGCGGTGTCCCGCGCGCCAATTCTTCATCAGCCCCTCGAGTTCGTCGTCGCCGCCCTCGGGCAGCACGATGCGCAGCGTGACCAGCAGGTCGCCGCGCCCGCCGCCATGATGCGGCAGTCCCTTACCCTTGAGCCTCAGCGCGCGTCCGCCGCTGGTTCGGGCCGGCACCGTCAGCGTCACCGGCCCGTCGAGCGTCGGCACGCGTATCTTGGCGCCGAGCACCGCCTCGTCGAGCGTAATCGCTACGTCGCGGCGCAGCGTATCGCCGTCGACGCGATAGTCCGGGTGCGGCACCAAATCCACGGTGACCATCGCATCGCCCGGCGCCCCGCCGAGCGCGCCCGGCTGGCCCTGGCCCTTCAACCGCACCGCCTGGCCCGAACGCGTGCCGGGCGGGATCGTTACCTCGACGGTGTGCCGGGTCGGCAGGTCGACGCGCACCTTCTCGCCGTTGACGAGCTGCTCGAGCGTCACCGCGACCGATGCGGTTACGTCCTCGCCCCGTGTTGCCTGCGCACCGCGTGGCGGCGCTTTGGTGGCCCGGCCGAAGCCGCCGAGGATGTCGCTGAGGATGTCGTCGGAGAAGGGATCGCCGTCGCCGGCTGGACCGCCGCCGGTCGCCCAGCGGAAGCGCGTGCCCCCGCCCGGATTGAAGCCGCCGCCCGGATTGGGATTGTTGGCGCGCGTCGGCCCTTGCCCAAATCCATCAAAGCCCTGGAAGCGCGGCTTGCCGTCGGTGCCGATCTCGCCGCGGTCGAACTGCTTGCGCTTCGCCTTGTCGCCGACGATCTCATAGGCCGAATTCGCCTCGGAAAAACGCTCCTTGGCTTTCGGGTCGGTCTTGTTCTGGTCGGGGTGGTGCTTCTTGGCGAGCTTGCGATAGGCCGATTTGATCTCGGCCTCGCTCGCCATCTTGCTCACACCGAGGACTTCATAGGGATCGCGCATGGGCCGATGTTTAGCAGGTTACCGGCCGGGAAAGGCAATCGGCCGCGGAACCGCCAATATGGGGAGAGGACCGGCCAATTCCACCGGAACCCGAATGCCCGGTTCTACGAAAGCGTGGTGTCGTCCGCGACCACGGCGGTGAGCCGGGTGTGTCCGTCGGGCGCCGCGCAGGCATCGCCCCGGTAGCGGCGGATGCCGCGCATGTCGTTGATGGTGGCGGCAAAGGCCCGGCAAACGGTGGCGTCCTTGCGGGCGCCGACGGCGATGGCGAGATGCCCGCTGGAGCCGCTAATCGGGTTGACCCAGTCGAGACGGCTGGCCGCCACCGGAGCGCCTTCGGCGGTGCGCCGGATCGCTTCCCAGTCGGCAGGGTCGGAGGGGTCCGCGACGACAGCGCTGGCCAGGATCGGCCGAGCCCCGTTGCCGGCGGAAGCGAGCTTGCCCGGACCCGCCCCGGCCTCGCCGAAGGGCAGGCCCAGCCCGGCGCATCCGCCGAGCGAAAGTGCGATAACGGCGAGCGCTGCGGCGCGCAACGCAACGGACTGGCAGAGCTTGCCCGGCCCGCTATAAGAATTGCCCCGACGCATTTTACGAAAACTCCGTAGCCCCTGCGACCACGGAGAATGGAAAAGAAACGTTAATGAACCGTGACTTCACCGCAACAGCGGACCCAATTCGGCTTTTCGCGGAGTGGCTCGCCGAGGCGGAAGCGACCGAACCGAACGATCCGAATGCGATGGCACTCGCCACCGTCGACGGCGACGGCCTGCCCGATGTGCGCATGGTTCTGCTCAAGGGCCACGACGCCCGTGGCTTCGTTTTCTATACCAACTTCGACAGCACCAAGGGCCGCCAGCTCATCGCCCATCCGCGGGCTGCGCTCGTCGTCCACTGGAAGAGCCTCCGCCGTCAGGTGCGGGTGAGGGGCTCCGTGACCGAGGTCACTCCTGCCGAGGCCGACGCCTATTTCGCCTCGCGCTCCCGCGGTAGCCAGGTCGGCGCCTGGGCAAGCATCCAGTCGCGCCCGCTGGAGTCGCGTGCAGCGCTGGAAAAAGCCGCGGCGGAGTATTCGGCGAAGTTTCCGGGAGCGGTGCCGCGTCCGCCCCACTGGTCCGGCTTCCGGCTCGCTCCCGTCGAGATCGAGTTCTGGCAGGACGGCGCTGCCCGCCTGCACGACCGTGTTGTCTTTCGCCGCATCGGCGATAAGTGGGAAAAGACCCGGCTCAATCCGTAGCCGCGCGAGGTAGGTGCAAATGAAAATGCGTCGGCTTGGTTCGACCGGCCCCATGGTCTCGGCGATCAGCCTCGGCACCATGGGCATGTCCGACGTCTATGGTCCCGCCGATAGGGGCGAGTCGATCGCCACCATCCACGCCGGCGTCAATCTTCTCGACACCGGCGATTTCTATGCCAGCGGCGCCAACGAGATGCTCGTCGGCGAGGCGCTGAAGGGCCGCCGCGACAAGGTGCTGGTCAGCGTCAAGTTCGGCGGTCTCCGCGATCCGGCCGGCGGCTTCATCGGCTACGACGCGCGCCCCGCCGCGGTAAAGAATTTCCTCGCCTACACGCTGCGTCGCCTCGGCGTCGATCACATCGATATCTATCGTCCCGCCCGCCTCGACGCGGCCGTCCCCGTCGAGGACACGGTCGGCGCCATCGCCGACATGATCGAGGCCGGCTACGTCCGCTATGTCGGATTGTCGGAAGTCGGCACCGATACCATCCGCCGTGCCGTCAAGGTCCACCCGGTCGTTGACCTCCAGATCGAATACTCGCTGCTCTCGCGCGGCATCGAAACGGCGATCCTGCCTGTCTGCCGCGAACTGGGCGTCGGCATCACCGCCTATGGCGTCCTCACGCGCGGCCTGCTCTCCGGTCGCTGGTCGCGCGAAAAGGCGACGGCGGGAAAGGACAGCCGCGCCCATCACCGCCGCTTTGGCGGCGAGCATTTGCCGAGGAATCTCGCCCTGATCGAGGCCCTGAAGGCCATCGCCGCCACCCATAAGATGTCGCCGGCTCAGGCCGCCATCGCCTGGGTCCTGTCGCGCGGTGACGACATCGTCCCGCTCCTGGGCTCGCGCACGCGCGCCCAGCTCGCCGAAGCCCTCGCCACCCTCGACTTCAGACTGACCGCCGACGACCTCGCCCGCATCGAGGCGGCCGTCCCGCTGGGCTCCGCCTCCGGCGACCGCTATCCCGCCGCCGCGATGGCAACCCTCGACAGCGAACGCTGACCGTTACCGCGGGTCCGCCGACTCCCGCTCGCGCCCGGCAGCGGCTTCGTCTTCGGCGGCCACCACTGCGGTCTCTGCCGACAGCGGCTTCGCCTCGCGCTTCGGCGGGATGAGCGGCGTCGGCGTCGGCTGGTTCTTGAACGTGAGATCGCGCCCGGCGGCGATTCCGCCGTCCACCTGCAGCGACAGCCTGTTCGCGTCCCGCTTGCGCACGCCGGCCAGCGCCTCAGCCGCTTCATCGGCCGGCACGCCGAGCGCCACCAGCGCCGCCTCGCCGAAGGCCATTGCCGATTCGAACGTCTCGCGGATTTCGTAATCGACGCCGGCGCCGATCAGGTCGAGCGTATGACCGCGGTCGTAGGAGCGCACCAGCACCTTGGCGAGCGGGAAGTCCTCCTTGACAATCTCCACGATCTTGTTGGTCGCCGCCCGGTCGTCGATGCACACCGCCACGATCTTGGCGCTGCGGGCGCCGGCAGCGCGCAGCACGTCGAGCCGCGTGCCGTCGCCGTAATAGATCTGGAATCCGAAGCGTGCCGCCGCCCGGATCATGTCGGTATCGGCGTCGATGATCGACACGTCGATGCCGCGCGACAGCAGCGCCTGGCTCGCCACCTGCCCGAAGCGTCCGAACCCGATGACCAGCGCCGTGGCCGAGAGTCCGTCGGCGATGGTGACGCCGTCCATCGACGGCGGCTTTTCCGGCAGCAGCCGTTTCAGCACGATCGGCGCCAGCGGCGTCAGCGCCATCGACACGATGACCGCGGCGGTCAGTAGCGCCGAGGTCTGCGCGTCGAGCAGGCGCAGTCCCAGCGCCGTGTTGAACAGCACGAACGCGAACTCGCCGCCCTGCGCCAGCATCAGCGCCAGCCGTACCGCGTCGGCCTGGCCGACGCGGAAGATGCGGGCCGCGCCGTAGATCGACGCCATCTTGATCGCCATGAACCCGGCGACCAGCGCCACCACCAGCCAGCAATGCATCCAGATCAATGTCAGGTCGAGCGACATTCCGACCGACAGGAAGAAAAGACCGAGCAGCAGCCCGCGGAACGGCTCGATGTCGGCTTCGAGCTGGTGGCGGAAGCTCGATTCGGAAAGCAGCACGCCGGCAATGAAGGCGCCCATCGCCATCGACAGGCCACCCGCCTGCATGACCAGCGCCGCGCCGAGCACTACCAGCAGCGCCGCCGCCGTCATGATCTCGCGCGCCTTCGATGCGGCGAAGATGCGGAACAGCGGATTGAGCGCGAAGCGCCCGACGGCGACCACCGCGACGATGCCACTCACCCCGATCGCCACCTGCTGCCAGCTCGTGCCGGTCGCGGCATGAAACGGCGCCAGCACCGCCATGATGGTGAGCAGCGGCACGATGGCGAGGTCCTGCAGCAGCAGGATCGCGAAGGTCTTCTGCCCGTAGGGCTCGGTCGATTCGCCGCGCTCCTCCAGGATCTGCAGCACGATCGCGGTCGACGACATGGCAAGGCCCGAGGCCGCCACGAACGCGGTCGCCGGCGCCACGCCAATGGCGATACCGGCGACCATCAGCACCGCCGTCGACAGCACCACTTGCGCCAGGCCGAGGCCGAAGATGTCCCGCCTCAGCGCCCACAGCCGCGACGGCTTCAGTTCCAGCCCGATGACGAAGAGCAGCAGCACCACGCCGAATTCGGCGATGCCGAGGATCGACGCCGGGTCGCGGAATATCTTCAACCCAAACGGCCCGATCGCCACGCCGGCGACCAGATAGCCGACGACCGAACCGAGGCCGATGCGCTTGAAGATCGGCACCGCCACCACCGCCGCGCCGAGCAGCGCCACGGCGCTGATCAGTTCCGAGCTTTGCGCATCGATCGCCATGGAATATTCCGTGCCCCTTCGGCGCCCACAGTCACGGCGCCCGCGGATTCATGCAAGATGGATTCCGGCTGCTTTTCCCTCCTCGGCCAAAGGCCGGGTAGGGGGTGAGGAGCGGTTCGCGCAGCGAACGAAACAGGCCGGTGGCCTGTTTCGAGCGACGAACGCCGGAGCGTAAGCGACGGCCGGATGGCGGATCGCACGTCCGAAAACCGACTAAGTCGCCGTCCCGCCGACCGTGATCTGGTCGATGCGGAGCGTCGGCTGGCCGACGCCGACCGGCACGCCCTGGCCGTTCTTGCCGCAGGTGCCGATGCCCGGATCGAGCTTCATGTCGTTGCCGATCATCTTGACCCGCGTCAGCGCCTCCGGCCCGCTGCCGATCAGCATCGCGCCCTTGAGCGCCGGCCCGATGATGCCGTTCTCGATGCGGTAAGCCTCGGTGCAGGCGAAGACGAACTTGCCCGAGGTGATGTCGACCTGGCCGCCACTGAAGGAGACGGCGTAGATGCCGCTCTTCACCGATTTCAGGATTTCGCCGGGGTCGTCCTTGCCGGACAGCATGATGGTGTTGGTCATGCGCGGCATTGGGATGTGCGCGTAGCCCTGCCGGCGGCCGTTGCCGGTCGGCTTCATGCCCATGAGGCGCGCGTTCTGCCGGTCCTGCATATAGCCGACGAGGATGCCGTCCTCGATCAACGTCGTCGTCTGCGTCGGCGTGCCTTCGTCGTCGACCGTCAGCGATCCGCGCCGCGATGCGATGGTGCCGTCATCGATGACGGTGACGCCCGGAGAGGCGACCCGTTGCCCCATCAGCCCGGCAAACGCGCTCTCGCCCTTGCGGTTGAAGTCGCCTTCCAGTCCGTGGCCGACCGCCTCATGCAGCAGGATGCCGGGCCAGCCGGGCCCCAGCACCACGTCGAACGTACCCGCCGGGGCAGGGACTGCGGAGAGATTGACCAGCGCCTGGCGCACCGCCTCGTCGATGGCGAATTGCCATTGATCCTCGGCGACGAAGCGCTGGAAGCCCTCGCGCCCGCCGGTGCCGTAGGAGCCGGTTTCCTGCTTGTCGCCTTCGCCCACGACAACTGAAACGTTCAGCCGTACCATCGGCCGCGCGTCGCGCACGCGCGTGCCGTCGGCGCGCACGATCTCGATCTCCTCGAATGAGCCGCCAATCGACGCCGTCACCTGGCGCACGCGCGGATCTTTCTTGCGCGCCGCCGCGTTGATGTTCTCCAGCAGCTTCACCTTCTCGGCAAAGCTCGGACTGCCGATCGGGTTCTCGTCGGTGTAGAGCGCGGCGTTGGTGCCGCGCGGCGGCTCGGCGTAGGTGCCCTTGTAGCCGGCCTTCACCGCCTGCACGGCATCCGCCGCCCGCTTGATCGCCGGCGCGGAAATCTCACCCGAATGGGCATAGCCCGCGGCCTCGCCCGCCACCGCCCGCAGGCCGAAGCCCTGGTTGGTGTCGAAGCTCGCCGATTTCAGCCGCCCGTTGTCGAACAGCAGGCTCTCCGACTGCGAAAATTCGAGGTAAAGTTCTCCGTCGTCGGCGCCATCCAGCGCCTCGGCGACCATCCGCCGGGCGGTTTCCGGCGCAATGCCGACGCGGTCGAGAATGGAATGATCGGACATGGGCGTTGCTCGGGACCGTAGGAGGAGTTCCCGCCACAGATAGGGCGCGAACCCGCTGACCGCAATCGGCAGCCCGCTACTCCGCTCCCCCCGCGAAAGCGGCAGCGCAGGTGAGGCAACCTGCCGTCGGACTTGCAGCTAAGGCAGCGCGTCGTACCCCGGCGCGAAGCCGTTCAGCGAGATCGGGATGCCGATGCCTTCCTCGGGCGTCTGGAAGATGATGAAGGTCGCCGTCTGCCCGCCGCGCAGCGCCGTCAGCAGCTTGTCCTCGAGGATCACCTCGGCGACGCACCCGTTCGGCAGGCAGCGCACGAATCCGGCGCGGCCCATGTCGTTGTTGTCGACCTTGAGGCCGAGCCCGGACGGCAGCAGCACGCCGAGCGGCGCCAGGATGCGCATGATGCGCGCCTTCTTGTCTGCCGTCTTCAGGATGATCACCGTCAGGCCGACATTGTCGCGGTCTTCCGCCGTGACGAACTGCATGAGCACGCACTGTTCTTGCTGCGCGCCCGCCGGCGTGTCGCAGCGCACCTGCCAGTCGCCGTGCGTGGAGCGCACCGGCGGCTCGCCTTCGCCGGCCGGCGCCACCGAGACTACCGCCTTCGGCACGTCGGTCGGGCCCGCGGCCTGATCGCCGCCAGCCGGCGGCGGTGTCAGCGGGGTGGCGTCCGAGGATGATGCGGGCGCCGTGGCCGCGCCGTTCGATGCGGTGCGGCTGCCGAGGTGCGGCGAACTGCCAAACGTGACGAAGACCACGCCTATGGCAATCGCGATCGCCAGGATTACGGCGATGGTCACCAGAATCGGAACGAGGGACCTGCGGCGCCTTCTCGGGGGTTCGTCGTCGTACATTCGTCCTGCCGGTGTCTCAGCTTTCGCCCGCGCGCCAGGGGAATAGCGCCGAATCGCCCATAGCCCAATAGCCCATCTTGCATCAATCCGCACCCTGAAGGAATTCGGGCGAGGCCGCGACGCTGGCGTCGACCTTCGGGGCAGCAAACCCGGGCGCCACCAGCGCAAAGGCGCGATTTGCCGCATAGAACCGCGCCATAGCCCGTTGCGGCTCAAAACCGCTTATGGTTTCTCTCTGGCACGGTTCCAGACAGCGTAAATCGTTGCTATGCCGGCCGGGCCGCAGACTGCTGTACTATCGGCCACTTGGTTCGGCTGGTATGCCTCTTCCGAATCGAGGCTCGCGGAAAGGAACGGAATGGTGACGAAGGATTGGATGCGGATGGTTCCCGGCCGGGCGGCTTTGGGTGGCCTCGCACTCGTGGGCTTCGCCGGCGTTGCCAACGCCACGCAGCCGGAGCCGTGGGAGATCAATCTTCAGCCGGCCGCGTCGCCGATCATGGAAATGATCCACGCCTTCGACAACGGCATCCTGGTCGTCATCACCCTGATCGTCCTCTTCGTCCTGGCTCTGCTGCTCTATTGCATCGTGCGGTTCAATTCGCGCGCCAATCCGGTGCCGTCGAAAACCACCCACAACACGCTGGTCGAGGTGATCTGGACGGTCGTGCCGATCCTCATCCTGGTCGGCATCGCCATTCCGTCGTTTGCGCTGCTCTTCGCCGAGCACGATCCGGCGCGCGCCATCGCCGGGTTCGACCCCGCCAAGGAAATGACCGTCAAGGCGACCGGCAACCAGTGGTACTGGACCTACGATTATCCCGACAACGGCGACGTCTCGTTCGACTCGCTCATGCTCCAGGACAACCAGCGCACCGATCCGGTCAACCAGCCGCGCCTGCTTGCCGTCGACAACGAGATGATCGTGCCGGTGGGCGTCGTCGTCCGAATGATTATCATCGGCAACGACGTCATCCATTCCTGGGCCGTGCCCTCGCTCGGCGTCAAGATCGACGCCATCCCCGGCCGCCTCAACGAGACCTGGTTCCGCGCCGACCGCGAAGGGGTCTATTACGGCCAATGCTCGGAGCTCTGCGGCCAGGCTCCGGCCACCGACATGAACGATCTGCACGGCCATGCCTTCATGCCGATCGTCGTGCGCGCGGTGGCTCCCGACAAGTTTGCCGCCTGGGTAGCGGCGGCCGGCAAGGATTTGCCGGGCGCTTACAAGCTGCTCGCCGCGGCGCCGAAGACGAACGATGGCGGTGACCGGCTCGCCGTCGCCAGTGCGGTTCAATAGGTCCGCCCGGGTGTTGCTGCGGACCGATCGAAGGAGACGTTGATGGCAAGCGGCGCAGCTTACACCGCGCACGGTGTTGACGAGGCCCACGGGACGCACGACGCCCATCCCCATCCGACCGGCTGGCGCCGTTATGTCTATTCGACCAACCACAAGGACATCGGCACGATGTACCTTGTCTTTGCCATCGTCTCCGGCCTCATCGGTGGCGCGCTGTCAGTCGCCATGCGCGCCGAGCTGCAGTCGCCCGGCATCCAGATTTTCCACAATCCCGAACTCTTCAACGTCTTCGTGACGGCGCACGGCCTCATCATGATCTTCTTCATGGTCATGCCGGCGATGATCGGCGGCTTCGGCAACTGGTTCGTGCCGATCATGATCGGCGCCCCCGACATGGCCTTCCCGCGCATGAACAACATCTCGTTCTGGCTGCTGCCGCCGGCCATCCTGCTGCTGCTCATCTCGCTCTTCCTGCCGAGCGCCCCCGGTTCCACCGGCGTCGGCGGCGGCTGGACGATGTACCCGCCGCTCTCCACCTCCGGCCAGCCCGGCCCGGCCGTCGATTTCGCCATCCTCGCACTGCATCTCGCCGGCGCTTCGTCGATCCTCGGCGCCATCAACTTCATCACCACCATCTTCAACATGCGCGCGCCCGGCATGACGCTGCACAAGATGCCGCTGTTCGTGTGGTCGATCCTGGTGACGACGTTCCTGCTTCTGCTGGCGCTGCCCGTCCTCGCCGGCGCCATCACCATGCTGCTCACCGACCGCAACTTCGGCACATCGTTCTTCGTCGCCGAGCAGGGTGGCGATCCGATCCTCTTCCAGCATCTTTTCTGGTTCTTCGGCCACCCCGAGGTCTACATCCTGATCCTGCCGGGCTTCGGCATGACCAGCCAGATCATCTCGACCTTCGCCAAGAAGCCGGTGTTCGGCTACATGGGCATGGCCTATGCCATGGTCGCCATCGGCTTCATCGGCTTCGTCGTGTGGGCGCATCACATGTACACCGTCGGCCTGTCGCTCAACACGCAGGCCTATTTCATCACCGCCACGATGGTTATCGCGGTGCCGACCGGCGTGAAGATATTCTCGTGGATCGCCACCATGTGGGGCGGCTCGATCGAGTTCAAGACACCGATGCTCTGGGCGGTCGGCTTCATCTTCCTGTTCACCGTCGGCGGCGTCACCGGCGTGCAGCTCGCCAACGCCGGCTTCGACTACGTCGTCCATGACACCTACTTCGTCGTCGCCCACTTCCACTACGTGCTGTCCCTGGGCGCCGTGTTCACGATTTTCGGCGGCTTCTATTACTGGTTCCCGAAGATGAGCGGCTACATGTACAACGAGGCGCTCGGCAAGGCGCACTTCTGGATCACCTTCGTCGGCGTCAACCTGGTCTTCTTCCCGCAGCATTTCCTCGGCCTCGCCGGTATGCCGCGCCGTTCTGTCGACTATCCGGATGCCTTCGCCGGCTGGAACTTTATTTCCTCGATCGGCTCGTACATTTCCGGCATCGGCACGCTCGTCTTCCTCTACATGCTCTACGAGGCGTTCGCGAAGAAGCGGCTCGCCGGCGCCAATCCGTGGGGGGCGGGCGCGACGACGCTGGAATGGATGCTGCCCTCGCCGCCGCCCTTCCATCAGTGGGACGTCCTCCCGCGCATTAAGTAGAAACAAAAGGCGAGGAGCGCCGCGAGGCGCGACCGGGAAGCACAAAAGACCCAATGGCGTATTCGGAGATCAGCAAGGCTACCACCGTTGACGACGCCGACATCGGCCTCGGCAACGTCGCCGATTACGTCGCGCTGCTGAAGCCTCGCGTCATGTCGCTGGTGGTCTTCACCGCCTTCGTCGGCATGGCCATCGCCCCGGGCGGCGTCAACCCTGTCATCGGCGCCGCCGCCCTGTTGGCGATCGCCGTCGGCGCCGGGGCCGCCGGCGCGCTCAACATGTGGTACGACGCCGACATCGATCGGCTCATGCGCCGCACGGCACCGCGCCCCATTCCCGCCGGCCGCCTTGCCCCGGGCGATGCCCTCGGCTTCGGCCTGACGCTGGCGGTCGGCTCCGTCGCCTTCCTCGGCCTCGCCACCAGCTATCTCGCCGCCGCGCTGCTCGCCTTCACGATCTTCTTCTACGTCGTGATCTACACCATGTGGCTGAAGCGCCTGACGCCGCAGAACATTGTCATCGGCGGCGCCGCCGGCGCGCTCCCTCCGGTCATCGGCTGGGCGGTGGTCACCGGCTCCATCGCGTGGCCGGCGGTCGTGCTGTTCGCCATCGTCTTCCTGTGGACCCCGCCGCATTTCTGGGCGCTGTCGCTCTATCGCTCCGAGGATTACGCCAGGGCCGGCGTGCCCATGCTGCCGGTGGTCGCCGGCGTGCCGCGCACCAAGCGCGACATCGTCATCTACTCCGTCATTCTCACCGTCTTCGCCGCGGTTGTGCCGCCGGCGATCGGCATGGCGACCATTGCCTATGGCGTCATCGCCGGCGCGTTGGGCATCCTCTTCGTCTGGCTGGCGGTGCAGGTCGCTCGCATGCCGGCGGGCGACAAGGACATGCGCCCCGCCCGCCATCTCTTTGCCTATTCGATGCTCTATCTCTTCCTGCTGTTCGCCATCCTCCTGGTCGAAAGCGGCATCGGCTGGATGCACGCGGCCGCCGCATGACCACGATGCCAACGCCCCTTCCCGAAGCCGATGGCATCCGCCTGACCGATGCCCAGCTGCGCCGCCGCCGCGCCCGCTCCGTCGCGATCGCGCTGGCGCTGTTTGCCTTCGTCGTGCTGTTCTATGTCGTCACCATCGCCAAGATCGGCGGCAACATCGCTCAGGGCGGCACGAGTGGCATGTGATGACTGCGCCGGAGACCCCACCGCGCCACCGCAACTTCGGCATCACCGCCGCCGCGCTGGCCGTCTTCGTCGCCGCCATGGTCGGCATGTCGTTTGCGGCCGTGCCGCTCTATCGCGCCTTCTGCCAGGCCACTGGCTATAACGGCACCGTGCGCCGCGCCGAGGTCGCGCCGACCACCGTCAGCGACCGCATGGTCACCGTCCGCTTCGACGCCAACGTCGGCAACGGCCTCGGCTGGAGCTTCACCCCGGCGCAGCGTTCCGTGCGCGTGAAGCTCGGCGAGGTCGCCACCGTCAAATTCGTCGCCGAGAACCGCATGCCCGAAACCAGCACCGGTTCGGCGGTCTTCAATGTCTCGCCCGACGATGTCGGCGCCTATTTCAACAAGATCGCGTGCTTCTGCTTCACCCAGCAGACGCTGAAGGCGAACGAGAGCGAGGAGCTGCCGGTCAGCTTCTTCGTCGATCCGGCGATGGCGAAGAATGGCGAACTCGCCACCACCGACACCATCACCCTGTCCTACACCTTCTACCCGGCGACCCCGGACGGAAGCGCGCCGCAGACCAGCAGCGAGGCGAAGCCGGCACGGGCCGTCGCCGCCGTCGCCGCCGCCGAGCCGCCCGCCGCGGCGAAACTGCAATGATCGTGGAGATCGGAAATGGCTGACGCACACGCCAGGCAGCATCCCTATCATCTGGTCGACCCGAGCCCGTGGCCGATCGTAGGCGCCATCTCCGCCTTCCTCGCCGCCGTCGGCGGCATCTCGTACATGCACGGCGCTTCGATCTGGCTGGTCGTGCCGGGCCTCATCGGCATCGCCTACACGATGCTGGCCTGGTGGCGCGACGTCATCAAGGAATCGAACGAGGGCTACCACACCAGGGTCGTCCAGCTCGGCCTGCGCTACGGCATGATCCTGTTCATCGCCTCCGAGGTGATGTTCTTCGTCGCCTGGTTCTGGGCCTTCTTCGATTCGAGCCTCACCGCCGGCAGCGCCATCCAGATCGCGAAAAGCACCTTCACTGGCGGGCATTGGCCGCCGAAGGGCATCGAGGTGTTCGACCCGTGGCATCTGCCGCTGCTCAACACGCTCATCCTGCTGACCTCGGGCACGACAGTCACCTGGGCCCACCACGCCCTCATTCATGGGGACAAGAAGGGCCTCGTCCGCGGGCTCATCCTCACCGTCATCCTTGGCGCCACCTTCACCTGCGTCCAGGTGTACGAGTACGCCCACGCCGCCTTCTCCTTCGGCGGCAGCATTTACGGCTCGACCTTCTTCATGGCGACCGGCTTCCACGGCTTCCACGTCTTCGTCGGCACCGTCTTCCTGATCGTCTGCCTCTACCGCGCCAATCGCGGCGACTTCACACCCGACCAACACTTCGGCTTCGAGGCCGCCGCATGGTACTGGCACTTCGTCGACGTCGTCTGGCTGTTCCTCTTCTTCTGCATCTACGTCTGGGGCGGCTGGGGCGCACCGATCAACCCGGCGTAGAGCGCGCCACGAATTCCGCTTTTTGCGCGAGTGCCGGACGGCCGCCGGCGAACTCCACTTATCCCTCTTCGGCCGCAGGCCGGGGAGGGGGGACCACGCCGAAGGCGTGGTGGGTGGGGAGCTTCGCAACCGGGGCCGACCTATATGCTCACCAGCGACCAACCGGACTTAGCGAAGGCATGCACCCCGAAGACAAGGCCATATACCCGCCGCAACCGATTTCCGTCGGCTGGTCGGGCCGCTGCCCGCGCTGCGGCGAGGGGCGCCTGTTCGATGGCTTCCTGACGGTGGCGGCGCGCTGCGAGAACTGCGGCCTCGATTTCTCCTTCGCCGATTCCGGCGATGGTCCGGCGATCTTCATCATGATGTTCGTTGGCTTCATCGTCGTCGGCCTCGCCCTCTTCGTTGAGTTCACCTTCCACCCGCCATATTGGGTTCACGTCGTGCTCTGGGTGCCGCTGGTGCTCGGCCTCTCCATCGGCCTGCTGCGTCCACTGAAGGGCCTGATGATCGCGCAGCAGTACAGGCAGAAGGCGGCGCTCGGCGAACTGGATCGCGGCTGATGCGCGTCTGGCGAAGCCTCGTAGTTCCCGGCATCGCCGCGCTGGTCGTGTGTGCGATCCTTGTCGGCCTCGGCGTCTGGCAGGTGCGCCGTCTGGCGTGGAAGGAAGCGTTGATCGCCACGGTCACCGCGCGCATCGACGCCACGCCGGTTGCCGCCCCGGGGCCGCTGACATGGCCGGGCATCGACATCGGCGCGCTTGAATATCAGCCGGTCACGGTCAACGGAAAATATCTCAACGACCATGAGATCCACGTCGTTTACGCGCTGACCGCGCCCAAGGGGAAGCTCGGCGGCCTGGGCGACATGGTGATGACGCCGTTTGTTACCGACTCCGGCTGGATCGTGTACGTCAACCGCGGTTTCGTCCCGGAAACCAGGATCGATCCGGCAAGCCGCCCGGTCAGCCAGGTCGAAGGCGAGACCACCGTCGCCGGTCTCCTCCGCCGCACCGCCGATCGCACCTGGTTCATGCCCGGCGACGATGCGGCGAAGAACCAGTGGTTCTCGCGCGACCCGAAACTCTACGCCGCTGCCCAGTCCCTGCCGGCGGCATCCGTCGCTCCCTATCTCATCGACGCGAAGTTCGATCCTTCGCTTGCCGATAGCGTCCCGCAGGGCGGCGAAACGATTATCGACTTTCCCAACAACCACCTCGGCTACGCCATCACCTGGTTCGGCCTCGCGCTCTGCTGCGCCGGTGTGTTCGTGGCGTTTGCGATCGGCAGGCTGCGAACTCCGCGCAGCTGATCCCGGTTACTCCTTGCCGGCGCCCGCCGCAAAATAATCTATTCCCGCTCTGCGAACCCATGAGACGATGCTGGCATTCTCGCTCGTCGAAGGGGCGCCAACCAGTGGCGACCAGTAGGTGGAGCGGGGATGTGGCGTCCGCGGCTGCCCGAAGGTTTCCGGGCTTCGGCTGGAGTGATCTGGCCGGTGGGATTCGCAGTCCCGTGCCCCGGCCGACGCCCGCAAGTAGTCCGCCGGCACTGGGACCGGCTGTGGCTCTGGCCCACCTTAAGGGTGGCGGGCCCGGTTTCCCGCCAATGGGGAGCCGGGTGGCTGGTCGGGG
>DATCBY010000069.1:0-27888 GCA_036511595.1 Bauldia sp.
CCCGTCCGGGATTGCCCCGGACAGGACGCGCCGTAGTCACCGCTGGCCGGCCCACGCCCCGGAAGCCTGACCACGAGAGGCTTCATAGGCGACCGGCGTTACCGGCCGGCAAGCTGGGGTGCCTCCTGCCCCCTCCGGTCCGTTACCGGGTTGAGAACAGGATGCCACTCCACACCCCGTAAGCCGGTCGGATCCGGAAACGACCCTCGGACGGGCATGGACGCGAGCAGTATCCGCCCGGCCTGGAGACCGGGGATAGATTATTTTGCGCGCGCGCCTATCGGCAGATCACCCTCGACTGGACGGAGTCGCTCTGTATCGTCCCATGGTGCTGTCCAACCACATTGTGATACATTTTCGGCCGGGAAACCTCATGCAAAAGCGAACCTGAAAACATGCCTCAGACCTTCCGTCGAGTGGTGACCGGCAACAACGCCAGGGGACGTTCCGCAGTGGTAGAAGACGTCGCCACGCCGGAGACCGGCGGCGCCGGAAACTTCAATTTCTGGACAACCGCCGACGGCGAGTCGCCGGCTTCGTTCCCGTTTTTCCCGCGCGGCACTGACACGCTTTTTCGCGTCTTCCGCATCCCACCGCCGCCTGCCGGCCTCTCGCCGGCGGAGGTCGAGAAAATGGCGGCCGGTTTCTTCGCCGAAGTCGGCGATCCGACAACGAAGGTCGATACCAGCCGGCATCCCTTCATGCACTGCACGCCGACCACCGATTACATCATGCTGCTTTCGGGCGAGGCGGCGCTGCTACTCGACGAGGGCGATCCGATCCCGCTGCAGCCGTTCGACGCCGTCGTCCAGCGCGCCACCAATCATATCTGGCTGAACACCGGAAAAGAGCATGCGGTGTTCGTCAGCGTGATGATCGGGGGACGCGCGCGGGACAAGCGATGACGCCCGGCGTTCCGTTCCCTTCGTTCAACCAGCCGCCGACCGACTACCAGCGGCCGGCCGAGCACGCGGCCATCGCGTCCGACAAGGACGTGCGCGTCGCCATGCGCGACGGCGCCCATCTGGTCGTCGATGTTTACCGGCCGGAGGCACCGGGAAAATTTCCGGTGCTGGTCGCCTTCGGCACGCACACCAAGGAAATACAGGGGCCGGAATATCCGAAGTCGATCCAGGGCCAGCCGGCGTGGTCGTCGCTGTGGGTGGGCCACATGGAGGCCGGCGACACGCGCTTCTTCGTCTCGCGCGGCTACGTCCACGTCATCGGCGGACCGCGCGGCTTCGGCAAGTCGGACACCAACGGCTCGCGCGAATGGGACGGCTACGACCTGGTCGAATGGGCGGCCGCGCAGCCGTGGTCGAACGGCAAGGTCGCCATGGTCGGAATTGGCGCCTTCGCCGCCGAGCAGTACTTCGCCGCCAAGCAGCGCCCGCCGCATCTCGCCGCGATCTTCCCCTACGATCCGCGTGGCGCCTACGGCCCGCTCGGCGGCTTCCGCGAGGACTATCCGGGCGGCGTGCTGCACGCCTTCCGCTATTTGCAGGACCACTTCTCCGGCCGCCACCAGGTCAAGGGGCCGCCGGGCCAACTGTCGCCCGAGCGCGAGGCGCTGTGGCAGGCGGCGATGAACAATCCGGACTACCGGATGTATCCTTACATCTTCAACGTGCTCGCCCAGCGCGGCCAGCACATGCCGGCGATCTTCGATCTGCTGCTCGACCCTTACGAGAAGGAAGGCACGATCGCCGAAAGCGAGCGCGCCATCGCCAACATCAATGTGCCGGTGACCACCGGCGCCGGCTGGTACGGCTACACCTACAAGACCCACCTTGGCGGCGCGCAGAATTACTTCGCCCAACTGAAGCCGCCAAAGAAGCTGATCCTCACCGGGCCGTCGCACCCTGAGCGGCCGCTGCGCGCGCTGCACAACGAAATGCTGCGCTGGTACGATCACTGGCTGAAGGGGATCGACACCGGTGTCCTCGACGAACCGCCGGTGCGCTACTGGGTGATGGGCGCCAACCAGTGGCGGACGGGTGGCGACTGGCCGCTGCCCGAGACGGTGTGGACGCCGCTCTACCTTAACAGCTGGGAGCGCCTGAGCGGCGAGCCATTCACTCCGGCGAGCGTCGACGAATTCCAGAACCCCGATGCCTTCGTCCAGATGCCGCCGACGCAGACCAACCAGGTGGCGAAACTCCGCTACATGACCGACCCGCTGCCGGAAGACACGCTCGTCGCCGGCCCGATCGCGCTGACGCTGTTTGCCTCCATCGATCAGGACGACACGACATGGATCGTCATCCTGAAGGACATCGGCCCCGACCCGACGGTGCGCACGGCGCGCGAGGGCGAACGCGAGATCAGGACTGACCTGCCCGAACGCGAACTGACTCGCGGCTGGCTGCGGGCTTCATGCCGCGAACTCGATCTTGAGCGCTCGCGGCCGTGGAAGCCCTGGCACAAGCTGACCCGGGCGGCGCGCGAGGCGGTGGTTCCCGGCGAGATCATCGAATACGCCATCGAGATCCAGGCGACCGCCAATCTTTTCCGCGCCGGTCACCGCATCGCCATCGAGATCACCAGCGCCGATTTTCCGACCGGCGTCAGCGGCACGACGAATGTCGAGTACATTCCGCACCATCTGGCGTCGAGCCGCACGACATTGCACAAGATTTTCCACGACCCGGCGCATCCCTCGCGGTTGCTGCTGCCGCTGATCCCGACCTGATCGTTCACCCATACGAGTACGCCCATGAAAATCGGTTTCTGCGCCCTCTCCTGGATGGAACCCACCGACGCGCCCGACCACGGCTGGTTCGCCGAACTGAAGGCAATCGGCTACGACGGCATCGAGATTCCGGTTATCCACGGCGCGAAAGAAGCTTACGTCCGGCTGGGCGCGGCGCTCGACAAGGCCGCGCTGAAGCGTACCGCGCTCACCGTCATGCCGCCGGGCACCAATCCCGTCTCGGACGACGACAAGCAGCGCGCCGCCGGCATGGACCACATCGCCTGGGCCCTCGACACCGCGCACGCCATGGGCGCCGAGATGCTGGTCGGGCCGATCCACCAGACGCTCGGCGTCTTCACCGGCAAGCCGCCGTCGAGCATCGAGTTCGCGCGGTTGGCGACGTTCCACCGCCGCGCCGGCGAGATCGCGGCGCCGCTCGGCATGCGCGTCGCCGTTGAGCCGATGAACCGCTTCGAGTGCCACATGCTGAACCGCATGGACACGCTGAGCCGGCATCTCGAAGCCGTCGGCCATCCGGCGGTCACGGCACTCTACGATACGTTCCACGCCAACGTCGAGGAAAGCGATCCGGTGGCGGCGCTGACCCGCAACATGGCCAGCGTCGGTCACTTCCATGTCTCGGAAAACGATCGCGGCATTCCCGGCACCGGGCACGTGCCGTGGGCGGCGACCTACGCCGCGCTAAAAAAGGGCGGCTACGACGGCTGGATCACGGTCGAGGCGTTCGGCCTAGACGTGCCGGCGTTCGCCGCCGTCGCCAGCGTCTGGCGCGATATTCCGGAAGGGCGCAGCGAACTCGCGCGGCGCAGCTTCCAGCACATCCGCGACGGTTGGGCGGCGGCCTGAGCTTCAGCGCTTCGCGGGATTGGCGGCAAAGAACGCCAGCAAAAGGCGCGCGCCCTCAGCGGGCTGCTCCTCGGCAACCCAGTGGCCGGCGTCCGCAATGATGCGCTCGTCGACGTTAGCCGCCAGCCCGCGCATGCCGGCGGCGACGCCGGGACCGATGCTCATCGCGCCGCCGATCGCCAGCACCGGGATGGTCAGCTTCCGCTCGGCCAATGCGCGGTTCTGTTCGGCGCTTTCGTAGAGCGCGCGGTAGTAACCCATCGCCGCTTGCGACGCGCCCGGCTGGCGATAGTTGGCGGCATAAACCTCGATATCCTCGGGCGCGATCGCCGACGGATTGGCGGCGTGGCTGCGGAAGAACCAGCCGAGATATTCGCGCTCGCGGCCGGCGATCAGCATTTCCGGCACCTCGGGCGCCGCGTGGAAGGCAAGATGCCAGAGGCCGAAGCCGTCCTTGCCGAAGCGGACGCCGTCCTCCAGTCCGAACCCCGGCATGAGCATGTCGAGGATGGCCAGCGAGACAACACGGTCGCGATAGGCCGCGGCAGCGACGTATGCGGTGACGGCGCCGAAATCGTGCCCGGCGAAATGGGCGCGGGCGACGCCGAGATGATCGAGCAGGCCGACGATGTCGCCGGCGACCGTGCGGGTGTCGTAGCCGGTGAGCGGCCTGGAGGAGTCGCCGAAGCCGCGCAGATCCGGCGCGACGATGCGATAGCGGGCAGAAAGATGCGGGATCACGCCGCGCCAGGCGAACCAGCTTTGCGGCCAGCCATGCAGCAGCACGACGACTTCGCCGTCGGCCGGTCCCGCCTCGACGTAATGCAGCGTTACGTCACCGACAGATGCCTTGCCATGCCGGAAGCTCGGTTCGGGCATCTGCCTAGAACGGGTAGTGCTGATCGGGGTCTTCGATACTGACCCACTGCACGTCGGTAAATTCGTTGACGCCGGCCTGACCGCCGAAGCGGCCGTAGCCGCTGGCCTTCATGCCGCCAAGCGGCATCTGCGCCTCGTCATAGACCGTCGGTCCGTTGATGTGGCAGCAGCCGAAATCGAGCCGCGCCGAAATCTCCAGCGCCCGCTTCACGTCGCGGGTGAAGACCGCCGACGACAGGCCATACTCGGTATCGTTGGCGATGCGGATGGCATCGTCCATGTCGCGCGCCCGCACGATCGAGGCGATCGGGGCGAAGGATTCCTCGTGATAGACGTCCATCTCCGAAGTGACGCGATCGAGCACCGTGGCATTCATGATCGTGCCGTCGACCTCGCCGCCGGCGATGAGATGCGCGCCTTTCTTGACGGCATCCTTGACCAGGCTGTCGGCGCGCGCCGCCGGGCGCTTGTCGACGAGCGAGCCCAGCGCCGCGTTGCTGGTGCGCGGATTGCCGGCGGTCAGCGACTTCGCCTTCTCGGCAAGTTTGTGGACAAAACTGTCGGCAACGGCGTCGTGGACGACGATGCGCTCCGTCGACATGCAGATCTGGCCGGAATGCATGAACGAGCCGAAGGCGGCGGCGCGCACGGCGTTGTCGATATCGGCGTCCTCGAGGATGATGAGCGGCGCCTTGCCGCCGAGTTCCAGCAGCACCGGCTTGAGATAGCGCGCCGCCACCTCGGCAATGATGCGACCGACGCGCGTCGAGCCGGTGAAGTTGACGCGGCGCACGGCCGGGTGCGCGATCATAGCCTCGACGACCTTGCCGGAATCGGCGGGATCGTTGGTAAGCACGTTGAGCACGCCGGCCGGCAGCCCCGCCTCGCGCATCACCTGTCCCAGCATGTTCTGCGTGCCGGGGCTGAGCTCCGATGTCTTAAAGACGACGGTGTTGCCGCAGGCCAGCGCCGTGGCGAAAGAGCGGACCGCCAGGATGATCGGCGCGTTCCACGGCGCGATCGACAGCACGACGCCGGCGGGCCGGCGGACCGCCATTGAGAATGTGCCCGGCTTGTCGGCGGGAATGATCTCGCCCTTGATGTGGGTGGTGAGCGAGGCGGCCTCGCGCAGCATGCCGGCGGCGAGGTTGGTGTTGAAGGCCACCCAGGCGGCGCTGGCGCCGGTTTCCATCGTCATCAGGTCAGTGAATTCTTTGGTCCTCGAAGCCAGGAGATCGGCCGCGGCGTTAAGCACCGCGCGGCGTTTGCCGGGGCCGAGACGCGACCATGACGGAAAGGCCGCCGCCGCCGCGTCGACCGCCGCGCGCGCGTCCTCGACCGTGGCAGCGGCGGCACGCGTGACCAGATGGCCGGTCAGCGGATCGCGCCGCTCGAAGGTGGCGCCGCTGGAAGCCGGCGCATCGCGATTGTCGATGATGAGAGCGGTATCCATGACCTTCACTCCTTGCCGCTGCGGCGGCTCCGATCAGGCGAAGTGCGCCGCGTCGAGTCCGAACAGGGTCGCGGCGGTGCCGTAGGCGATCTTGCGGCGCAAGGCGTCGGCGACCGGCACCGTGTCCATGAACTTCGCCGCGAGACTGGCGTCCTCGAACGGATAGTCGGCGCCGAACATGACACGATCCTCGCCGAGCGCCGAAAGCGCGCAAACGAGCGGCTCGGCCGAGCACACGCCCGACGTGGTGACCAGGATGTTCTCGCGGATGTAATGCGATGGGGGCTTCGGCAAGGCCGGCTTGCCGCTGCGGTTGGCGATCTTGTAGCGGCCGTCGATACGCCAGAGCTGGAACGGGATCGCCTCGCCCATGTGGCCGAGGATCAGCCGGGCCTTCGGGTAGCGCTCGAACACACCGGCCGTGACCAGCCGCATGGCGTGCGTGCCCGTCTCGACGCCCCAGCTCCACACCGGCCCGAACAACTCGGAGTGGTCGGCGTACATCGCCGGGTGATCGGTAGGGTTGGTGGGATGGATGTAGACGAAGGTGCCGAGGTCGGCGACGCGTTCCCAGAACGGCGACAGGCGATCCGCGTCGAGATACTCGCCGTTCGTCTGCCCGTTGATCATCACGCCGTGAAAGCCGAGGTCGCGCACGCAGCGCTCCAATTCGTCGGCGGCGCCGTTCGGGTCCTGCATGGCAAGATGGGCGAAGCCGCCATAGCGCGATGAATTCTTCTGGATTTCGACAGCCAGCCCATCGTTTGCTTCGCGCGCCAGACGCGCCGCTTTGCCGGCGTCACGCTCGACCTGGACGCCCGGCCCCGAGATCGACAGGAGGGCGTAGCCGATACCGTTGCGGTCCATCGATTCCAGCCGGCGGGAACCGAAATCCATCAGTCCGCCCAAGGCCTTGTCGCCGAGGTCGGCGCTGATGTTGATGGCGGTCGTCCGCCAATGGTCGACGAGACCCGGTGTCAGGAAATGCTCCTCGAGCGCAATCTTCTTCATGTGTTTCCCCTCGCCGCCGGCCTAAAAGCCGACGCGATCACTGCCCTTGAGCTTCAGCCGCTCGCGCGCTTCCGCCGGTGTTGCGATCGAATAGCCGAGTTCCTCGACGATGCGGCGTATCTTGGTGACCTGCTCGGCGTTGCTGGTGGCGAGCTTGCCGCGCCCGGCATATAGGCTGTCTTCCAGGCCGACGCGGACGTTGCCGCCCATCATCGCGGCCTGCGTCGCGAACGGCATCTGGTGCCGCCCCGCAGCCAGCACCGACCAGCGGTAGTCGTTGCCGAACAGGCGGTCGGCGGTTTCCTTCATGAACATCAGGTTGCGCGTCTCAGCGCCGATGCCGCCGAGAATGCCGAAGATGATCTGCACGAAGAACGGCGGCTCGATCATCTTGCGGTCGACGAAATGGGCAAGGTTATAGAGATGGCCGACGTCGTAGCATTCGTGCTCGAAACGCGTGCCGTGGCCCTTGCCGAGCAGCTCGATGATGCGGGCGATGTCGCGAAAGGTGTTGCGAAAGATGAAGTCGTCGGTGCCGCGAAGATACGGCTCCTCCCAGTCGAATTTCCAGTTCTTGTAGCGATCGGCGAGCGGAAACAGCGCGAAGTTCATCGAGCCCATGTTGAGCGACGACATCTCGGGCTTTGCCGCCAGCGGCGCTTGCAGGCGATCCTCGACCGTCATGTTGAGGCCGCCGCCCGTGGTTATGTTCACGACGGCATCGGTCGACTGCTTGATGACCGGCAGGAACTGCATGAACACTTTTGGGTCCGGCGTCGGCTTGCCGGTCGCGGGATCGCGGGCATGCAGATGCAGGATGGCGGCGCCGGCTTCTGCCGCGTCGATCGCCTGGCGCGCGATGTCCTCGGGCTTGTACGGCAGCGCGTCCGACATCGTCGGCGTGTGGATGCCGCCGGTGATGGCGCAGCTGATGATGATCTTGTCGTCCGATTTGGCGGCCATGCCCTGTCCTGTTTCCCTGCCGAATAGTGCGTGAAGCTCAGGCCTTGTCCTCGGCCGCAGCGCGCTTCAATTGCGCCGCAACTTTCCGGCGGAGTTCCGCCTGCTGCTCCGGCGTCCACTTGCGGAAGCCTTCGCCGGTCTTGAAGCCGAGCCGCCCTTTCGCGACGAGATCGACGAGGTAGGGCGACGGACCCTGGGCGCGATCAAGATCGGCAAGTACGTTCTGATGGATGTCGAGTGTGAGGTCGGTGCCGATGAGATCGGCATTCTCGATCGGGCCGATGACGCCGAGCCGCCGGCCGAACCCGGCCTTGACCACGGTGTCGACGGTCTCCGCGTCGCAGACGCCGTTCTGCACCAGCGCGATCGCCTCGCGCCACAGCGCATGCTGCAGCCGGTTGCCGATGAAGCCGGGCACGTCCTTGCGCACATGCACGACGATTTTGCCGACCGAGCGCAGCAGGTCCATCATCGCCGTGACGCTCTCCGGTGCCGTGCCCTCGGTCTGGATGACCTCGACCAGCGGCACCAGCCACGGCGGATTCCACCAATGCGTGCCGAGCACGCGGTCCTTGGTCGAGACGCGTGCCGCGATCTTGCCGATCGGGATGACGGAGGTGTTGCTGGCCAGCAGCGCGTGGCGCGGCGCCAGCTTCTCCAGTTCGGCGAAGATATCCTGCTTCAACGCCAGTTTCTCCAGCGCCGCCTCGATCACCACGTCGGCGGTACGGACCGCGCCGGCGAGCGTGTCCACCGGCGTCACTTTCTCCGCCGCGGCGGGATCGTGCCCGAGATCGGCGAGGTTCCTGCCGATGCGCTCCTTGAGCGTCGCCAGCGTCTGCGGCACGGCGTCGTACACCGATACCGCATGGCCGTGCAGCGCAAACACCATGGCGATGCCGTGGCCCATGAGCCCGGCCCCGACAATTCCTATCTTCGCCTTCTCAGCCAACGTGCTTACCCCGCCGTATAGCCGCCGTCGGCGTAAAGGATGTGGCCGGTGTAGAAGTCCGACGCCTTCGACGCCAGGAACAGCAGCGGCCCGGCGAGATCTTCCGGCTCGCCGAGGCGGCCCTTGGGCACGCGCGCCAGGAAACCGGCCCTGACCGCGTTCGACCGCTCGTTGTCCTCGAACATCCACGCGGTGAGTGGCGAACGGAAGACGGTCGGCGCGATGGCATTGACGGTGATGCCGTTGCCACCCCACTCGCAGCCGAGTGCCTTGGTGATGCCGTCGATCGCCGATTTCGACGCGCAGTAGGCGCTGTAGCCGGCCGGATGGCCAAGCAGGCCGCGCGCCGACGACATCAGGATGACCTTGCCGCCGCCACCCTGGGTCAGCATCTGCTTGCCGGCGGCGCGAGCCATCAGCCAGCTCTGCGTCACGTTGATGTCCATGATCTCAAGGAACTGCTCGGGCGTCATGTCGACGATCTTGGCGACCTGGTTCTTGCCCGAGGCAACGACCAGGATATCGAGGCGGCCGAAGCGCGCGATCGTTGCCGCCACGACTTCCTCGCACGCCTTGGCGCTCTCGGCGCGCTTGTTGATCGTCTCGACGTCGGCGCCAAGCTCGCGACATTCCCTGGCGACCTCGTCGAGCGCCTTCTTGCCGCCGGCGACCAGCACCATCTTCGCACCGGCCCCGGCCAGCACCTTGGCGGCGAGCGCGCCGAACGAACCGGACGCGCCGACGACGACGGCGACCTTGCCGCGCACCTCGAACAGCGACAGTGGATTCTTCAGGACTTCGTTCATGGCTTCACTCCCGCCGGATAGGGGATAATCACCAGCAGCGAGGCGGTCTCGTTCCGCCGGTTCTGGAACTCACGCACCTCGTTCGGCGGTATCATGCAGGAATCGAGCTTGCGCATGACCGTCTCCTTGCCGCCGACGGTGATGGTGATCTCGCCATCGAGGAGAACATAGACCTTCTCGAACGGCGTCGAATCCGGCCCGGCGCCGCCGCCGGGAAGAATTTGCGAAAGACCGACCCACTGGTTCTTGGGACCGTCCGGCTCGAAGCCCTGCAGGCGCAGCCCGACGATGCCGCGATGGTTGGGGGCCTCATAGGTTTTGGCGTCGGCGAAGCGTTTGACCAGCATCAGTATTTCTCCCCGCTCTCGATGCGATACTTGCCCTTCGGATCGGCGATCGCGACCAGCCGGATGATGCAGCCGTCGCCGCGGTCCCAGTTCCATGGGAAGAAGGCGAAGGTGCATCGCTTGCCCGTGACCGCGTCGATGTCGCCGCCGACATTCTCGATGCCGAGGATGCCGTTCTTGAACAGGATCTGGTGGACGGGCTCCCAGGCGGGGAAATCGTCCTTCCAGTCGCGGCCCTTCGACCACTTCTTGTACTCGTCGGCGAGATGGGGGAGCAGCGGACCGTTACGCTGCGGGCCGATGGCCGTGGCAAGCGGATGGTCGTTGGCCTGCGTATCGTGACCGACGACCTTGACCTGATGATCGACCATCCACTGGCCGGCGGACGGCACGAAGCCAGGACAATAGGCGAAATAGTCGCCGTCCTCGTAAACCTTGTGCCAGCCGGTATTGATGATGAGCACGTCGCGCGGCCGGATGACCTTGCCGGCGGCCTTCTCCAGATCGTCGGCGGTGATTGACTCCCACTTCTTCTTCTTGATCGGCACGACGATGCCGGAGCCGAAGAAATGCGGCAGCGGCACTTCGTCTATGAACGGCGTGCCCTGGACGACGTGGGCCGGCGCGTCGATATGCGTGGTCGAATGCATCGACGTGGTGATGCGCTGCGACAGCACACCCGACTTCGCCATGTAGTGGATGCGCTCGATCTTGACGTCCTGGAAGTAGGGCCAGTTGGGACTCTGGAAGCCCCAGCGATGCGACAGGTTGTAGAACTTCAGCCCCATCGCGTTGTCGAGGTTCGCCTCGAATTCGGTGCCGCGTATCTTCACCATTACCCTGATCTCCCAAGCTTCGTTCGTTTGCGGCGAGCCCGCCGGATTTCAGAAAGTGTTGTCGCCGGTCATGCGCCGGTAGAGCACCGGCAGGACTTCGGCGAGATAGCCCATCTCCTCGACGCAATGCTGGTGCAGGCGGCGGGCAAGTTTGTCGTTGACGCCGCGGTTGCGGATTGCGGCTTTCTCCGCCTCGCTGAACGTCTTGCCCGGCGTGCGGCTTTCGATCTCGCCCAGCCAGAAGCGGCTGCGCATCTCGCAACCATAGTCCGTATCGCGGACGAAATGGGTCATGCGCGCGAAGTTGACCGGCTCATCGAGATCGCCGATGCGGGCACATACCGCCACCACGCCGGCCTCGGCGTAGCGCCCGGCATCGAACAGTGCCGCCGGATCGTGGAAGTTTATGTGCAGCTTGTAGAGCGGGCCATCGTCGCGGGCGAGATATTCATGCACCAGATGACTGGCGCCGATATAGTTGCTCCCCTGACGATTCTCCCAGTCGCTGAAGACGTGATCGGTCGGATGCCAGAGCTTGTACCAGTCGGTGCCGCCGAGCCATCCGAACCACCAGTGGACCATCTTCGGACGGCAGCCGGGCATGCGCGTGAGCGCCGCCACCAGCTTCTTGCCGCCGCCGATGTCGGCGTAGCCGGATTCAAACGCGAGGTAACCCGGATCGAGGAGCCGGTCCCCCTCGTCGACGGTGATCGTCATGGTGTGCGGGCCGCCCCGGCCCGGCGCGGCGACAGTCGCCCACGACTCGACATGACTTCCTCCCGAGCCGCCGTCATCGATTGTTTTTCTTGTGCGGGCCGAATTGTATTTGCCCGCATGGTGGTTCGAATGTATCGTAAAGCAATACACTAGGTCAACCGGCCGGCACAGGATTCGGACGCGAGCGGCGTTCGGGAGGCAGACAGCGATGAACGACCAGGCGGGTGCCGCGGGCGGCCGGCAGCACAATGGAATTCAGGTCATCAGCCGCGCGGCGAGCATCCTGCGCACGCTGCGCGACGAGCATGCCGGACTCAGTCTGGCGCAGATCGCCGAGCGTGTGAACCTGCCCCGCTCGACCGTCCAGCGCATCGTTCACGCGCTGGTCGGCGAACGGCTGCTGATGGCCGCCTCGCCGACCGGACGCGTGCGGCTCGGCATGGAAATCACGGCGCTGGCGAACAACGCGAAGATCGACGTCGTCGAGGTCGCCCATCCGCATCTGAAGGCGCTGGCCGAGGCGATCGGCGAGACCGTCGACCTCGCCGTGCTGCGTGGCGATCATCTGGTCTTCCTCGACCAAGTCGCCGGCACGCACCGCCTGCGCGCCGTGTCGGCCGTCGGCGAATCCTTTCCGCTGCACTCCACTGCCAACGGCAAGGCGAGCCTCGCCCTGCTCACCGACGCCGAGATCCGCCACCGGCTACGCAAAGGCAACTTCACCGTCGCCAAGGGCAAGACGCGCACCATCGACGCCCTTCTCCACGAGCTGGCGACGGTGCGCAAAACCGGCATCGCCTTTGACCGGGAAGAACATTCGCTGGGTATCTCGGCCGTCGGCACGGCCTTCCGCGATCAGGCGGGAACCGTGTACGCAATCTCCATCCCGGCGCCGACCAGCCGGGCCGGGGCGATCGAGGAGCGGGCGGTGGCACTCCTGCTGCCCGCCCGCGACCGCTTCCGCGAATTGTTCGGAACCTGAGTTTAGAGAAAGCGGTGCGGGTGCCATTTCCGGGCCGCCAGACGCCGCGATCGCCTGCGATGACGCCAGCTCGGGGGGCGACGATTCAGCTGTTCGGGCCAAAGCGCTGTATGTTCGAGAGCAACTTCCCCGTCGACAAGCGCTCGTGCAGCTATCATGTCCTCTGGAACGCCTTCAAACGGATTGCGTCGAAGTATTCGGCCTCTGAAAAGGCTGACCTCTTCAGGGACACGGCCGTCAGGGTTTACCGGCTGGCCGATGCTCTCTAGGGGAGCCGCCTGATGCCGGCCGCCGTCGTCGACGACATCGCAGCCGCCATCGCGCCGGTCGAACGCGAGACGCTCAACGATCGCGTCTATCGCCAGATGAAAGACTCGATCATGGCCGGCGCCTTTCGGCCGGGCCAGGAGCTGACGCTGCGCTCGGTCGCCGACGCGCTCGGCACCAGCCTCATGCCGGTGCGCGACGCGTTGCGCCGTCTCGTGACGGAGCGCGCGCTCGAAGCGCTGCCCTCCCGCAAGATTGCCATTCCGATTTTGGACAAGGAGAAGTTCCTCGAGCTGCGCCGCATTCGCATCCTGCTGGAGGGCGAGGCGGTCGCGCTGGCGGCGGAGAAAGTCACCAGGCGCGGCCTCGCCAATGTTCGCTCCATCCTGAAGAAGCTGCAGGGGCTGGACGAGAAGCAGCGGGCGCAATTCTGGGCGCTCAACCACCGGCTCCATTTCGCCGTTTACGAAGCCGCCGAAAGTCCGCTGCTGTTTTCGATCATCGAGTCTCTATGGCTGCAGGTCGGCCCGCTGATGACGCGCATTCCGGTCGCCAGGGCAGTGCGCAGCAGTGCCGACCCGCATGACGTGCTGGTGCGGGCGCTCGAGGATCGCGATCCGGCGACGGCCCGCGCCGCACTCGAGAACGACCTGACAGATTCCACCGACGCGATGATGAAAGAGCTCGCGCGCCAGAACACGACGCGCGAGTAGCCTGGATGCTACGCGCCCGGCGGCCACTTCGGCTGCAGGTGATGGACGACGTGCGAGTGCCCGTCCCATTCCAGCATCGCCTGATGCATCGTGCGGTACTGTTCCTCGACGTCCGGCGTCATCTCGATGATTTCCAGCATGCCGGGCAGGTCCGCCGAGGTATCGACATAGACGACGCGCACGCCGCGCGGCGAGATGTCGGAGAAGACTTCCGGGTAGCCGAGCGCCGTCTTGCCATCGACGGCGGCGGCAGCCTCGGCCTCGCCGACTAGGAGCGAACGGTGAAAGCGGAAGACCTCTACAGCGTCGCCGGCAAGGTCGTGGTCATTACCGGCGGCGCCAACGGGCTCGGCTTCGCCATGGCCCGCGCCATGACCGACAACGGCGCCCGCGTCGTCATTGTGGACGTCGATGACGACGCGGCGACCCGCGCTGTCGAGGAACTGACGGCGCGCGGTGGCACCGCGCGAAGCGAGATCGCCAATCTTGCCGATGGCCCGACACTGCGCGCCGTGTTCGACCGGATCGTCGCGCAGGACGGCGTCATCGACGCGGTATTCGCCAACGCCGGCGTCACGGCAGGTCCCGGCTACCTCACCCCGTTCGGCAAGCGCGACCCCGCGGGCGCGATCGAGAACATTCCGAACGACCTGTGGGAAGGCGTGCTTGGTGTCAATCTGCACGGCGTCTTCAAGGCGATCCAGGCCGCCGTACCGCACATGAAGAAGCGCGGCCGCGGGCACATCGTCGTGACTACCTCGACCGCGGCGAGCAAGACCTCACCGGCGGTCGGCACGCCCTACGTCGTCACCAAGGCAGCCGTCGCTCATCTCGTGCGGCAACTGGCGCTCGAGTTGGCGCGCTTCAACATCACCGTCAACGCCATCCAGCCAGGACCTTTCCAGACCCGCATCTCGACGCCCGAGCTGGTCGCCGTGTTTGAAGCGAGTTCGCCCAGCCACCGCGTCGGCAAGCCGGAAGAGATCGAGGGACTGGCGCTGTTCTTCGCCTCCGACGCCTCCAGTTTCGTCACCGGCGCGCAGTACAATATTGACGGCGGCCGGCTGCTCAATCCCGCCGACTAGGCTTTCTTCGCTCCGCCACCGACGAGGATCAGCTCGGGACCGCCAAGCTGACCGCCGGCGACGGTTCAAGAGCCTGCGCGGCGGCGGTCTTATTTGGCCGTCGCTGCAATCGCGGAATCCTGCGAGTGTGCAGGACCGCGCGTGGCTGCGCGACGCTGCCGGTACAGGATGAGCTGCTGGTCGAGCAGCACGCCGATCAGGATGACCCCGCCCATGACGGTGAAGTTGAGCGAACTCGGAATGCCGAGCAGGTTGACCAGGTTCTGAAGGATCTGGAGCAGCACGGCGCCGAGCACGATGCCGAAGATCGAGCCCTCGCCGCCGCGCAGCGAACAGCCGCCGAGCACCGCCGCGGCGATGCCGTAAAGCTCATAGAAGTTGCCGTGCGAGGCGGGCGCGATCGAGCGCGTGTACTCCACGAAATAGACCGAGGAGATCGCCGCGAGGCTGCTGCAGATGATGTAGGCGGCGGCGATGACGCGCCCGGTGCGGATGCCGGAATAGCGCGCCGCCTCCTCGTTCTTGCCGACCGCGTAGAGGTAGCGGCCGAACACCGAGCGATGCAGCACGACGCCCATGACGGTCGCGACCAGGATGAAGGCGACGAAGCTGAGTGGCAGCCCGAACACGCCCCACGGCGTGTTGATCGGTATGCGGCCGTTGGTCAGGAACTCCAGCGTCGGGTAGCTGGTCCCGAACGGGAAGCCGGACGTGCCCTCGCCGGTGTACCAGCGCGCCGCTCCCCGGTAGATCAGCAGGCCGCACAGCGTGACGATGAACGGCTGCATGCGCATCTTCAGGATGAGGAACGCGTGGATCGAGCCGATCACCATGCCGAGCACGACGATGATGGGTACCGCCAGCCCCCACGGCAGGCCGTCGTTCACCAGCAGGTCGAGGAAAATCACGCCGAACAGCGCGAACAGCGAGCCGACCGAAAGGTCGATGCCGCCGGTGATGATGACCAGGCCTTCGCCGATCGCGTAGAGGCCGAACAGGCCGACAAGGTTGGCTGTGTTCGAGATGTTGATCGGCAAAAGGAAGCGCGGATTGAGGTACGCGGTGACCGCCGCCACCAGGACGATCAGAAGGAAAAGGCCTAGGTCCTTTTTCATGGCGTCCCTCAGTGCACCTGACTTTGGCTGTCCGTCGCCAGCCGCATTATGGCTTCTTCGCTGAGCTGCGTGCGCTCGAGGAAGCCGCTGATCGCCCCCTCGCGCATCACCGCCACGCGGTCGCTGACGCCGATCACTTCCTCCAGGTCGCTGGAGATCATGAGGACGGCGACGCCGTTATCCGCGAGCCCGCGCATCAGGCGATAGATTTCCGCCTTGGAGCCGACATCGATACCACGCGTCGGCTCGTCGAAGATGATTGCCTTCGGCTTCATCGACAGCCACTTCGCGAGCACGACCTTCTGCTGGTTGCCGCCGGAAAGCGTTCCCGCCTGCACGTCGACGGTTGGCACGCGGATATTCAGCCGCCGCTTCTGCTCCTCCGCGTTCTTCGCTTCGGCGCGGCGGTTGATGAGCCCGCCGGGAGCGAATGCCGAAAGATCGGCGAGCGATACGTTCTCGCTCACCGACATATCGAGGAGCAGCCCGGACCGCTTGCGGTCCTCCGGCACCAGGTAGATGCCGTGGGCGATGGCATCGCCGGGAGTGGAGACGACCACCGGCGCGCCGGACAGTTCGACTCGCCCGCCGACCAGGGCGTCGATGCCGAACACGGCGCGCGCGACCTCCGTGCGCCCGGCGCCGACCAGCCCCGAGAGACCGAGAATCTCGCCGGCGTGCACGGCGAGGTTAACTTTCGTGGCCGGATGCGCCGAGGTCACTACGTCAACCAGTTCCAGCACGGCGTCGCCCGTCGCCGCCTTGGGCGGCGTGTACAGCGCCTTGAGGTCACGCCCGATCATCAGCCGGATCATGGCATCGTGTTTTATCTCGGCGCGATCGAGACGCCCTGCCACGTGTCCGTCCCGCAAGACGACGACGCGGTCGGTGCTCTCCTCGATTTCGCGCAGCCGGTGCGAAATGAAGACCACGGTGACCCCGCTCGCCTTAAGGTCGCGGATCACCGAAAGCAGCCGGCGCGTCTCGGAAATTGTCAGGCTGGACGTCGGCTCGTCCATGATCACGACGCGCGCCTTGAGCGACAGCGCCTTGGCGATCTCGACGAGCTGCCGCTGCGCCAGCGACAGGGGGAGCAGCGGCGTCTCCGGCCCGAAATCGCAGCCCAGCCGCTCGAGCAATGGTCTGACCGCGTCGTGCAGTTTGCGCCGATTGATCAGCTTGAGCGGCCCGCCGGTCAGCGGCTCGCGTCCGATGAATACGTTTGCGGCAACGTCAAGATTGTCGAAAAGATTGAGTTCCTGGTGGACGAAGGCGATGCCCGCCGCGATCGCGTCGTTCACCGTGAGCGCGCGGCGTTCGACGCCGGCAATGCAAATAACGCCCGCCGTCGGTTCGATGACACCGCCGAGCACCTTCATCAGGGTAGATTTGCCCGCACCGTTTTCGCCGATCAGCCCGACGATCTCGCCCTGCGCAACGTCGAAGCTGACGTCGCTCAGCGCCTGGACGCCCGGGTAGCGCTTGGTTATGCCAACGAGCTGCAGATACGGCTCAGTCATAGGCAAGGTTTATCATGACCGCCGTTTGCGGCACACGGCACGGCCATGTTGCCCCGAAAGAGCCCGAAAGATGGCGCGTCGGCGACCAGGAAGCCGCCGACGCGCGTAGCTAGCCTTGGGAGAGAGACCCGCTACTTCTTCACCGAAGCCTGTATCGCGGCCAGGTCCTTCGAGTACTGGTCGACGCTCGCCTGATCGACAATCTTGGTCGGGACGATCACGAGAGTGTCGGCGGGGATCTTCGACTTGTCGCCCTTCAGGATGTCAGCCATCAGCTTCATGCCCTGGTAGCCCCACTCGAACGGCTGCTGGACGACGGTGCCGGCCACCGTGCCTTCCTTGACGCCACCGAGCGTCACCGGATCATCGTCGAAGCCGGTGACTGTGACCTTGCCAAGCATGTTCGCTTCCTTGAGCGCCTGGTAGATCTGCGGGATGTTGTAAGAGTAGATGCCGAGCATGCAGTTCACTTCGGGATGCGCGGTCAGCGTATCCTCGACGTTGCGCTTGGCAGTCGGCAGGTCGATGTTGTCGGCGCGCACGTCGACGATCGTGATCTTGGTGCCCTTGATCACGTCATTGATGCCCTGGATGCGCTCCTTGGCGTTATCGGCGCCAGGCAGGCCCACGAAGGCCATGCACTTGCCACCGTCCGGCATTGCCTTCTTGAGAAGCTCGCCGACCTGGTTACCGGCCAGCACGTTGCTCGAGCCGATGTAGGCGACGCGCTTGGATTCCTTGGCGTCGGAGTCGGTCGTGAGCAGGAGTGTCTGGCCCGCAATCTTGCCGAGCGTGTCCGTCTCGGTCTTGGGATCGACGGCGCTGATCATGATGCCTGCGGCGCCGGCCGAGACGAGGTCGTTAAGCTCTTGAGTCTGGGTGGCGGCGGTGGCCGGGTCCGTCCACTTGAACTGCAGGTTATAGTCCGGCAGCTCGCCTTGTGCCTTCGCGACACCGGCTGCGGCGGCCTTCCAGAAGTCCGACGAGCCGTTGGTGACAAAGGCCAGAATTTTCTTGTCAGCCGCGTAGGCGGTCGTAACCGCGAGGCTGAGCGCGAGCGACATGCCCGCCAGTAACAAACGCTTCATGGGTTCCTCCAGAGATTCTTGTTTTGGTATTTTGCGGAAAATCGCGCGACTTTCGGCGCGGTCCTCTCCTCCCGACGCTCGTGTTGTGCGGAGACCATGACGCCCAGCGGGCTGTCTCCAAGGCACGAGAGCGAGTGTTCCATCGTTGTTAACTGGTGTCAATCATCATACAATTAATGACTGAAATATTCAAGTTTCCCAATGATTTGCGTTTGCTAATTATTGCGAATATTTTTAGCACTCCGGCCACCTCCCCAAAGCAACGCTGACAGTCTCGTGTCCCCGCCAGCCAATCCCGACACCAGAGCGACCAGGACGCCGATCCCCGCGCGTCGAAACCCTCGCGCGCCGATTCCTTCACGCGGACCGACCATGACTGACGTCGCGCTGGAGGCGCAGGTCTCGCAAACGACAGTGTCGCTCGTCCTCAATGACGCACAGGGCGCGCGGCTCTCGGCCGCCACGCGGCAGCGTGTCATCGACGCCGCCGCCCATCTCGGCTACCGGCTCGTCCGGCGCGGGCCGCAACTCTCAAGCGCCAACTCGACCATCGGCTTCATCGCCAACGAGATGTCGACGGACCCGTGGATGGCCCTCGCACTCGACGGCGCTCGCGAGCGCGCCTGGCAGCACGGCCTCACACTCAGCGTCGCCGTGACCCGCGGCGACGCCGAGATGGAACTGGCGGTGGTCACGAACCTGCTGCGCCAGTCGCCCTTCGGACTGATCTACGGCACCATCAACACCCGCCGCGTCGCACCCTTGGCGTTCCTGTTTCAACGCCCAACAGTGCTCCTCAACTGCTACACCGACGACCGCTCGCTGCCCTCGATCGTGCCGGCGGAGGTCGCGGGCGGCAGAAGCGGCACCGAGCGGCTGGTTCGCGGCGGCCACACGCGCATCGGCTTCATCAACGGCGAACCGGGGATGGATGCGTCGCGCGACCGCCTGAAGGGCTACCGGCAGGCTCTCGCCTCCGCCGACCTGCCTTTCGACAAGGATCTCGTTCGCGACGGCAATTGGGAGCCATCGGCCGGCTACCAGCTGACCCGCGAACTGATGGCGCTCGCCGATCCGCCGTCGGCAATTTTCTGCGCCAACGACCTGATGGCGATCGGTTGCTACGACGCGCTGCGCGAGATGGACCTGGCCATCCCGAAGGACGTCGCCGTCGTGGGCTACGACGACCGCGAGACCGCGCGTTACATGCACCCTCCCCTGACCACCGTGGTGCTTCCGCATTTCGAAATGGGCGCCACCGCCGTCGACATGCTGATCGAGCAGTCCGCGCGCCCGACCGGGCGTCCGGCGCAGATCAAGGAAGAAGGCCCGCTGGTGGAGCGGAGTTCGGTGTAGGCAAGGCAATAATGCCTCTTGTCGGGCCGTCGGCCCGCCGACTATGCCTTTCTCTTCCGCAGACGCGCCCATTGGCGAACGCCCTGAAGGTCCGGATTGATGGCCAAACTTCCTGCTGCCCGCGTTCTTGTCGACATTCTCGGCAAGGAAGGGGTCAAGACGATTTTCGGGCTGCCCGGCGGGCATATCATCGGCATCCTCGACGCCCTCTATGACCGCCGGGATATTCGCTTCATTCGCGTGCGCCACGAGCATTCCGCCTCGCTGATGGCCGTGGCCTACGCCCAGCTAACCGGCGAGCCCGGCGTCTGCCTGGTCACCGCCGGACCGGCGGCGACCAATCTCGCCACCGGCATTGCCGAGGCCCACGTCGGTGCGCGCCCGCTCGTGGTCCTCGCCGGCCGTGGGTCAACCGCCGTTGCCCTGCGGGGCGACTCCCAGGAGATTCCGACCGGGCGCATCTACCCCGATCACCAAATAGTCGACCCGGGTCGATCGCGCCGACCTGCTGCCCGAAGTGCTGCGCAACGCTTTCGCGCTGGCGCGCAGCGGCCGCCCGGGCCCGGTCTATATCGACATGCCCGCCGACATCCTCGGTCAGCTGATCGACGAACCCGACTACCGCCCCGCCGTGCAGCCGACGCCGCCGCGCGCCGATCCCGCGCTTGTGCGACAGGTCGCAGCACGGCTCGCCGCCGCCGAGCGGCCGATCCTGGTTGCGGGCGGCGGCGCTATCGCATCCCGGCGCTTTCGCCGAGGTTGCTGCGCTTGCCGTGAAACTATCCGCGCCGGTGCTGACGAGCCTGTCCGGCCGGGGCATTATCGCTGACGACCACCCGTTTTCCGCCGGTGGACTTGGCACCCACAGCACGCCGATGTCGCAACGGATTCTCAACGAAGCGGACGTGCTGCTCAATCTCGGCTGTCGCTTCGAGAGCATGGAGACCAACTGGACGCCGGATTTTTCCCCCGCGCTCGGCGCCTGCCACATCCAGGTCAACCTCGACGCCTCCGAAATCGGCCGGAGCTTTCCGGCCGACATCGCCGTCGTCGCCGACATCCGGACATTCCTCACCGACCTGCTGATCGAACTCGACCGCAGCGGGCGCAGGCCGGATTCGCCGCAGCAGCGCATCGCGGAACTGGCCCGCGGCGTGGCCGCACTCGACAGCGATGCCGAGCGCATGGCGGCGAGCAATCGCACGCCCATCCACCCGATCCGCGTCCTCCGCGCGGCCCGCGCCGTGTTCCCACGCGAGAGCACGACCGCCATCGACATCGGCTGCCTCGCCGAACAGCTTGGCGGCGCGTTTCCATGGTTCCGCGTCTTCGAACCACGCTCGGTGATCGCGCCCTCGTCGCTCTACGGCATGGGCGACGGCGCCGCCGGCCTGCCGGTCGCGCGCCTTGTCTATCCCGACCGGCCGGCGGTCGGGTTCGTCGGCGACGGATCATTCCAGATGATCATGGATGTCCTGCCGGTTGCGGCGGAGTATCAACTGGGCGTCACCTGGTGCATCCTCAACGACATGGCGCTGGGTTCGATCCGCGACATCCAGGTCGGCCGGCTCAATGGCCGCTTCATCGCCACCGATTTCGCCGTACAGCCGGATTTCGCCAAGCTCGCCGAGGCATGCGGTTGCTACGGCGAGCGCGTTGAGACGCCCGGCGATGTCGAGGCTGCACTCAAGCGTGCGCTGGCGGCGAACCAGGCCGGCCGCCCCGCCGTCCTCGACTTTCTTGTCATGCGGGCGCGCAGTCCCCAGACGGCGAAGTTCTTCCACATCAAGGACGCGGAGTTTTGACGCCGCCAAGCGCGGCTAGGCTGCGCTCGCGGCGCCGGCCGTAAGCGTCGACATCATCCGCGACAGTTCCCCGGCGGTTCTTGGAACGCTGAACAGGTAACCTTGTGCCTCGCCGCAGCCAAGCTTGCGAACCAGCTCAAGCTGCTCGGGCGTTTCAACGCCCTCGGCCGTCGAGGCCATGCCCAGACTCTTCGCCAGGCTGGCGATCGCCGTAACGATCGCCTGGGATTCCTTGCTGTTCTGTAGTTCCTTCACGAATGATCGGTCGATCTTGATCTTGTCAAAGGGGAAACTCCGCAGATAGCTCAATGCGGAGTATCCGGTTCCAAAATCGTCCAGCACGATGTGCACGCCGAGGTCGTGGATGCGCCGCAAGGTGCCGATCGTCGCCTTGCTATCGCGCAACAGCACCGCCTCGGTAATCTCCAGCTCCAGCCTCGACGGCGCGATGCCGGAGTCGGCGAGCGCGCTGATGATGACGAGATCGACGTGCTCGCCGGCAAGCTGGTTCGCCGACAGGTTCACGGCGACCTTGACATTTTCCGGCCACTCGGCCGCTTGCTCGCAAGCTGTCCGGAGCGCCCATTCCCCGATGGGCACGATGAGCCCGATCTCTTCGCAGATGCCGATGAAATCCGCCGGCAGTATCATGCCGCGCTCGGGATGATGCCAGCGAATGAGCGCTTCGTATGAGCAAATGGTGGCGCTGTCGAGATCGAAAATCGGCTGGTAGTGGAGCTCGAACTCGTTGTTGACGAGCGCGTTGCGCAGGTCGACTTCGACGACCCGCCGCAGCTTCACCTGCGCGTCCATCGCCGGCTCGAAGAACCGATAGGTCCCCCGTCCCGCATCTTTCGCGCCATACAACGCAAGATCGGCGTTTTTCAGGAGTTCATCCGGCTCGACGCCGTCCTTCGGCGCGATCGAAACGCCGATGCTGACGTCGACCACGACCTGGTGAACGCCAATTTCGAACGGTGCCTTGATCGACCGGCAGATACGCGAAGCCAGCGTCGCCGCCGCCTGCGGCTGATCCATCGCCGATTGGATGACGGCAAACTCATCCCCGCCGAGGCGCGCGACCGTATCGGACGCTCTCAGGCAAGCGCGCAAGCGATCCGCGACGGCCCGCAGCAGGTCGTCGCCGAACGAATGTCCGAGGCTGTCGTTGACGTCCTTGAAATGGTCGAGGTCAAGGTAGAGCACCGCGACGTGCTCGCCCGAACGATCCGCCCGCTTGATGGCCGTCTCGAGTTCTTCGCGGAACAGGATGCGATTGGGGAGGTCGGTCAGCGCATCGTGGCAGGCCATGTGCGCTACCTGCTTCTCGGCTCGCCATCGCTCGGTGATGTCCTCGTGTGTGGACACCCACCCGCCGTGACTCATCGGCCGATGCGCGCGCACGATGACCCGCCCGTCGACCAGCTCGACCGTGTTGGTGATCGCCTTGCCGGTCGCGATCGCCGCCATGAAATTGGGAAGGAATTCTTCCAGGTCTTCGGAAAAGGTCCCCGCCTTGATGCGCTGCTGGAGCAGCTCGCGAAGACTGCAGCCGGGTTTCGCGACTTCCGCCGACACCCGGTACATCTCCATGTATCGGCGATTGCAAACGAGAAGCCGGGCCTGCGCATCGAACATGGTCAGGCCTTGCGACATGTTGTTGAGAGCCTCGTCGAATCGCGAGTTTTGGGCCCGCAATTCGGTCGTCCGCTCGACCACCAGATTTTCCAGGCCGCGATTGAGTTGCTCGAGCTCGCCGATCATCAGCGCGATTGCGCGATCGGTGCGGCGGCGATCGCGATCCGTCTCCTCATAGGCAGACGTCACCAGTCCGCCGAGCCGCACGAGATCGACGTCGCCGGATGGTTGCGTCGACTTGGAGAGCTGTTTTGCGAAGAGCGTGCCGACCAAGTCGCCTACCTCGACGTCTCGCCAATCACGGTGACGGTCATGGTCTGGTTGTGCAGTTCACAGACGCCGGATGCGGCGTGCGGCGCAATCTCGCCGTAGGAATAGAAGCCCAGCCTCTCGATGCCCGGCCCGAGTTCCGCCGCGGCCGCCTCCAGCTCTTCGGTGACGCGCTGCCCCATGAGCAGGCGGCGCCCGATGCAGCTGACCAGAATGGCGACCGCGTCGCCGTCGGCGGCGATCCTGCCGGCGCCGGCCTGGCGCGCCGCTTCGCCAGCGCGCGCGGCCAGGCGGTCGAAGTTTCCGCGCATGAGCTGGGCGGTCCATTGCTCGGGTACGCCGCCGGCGAACGTCATCGAACGAGCATCGCCGTCGATGGCCAGAACGGTGCGCACGACCGCATGATCGGGTTGTTCCGTTTCATAGATCTGCAAAGGGAACAGCAGGGCGGACCCGGGCAGGCCACTCGCCTCGTCGCCGAGATATTTCTCGTAGAGATCGAGCGCCGGCTGGCCGTCAAGCTCGAAAAGGACGTTGCCCTTTGAACGCGTTATGCGGCGGCGCGGGCCGAAGACGTCCCATCCCCCGGCGCTGCCGTGCCCGAGGCGGATCGCAGCGCCATAGAAACCCACTGCGACAACCAAATGGGATCGCGGCGCGCAGTCGGCGCCGACAAGGGTCTCGGCGAATTCGGCACCATCGCCGGCCAGCCCGCCGGTCAGCGGCACCGAAGGGCCGATCACGTCCGTGATGCCGCCGACCAGTTCGCTGCCGTTAACATTCAATCCGTCGGACAGCACCATGACCCCGGATAGATCGTCGGCAAGCAGCCGCGTGCCGATCTTCTCGCCGCACGCCCGCGACTGTGCCGTGCCGGTCACGACTTCGGAGATCATCCGAACTTTCGTTGCGTCAAACTGCAGGGCGACCGCGGTGATTTCCTCGTCGGTCACATCGTCGCCGTGGATTTGCCCGCCCGTGCTGCAGCCGACGACGTGGGCATCGGGAAACATGGCGGCGAGCTCGCGATAGCGCGACCCGTTCGCCAGCGCCCGGCGCGTCCCGAAATAGAATACGAGATCGGCTCGGCTGCGATCGACCGATGGGTGCCACCCGGCCGGTTCGTTCCAGGAAATCTTCCGGACGCGCATTCGCTGAATTCTCGACGCTGGCCGAGTCTGGCCTGACCGGACACCGTAGAATCGCCGACCTGAACATTCAGTTACTGCCAAGGCGACAGTTTCTGTCTTGGGATGCAGGCAAAGCGCCGTTTTCCAAGGGTTTCGGCCCAGCCCATGCCGGTTGCGGCGAGCCATGGTGAGCAAGAGGCTGGAAATCGCAGCCTTGCCGACGACCCGGATGGTTCGAGACGACGATTGCCTCAACGGCCGGCGAGACTTTCCCGGCGCTCGCCTATCCCGACAGCGCGTAGGCGACGATCTCGTCGCCGACTTTGGGGGTGAGGATCGCGTTGCCGCCTGCAACGAATACGACATACTGTTTGCCGTTGTATTCGTAGGTAGCCGGCATCGCCACGGCCGGCGCGTCAACCTGTGCCTTCCACAGCATCTTGCCACTCTTCAGGTCGATGGCGCGGACGCGCGAGTCCATTGAGGCGCCGATGAAGATCACGCCGGTCTTGGTGATGATGGGCGCGCCGATAGTCACCGAGCCCCAAGAGTCGGGCATGTAGAAGCCCCACTTCTGCACCGCGCCGAACGGCTCCCTCCAGTTGAGCTTCCCGGTCTTCAGATCGTACGAGGCAAGCGTGCCGTACGGCGGATTCCAGCAGGGCATGCCGAGGGGATTGATGAAGCTGTCGACATAGACGCCGTAGGGAGCGCCCTCCTGCGCGTAATAAGAGCCGTTCTTGCCGTTGTCGCTTTCCCTGGCGTAGTCAGCGCGTTTCACCAACCGGTAGATTTGCACGACGCTGGAGCTGTTGACCACGTAGGTGTCGGTGGTTGGATCGACGGCGCCGCCGCCCCACTCGGTGCCTCCCGCGGTCGCCGGATAGGTGAGCGACCCTTTCAGACTCGGAGGTGTGAAACGGCCGTCGTAGCGAAGTCCGCTGGCAGTCTTGCTGCAGTAGCCGAGGCTGGCGGCATCGGCCAGGCCGAAGACGCCCGGCCACTGATCCGGCACTACCGGCGGCGGATTGGCGACATAGGGCTGCGTCGGCGACGCCTTGTCTTCGGGAATGTCGGTCGGCGGTACCGGCTTCTCCTCGATCGGATAGACCGGGTCGCCGGTCAACCGGTTGAGCACATACAGGAACCCCTGCTTCGACGACTGCACGAGAGCGGGAATCGTCTGCCCGTCCTTCTGGATATCGACCAGCGTCGGCGCCGAATTGGTGTCGTAGTCCCAGAGGTCGTGGTGAACTAGCTGCCGGCTCCATATCACTGCGCCGGTATCGGCGTTGAGGGCCGTTATCGAGGTGGTCAAGGGCAGTGGGTCGAGGCGGTTGCCGCCGTAGTAGTTGGGGCTGGGCGAACTCACCGGCAGATAGACGATGCCGTGATCGGGATCCACCGACATGCTGGCCCAGATGTTGGCGGTGCCCGTCTTCTGGGCGACGTCGGCAGGCAGGGTGTCGAATTTCCACTTCAACGCGCCGGTCTGCGCATCGACAGCGAACACCGTACCGGGCGGATCGGTCTGGTAGGCCCAATCCTTGCCGGCCCAACCGATGAACAGCGTGTTCTTGTAAACCGTCGGCGGCTGAAGCAGCGACAACGGCCACTTGGCGTTGGCGGTGTTCCATTGGTTGACGTCGAGAATACCGCCGCTGGCGAAGCCGCTGCAGAGCTTGCCGGTGTCGGCGTCGACAGCGTGTAGCTTGGCGTCCATCGTGCCGAGGTAGACGATTTTCTGACAGGCTTTATCGGCGACGGGCGCCGCGGCCTGCCAATAGGCGACGCCGCGCGTCTTGAGATCGGGCTGGGTGAGAGCCTTGAGCGCGCCGTGGCTGTCGTAAGTCCACTTCACCTTGCCGGTATCGGGCTCGATCGCGAATATGCGATAGAACGGCGTGCTGACGTAAACGGTATTGTTGACGAAGAGCGGCGTCGCCGACCAGTCGGAAGCCGGCTTGTCGCCGCTGCCGTCCGACACGTCGCCAGTATGCACCTCCCAAGCCTTCTTTAGCGTGGCGACATTCTCCGGCGTGATCTGTGTCGCGGTCGAATATTTCTGGGCACGCAGGTCGCCATTGAAGGTGTCCCAGACCTGGGTCGCTTCCTGCGCATGCGCGGCGCCGATCAGGACAGTGGCGACAAACGCAAGCGCCATGGCGATTGCGACTGCCGTCGGGGGCGCGGCGCGCAGCGACCGAGGCGGCCCTGATTTCCGCGACAGATCCGCTAACCAGCCAAAGAGCGCAATAACCATCGCCGCCAGCAGCCAGTGCGACTCAAGGAAATAGGCCGCCAACCCCGTTCCGACGATTCCGAGGAGCACCAGGAATACGAGGAGCGCACGCAGCCATCGAACATCATCGACCCAGCCGAGAACGATCACCAGCGAAGCCGCCAAAATGAGAGCGCTTGAAACGATTACCAACAGCGCGCCGCCGGTCCCGTCGATACCGTCGCCTCGGGCAAAGTATTCCCAAAGCGATAAAACCAAACCCACCACGCCGGCTGTCGCCACCAGCCACCATCCAGCTGCTCCGGTGCGCGTTGGCGATTGCATGATCGTTGATCCTCCGAGCCGGGCGCTCTGATCGAGCGGCGTCGGTTTAGAGAAACGGCCGACGCCATAGTTGGTTCCCAAGGCTCATTACCGTTCAGACAAACCAAACCGGCTACGGGCAATTTTACCCGGCGGGCGGTCGAAGGGGTTTCGATGGCAACGGGGGGCGCCGCGATGGAACAGCAATCCGGCGTAACTCTCGTTACGGCGGCTTGAATGAACTCTTCTGCCCGCGCCGGTCCACCATCCGCGACAATCATTGCGGTTAGCTCCTGATCGGTGACGGTAAGGGCTGGAAACGCAGCTTTCACCCGTATGGCGGCCCCGGCGGGATCCAATTCCCGGCCGTCCTTTTCCGCGGCCGCCAACAGGTTTTCGACCAGCGCGCTGAGCAATGGCGGAACCTGAGGCGAAGTCATCGGTGGCGGCAGGGGATCAACCCCCCTTGGGACACAAAACCAGCTACCCAAGTCACGCCGCAGTTCGCTTCCTCCTACGCCAAACTTTGAGAGCGGTGGCGGAACGAAGCCCGGCCGCACAGCGTTAGCTGTGATACCAAAAAAAAGGGAGCGACCGATGAACAACGACCAAGGAAAGAAGCAGACAGGACGCAGCGCGCAAAAGCCGCGGATTCCGCTGCGCAGCGGCGAGCTTCAGCAGGAAGCCAGTGCCGATCCCCAGCACCTCGACGTGAAGGACGAAGAGCGCAAGGTGGAACGGCGGCTCGGTCGCCAAACGACCGGGCGCGCGAACTAGGCCGTGTTGACGGTTTTTGACGGGAGACCCGAGTTTTGATTCAAGGCTTCCTTTCTGAAGGAGGCAGCATT
>DATCBY010000070.1:0-14361 GCA_036511595.1 Bauldia sp.
CCCGTCCGGGATTGCCCCGGACAGGACGCGCCGTAGTCACCGCTGGCCGGCCCACGCCCCGGAAGCCTGACCACGAGAGGCTTCATAGGCGACCGGCGTTACCGGCCGGCAAGCTGGGGTGCCTCCTGCCCCCTCCGGTCCCGTTACCGGGTTGAGAACAGGATGCCACTCCACACCCCGTAAGCCGGTCGGATCCGGAAACGACCCTCGGACGGGCATGGACGCGAGCAGTATCCGCCCGGCCTGGAGACCGGGGATAGATTATTTTGGGTGAGGGGCGCTCGCGAAGCCCAATCCGCTCATCGCCGCGCAGGCGGGGGGCCAGGAAGCAGCCGAGCTTGAAAGAGAAGGGCCGCCCGGTTGCCCGGGCGGCCCTTCCATTGTCTGCCGCGATCAGCGCGGGCGGGACCAAACCGGTACCATCACACTAAAGGGAGCACGCTCCACAGGTTGCGATGATCCACTCACAGGTCGCCGGCGTCCGCGGCGTGAGACAATGCGACACTGGATCACCTCCTTTCGTTCGTTGATGGGACCTCAACTATGCATGCTGATTCGCCGCTTCGCAAGAAGCTGCGACAGGGTGCGGCAATCAGGAAGAAGCTATAGTAAAAACCCGTGCCGAATCCCGCTGCCGCCCGCACTTCCATCGTCGCGCTGAAGCTCACCGGCTTCCGCAACTACGCCTCCCTGTCGCTCCGCCTGGACGGGCGCCCGGTGGTGCTGACCGGACCGAACGGCGCCGGCAAGACCAACCTGCTCGAAGCGGTCTCCTTCCTGTCGCCGGGCCGGGGATTGCGCGGGGCGGCGCTGGACGAGGTGGCGCGACAGGGCGGCGACGGCGCCTTTGCGGTAGCGGCGACGATCGAGAATTCCGCCGGCGCGGTCGATGTCGGCACCGGCGTGGCGCTCGGGCCCGAGGGACCGGAGACGCGCCGCTCGGTGCGCGTCAACCACGCCCCTGCCCGCGCCACCGACGCGTTGCTCGAGCATCTGCGTGTCGTCTGGCTGACTCCGGCGATGGATGGCCTGTTCACCGGCCCGGCGTCCGACCGGCGCCACTTCCTCGATCGCGCCGTGCTCGCCATCGACCTTAGCCATGGCACGCGCGTCAACGCCTTCGAGAAAGCGATGCGCGGCCGCAACAAGCTGCTCATCGAAGGCGGTCCCGATATCAACGGCCAATGGCTCGACGCGATCGAGACCGAAATGGCGGAGCTAGGCGTCGCCATCGCGGCGGCGCGGCGCGAGTGGGCGAGCCTGATCGCCGGACTGATCGCCGCCGGCGCGAAGGACTCGGCCTTCCCGTGGGCGGAGATCGCGCTGGAGGGGCTGCTCGAACACGAACTCGACGGCCATCCGGCAAGCGTGGTGGAGGACCTCTACCGCTCCAACCTCGAGGGCGAACGCCCGGTCGATGCCCGCGCCGGCCGCACGCTCGCCGGACCGCACCGCTCCGACCTCCGCGTCCGCCATGGGCCAAAACAGGCGGCCGCCGAGACCTGCTCGACCGGCGAGCAGAAGGCGCTGCTCATCGGCCTGACGCTCGCCGAGGCGCGGCTGGCAACGCAATTATCCGGCGAGACGCCGTTGGTGCTTCTCGACGAAATCGCCGCGCATCTCGATATCGAGCGGCGGACCGCGCTGTTCGATGCGCTGGCGGCGCTCGGCTGCCAGGCGTTCATGACCGGTACGGACACCGATATCTTCGCGCCTCTGGGCGACCGAGCCGAACGGTTTGCCGTCCGCGATGCCCACCTCACGCCGGCATGAGAGAGCGGCGATGACCGGCGACATGCGGCGGGCGGCCGCGACGCTGAAAAGCGTCTTCGGCTACGACCGCTTCCGCCCGGGCCAGGGCGAGATCGTGGCCGCGGTGCTGGCCGGCAAGGATGTCTTCGCGGTCATGCCGACCGGCAGCGGCAAGTCGCTCTGCTACCAGTTGCCGGCCGTGCTCGACGGCGGCCTCACCGTCGTCGTCTCGCCGCTGATCGCGCTGATGCGCGACCAGGTCGGCCAGATGGCGAGCCTCGGCGTCGAGGCGGCGACCCTCAACTCGCACAACGATCCGGCCGAGACCGAGGCGGCGTGGCGGCGGATCGAGGCGGGCACGCTCCGCCTGCTGTTCGTCTCGCCGGAGCGGCTTTCCGTCGATGGCTTCGCGGCGCGGCTGGCGCGGGCCGGGGCGCGGCGGCTGGTGATCGACGAGGCGCACTGCGTGTCGCAATGGGGCCACGACTTCCGGCCGGAATATCGCACGCTGGCGCGGGCGCGCGGCGCCTTCGGACCGCTGCCCGTGCTGGCGCTGACCGCGACCGCCGACGAAGCGACGCGCGCCGATATCGTCGCGCAGCTCTTCGACACGCCACCGCTGACCATCGTTCATTCGTTCGACCGACCGAACATCGATCTCCGCTTTGCCGTCAAGGACCGGCCGCGGGCGCAGATCGCCGACTTCATCGCGGCGCGCAAGGGCCAGAGCGGCATCGTCTATTCGGCGGCGCGGGCGCGCACCGAACAGCTTGCGAGCGCGCTCGCGGCCGCCGGTCACCGCTCCCTCCCCTATCACGCCGGCCTCGACCAGTCCGTGCGCTCGGCCAACCAGGATGTCTTCCTCAAGGAGGACGGCGTCGTGATGGTCGCCACCGTCGCCTTCGGCATGGGAGTCAACAAACCCGACGTGCGCTTCGTCGTCCATGCCGACATGCCGGCCGGTATCGAGGCGTATTACCAGGAGATCGGCCGCGCCGGCCGCGACGGGCTGGCGGCGGAAACGCTGACGCTCTATGGCGCCGAGGACATGGCGCTCCGCCGCCGGCAGATCGGCGAGAAGGAAATCTCGCCCGAGCAGCGGCGCGTCGAACTGAAACGGCTGTCGGCGATGACCGACCTCTGCGAATCGGCGCTTTGCCGGCGACAGGCGCTGCTCGCCTATTTCGGCGAGGCGAGCGAGCGCTGCGGCACCTGCGACCTCTGCCGCGAGGGCGCCGCCGGCTACGACACCACGACCGAGGCGCAGAAGGTGCTGTCGGCGGCGGTGCGCACGGGCGAGCGCTTCGGCGGGGCGCACCTCGCCGACGTTCTCTCCGGCGAGGCGACCGATACCCTCCGCCGCCACGGCCACGACAGCCTGAAGACGTTCGGCGCCGGCAAGGAGCACAGCAAGCGCCAATGGCAGACGATCGTGCGCCAGCTTCATGCCGCCGGCGCGCTGGAGGAGGCGAGCAGCGAACACGGCGGCTTCCGCCTCACCGAACGCGGTGTCGCGATCCTGCGCGGACACGAGCCGGTGACGCTACGCGTGGTCAGCGAAACGCGGACGCCGCGGCGCGAGCGCGGGGTACGGCCGGTCGCCGCCGACCTCGACAAGGCGACCGCCGACCTGTTCGAGCATCTGCGCTCGGTGCGGCTGGAAATCGCGCGCAAGGAAGGCATCGCCGCCTACATGGTGTTCGCGGACCGGTCGCTCATCGACATGGCGCGGCTGAAACCGCGGACGCGCGACGACATGAAGCTGGTCCACGGCGTCGGCGAGGCGAAGCTCGCCCGCTACGGCGCGGTGTTCCTGAAGGCGGTCGCGGGATTCGCGGCCTAGCTCTTCAGGCGGTAGCCGGTGCGGAATATCCAGGCGACGAGGGCGAGGCAGATCGCTAGAAACACGAACGTCATGAGGAGGCTGACGCCGACGCTGACATCGGAGATGCCGTAGAAGCTCCAGCGGAAGCCGCTGATGAGATAGACGACCGGGTTGAACAGCGTCACCACCTGCCAGAACGGCGGCAGGACGTGGATGGAATAGAAGCTGCCGCCGAGGAAGGTCAGCGGCGTGATGATGAGCAGCGGCACGATCTGCAGCTTTTCGAAGCCGTCGGCCCAGATGCCGATGATGAAGCCGAACAGACTGAAGGTGACCGAGGTCAGCACCATGAACAGCAGCATGAGGGGCCAGTTGTCGACGCGCAGCGGCACGAACAAGCTGGCGGTGGCGAGGATGATAAGGCCGAGGACGATCGACTTGGTGGCGGCGGCGCCGACGTAGCTCACGACGATCTCGACGTACGAGACCGGCGCCGACAGGATCTCGTAGATCGTGCCGATGAACTTCGGGAAGTAAATGCCGATCGAGGCATTGGATATGCTCTGCGTCAGAAGCGAGAGCATGATGAGCCCCGGCACGATGAAGGCGCCGTAGCTGACGCCGTCGATCTGGGTGATGCGGCTGCCGATGGCGGAGCCGAAGACGACGAAATAGAGCGAGGTGGTGATGACCGGCGCGATGACGCTCTGCATGATGGTGCGGCCCCAGCGGGCCATCTCGAACAAATAGATCGTGCGAACAGCGGTGAGGTTCATGGCCGGTGACTCACCAGGCTGACGAAAATATCCTCCAGCGACCGCTGGCTGGTGCTGAGGTCGCGGAAGCGGATGCCGGCATCGCGGAGGGCCGCCAGCAGCGCCGTGATGCCGGTGCGTTCGCTCTTGGTGTCGTAGGTGTAGATCAGCTCGGTGCCGTCGGGCGACAGCGTCAGCGCATACTCGCCAAGGCCGTCGGGGATGCGTTCGGTCTTTGCCTGCAATTGCAGCCGAAGCTGCTTCTGGCCCAGCTTCTGCATCAGCGCGGCCTTGTCCTCGACCAGGATGATCTCGCCGTTGCTGATGACGCCGATGCGATCGGCCATCTCCTCGGCTTCCTCGATGTAGTGGGTGGTGAGGATGATGGTGACGCCGGACTCGCGCAGGCGGCGGACAACCTGCCACATGTCCTTGCGCAGCTCGACATCGACGCCAGCGGTCGGCTCGTCGAGGAAGAGAACCTTCGGTTCGTGGGCCAGCGCCTTGGCGATGAGCACGCGGCGCTTCATGCCGCCGGAGAGCGTGATGATCTTGGAATCCCTGCGGTCCCACAGCGACAGGTCGCGCAATACCTTTTCGAGATAGGCGGGGTCGGGCTTCTTGCCGAAGACGCCGCGGCTGAAGTTGATGGTCGTCCACACCGACACGAAGGCATCGGTTACCAGCTCCTGCGGCACGAGGCCGATCTCGCTGCGCGCGGCGCGAAAGTCGGTGAGGATGTCGTGGCCGTTGACCGTGACCTTGCCGGCCGACGGCGTGACGATGCCGCAGATGATGTTGATGAGCGTCGTCTTGCCGGCGCCGTTCGGCCCGAGCAGGCCGAAGATTTCGCCGCCGCGGATTTCGAGGTTGACGTGTTTCAGGGCCTGGTAGCCGGAAGCGTAGGTCTTGGAGAGATCGGCGACGGAAAGGACGTTCTGCATGGGCGGCACGATACCCGATCGGTGGTTCGGAATTGTCAGGAATAGCAGCCGTCAGAAATGACGGTTCAGGGGCCGCGGGCGAGCTGCCGGGCCGCCGCACTATGCCCCGATTCGACGGTCTGGCGACAGGTCGGGACGCCGCCTTAAAAACCGGCGGAAATCCGCCATTTATCGAGGGGCAAAAACGACGCCGGATTCGGGCCTAAATTCTTGGAAAAGGGGCGAAATTCCGCCCCGGCGATGCTATATATGGGGCTGTGATTCTGGGGCCTTCCGGCGCTCTTTGTCTTGCCGTTTTGCCAGCCCCGAATGTCCCTGATTTTGACGCTGACGGAACCGGTATGAACGAGATGCACCCTGTCGCCTCCGGCGACGGCGAATATGGCGCCGAGTCGATCAAGGTCCTCAAGGGCCTCGATGCCGTGCGCAAGCGCCCGGGCATGTACATCGGCGATACCGACGACGGCTCCGGCCTGCATCACATGGTTTACGAGGTCGTCGACAACGGCGTCGACGAAGCACTCGCCGGTCACGCCGACGAGGTGAGTGTAACGCTGAATTCCGACGGCTCGGTGACGGTCCGCGACAACGGCCGCGGCATTCCGACCGGCATCCACAAGGGCGAAGGCGTGTCGGCGGCCGAGGTCATCATGACCCAGCTCCACGCCGGCGGAAAATTCGACCAGAACTCCTACAAGGTCTCCGGCGGCCTGCATGGCGTGGGCGTGTCGGTAGTGAACGCGCTGTCGTCGACGCTCACCTTGCGCATCTGGCGCGAGGGCGAGATCCACGAGATGAGCTTTACCCACGGCGTGCCCGACGCGCCGCTGAAGGTGGTCGGCAAGTGGGACGGCCGCAACGGCACCGAGGTGACGTTCACGCCGTCGCCCGAAACCTTTACCCACATCGAGTTCGACTACGGCACGCTTGAGCACCGCCTGCGCGAGCTGGCGTTCCTCAATTCCGGCGTTAAGATCACCCTCACCGACAAGCGCGGCGTCGAAGCGAAAAGCGAGACGATGATGTACGAGGGCGGGCTTGCCGCCTTCGCGACCTATCTCGATCGCGCCAAGAAGCCGCTGATCGGGGCGCCGATCTATTTCCGCTCCGAGCGCGACGGCATCACAGTGGAAGTCGCCATGCAGTGGAACGACTCGTATCACGAGAACGTCCTCTGCTTCACCAACAACATCCCGCAGCGCGACGGCGGCACGCATCTCGCCGGCTTCCGCGGCGCCCTCACCCGCCAGGTGACGAGCTACGCCGACAAATCGGGCGTCAGCAAAAAGGAGAAGGTCTCGCTCACCGGCGACGACTGCCGCGAGGGCCTGACCGCGGTGCTGTCGGTCAAGGTGCCCGACCCGAAATTCTCGTCGCAGACCAAGGACAAGCTGGTTTCGTCGGAGGTGCGGCCGGTGGTCGAGAACCTGACCAACGACGGCCTCGGGACCTGGTTCGAGGAGCACCCGGCGGAAGCCCGGATCATCGTCGGCAAGGTGGTGGAAGCGGCAGCGGCGCGCGAGGCGGCGCGCAAGGCGCGCGAGCTTACCCGGCGCAAGGGCGCGCTCGACATGGCCTCGCTGCCCGGCAAGCTCGCCGACTGCCAGGAGCGCGATCCGTCGAAGTCGGAAATCTTCATCGTCGAAGGCGACTCGGCCGGCGGCTCCGCCAAGCAGGGCCGCAACCGCGAGAACCAGGCAGTGCTGCCGCTGCGCGGCAAGATCCTCAACGTCGAGCGGGCGCGCTTCGACAAGATGATCTCGTCCGAGCAGATCGGCACGCTGATCACCGCGCTCGGCACTTCGATCGGCGCCGACGAGTTCGACGTCGAGAAGCTGCGCTATCACAAGATCATCATCATGACGGACGCCGACGTCGACGGCGCCCACATCCGCACGCTGCTGCTCACCTTCCTGTTCCGCCAGATGAAGGAGCTGATCGAGCGCGGCTACGTCTATATCGCGCAGCCGCCGCTCTACAAGGTGAAGCGCGGCTCGTCCGAGCTTTATCTTAAGGACGAGCGCGGGCTGGAGGATTATCTCATCACCACCGGCCTCGACGATGCGGTGCTGAAGCTGGCGCGCGGCGACGATCGCGCCGGCGCCGACCTTGCCGACATTGTCAACGACGCCCGGCAGATTTCGCAGATCCTCGATGGCATCCACTCGCGCTACAACCGTTCGGTGGTCGAGCAGGTGACCATCGCGGGCGCGCTCAACCCGACGATTCTTTCGGAGGTCGACAAGGCCGAGGCGGCCGCGATCTATGTCGCCAAGCGGCTCGACGCGCTGTCCGAGGAGACCGAGCGCGGCTGGACCGGCACGTTCAAGCCGGAGATCGGCTTCCGCTTCGAGCGCGAGGTGCGCGGCGTCAAGGAAGTCGCCATCATCGACCCGGCCCTGCTCGACTCGGCCGACGCGCGCAAGCTCGACCATTTCGCCGCGCGCCTGCAGCCGATCTACGGCAAGTTCGCGCGCTTCGCCCGCAAGGACGACGAAACCCTCATCCACGGGCCGCGCGATCTGTTCCGCGCGGTGCTGGCGGTCGGCCGCAAGGGCCTCACCATGCAACGCTACAAGGGCCTCGGCGAGATGAACGCCGAGCAGCTTTGGGAAACAACGCTCGACCCGGAAGCCCGCACGCTGCTGCAGGTGAAAATCCGCGACGCGGTGGAAGCCGGCGACCTCTTCAACCAGCTCATGGGCGACGAGGTCGAACCGCGCCGCGAGTTCATCCAGGATAATGCGCTTTCCGTGGCGAACCTGGACGTGTGAGGTCTAGGCAGCTGCCGGCTCGTGGGTCAGCAACACGGAGCCGCTGTCGAATGGTCTTGCATCGACCAGCTTCAGACGAAGCCGCGATAGTCCCTGCCGGAAGAGCGGCGTACCGCCGCCGAAAACAATCGGGTTGACCAGCAAGCGATACTCCTCGACCAGACTGGCCTCCATGAAGTCGCTTGCGAGGCCGGCGCTGCCGAGGATAATGAGATCCTTGTCGGTCTCACGCTTCAATTGCGAGACGACGCCAACCAGATCGCCGCGGGCGATCTCGACGACGCCCCAGTCCGCCCTCTGCAAGGTGCGCGAGAAGACGACCTTTCGCGTCGCGGCGAGACGCGCGGCTTCCGCCGGATCGGCGGCCGGAGACGTCCAGTAGCCGACCATGCCCCCGTATGTGACACGCCCGTAGATCAACACGCCACTCCGCTGCAGCGCCGGCTCGATAAAGTAGCGGAAGAGGTCCGGCGTCGGAGCCGGCGCGATCATCTCGCGGTTGGACGCCTCGATATATCCGTCGAGGCTGATGAAGGAAGAGACAACCACCTTGCCCATGATTTCGGCTCCTTCAGCCGGCCAGCGAGCGGCCCAGCGCGTCGAGCAGGTCTTTGGTGCCCAGCTCGCGCTGGGGGGCGTTGTCGAGCCCGTCGAGGTAGGCGCCCTGCTCGGTTACCTTGAGCCTGGTGCCGCCGCCTTCGGCCTTGAACTCGATGGTGGCGACGGAGACGGAGATGCGCTTGCCGTTCATCTCCATGTCGTAGGTGTAGACGATGCGTTCGTTCGGAACGATGTCCTGATAGAGCGCGCGGAACGCGATCTTCAGGCCGTCCTTCATCTCGCCGACGCTGATCTCGCGACCGCCGACGCGGAACTCCATGCCGGCTTCCTTCTGTACCCAGCCCGAGTCCGCCGGCGCCCCGAACCACCTGGCCTTGGCCTGGGGATCGGAGAAGGCACTAAACACGCGTGCCGGCGCTGCCGGATAGACGCGGTCGAGGACGAAGGTGGCGTGGGTGACGGAGCGAGCAGTCATCGGTTTCTTCCCTTTGTGGAATCTTCGGTTGCGACGAGATATTGGCCGAGGCGATCGAGGCGGCGTTGCCAGAGAACCCGACGCTCGTTGATCCATTGCTCGGCGAGGCTGAGCGCTTTCTCGTCGATGCGGCACGTGCGCACGCGCCCCTGCTTCTTCGTCAGGACGAGGCCGCTTGCCTCCAGAACCTGCAGGTGCTGGACGACAGCGGGCAGCGACATGGCGAAGGGTTCGGCGAGCTCGCTCACCGACGCCGGCGCGCGCGCCAGGCGTTCGACCATCGCGCGCCGCGTCGGATCGGCGAGCGCCTGAAACATGCGGTCCAGCTTGTCGGCGGTGGCGCTTTGGTTAAGCATATACTTAAGTATCGCGGTCCTCGTTGCGATGTCAAGGGGCGCATTATTCTGCCGCCAAATTCGCCTTGCGCCCGACGCCTCCCCGCTCCACATCACTGAGATGGCCCAATATCGCCTCTCGTTTTCGAATTTCGGCTGGCGCGGGCGTGTCGCCCTCGTGCTGGCAACCGCCATCGGCGTGGCGCTGGTGCTGGCGCTCATCGTGGTGGCGCTGGGTTTCGCGCTGGTGCTGGTGCCGCTGGTCGCCGCCGGGTTCGTTCTCGGGCGCTGGCGGCTCAGGAAGGCGATGGACGCGGCGGCGCGGTCCGCTGCCGAACACGCCGATGCCGGCAAGACCATCGAGATCGAATATCACGTCGTCGACCGGGACAAGGCCCGACCGAAGCGCTGAGCTTAAACCAGCGCCTTGCGCGGACTGACGGAGCGCACGCCGAGCAGGATGAGCAGCGCGATCGCCACGCTGATCGCCGCCAGCCAGGTGCCGGCGGCGGCAAGACCGGCGGCGGCGGCCCACGAGAACGACACCAGCGCCTCGCCGAAGGTGGCGATGCGGGAGGAGGTGTGGCGGCGACGGAACAGGCTGCGCTTGGCCTGGGCGCGAAACCATAGCTGGATGCGGATGGTAGAGCCGGCGGCGCAGGCAAGCCCGAGAGCGGCAGCGACGGCGTGATAGGGCGACAGCAGCGCAAGGCCAACCACCAGCGGTCCCAGCATGATGGCGACCGCGCCCATGACCGCCTCGACCTTGGCGCGACTGACGGCGACCGGCGCCACAGGGGCGGTGCGCACCAGATCCGGCGCATCCTCGCCGGAGATCGCCAGCCAGGCGAGCGCGCCGGCGAGCTGGCCGCCGACGGTGACCAGCACCATGACGACCACCACCAGCACGCCGTTCGACTGGCCGAAGTTGCGCATCAGCAGCAGGGCCGGCGGAATCAGGTAAAAGAGCTGCGTGAGGGTCTGCGACACCAGCCACGGATCGCGCCGGAGCAGCAGCCATTCCTTGCGCCGCATGGCCGCGGCCGGCGAGCCGGGGCGGAAACCGCGTGGCCGGGATTGGCGCCGGCTGGCGCGCGGCGACAGATCGGTGGCGGCGATCGAGTCCTCGCCGAGCCGGGGCGCGAAAATAATCATGACGGCCGCCAGAACCGCGATGGCGATGGCGACGACGCCCGCGAGCGCCAGCCAGTCGCCGAGGATGGCCCGCGCCGGCCACCAGACCGGGCTGTTGCCGGAGGGGCTGCGCGCGATCACCGCATCGGGCGCCACGAAGATGCGCTGGCTGACGTTGCCGTAATAGAGGATGGCGCTGACCTGAATGCCGATGGCAAACGCAGCACCGATGACGGCGGCCATTACCTGCGCCACCAGACGCGTGCGGCGCGGGCCGAGGATCCTGAACAGTCCAATGGTGATGGCGACGGCGAGACCGGCTGCCGCCAACCCGACGGAGACGGCGACGCCATAGGCGGCGAGCCAGCGTGGACCCCCGATGATGGCGAGCATGTCGATCAGCGGGGCGGACAGAACCACGCCCATAAGGGCGATGAGGAGTGCGTTGCTGAAGATGCGGACCGAGAAGAGCCGGCGGGCGGAGACCGGCGAGGACAGCACCAGATCGAGGTCGCCGCGCGAATAGAGCGAGCGGGTGACCGTCTCCATAGCCTGGCTGAGGAGCAGGGAGACGTAGAGCAGCACCACCATCGACAGCGTGAACAGCGTCCGCTGGTCGGGGCCGATATCGCTGCGGGCAAAGCCGGCGACGACGGCGTAGGCCGGAAGATGCAGGGCGAGGCCGAGACAGCCAAGCACGACCAGCGCCACCCAGAAGCGGCGGCGGTTCCCGGCGGTGACCATCGCCTGCCAATCGCGCCAGGAAAGGCGCAACTCGTGGCGGATCAGCCAGAGAAGCGGAACCGGGGCCGCGGTCGCGCGGACAGAGGCGTTCACGCGGCGGCGCTTTCGCCGACGAGGCTCAGGAAAACATCCTCCAGGCTGCCGCCGCGGCCGGCGCGCAGGCTCAACTCGGCGAGTGTCCCTTCGGCAATGAGGCGGCCGCTGGCCAGCACGCCGATGCGCTCGGCCATGCGTTCGGCGACCTCGAGGATGTGCGTCGTCATGATGACGGTGCCTCCCGCCTTGACGCGCGCCTGGAGCACATCCTTGACCTGCCGGGCGGTGCCGGCATCAAGGCCGGTGAGCGGCTCGTCGAGGATGATCAGGCGCGGGTCATGGACCAGCGCGCCGGCGAGGGCCACCTTCTGGCGCATGCCGCGCGAAAAACCCTCGCAGCGTTCGTCGGCATGCGGCCCGAGACCGAGCCATTGGATCAGTTCATGCGCCGCCTTGCCGGCAACGGTGGAATCGACGCCCCACAGGCCGGCGACGAACTCAAGATATTCCAGCGGCGTCAGCTTGTCGTAGATCATGGGCTCGTCCGAGACCCATGCCATCTGCCGCTTGGCGGCGATGGGGTCGGCGAGCGCATCGATGCCGAAGACGGCGATGGAGCCGGCGTCGGGACGCAGCAACCCCACGACCATGCGGAGCGTCGTCGTCTTGCCGGCGCCATTCGGCCCGAGCAGCGCGTAAAACTCGCCGGTGCGAATCGTGAGATCGAGGCGGTCGACAGCCGGCCGGTCAAAGCTCTTGGCGAGGCCGCGAACCGCGAGCGCCGTGCCGGTTGCGACGTCGACGAATGGCCCGGTCGCGGGCTGCACGGCGGGACGGCGGAGGGTCTGATCCATGGGTCCTGCACTCACGTCCTGTGTCGGAAACAGCCTGTTTCCCTACATGGATCAGGTTGAGGGGGTGTAAACCCGGACGCCGAATTTGCGTGGGATTCTGCCTCCTAGGAGCGGCCGGGGCGGTTGTCGCACCGCCCTGGCGGATTAGTCCCGTCCGCGCAGATGGCGGACGCGGCGAATATCCGGGAACCAGTACGCTCACAGCCCGGCGATGATCAGCGTGCCGATGCCGCCGACCACCACCGCCGGAACAACGCCGATGAGCGCGGCCATGCTGCCGGCGCGGAATTCGCCGAGTTCATTGGAGGCGCCGATAAATACATTGTTGACCGCGTTGACGCGGCCGCGCACCGCGTCCGGAGTCCACAACTGGATAAGGGTCTCACGGATATAGACGCTCACCATGTCGGCGGCGCCGGCAAGCGCCAGTGCCAGCGCCGAAAGCCAGACGGCGCGCGACAGTCCGAAAACTACGATGAAGGCGCCGAAGAGTGCGACGGCCAGGAACATCAGGACGCCGGCGCGATCGCGGATCGGCCGGAACGTCAGGTAACCGGCCATGACGATCGCGCCGATGCCCATGGCGGAGCGGAGAATTCCGAGCCCCCAGGGTCCGACTGCCAGGATGTCGCGAACGTAAGCGGGCAGCAGGGCGGTGGCGCCACCGAGCAGCACGGCGAACAGATCGAGGGAAATCGCGCCGAGCACGACCTTCTCCCGCCAGACAAAGCGAAAGCCGGCGAGCAGCGTCGACCACGTGCGCGGTTCGGACATTGCCTTCTGCGGCGGCCGCGGCACGAAGGAAATCGCGAGGCTGGCGACGACGAAGAGGACGAAGGCCACACCGTAGGCGAGCGTCGGGGAAACGCCGTAGAGAAGGCCGCCGACGGCCGGGCCGACGATGTTGGCAATCTGCCAGGACGACGACGACAGGGCGACGGCGCCGGCAAGGTCTTCCGGCGGAACGAGATTGGGAATGAGGGATGACGAAGCAGGGTTCATGAAGGCGCGCGCGACGCCGAAAATGAACAACAGCACGAAGATCCACGTCACTCCGATGTGGCCGGTAACGGTCAGCAGGACGATAAGGCCGGCACCGCTGATTCCGCCAGCTGACCGATGGCCATGATGGCGCGGCGATTGAAGCGATCGGCGGCGGGGCCGGAGACGAGCACGAGGAACAGCGCCGGGGCGAACTGGACCAAACCGACGAGGCCGAGATCGAAGGGGCTGGAGGTGAGCGCATACACCTGCCAGCCGACGGCAACGCTGACGATCTGGGCGGCGAACGTCGCCAGGAAACGCGACGTCCAGAACAGGCGGAATCCAGGATGGCGGAAGGCGCTGCCGGAAGACGGAGCGGCCTCGGGCGGGCTCATCTGAGGGCAAGGACCAAGAGGAGGAGACGGGCGGGCGATGCCGCGCGGCAGTGTCATACGCGATCGAATGGCGCGATGAAAGACCCGCGGGGGGGGGCAGCGGGGGCTCAGTTATCCAGGCGGTCGGTGAACCACCGCGTCAACTCGATCCAGACCTGGTCTTTCTCGGCCTGATCCTCGACGCCGTGCTCGATGTTGGGATTGTCGTTGACCTCGACGACGAAAATCCCTTCCTCCGTTTCCTTGATGTCGACGCCATACAGGCCGCCGCCGATAAGCTGGGCCGCGCGCAAGCCGATGTCGACAACCGCCGGCGGCGCTTCACCAAGCGGCACCGTGATGTGATCGCCCTCGAGCGGATTGCCGTTGGCGCGGTGCTTGACGATCTGCCAATGCTTTTTGGCCATCATGTACTTGCAGACGAACAGCGGCTTGCCGCCGAGCACGCCAACGCGCCAGTCAAAGGTCGTCGGCATGAACGCCTGGGCAAGCAGCAGGTCGGTGTCCTCGAACCATTCTCGGGCGAGCGTGGAAAGCTCGGTCTCGTTGTCGACTTTCTTGACGCCACGCGAGAATGACGAGTCCGGAACCTTGAGCACCATCGGGAAGCCAAGCTCCTCGATTGCGCGCGGCAGGTCGTGCAACCCGGCAAGAATCACGGTCGGCGGCACGGCAATGCCATTGGAGGTCATCAATTCGTGCAGATAAATCTTGTTGGTACAGCGGATCATCGAGATCGGGTCGTCGATGACCGGCATGCCTTCCTGTACGGCACGGCGGGCGAAGCGATACG
>DATCBY010000071.1:0-7031 GCA_036511595.1 Bauldia sp.
TGGGACGTATTTGCGAGCCGCTGCTCGGTGCCAGCTTCGCCCGTCAGGAGCTGATGCATCAGCGCGACCGGATCGTCACCGTTCTGATTCCGACGCACGCCGTTGTCTACGAGGCGATCGCCGCCCACAAACCGGCGCTCGCCCGCCGCCGGATGTACGAACTTCTACTTTTGGTACGCCAACAGGAGATGGCACTAAGACCGCCGAAGTGACCTTGGCTCGACCGTTCAGGTCGCTCCGTCGCGTACGCGAGCGACAGTCCGGCTGGTGCTGTAGCCCTCGAGCAGCGGCAGGAATTCGACCGCGCCGCCGTTGGCCTTGACGAACGCGCCGCCCGGGATTTCGCTGCCGGCATAATCGGCGCCTTTGAGCAGGAGGTCGGGCTTGAGCGCCTGGATCAGTTCGTCCGGCGTGTCTTCGCTGAAAACGACGACCAGATCGACAACCCGCAGCGCCGCCAGCACCGCCGCCCGCGCGGTCTCATCCTGCACCGGACGGCCGGGGCCTTTGAGGCGGCGCACGGAGGCATCGGCGTTGACGCCGACCACCAACCGGTCGCAGCGCCTCCTGGCCTGCTCAAGCGAGTGCAGGTGACCGCGGTGAAGAAGATCGAACACCCCGTTCGTAAAGCCGACCTTGAGGCCGAGGCTCCGCCACAGCCCAATCTGGTCCGCTGCCTCGGCCCGCGTCGTGACGCCGTCGCCGCGCGGCGCCCCCAGCGCCTGGGCCAGCTCCTGCGGATGAGCGGTCGCCGTTCCCGGTTTTGCCACTACGATCCCGGCCGCCGTGTTGGCAAGCCGCACCGCATCGGTGAGGGAAGCGCCCGCCGCCAACGCCGAGGCGATAGTCGCCACCACGGTGTCGCCGGCACCGGTCACGTCGAATACGCGATGGGTTTCCGCCGGCACATGCAGCGCGGTGCCGCCGGCACGCTCGACCAGCGTCATTCCGCCGGCGCCTCGTGTCAGCAGCACCGCGTCCACCGCGGTCATCTCCAGGAGGCGGCGGCAGGCCGCGACGGCGGCTTCGTCCGAATCGGCACGGATACCAGAAAAAGCGATCATTTCCTCGATATTGGGGGTGATCACCGTGGCGCCGGCGAACGGCGCCGCGCTCTCCCGGCGCGGATCGGCGACGACCGGCTTCCCCGCGCGCCGCGCCGCCTGGATCACCGCCGCGATCGAGATCTCGTCGAGCGCGCCGCGGGCATAGTCGGAGACGACGACGGCCTTGACGGTCGCCATCGCGGCGATGACAGCCGCCACCAGCGCATCGCGAATCGGCGGCGCCGCGGGCGCCGTGTCTTCCGCGTCGATGCAGAGGAGTTGCTGCCAGCCGCTGAGGTAGCGCGTCTTCACGGTAGTCTGCCGGGAAGGATCGGCAATCAGGTGCAGGGTCAGCCGCTCGAACCGGCGACAGAGCGCGGCAAGCTCGTTCGCGGGTTCGTCGACGCCGGTCAGCCCGACGAGGGTGACGGCGCCGCCGGTCGCCAGGATGTTCGCCGCAACATTACAGGCGCCGCCCGGGTGGACGTGTGTCCGGCCGAATTTCAGGACCGGCACCGGCGCCTCGCGCGAGATGCGCGTTACGCGCCCTTCTATGAAGCGGTCGAGCAGCACATCGCCGGCGACCAGCACTTCGGCGTCCGCCAGACGGTCGATGAGAGTGGCGTCGATCAAGGCTCATACCCCGCGATAGCGCGCCGCTCGGCTATATCGGCGGGAGGGCGGGGGAGCAAGCGAACGTCCCGGGCAGGGTGAACGGCCCGGGTGTCGCCGACGGCAACTAGAACTGCCCGTGGTCCTCGGGTGCCCTGGCGTGTGCCGGGGCGCCGCCACCGGCCGCAGGCACCGTGCGGCCACGCCGATGCGTCAACCGGTCCCAGAACGCGCGACCGCGGGCCAGCGCCGACAGCGAGGCCGGCGTCACCACCAACGTCAGCGCAGTCGAGAAGCTGAGGCCGAAGACGATCGCCGTCGAAAGCTGAATCCACCACTGCGTCGACGGCGCTCCGAAGGTGATTTCTCGGTGGACGAAATCGACGTTCAGCCCGAAGGCGATCGGCAGCACGCCGAGCACTGCGGTCACCGCCGTCAGCAGCACCGGCCTTGCCCGCTCGCGGCAAGTCCTGAGAATCGCTTCGTCCACACTCACGCCTTCGCGACGCAGTCGGTCATAGGTGTCTATCAGCACGATATTGTTGTTTGTGACGATGCCAGCCAGCGCGATGATGCCGATACCGGTCATCACCACGCCGAACGCCTGGTGCGTGACGATCAGTCCAATGAAGACGCCGATCGTCGACAGCACCACTGCCGACAACACCAAGGCGACGCTTGACAGCTTGTTGAACTGCGCCAGCAGCACGGCGAAGATCAGGAATATCGCGGCGCCGCCGGCGTTGACCAGGAAGGCCTGCGCTTCGGCGCGGTCCTCGTCCGAGCCGACCAGCTTCCATTTGACCAAACCCTTGAAGTCGGCCGCCGCGAGCTGCTTGCTGACCGCGTCCTGCACGGCGGCCGTCTGCGCCCCGACGGCGACGTTGGCGGTCACCGTGACCACCCGTTCGCCGTCGACCCGGTTGATGAGGCCGACGCGCGCTTGCGGCACGCGCTTGACGAAGTTCGAGATCGGCACCGACCCCTGCGGCGTGCTGATCTCGAGCGTATCGAGCTGGTTCAGCGTCCGCCGGTCCTCCGGCACGCGCACGATGATGTCGACCGGTTTGTCCGAGTCCGGCGGCCGGTAGTCGGTTATCTTCATGCCGTTGGTGACGAGCTGCACCGCCGCGCCGACCGCGCCGACGCCGATGCCGTATTTCGCGGCTTCCGCCTTGTCGATCTGCAGCGCCCAGTCGATGCCCGGCATCGGCAGGCCGCTGTCGAGATCCTTGATTTCCGGATGCTCGGCCAGCTCCGCCGTCACCTGCTTGGCCGCTGCCTCAAGCGCGTCGGGGTATATGCTGGATAGCTGTACCTGGATCGGCTTGCCGGTCGGCGGCCCGGCCTGGGCCGCGGTTACCTCGACCTTGATGCCGGGAATATCCGCCGTGCGGTCGCGTAATTCCTGCATGAGCGCGTTTGCCGTCGGCCGGAGCTTCCAGTTGATGAACTCGAACTGGATCTTGCCGATAACGTCCTCAGTAATGTCCTGCGACCCCTGGCCCATGTTGCCGGAGCGGGCATACACGGTTGAGATGCCGTTCTCGCCGAGCACGACGCTTTCCACCCGCTGGACCAGCCTGTCCTTTTCCGCCAGGGACAGATTTCCGCGCGCGTGCACCAGCACCGCCCCGGTGTCCGGTTCGACATTGGGGAAGAATTCCACCCCGGCGCCGACCTTGCCGTAGATCGTCGGCACCGCGATCAGGAGGCCGAAGGCGATCATGAGCACGATCCACGGGTGATGGATCGCCTGCCGCACCGTCTTCATGTAGATGCCGTCGCGCGGTGCCGTCTCGCGCACCTTGTCGTGCGCCCTGCCGATCAGCGAGCCGAGCGTCGGCGTGAAGACTAGCGCCGCCACCAGCGATGCCGACAGCGTCGCGATCAGCGTGATCGGCAGGTATTTCATGAACTGGCCGACGATTCCCGGCCACAGCAGCAGCGGCGAGAACGCCGCGATGCGGGTCAGGGTCGCCGCAGTCACCGGCCCGGCCATCCGCGCCGCTGCGAAGGCATAAGCCTCCTTCGGCTTCATCCCTTCGCCCATTCGCCGCTCGGCGAATTCCGACACGATGATGGCGTCGTCGACCAGCATGCCGACAGCCAGGATCAGCGAGAACAGGACGACGATGTTCATCGTCGCGCCGAAGAGATTGAGGCCGAGCACGCCGGTCAGGAACGCGAAGGGCAGGGCAATTCCGATGAAGATCGAGGCGCGCCCGCCCAGGATGAACAGGATCACGACGACCACCAGCAGGATGGCGGTGGTCACGCTGTTCTGCAGGTCGCTCAGCATGTTCTTGATGAACACGGACTGGTCGCCGATGTATTGCACCTTGACCGCGTCCGGCCAGCCCTTCTCGGCTTCGGCCACGACCGCCTTCACCGCCGCCACCGTGTCGATCAGGTTGGCGCCGGCGCGCTTCGACACGTCGATGACGACCGCCGGCTTGCCGTTGACGCGCGTGATCGAGGTCGCGTCCTTGAAGGTCGGCAGAACGGTCGCAACGTCGCCCAACGTGACCGAGGCCGCCTTGGAGGCGGCTACCGGAATGTTGAGCACGTCCTCCGGCGTCTCGATCAGCGCTGGCACCTTGACGCCGAAGCTGCCCTGCTTGCCTTCCAGGTCGCCGGCGGCGACCAGGCTGTTGTTCTGCGCCGCCGCCACGCCGAATTGGGTAAGGTCGACGCCGTAGCTCTTGAGCAGCATCGGCTCGGCGATGATCTCCACCGCCTGGTCGCGCGTGCCCTGCAGGTCGGCGGAGAGGACGCCATTCACCTGCTTGATCGAGTTCTGCAGGTCTGTGGCGATACGGGTGAGGGTGCGCTCCGAGATGTCGCCGGTCAGGCCGACGCTGATGACGGGGAAAAGGCTGAGGCTGACCTCGTAGACGCCGGGTTCGTCGGCGTCGGTCGGAATGAATGGTTTCGCCGCATCCACCTTGGCGCGCACGTCCTGCAGCGCCACGTCCGAGTTGAAGCCGGCGTTAAACTCCATCAGCACGTAGCCGCCGCCCTCGAAGGCAGCCGAACGCATCTGCTTGACGTCGGTGACTGTCTTGAGCTGCGTTTCCATCGGCCGCAGCAGCAGGCGCTCGGAGTCTTCCGGCGAGATGCCGCGGTCGGAAAGCTGGACGTAGATGTACGGAATCTGGACGTCGGGCTGCGATTCCTTCGGGATATGAAGGTAGGCTAGCGCCCCCGCCGCCAGCAGGAACACCAGGATCGCGATGGTCAGGCGCGCATGACTGACCGCGATGTCGACAATCCGCCTCATGCCGGCGGCTGCTGCTTCGGTGCGCTGGCTGCCGCCGCCGAGACCGCCTCCACGACGTCACCGTCTTTGACGAAGTCCTGACCGACTACGATCACCCGCGTCGGCTTTTCGATGCCCGACACCCACACCGACTCGCGACCGTCATCGACAAGCCCGACTGGCACGAAATGCACCGTGTTGCCTTCATCCGCGACGCGCACGCCCAGTTGGCCGGCGTCGGAGAAGACCAGCGCCGAACGCGGCACAGCGGTCGCTTCCTGCGATGTCAGCGTCACCGTCATCTCACAGGTCACCCCGTCGGGGATGCTGGCGTCGGTGTTTGTCATGGTTGCCTCGACGCGATAGGTGCGGGTGGCAGCTTCGGCGCTGAGGCTGACGAAATCGATGGTGCCGGACACAATGGCGCCGTCGATGAAGCGCACCGTCGCCGGCTGGCCGACCTTCAATTCGGTGCGCCGCGATTCGTTGACCGCGCCGACCGCCAGCATCGGGTTCGGATCGACGATGGTTGCAACTTCGTTCCCGATCTGGAGCGCTTGGCCGAGCTGCACCGGCACCGTATCGACCGTGCCGTCGATCGGCGCCCGGATGAAAGCCCGGTCCGCCTCGGCCTGCGACGCCGCGAGGGCCGCTTGTGCGCCGGCGACGGCCGACTGCAGCGAGGCCAGCGTGTTCCGCGAAACATCGCCGCTCGCGATCAGCTTGCTCTTGGTTTCGTAGTCGAGCTGCGCCTGATCGAGCGCCGCTTTGGCCTGGGCCACGCTCGCCGTCCGGCCCTCGTCGGAAATCGTCGCAATGACGTCGTTTGCCCGCACCTTGCTGCCGCGTGTCACCTTAAGGTCGGTGATTACCCCGGAAGCGCGCGCGACCGCACTCGCCGAATGGTCTGCCTTGGTGATGCAGGAAAGCACGACTTCGCGTTTGTGCTGCTCCGGCGTTGCCGCGGCCACGCCGACCCGCTGAACGGGAATCGTGGAGGCGGCGGTCTTGGCCGGAGCTGGCGCTTTTTCGGTGTGCCCCCCCAACTGCCCTGACAAAATCCACGCGGCAGCCAGGACCACCAGAGCGACGGCGACCAGTCGGCTCGGCGTGAATGTTCTCGAGGCCATTTGTCCCGTCACCGTCCCCTGGGCGTACAGAAAAGGGCGCATTTCCGCAGTCCGGCGCACATATAAGGGTTCCGCGCGCCCATTTGAACGGTTGCACCGCAAAAAAAGTCAGTGGCTCTTCACCAGACGCTGCAATCGTTGATTTTCCGTCGCCTCGACGGACCAGTTTCGTAAGACCTGTCATGACATTAGACTGGAAAATGCCGACCACGTCGGCAGACGGCTAGGCTAACAGGCGGCTTTTGAAGTAATTTTACCAAAGTAGCGAAAATCCCGGATCGTGACCGACAGTCAGGCCGCCCTCGTCGAATACCTTGCCCGCGCCGCAAAGGGCGACCGGAATGCGTTCCGGCTGCTTTATGAGCGCACAGCCCCGAAACTCTTGGCGTCCGCCCGACGTATCCTTGGTAGTGGTTCGGGGGCGGAGGATGCGATGCAGGAAGCTTACGTCCGCATCTGGCGGCATGCCGGCGACTTCGATCCAGGGATCGCCTCGCCGGTCGCGTGGATGACGACCATTGCTCGCCACGCCGCGATCGATATGGCGCGCAGCGGCCCCGAGAGGGTGTCGTCCGCGTCGGAAACTTTCGATGCCGAGCTGTCCGAGCGCCTCGCCTCGCCGTTGGCGGGCGGGGATCCTCTGGCAAGTTCGCGGCTGTCCAGTTGCCTCGGCAAGCTCGAGGCGGACAGGCGGGGCATGCTGGTTCTGGCCTACTGCTACGGCTGGAGCCGCGATGAACTCGCCGATCGCTTTGCGAAGCCGGTGGCGACCGTGAAGACAATTCTGCGACGCAGTTTGGCAGTGTTGAAGGAATGCCTCGGTGGCAATGAGCGTTGAAGACAGGGAAGCCCTGGCGGGCGAATATGTGCTCGGCACGCTTGACGCCAATGAGCGTCGCGCGGCCGAAGCCCGTATGGCATCCGACGGTGATTTCCGCGCCGCCGTCGCCGAATGGGAGCGCCAGCTGCAGCCGCTCGCCG
>DATCBY010000072.1:0-75995 GCA_036511595.1 Bauldia sp.
GCGAATTTTCCCGGCTCCCCCGCCGGATCCGTGACTGTGAAGCTTCAATTGATATTGGGCGACGCAGCGCGCGTGGGCGTGTCGGCCTAGCACCTGCACGCAGGGATCGGGTGGCTCGTGGGAGTAAATCCCTGGCGGCAAGGGCTGAGGATTGAGCGCAGCGGCAGGCGAGGCGTAAGCGGCTAGCGCTAGTGTCATCATCAGATAGCGCATGGATGTCATCTCCCTTCGATGATCGCCGGAGGCGTCTCTATGGAACCACCTCCGGTGCCTCTCCGCTCGGCTAATGACTGGGGGGGCCGTTCGCCGAGCAAAAACGATTGGCCAAGCGTCCTAACGCCAATGCCGCTCGCGCTTTGTTTGCAGCCGATGCTACTTCGTGACGGTGAACATTACCCACATACCTGCCGCGTAATGTCCTGGCTGATTGCAAACAAGGAGGTAAGTACCCGGCTGGAGGTTCACCGTCAGGGTCCCGGATTTGCCCGGATCGAGTTCAGATACTTCGCCGGCGCTTTTGGTCTTGCTCTCGTCGAGAGTTAGCTTATCGGCCAGGTAAGGAAGCGGCTGGTTAGCGGTCGAGACAGGGAGCACCAGCATTTCATGGACCATGTCGGTCGACGTATTGGTAACGTTGAAGGTTACGTTACCGGCGGGCGCGGTTGTCCGCGAGGCCTTTATGATCTGCGTCGCCTTGGAGAGATCGATGCCGGGCGTACCGTACGTGAGGCCGGTCGCCATTGGCGCGTCGGGAACCTTGTCGACGAGTTGAACAGTCACCGTCGTCGCCGCTGCCCCCGCGGGCGCAGCATTTGCGGAAACGGCGATCCCGATCAGAGCCGCCAAGGCGAGAAGCTTACGTCCAGCATGTCCCATGTGTGAACTCACTACGAGAGAGGGGATCAACCTAGCATATGGGGCCAGTATAGGACCAAATTAGGCGGCACCGAAGGGCCGAATTCCGCAGGCCGGCTTTCCGGATCCCGCCGCTCACAAACCGACGCGAGCCGCCTAGTTGAGCGAGATGTGTCCGCCTGTCCCTGCCCTGTTCTAAGGTATTACTTCATTGTGTCCGCTACCCGCCCTTCTTTTCAGCAGCCTCGCCCCGCGCCACGATGTCGCCCTTTGTAAACAGGATATCCTTTAGCTCGGCGCGCCACGCAGGCGTACGGCGAAGGAGGAACTCCAAATCCATTCCGAAGTGCTTGAATTCTTCTTTTTGAGCGTTCTTCATGATCGCGCGAGCTTGTGGATCCTTCTCGAGCGCCATCCGCTGCTCGTACCAGCTGATGGCTTCAGCCTCCTCGATCATCGACGTGATCATCCGCGCGAATGTTCGCAACTTTTGCGATAGTTCACCGGCAGGTTCGTGATACTGGTCAAAGCCCATCGTTCTACTCCCAATTTTTCCAAACAAACCGAGCCGGTGAACCTGGCCGAGCTGGTTCCGGCCGGCGCTGGCAGCGTGCTGATGATGAACCGGTTGCAGTTGTCGGCAATAAGGATTTGGTTCAGCCCATCATAGCATCACGACGACAGGCGTTCCGAGGCGCACCCGACCATAGAGGTCTAGGATGTCCCGGTTGAACATGCGGATACACCCATGGGAGACGAAGCCGCCGATCGAGTTCGGCGCATTGGTTCCGTGGATTGCATACTGGCCTCCTGATAACGTCATCGCGGCGGCACCCATCGGGTTGGCAGGTGATCCGCTGGCAATCACCTCAGGCACGCTCGGCCGCTCCCGTTTGATCAGGTCCGGTGGCGTCCAATTGGGGCGAATATACTTTCCGTCGATGAACGAACTACCGGCCCACTGGCGGCCGGCGCGGCCGACCCCGACGACGTAGCGGAGCGCGCGTCCGTTGCCGAGCACCAGGTAGAGACGGCGCTCCTGTGTGCGCACGACGATGGTGCCAAGCGCGGCGCTGGTGCTGAACGCGACCGTGTCGGCGGCCCAAGCTGCCGGGGCGATCACGGGGCTCGATAGAAGACAGGCAAAGGCGAGTGCGGCCATCGGCCGGTAGGGGGTGCGCATAGAGCGCAGGCTTACGCCCGGTAGGTTGTCGATATCCGCGAAAGTTACCTACAATTGTAGCGATTGTTTGAGCCGCTAGCGCGTAGGCGTGGTGCTCCGCCATCGATCACCACCGGTAGCTTACGCGCCCTGTGCCGGAGTAAATCTGTGCATTCGCCGCCAACGCGCTGTCGAACAGCGCTGCGACCGAAATGCCGTTCCTGAACCCGACTTCGGCGCTCGCCGATAGCAGCAGCGAATCGGCGGCGGCGCCAGCACCTTCCACCGTGAACAATTGGTCGGGGATCGATTCGAAAGCGGCGGTCGCGCTTGGCGGGGAACCAATGTCGTGAGCCCAAGCCGCGCGGCCACGAAGCGAAAGGCTCATCCCGTTATCGAGGCCGATCTGTCGCTCGATCCTCACGCCTAGCTCGGTGCGAAGGTCAGTCGTCGTCTGGACCGCATAGTTGAGGGCAAAGATGGGTGACCCCGATGCGGCAGTCTCGCCATAGGCGGGCGTAAAGAACGCCTGTCCCTGGAGGGCCGCGTAGGGGATCAGCCAGTCGAACCTGCGTCCGACCTCAACGCGGGCGGCAATATCGTTGGCGCCGAAGGCGGCGGTGAAGCGGTCACCCAATGCGGCGCGTTCGGTAGAAACGTCGTCGTAGCCGTAAGCCGCCGCGCCAGCGACGTAGACATTGCCGAAGTTGGTGCGGCCATAGAGGGAAGCTTGCAACATCGTGCTGCTACCCCCACCGAAGCCATCCGAAAGCGAGAAGTCTGTGTGCCCGACTCCGAATGCCACGCCGACGGTCGAGACGGCCGAGACAGCGCGACTGTATCCGGCGGCGAGGCCGAACGCGGTGGCCGAGCGATCATGACTGCCGACTGAAGGATCGCCGTCGGTAATGCTGTAGCTACCGTAGCCTGCCGTCCACACGCCCCAGCGACCGTTATCCTGGAGTGATCCGCGAACAGGCGCGAATGCAGCCGCCGGTCCCGACGATGGCGTCTTCTCGTCGACGTAATCCAGAGTTCGCACCGTTGCGGGAGCCGCTGTTTGATTCGCTGGGCCGGTCACGCTGTCGTCAAAGGCTGAATCGAAGATCTGGGACAGGAATGAGTTCATCATCTGCGTGCCCGCCGGCGCGACAGCAGTTCCGGCCTCGCCAGAAAGCTCCGCCAGCGCGGCGGCAAGTTGGTCCGGCGTCAGCGCCGCCAGAAACTGGAAGGCCACCGCCAAGGTGCCGCCACCGGCGATGACCGCGTCCAGCGCTGCGGCCACAGCGCGTTCGTTGCCGGTTACGTTCGCCGCCAAACCGAGTGTGGTGCCGTACGTACCCGGCGCCAGCGCAACCGCCAGCGGGCAGACCGTGATCAGGTTGTTGATCAGCGTGACCGCGCCGGTCTGGGCCAAGGCGGCACCGCAATTGAGGCTGGCGGCGTTGTTGAGCGAAATGCTGTCCAAGGCTAGAATCTGGCCTTTGAATGCCGAAGTTGTGCCGAGCGTGGCAGAGCTACCGACCACGAAGTAGACGTTGCGCCCGTTTGCCGGATCGCTCAGTACGACGCTCGATGCGGAGCCGGCGGTCAGAGTGCTGCCGATCTTGAAGACGAAGATGCCGTTCGGATCGCTGGTGTTCAGATAAAGCGCTCCGTTGAGAGCGGCGCTGCTGTCAAAATTGTACACTCCGGGCTGGAGCGGCGCGATGGCGCTGCTGACAGTTCCCAGATCTTGGCCGGTAAGGTTGGCGGTCGTGGGTCTGGAATCCAGGAGATTGAAGAGCGCCGTCAGATCGGCTTTGGCCTGACCGGCAACGCCATCCGCGACGGAAAGCGTTCCGTTAATAATGCCGGGTGGAAATCCGGTAACAGCGGAGCCAGGGCTGAGGCCGACGTTTCCGTTGATGACGCTGTTACCCGTATTGGTGATGGTTGAGCCGGCAAGGACAGCGAAACTCGCCAACGTCTGGGCGCTCGCGGGAGCGATGCCCGCGAGAAACACCGTAAACAGTGTCGTAACTAGAATGGCAGTCTTGCAACGACTGTTCATGGGCGTCACCCCGGTCCGGAATCCACGGACTCATCGAACGCGTACGCGTTGCGCGGGACAGACGATGTTTGCGGCAAGTCCCATCAGCTCGGGTTCGGGTGACACGCCGCCGACCACAATCAAGAACAAAATCTGACGGCCGGTGAGCGAATTGTCTGTACAAAATTGAACAGTCAACTCTTCCGCCGAAAATCCGAAGGGCGAGGGGCACCGACAGCGGTGTGCCGTTCTACGACCCGCCCCTGACCAAGTCGTACATGGTTCGCTGCGTCGTCAACAACGTGAAGAACGAAACGCTGGAGTGCATTGCCACGGTCGCAGAAACCTGAAAGTTGGCCCGAGAACCGCTGGCACTGCAAAGCAGGGGCGGGAAGCTGGTTGCACGGGCTTTGCTGCGCGTCGGAGACGGGGTTAGTGCGACGCAGGTTGAACCGACGCGAAGCGTAGCCAAGCGAGCCCGACTAAAGGCAACTCAGACCCATCGAATGGGCAACGCATTGTTTATCATCGACAAAGAAAACCAAGATATGTGCGGTTCTGAACGGTCGACGGTTGCGCGGCACCTTAATTGTTCCTCTGCTCGCACAACTGATTCTGACATGAAGCACTGAAGACTCGCCTGATCACGCGCCGTCCACCGGTTGTTGCTGTAGTTGGCCGATCGCACCGCGTTGACCGGCGCCTTTCTGACACCGTCAGCCGTCAAGGCGCGGGGATGAATTCGTAATTTGCCTCTCCGAACTGCAGAGCGCCAACACCGCAGACCTTCCGATCATCAAGGCCGCCACCTCGCCTCGGCAGCAGCACGATCTTCATATTACGGCGAGGATGAGTCTAGCTTGCAACCGGGCGCTGACCCCAACGCCGCGACCCGGATCGCCTCAAGGAAACGAAATGAAAACCATCCCAGTTCCCCTGCCGTTGGCCACGGCGCTCCGCGACGTCGACGCCAGTGTGGCTAAGGCCGCGGAAAGGCATCTGGCGCAGATGGAGGGCAAGTACCGCGGTCTGCTGGAGGCAGCGCCAGACGCCATGGTGGTGGTGAACGAGGCCGGAGAAATCGTCCTCCTGAACCTTCAGGCGGAGAAGCAGTTTGGCTACCACCGCGATGAACTCCTCGGGCAGAAAGTGAAGAACATCATCCCGGAGGGCTTCGCGGAACGGCTGGAAGCTGATGGCCTTCGCTCCGCGACCGAGGCCCTCGCGCAGCAGATCGGCACCGGGATCGAGCTCACCGGGCGGCGGAAGAATGGCAGCGAGTTTCCGATTGAGCTCATGCTGAGCCCGATGCCGAGCCCCGAAGGCGTCCTGGTAACGGCGGCGATCCGCGACATCAGCGTGCGCAAGAATGCGGAAAAGCATCTGGCACAGGTGGAAGGGAAATATGCCGGTCTGCTGGAGGCGGCTCCGGACGCGATGGTGGTGGTGAACCAGGCCGGAGAGATTGTTCTTCTGAACTTGCAAGCGGAGAAGCAGTTCGGCTACCGCCGAGACGAACTTCTCGGACAAAAGGTCAAGAACATAATTCCTGAAGGCTTCGCAGAACGACTGGTCGCGGATGGCCTTCGCTCCGACACCGAGGCGCTGGCGCAGCAGATCGGCATGGGGATCGAACTCACTGCGCAGAGGAAGGATGGCAGCGAATTTCCGATCGAGCTCATGCTGAGCCCGCTTGAGAGCGCCGAAGGTATCCTTGTAACGGCGGCGATCCGCGACATCAGCGTGCGCAAAAAGGCCGTGAGCGCGGCTCGGTTGATGGCCCTGCAGATAACCCATTCCGCTGAGCACGACTTTCTGACCGGGTTGCCCAATCGACTGCTCCTGAACGACCGGGTTGGCCAAGCGATCGCCTTGGCGCCGCGTCATCTGAACAAGGTCGCGATCCTGTTTCTGGATTTGGATGGCTTCAAACACGTGAACGATTCCCTAGGACATCCGACGGGCGACAAGCTTCTTCAATCTGTCGCGAAACGGCTGGTGAGCTGCGTGCGCGGCTCGGACACGGTGAGCCGGCAAGGCGGCGATGAATTCGTAGTGCTGCTTTCAGAAGTCCAACAGTTGGAAGACGCCGCCGTTACGGCGAGAAGAATGCTGCAGGCGGTTGCGGAGGCCCATACCATTGACTGGCACGATCTTCACGTCACCACGAGCATTGGCGTCAGCGTCTATCCCGACGACGGCTCGGATGCGGAGACGCTCATCAAGAACGCGGACACCGCGATGTACCAAGCGAAAGAAAATGGGCGCCAGAGCTATCGGTTTTTCAAGCCGGCGATGAACGTCCGCGCGGTCGAGCGGCAGTCCATCGAGGAGAGTCTGCGGCGCGCCTTGGAACGCAAGGAACTGGCGCTACACTACCAGCCGAAGATCAATATAAAGACGGGAGCGGTCACCGGGGCGGAAGCGTTGATCCGCTGGACACATCCCACCCGCGGGCCTGTCTCTCCGGCGCAGTTTATTCCCGTGGCGGAAGACTGCGGCCTTATTCTGCCAATCGGCGGCTGGGTCCTTCGTGAAGCCTGCGAGCAAGCCCGAGCTTGGGTGGATGCAGGCCTGCCTGCGATGACAATGGCCGTGAACGTCTCCGCCATGGAGTTTCGGGAGGAGAACTTTCTAGAAGGTCTGTTCGCAATCCTCAGCGAAACCGGCCTCGATCCGCGATCTCTCGAACTGGAGTTGACCGAGAGTGTTCTTATGAAGCGTGCCGAGTCGGCCGCATCCATCCTGCAATCCCTGAGGGACAGAGGGGTACAGGTGGCGATCGATGACTTCGGCACTGGTTACTCCAGCTTGAGTTATCTTCGAAAGTTTCCCGTCGATGCCCTCAAGATCGATCAGTCGTTCGTCCGTCAGATAAGCACCGCTGGCGACGATGCCGCGATTGTGACCGCGGTGATCGGTATGGCCCGGAGTCTCAAGCTACGGGTTGTTGCGGAGGGTGTTGAAACGCAAGAGGCGCTGGAATTTCTCAGGGCGCAGCAGTGTGACGAGGCGCAAGGGTACTATTTCAGCCGGCCTGTGCCTCCCCGGCAGTTCGCGGGCTTGCTCAGGGCCGGCATATCAGAACCCGCCGTGGATCCGCGGTCGCCAATGATATGTTAGCCACGGCGGGAACGATTGGTTCAGCGCTTGTGTGCCTCGGGCATGATGCTCGAACGCGGAGTATTCCTATAACGACGCGGGTCGTTTTCGAGGTCGCTCGGATCTTTTGAACCGAACTCCGTGGTGGCATCGAAGTAATCGAGTTCCCCAGCCAGCCTTTGCGGGTACCACCCATGAAGCTCTTCGACCTTTCCGGCCGCGTCGCCCTGGTGACCGGAGCCGGCCGCGGCATCGGGTTCGCCCTAGCCAGCGCCCTTGCCGACGCCGGCGCCCGCCTCGTGCTCAACGGGCGCAATGAACCACGCCTTGCATCGGCGGCCGCAGCGCTGCGCGAGCGGGGCGCCGAAGCTTCCGTTTCCGTCTTCGATGTTACCGATCCGGCGGCGGTCGATGCCGCGATCGAAACTATCGAGCGCGATGTCGGTCCAATCGAGATTCTCGTCAACAATGCCGGCACCCAGCACCGTGTCCCTTTGCAGGATTTCCCCGACGAGAAGTGGCGCGAGATTTTCAGCACCAATGTCGATAGCGTCTTCTATGTCGGCCGCACCGTCGCCCGCAAAATGATCCCGCGCGGACACGGCAAGATCATCAACATCGCGTCCGTGACATCCGACCTGGCGCGCGCGACCATCGTGCCTTACGGAGCTTCCAAAGGTGCGGTGCGGCAATTGACGCGCGGAATGGCATGCGACTGGGCGCCCCACGGCCTCCAGGTCAACGCCATCGCTCCGGGCTATTTTCAGACCGAACTGAACACGGCGCTCTTCGCCGATCCTGAATTCATTGCGTGGCTCAACAAACGTACGCCCGCCGGTCGCGCGGGCCGCATGGAAGACCTGGCCGGCGCGGCGGTGTTTCTCGCCTCCGGTGCGTCCGACTTCGTCAACGGACAGATACTCTTCGTCGACGGCGGCATCACGGCCTCCGTCTGACATCCGGGCGGCGGTTACTCTTAGCTGAACGTCCCGATTCGTTAACCGTGATCCCATCGATTTCCGCGCGGGGCCGCAATCGGGTCCTATCCTTGCCTTACCTGCATTAGGTACCTAGGTAGGTGCATAATGGAAACCGATGCTAATCACACCCGCGCCGTAACCGACGACAATCGCCGCCGGTCGCCGCGCATGCGCACGCTCAAAGGCGGCAGGATCGTGACCGACAGCGGAAATTCGGTGTTCGATTGCACGATCCGCAATCTGTCGGAGACCGGCGCCATGCTCGCGCTGTCCAACCCTTTCGGCATTCCCGCGCACTTCGACCTGATGCTGCAAGCGCCGAAGCCGCGCCGGCCATGCACCGTGCGCTGGCGCAGCGACGCGGCCCTCGGCGTTTCCTTCGACGACATGACGTCGATCGCGGCCTAGCGCTGTTCTGGCTTGTGGTGCGCGTGCCAGTGCCACGCGATATCGATGCGCCGCGGCAGCCACACCTTGTCCTTGCCTGCTACGTAGTCGAGAAATCGCGCCAGCGCCGCCACCCGCCCCGGCCTGCCGACAAGTCGGCAGTGTAAGCCGACTGACATCATCTTGGCGGCGCCCGCCTCGCCCTCGGCATAAAGCGTGTCGAACGAGTCCTTGAGGTAGGCGAAGAATTGATCGCCCGAGTTGAAGCCTTGTGGCGTGGCGAAGCGCATGTCGTTGGCGTCGAGCGTGTACGGGATGATCAGGAACGGGCCATGCGGCCCGGCGATCCAGTAGGGAAGATCGTCGGCGTAGGCGTCGGAGGAATAGACGAACCCACCCTCCTCCGCCGCCAGACGGATGGAGTTATTTGACGAGCGGCCCTGGTAGAGACCGAGCGGCCGCGAACCGGTCACGGCGGTGTGGATGCGGACGGCTTCGGCAATGTCGCGGCGCTCTTCGGCCTCTGCCTTGTCCTTCATCTCGACCCACTTCAGGCCGTGGCTCGCGATCTCCCATTCCGCCTCCTTCATGGCGGCGACCGCCTCCGGGTTGCGCGCCATCGCCGTCGCTACGCCATAGACCGTCACCGGGATTTCGCGCCCGGTAAACAGGCGCCACAACCGCCAGAAGCCGGCGCGCGAACCATATTCGTAGATAGATTCCATATTGGCGTGCCGCATGCCCGGCCACGGCTGGGCGCCCACGATCTCCGACAGGAACGCTTCTGAGGCGGCATCACCGTGCAAGATGTTGTTTTCGCCGCCCTCCTCGTAGTTGACGACGAACTGCACCGCGACGCGGGCACCGCCCGGCCAGTTGGGGTCGGGGGGCGTGCGGCCATAGCCGGTCATGTCGCGGGGATAGGTTTCCTGCATGCTGGATTTCCTGCTCGCTCGCGGGCTTGCGGCCGTTAAACAATCATTAACCGTCGGGGGCCAACTTGGAAGAAGGCCGCATAGAGCGAGACTTTGTCATCATGGGTAAAACCCGCTTCCAGACAACCGAGGAAAACGAGAAAGTCAGCGACGAAATCGACGCGCAGGTCAAACGCCTGCGGCAGATTCTTCTGCTGATGGCGCCGGAAACCGGATCGGGCGCGCTCGGCGCGATGCGCAAGGCCGCCCCCGACATGCCGCTCGCCGACCGGGTCCGCCTGCTTACGGAATACCGGCGCTAGGACCACCCGTCTTGGCAGGGTCCTGCCGCAGGTGGCGCTGATAGGCATTCCACGCCAGCGGCAGACTTCCCAAGTATACCAGCGACAACGCCGTCATCGTTTCCCACGGGAAACTGACCAGGAATGCCACCACCAGCACACCGCCGACAAATAGGGGCGCCACCCGTTCGCGCTCGATACGGCGGCCGATGAGCTTGCCCGACCATGTTGGCAGCCGGCTCACCATCAGCAGCCCGACCGCGATCGTGTAGACCAGCACCAGTGGCGCGGTCAGGAAGCCATGCGGGAGCGGCAACGCGGTGAACTCGGCGTAGAGCGGCAGCATCACTATGACCGCACCCGCCGGCGCCGGCACGCCGACAAAGAACCGCGCCTGCCAGTCCGGCTTGTCGGGCGCATCGAGCGCCACGTTGAAGCGCGCGAGCCTGAGCGCCGCCGAGATCACATAGACCAGCGCCGCAATCCAGCCGAGCGAGCGGAGGTCGGCCAGCGCCCACACGTAAACGAGGATGGCCGGGGCAACGCCGAAGTTGACGAAATCGGCGATAGAGTCGAGTTCGGCGCCGAAGCGCGAGGTCGACTTCAGCAATCGTGCGATGCGCCCGTCGATGGCGTCGAGTGCCGCCGCGACCGCGATCAACAGCACCGCCAGGCCGTAGCGGTGCTCGATCGTCATGCGGATGGACGTGAGCCCGGCACAGAGTGCCAGCAGCGTGACGAGACTCGGAAGTACCGAGCGCAGCGGCACCGGCGCGAGGCGAGGCCGCACGCGCCGCCGGACATTTTCCTCGTCGGGGTTGAAAGGCTGGAAGAGCGACATCGCCCGCTCAGTTGATCCGGACGCGGCGCTCGCCGCCGACGCCGGCACCGAAGCGGGCAATTACGGTTTCGCCGGCGATCGCCGTCTGCCCCTCGCCGACCAGTATGGTGGCGCTGACCGGCAGGTAGACGTCCACGCGCGACCCGAACCGGATGAGACCGATGCGCTCGCCCGGCGCCAGCTGGTCGCCTTCGGCGCGAAAGCAGACGATGCGACGCGCCACCAGTCCGGCGATCTGCACGACGCCCACCGGCCCATGCTCGGTCTCCAGCAGAAAGCCATTGCGTTCGTTGCCCTCGCTCGCCTTGTCGAGTTCGGCGTTGATGAATTTTCCCGGGGTATAGACGATTTTCGTGACGCGGCCGGCGAGCGGCGAGCGATTCACGTGGCAATCGAAGACACTCATGAAGATCGACACGCGCCGCCGGGTCTGCTCGCCAAGCCCGAGTTCTTTAGGCGCCACCCCTAGCGACACGCGCGACACCCGCCCGTCCGCCGGACTGACGACAAGGTCCTTGTCGAGGGGAGTGTAGCGGCGCGGATCTCGGAAGAAATAAGTGCACCACGCCGTTAGGATCAGTCCGATCCAGAAGATCGGCGCCCAGAACCAGCCGAAGAAAAGTGTTACCACCAGCAGGATGGCGATGAAGGGGAAACCCTCGCGCCGGATGGGGACGAGCATTCCCCTGATCGAGCTGATGATCGATTCGGCCGAGTTCATGCGCATCCTTCCCGGGGCGCGCATAACAAGCATGGAACCGCCGGCAAGTGAAGCGCGGCAGACTATTCGGCGGCGACCGGCTCTGGCGCTTCCCCACGGTCGACGATGCCGACAATGTCCGCCTCGCCCGTCTGGCGCAGCCGCTCCGCCGCCTCGGCGGCCGCGCGCTGCCGGTTCCACATCGAGGCGTAGAGGCCGCCCTCGGCCAGCAGCGCGTCGTGCGACCCGCGTTCGGTGATGCGGCCATCGTCCAGCACGATGATCTCGTCGGCATTGACCACCGTCGACAGGCGGTGGGCGATCACCAGCGTCGTGCGATCGCGCGACACCCGATCGAGCGCCGCCTGGATTTCGCGCTCGGTGTGGATGTCGAGCGCCGACGTCGCCTCGTCGAGAATGAGGATCGGCGGTGCCTTCAGCACGGTCCGCGCAATCGCCACCCGCTGCTTCTCGCCGCCGGAAAGTTTCAACCCACGCTCGCCGACCTCAGTCGCGTACCCGGCCGGCAGGCTTTCCACGAACGCGCCAATCTGGGCGGTGTCGGCCGCTTCCCGAACCTCCACGTCGCTCGCCTCCGGACGGCCGTAGCGGATGTTGTAGGCGATGGTATCATTGAAGAGCACGGTGTCCTGCGGAACCATGCCGATGGCAGCGCGCAACGACTCCTGCGTCACGTCGCGAATGTCCTGGCCGTCAATGGTGATGCGCCCGCCGGTCACGTCGTAGAAGCGGAAGAGCAGCCGAGAAATGGTCGATTTGCCGGCGCCTGATGGCCCGACCAGCGCTACCGTCCGTCCGGCCGGCACATCGAAAGAGATGCCCTTCAGGATCGGCCGGTCCGCGTCGTAGTGGAAGAGAACGTTCTCGAAACGCACGCGCCCGCCATCGACGGCGAGTGCCTTGGTGCCCGGCCGGTCCTGAACTTCGGCCGTCACCTCAAGCAGGTCGAACATCGCTTCGACATCGATCAGCCCTTGCTTCATCTCGCGATAGACCATGCCGATGAAGTTGAGCGGCACGGCAAGCTGCAGCAGCAGCGCATTAATGAGCACGAAGTCGCCGATCGACTGTTGGCCGTGAAGGACGGCGACGCCCGACATCGCCATGCAGATCGTGCTGCCCGCGGTGAAGATGACGATCTGGCCGATGTTGAGGAACGCCAGCGACGTGTACATCTTCACGGCCGCCGCCTCGTAACGCCCCATGGCGCGGTCGAAGCGCGTCGCTTCCATCTTCTCGTTGCCGAAATACTTGACAGTCTCGAAGTTGAGCAGCGAGTCCACCGACTTGTTGTTGGCGTCCTGGTCCGACTCGTTCATCGTCCGGCGTATGCCGATACGCCAGTTGGAGGCTCGCACCGTGAACAGGATGTAGAGCACGACCGTCGCCGCCACGACCGCGAGATACCGCCAGTTGAACTGGTACGTGATGATCGCCGCCGCGAACGCGAATTCGAGGAACGTCGGCAGTGTGTTCAGGATCGTGTAGCGGACGATCGTCTCGATGCCGTTGGTGCCGCGCTCGATGACGCGCGCCAGTCCGCCCGTCCGCCGCTGCAGGTGATAGCGGAGCGACAGCTCGTGGATATGCACGAATGTCGTGTAGGCCAGCCTGCGCACGGCGTGCTGGCCGACGCCGGCAAACAGCGCATCGCGCAAGTTGTTGAAGACGTTCATCAGGATACGGCCGACGCCGTTGGCCACGATCAGCAGGATCGGCACGGTGACGACAACGGCGAGGCCGACGCTCAGCGAACCGTCGGCGGCGACGGTCGGCTTCGAGGTCAGCGCATCGGTCGCCCACTTGTAGGTATAGGGCACGAGCACGGTGACGATCTTGGCCAGCACCAGCACCGCAAGAGCCATCCCGACGCGCGCCTTGAGATCGGGCCGGCCTGACGGCCACATGACCGGCCACAACCGCAACAACGCCGCAGCCATAGACTCGCGCTTCGTCCGCAACGCAACCTTGGGGGCGCCGGAAACGAGGCTCATTCGCAGGCCGGCAGGCGCGAAAGGCTCCGGCGAGAGCGGAGGGCAAAACGAAAGAACATGGAGGCTCGGGGTCCGGATCGGATGTACCCGAGATAAACTCTAATGTGCGGAATTCAAGCCGCGCGACCCGTGCGAACTGAGCGCAAGCGCCGAAATCTGCCCACCGCTACCCGCCTCCGGGAAGTGTAGTCGCGCAAAGCGCGGTGGGAGGGGAAGCTACGGCAAGCGACGGCCGCATGCCGTCGTCCTCGCCCTGCTATTCTCTTCCTGTTTAGTCCGTCCAGGTCGCATCGCCCTTCGGCATGATGAACACCTGTCCCGGATAGATCCAATGCGGATTGCGGATCTGATCAGTGTTCGCCTGATAGATCGTCGACCAGTGCATGCCCTGCCCCCAGGCTCCCCGCGCGATCCGCCAGAGGTTGTCGCCACGCTTGATCACGACAGTCTCCATAGTGACCTGACCCGACGCCGCTGCTCCGGCTTCGCCGGCGCCGCCACTGGTGGCCGGCTTCAATTCGGCCACCTCAACCTCGCGCTCGAAGGGCACTTCGGAGCGCGCGATGACCTTGCCGTCGCTGTCGACCTGATCGACGCGGACCGTGTAGCTGCCCGCCGGCAGGTCGCGCTTCGTCTGCACCAGCCACGTCCCCGCCGCCGTAGGCGTCGAATCGCCGAGCGGCTTGTCGTCGAGATAGACCCGCACCGTCTCTCCCGTGGCCGCCGTCCCGCCGACATAGATCGAGCCCGCTGTATCCGCTTCGACGGCACCAACGACCACCTGGGGAGTCGGCGGAGGCGGAGTGGTGGGCGCCGGTTCTGGCGCGGTCGTTGCCACGGGCGGCTCGGCCGCCACCGGAGGTTCAGCCGCAACAGGCGGCTCTGCCTTGATCGGCGGCTCGGCTTCCACTGGCGGTTCCGCGACCACGGGCGGTTCGGCGGCAGCGGACGCCGGCGGTTGCGCAGCAGCGGCAGGCGCCGGCGACTCAGCCGCAGCAGGCGGTTGCGCAGTCGGGGCAGGCGTCGGCGGTTCAGTAGTAGCAGCGGGCGGGGGCGGTCCGACAACAACCGCAGGCGCCGGCGGTTCCAGCTTGGCGACTTTGGTGTCGTTGCCGGCACCCTTCGGCACCTCCAACACCTTGCTCGGCGCGTTGGGGTCGCTGAGCACGACCAACACATCCTTGGATCCCTTCTCCGGCACGGAGACAGTCACCCGCTGGTCGGAAAGCGTCGCCACGGTCTGGTCCTTAGAGGTCGTACGGAGCGCAAGATCGTGCGAGCCGGGGTCCAGCGGCTTGTTCAGCGTGAGCGCCCAGTCCCCGCTCTGGTCGGCTTTGGCCGTGGCAATGGGTGCGGCGCCATCGAGCACTTCGACCTTGGAGCCGGGCTCGGCCTGCCCCGCTGCCGTTGCATCCCCGGAAGGTTCGACACGCACCACGTCAAAAGTAGGCGGAACCGTCGCCGCAGGCGTCGCAGGCGCTGGCTCGCTGACGGTCGGGTTGGCAGTGGCCACAGTCGTATCCGCCGGCGCCGCGGCCGGTGCCGCCGGAGTGTTGTCCGCGGCGGCTGCCGCCGCAGCCGGAGCAGTCTCGGCTGGTGGCGCCATAACCACGGCCGACTGACCGCCGTGCCACGCCGGAACCTCAAGATAGGTCAACCCGCCGATGACCACGAGAAAAACGAGAAATCCGAGGCTCTTGTTCATGACTCGATATCCGCTCCGCCGAATCCGAAGGGCTCGGATGCGCCGGAATTATACGTGGTCGCCCACCCACCACAAGCAAACGCGGTGCCATCAGCGGTGAGCAAACAATTGAATTGCCGCCTCGGCCCGGCTTCGTCATCGTCCGACCGATGCGCCACATTCGCCGGCAAAAAGGCAACAGCTTGGCAAGACTTCCGTTCGCACTGCTGACCGCCATCCTCCTAGCTATATCGGCCGCGTCACCGGCGCGAGCCGCCGCCGATATCGACAACCCCTATCAGGTGACCATGGTCACCAGCGGCACCTCCGTGGAGCGCCGCGGCCCCGCCTTGACCGAGCTTCTGGGCGATGTGCTGGTCAAGGTTTCCGGCAACCGGCGGCTGGCGATCGATCCGCGCATAGCGAAACTCGCGCCCGACGCGGGCAGCCTCGTCGATTCGTTCAGCTACTACGACCGCATGACCGGCATCGCCCTCCATGACGAGCAGGGCAGCTACGACCGCCCCAACGACTTCACCGTCACGTTCGACAAGGCAAAGATCGACGCCGTCCTCGCATCCCTCGGCGATAAGCCGTGGCCAGAGCCCCGGCCGCGCGTCCTGCTTTTCGTCGGCACGCGCAAGGGCGACACCGTGTTCAGCCCCGCCAGCGATGGCGACCGCGATCCCGGCATGCGCGATACACTGGCCGCGACCGCCGTACGCTACGGCCTGCACGCCGCCTTCGCCGCCGGCGCCACGCTTGCCGCCACCGGCGCCAGCTTCGCGAAGCTGCCCGACGCCGACCTCGCCGCCCTCGACGCAGCCGCCAAAGCGGAGAGCGCCAATGCCGCCCTCGTCGGCACCCTCGATTTCAGCGACGCCGTGCACGGCTGGGTCGTCAACTGGCGCATGCAGTGGAAGGGCAAGGCCTACCGTTGGGGTATCAGCGGCGTCAGCTACGATGACGCCTATCGCGACGCCGTGGCAGGCGCCGCCTCCATCCTTTCCGGCCACGGCGCCCTCGACTAAGCGCCAGCCACGGAAAATCTTGACGCCCGCCCTCGCCCGGTGCGACACACCCCCATGGCCGAATTCAGAAGTCTCTGCGTCTATTGTGGCGCCAACGCCGGTGCTGCGCCCGAATATACCGCCGCCGCCCGCGGCCTCGGCGCCGCTATGGCGGCGGCGAAAGTCCGCCTCGTCTATGGCGGCGGCTCGATCGGCCTCATGGGCATCGTCGCCCGCACCGTCATCGAGAATGGCGGTGATGTCACCGGCATCATCCCGCAGTTCCTGAAGGACCGCGAGATAATGCTGCGCGAGGTGCCCGATCTGGTTGTCACCGCCGACATGCACGAGCGCAAGCGCATCATGTTCCAGCGCGCTGACGCCTTCGTCGCGCTGCCCGGCGGCATCGGCACGCTGGAGGAGGTCGTCGAGGTGATGACCTGGGCGCAGCTCGACCAGCATGCCAAGCCGGTCCTCATCGTCAACATCAACGGCTTCTGGGACCCGCTGATCGCTCTGTTCCGGCGCATGATGGAAGAAGGCTTCTTGCACAAGGCCTTCCTTGGCGATCACACCGACCTCCCGGTCGCCTTCGTCGACTCTGTGGATGAGGTCATCCCGACCATCCGCGCCACACTCGCCGCCGTGCCGCGTGCGAAGCTCGACGAACCGGCCGACGCGCGGCTGTAGCTAGGCCGCCGTGCCGCCGCGGTTCCAGCCGCGGCCGTGATCGCCGAATGCCTCCCAACCGTCGGCCGTCACCGCCAGCGTATCTTCCAGCTTGATGTATCCGCGCTTCGGATGCGGCAGCGTCGTCTCGATCGACAACACCATGCCGGCTTCCAACGGCTTGTCCACGGCGTCTGCCGGATAAGGGATTGGCCCCTTATCGGTAAGTCGCGGCGCCTCGTGGCTGATCAGTCCCATGCCGTGCGCAACGAATTCCAGGAGGTTGCCATGCGGCGAGCGGCGCAGCAGGCCATCGACCGCGTCGTAGATGTCGCCGCCGCGCGCGCCGGCGCGGATCGGCTTCCGTGACGCCTGCTGGATTTCCTCGACGGTTCCGAGGAGATCGATCAACTCCGCATCCGGCTCGCCGTGGATCGCCATCCGGCAGACATCGCCGATATAGCCCTTGATGTTGCCGCCGGAGTCGAGCGTCAGCGGATCGCCCTCGCCCCAGATCAGCCTGTCCGATGGCGCCCGGTTCAAGCTGGCGCCGGCCGTGACCAGGCAATAGTCGAACTCCAGCCCTCGCTCGATCTCCTCCAGGCGCATCGCGTCGACAAGCGCGCGGGTCGAGGTGCCCGGCCCGTGTCCCGCCATCACCGCCAGCATCGAGTCGACGACCTTTTCGGATGCCTCGCGCAGATACTGCAGTTCCTGCGGCGATTTCACCGCGCGCAGGTCTTCCAGCGCCACCAGCGCATCGACGATCCGCCCGCCCGGCATCTCTTTTCGCAACACCTCTTCAGCATCCGCGCCGAGGAACGCCCGCTCGACGGCGATCGTCTTCGCTCCCATCCCGCTCTTCTTCAGGTGCTCGACCGCGGCGGCCATGGCCTTCGGTCCATAGAGCGCCGACGAAACGAAATCCGGCGACCACAGCACGCCGAGATCCTTCTCGTAGCGCTCCATGCCGTTCCCGATGTAGCGCGTCCGCTCGACGTGGCCGCGCTGATATACCAGCAGCGGCGTGTAGCGGCCGACGCCGATGGCGTCGAAATGCTCGAAGAAAAAGAAACGATAGCCGCCGAGCAGGTATTGGATGTTGTGCTTGGACGAAACGATCAGCGCGTCGATGCCGGCGCGGTCCAGTATCGCATCGAGCTTGGCGGCATCGAACGGAATCGCAGTCGCCGACTTGACGGCGCTGGCGTCGTTCATGGCTTCCTCCCGGGCACGTTTTCCTCGCGCCGAGCGTACACCAACCCGCCCGGAACCGCCTAGGCCCCCTTCACCCCGGCCTTGAGCAGCTTGTAAACGATCGCATCGTTCAGCGCCTCGAACGAAGCATCGACGATGTTCTCCGATACGCCGACCGTGAACCACGAGTCCCCGGAAGCATCGGTCGACTCGATCAGCACGCGCGTCACCGCCGCCGTGCCGCCATTGAGGATGCGCACCTTGTAGTCCGTGAGTTCGAGGTCGGCGATGGTGTCGCGATAGACACCGAGGTCCTTGCGCAGCGCCTGGTCGAGCGCGTTCACCGGGCCGTTGCCCTCGCCGACCGTCAGCAGCCGCTCGCCGCCGACCTTCAGCTTCACTACCGCTTCCGACACCGAGATCAGTTCGCCGACCGCGTTGTGCCGGCGCTCGACGGTGACGTGAAAACTTTCGACATCGAAATAGGTGGGCACGCCGCCGAGCAGCCGCCGCGCCAGCAGTTCGAACGAGGCCGCCGCGCCCTCGTAGGCATAGCCGACCGACTCGCGCTCCTTGACCGTGCGCAACAGCGTGTCCAGCCGCCGGTCGTTGCGGTCGACCTCCAGACCAAAGCGGGCCAGCTCCGCGACGAGATTGGCCTTGCCGCCCTGATCGGAAACCAGAACATGCCGACGGTTGCCGACCAGCTGGGGCATGACGTGCTCATAGGTCTTCGGGTCCCGCGCGATGGCCGAGGCATGGATGCCCGCCTTGGTCGTGAACGCACTGCCTCCGACGTAGGCAGCCTGCCGGTTGGGCGCCCGGTTGACCATCTCGTCGAAACGCCGCGACAGCGCGGTGAGGTCGGCCAGCCCCGCCATCGATACCCCGATGTCGAAACGGTCGGCATACCCGGACTTCAGCATGAGCGTCGGGATGAGCGATGTCAGGTTGGCGTTGCCGGTCCGCTCGCCGATGCCGTTCAGCGTCCCCTGGATTTGCCGCGCTCCGGCGCGCACCGCAGCCAGCGAATTGGCCACCGCCTGCTCGGTGTCGTTGTGCGCGTGGATGCCGAGGCGTTCGCCCGGAATGGCGCGCGCGACTTCGCTGACAATCGCTTCGACTTCCTCCGGCAGCGTGCCGCCGTTGGTGTCGCAGAGCACCACCCAGCGCGCCCCGGCCTCATAAGCGGCAACGGCACAGGCGAGAGCATAAGCCGGGTTCGCCTTGTAGCCATCGAAGAAATGCTCGCAGTCGACGAGGACTTCCCTGCCCGCCTCGCGCGCTGCCGTCACCGACTGGCGGATACCTTCGAGGTTTTCCGACTCCGTCGTCTGCAGCGCCACGCGCACATGGTAGTCCCACGTCTTGGCAACGAAGCAGATTGCGTCGGCCTTGGCGTCGATGAGCGCGCGCAACCCCGGATCGTTCGAGACACTCACGCCGGGCCGCTTGGTCATGCCGAACGCGGTGAATTTCGCGTGGTCTGTCCGCTTCTCCCCGAAGAATGCCGTGTCGGTAGGGTTGGCGCCCGGATAGCCGCCCTCGACATAGTCCACGCCCAGCCTATCGAGCATCGCCGCGATGGCGACCTTGTCGTCGAGCGTGAAGTCGACGCCACTGGTCTGCGCCCCATCGCGGAGCGTCGTGTCGAACAGGTAGAGACGTTCCTTGTTCATGCCTGCGCCTCGGCCGGCCACACCGCCGTATCGTGGTCCGGGTGCTGGAAATTCACCACGGCGGCGTTGAACGCGTCCTGCCTGGGGTCTTCGCCGGGCATCCGCATGTGTAGGTTCGGCAGGCCGTCCGTGAACGGCAACTTGTCGCGCGGGTTCACCTGCTCGATCGGTGCCACTGCCACGGGATTGTCGAACGCCCCGATGGCGAGCTCCAACTCACCCTCGGCCTCATAGGCAAGCGGCGTCCCGCAGGCAGCGCAGAATCCGCGCCGGGCGAGGTTGGAACTCTGGAACCAGCCCGGCGCGCCGCGCGTCCACGTCACGCCGAAGCAGGTGACGAGAGGCGCGAAGAACGAGCCGAACTGCTTCTGGCACATGCGGCAATGGCAGATCGAGCCGCGCCCCACCCGCTCGACACGGAAGCGCACGGCTCCGCATTGACAGCCGCCGGTCAATTCCTGGACTTCGCTCATCGTTGTCTCTTGGCGCCCGCCGGCCATCATGGCTGGCGGCATACCGCTTCGATGTTGTTGCCGTCCGGATCAAACACAAAGGCGGCATAGTAATTCGGATTGTAGTTGGCACGGATTCCGGGTGGTCCGTTGTCCGTGCCGCCTGCGGCCATCGCCGCCTTGTAGAAGGCGTCGACCTCGCCGTGGTTCGCTGCGCTGAACGCAAGATGCACGCGCGGCGTCGCCTTGCCGCCGCCGGCGATCACAACGACCGACGCTTCCGGCCTTCCATAAATGGCGACATCGAACTTTCCCGTCTGGCTTTTCAGCATCTCCCGACGCAGCGCGATACCCAACGCCTGCAGCGCGGCGTCGTAGAAACGCCGCGCTGCGGGATAGTCGCCGACGCTGAGGCTGGCGTGGTCCAGTCCGCTCATTTCTTCCTGCCCTTGCGCCCTTTTTTGGCGGCGGGCTTACGCTTGGCCGCCGGCTTCTTGGCAGCCTTCCGCGCAGGCTTCTTTGCAGTCGCCGATTTGGCTGGCCTCTTTGCAGTCTTTGCCGCCGAGCGCTTGGCCGCGGCGCGCTTGCGGGCCGGCTTCGCCGGCATGTCGGGCGAGTGCACCACCGCCTCGATGTTGTGCCCATCCGGATCGAGCACGAACGCCGCGTAGTAGTGCTCGTGATAGTGCGGCCGCGGTCCGGGCGCGCCGTTGTCGGTTCCCCCCGCCGCTATCGCCGCGGCGTAGAACGCGTTGACCTGACCGCGGTTCTCGGCGCGGAGCGCAATATGCACAGGCGGACTGGTCTTGCCGCCGCCGGAGATCCACAGAAACGGCTTGCCGGGCAAACCGATTCCCATGACGCGTGATCCGTCATCCATGGGAAATTCCATTTGCAGACCGCAGCCCAGTGGCGCCAGCGCCGCGGCATAAAACGCCTTCGCTTTCGCGTAGTCCGAAACGCTCAGGCTCGTGTGATCGATATCAATCGTCATTGTTTGACCCTCCTCAGTTGTTGTCGCTTATCAACTGCGCCACCCTGCCCACCATCGTCATCGCACGTCCATGCGTCACCGTCATGATCTGCTGAGACCCGCCCAGCCACCCACGAATGCGGGCATCCAGCCTTCCGTCTTGCCCGCACTCCGGCCAACGCGCAGAGCAAGACGTGGATGGGCCGGCCAAGCCCGGCCATGACGGAGCAAGGAAGCACATCACCGCTTCACTTCCCACGTCGTCACCAACTCGCCAGTGTTGGGGTCCTTCGCGTCCTTCAACGCGATCCCCATCGCATCCAGCTCGTCGCGGATGCGATCGGCCTCTGCGAAATCTTTCGCGGCTCGAGCAGATAGACGATCAGTAATCAAATCTTGCACAACAAATGCGTCGATACCTCGAGCTGACGCGTCAGCGGCGCGCTCCCTCTCCTCAACGGAGCGTATAGCCTTGGCGATCTCCGCGCGAATGTCCGCCTTATACTCCGCCGCGCCGGCTACCGCTTCCGACACGGTTGCTTCAAAACCGAGGAGCGCCAACGACGCGACTAGCTCGGCTGAAGCTTCGCGCCCTCTGGAAGAGCCTCGGCTGGAGAAGGTTTCTTTCGCTAGACGGCGTAGAACAGAGATCGCGAGAGGAGTGTTGACGTCGTCTGCAAGCGCTTCCACAAAATCTGCCGGGGGCGTCGATGGCAAAGTCAGCCTTATTCTCTTACGCCACGCCTCTATCTCCGTGGCGCTTTCGATCAGCGCATGCTCGGTCCAATCGACCGGCTCTCGATAGTGGGTCTTCAGCATATTGAGGCGCACAATGTCTCCGGCATTTCGCCAGCCGCGCAGACGGGTGAGCGCGTCCCGTATCGTCACAAAATTCCCGGTCGACTTCGACATCTTCTCCCCCTCCACCTGGAGGAAGCCGTTGTGCAGCCAGTAGTTGGCCATCGTCGCCGTGCCGTGGGCGCAGCGCGATTGGGCGATCTCGTTTTCGTGGTGCGGGAAGATGAGGTCGATGCCGCCGCCGTGGATGTCGAAGGTGTCGCCGAGCAGCGCCCCGGCCATCGCCGAGCACTCGATGTGCCAGCCCGGCCGCCCGTTCGACCACGGCGAAGGCCACGCCGGCTCGCCCGGCTTCGATGGCTTCCACAGCACGAAGTCCATCGGGTCCTTCTTGTAGGGCGCCACTTCCACCCGCGCCCCGGCGATCATGTCGTCGAGCGCCCGGTTGGAGAGCGTGCCGTAGTCCGGCATCGACGGCACATGGAAGAGCACGTGCCCCTCAGCCGCGTAGGCATGACCGTTGGCGATGAGGTCGGCGATCAGCCGGATCATGTCGGTCGATGCCGCTTCGCGCTCGACATAGTCGGTGGCGCGCGGCTCGTGCGTCGGCCGCAGGCATCCCAGCGCATCGACGTCGGCATGGAACTGCGCCGTCGTCTTCTCGGTCACCGCCCGGATCGCATCGTTCAGCGGCAGGTCAGGATATTCCTGCGCCGCGCGCGAGTTGATCTTGTCGTCCACGTCCGTGATGTTGCGGACATACGTGACGTGCTTGTCGCCATAGAGGTGTCGCAGAAGCCGGAACAGCACGTCGAAGACGATCAGCGGGCGGGCGTTGCCGATGTGCGCGAAGTCGTAGACCGTCGGCCCACAGACGTACATGCGCACGTTCTTCGGGTCGATCGGCACGAAGTCCTGCTTCGTGCGTGTCAGCGTGTTGTGCAGTCGCAAGACCATAATCGCAAGGTCTCCCGCAAGAGGCGCGGAGCGGCCAAGCCGCGCCCCGGGGCCAAAAATGCCGGCCGGGCGATCGTCTCGTCTTCAGATGGGCAAAGAGAGGACGGCCTCAGCCAGCGTGTCAGCTAGCCGGTAATAATGCAGAAAGTGCAAATCGCGCGAGCGCGCGCCGTCGTCATGCCGCTGCAATCGCCGATTTGCCCGAAAAGGTCAAGCGCGCCCTCGCCCTTGCACACCGCCGCCGTTCCCGCGAATGCTGCGGGCCATGCTCCGCCGCCTCGTCTTTTTCGCTCTCGCGCTTGCCCTCGCCGCTCCGGCCTTTGCCGCCGTCGATCGCCCCGCCGTGGAGAAGCAGTTCCAGGCATGGATCGTCGCCGACCTGTGGCCGGACGCCAAAGCCGCCGGCGTCTCGCGGCCGGTGTTCGACCGCGCCTTCGCCGGCGTCACCCTCGACTGGACCATGCCCGAGCTGCAGCCGCCCGGCGCCCCGGCGACGCTGCCGCCGAACGATGCCCAAGCCGAATTCCGCGCCCCCGGCGCCTACTTCAACGAGAAAATCCTGGCGAGCCTCGCCGCCGCCGGCCGCCAGAAGCTCACCCAGTGGCAGAAGACGCTGACCGCAATCGCCGCCAGGTACGGCGTACCCGCGCCGATCCTCGTGGCCATTTGGGCGAAGGAAACCGGCTATGGCGCCGAGCACCTGCCGAAGCTCGTCGTTCCCGCGCTCGCCACCGAAGCCTTCATCGGCCTCCGCAAGGATTACTTCCGCGGCCAGTTGATCGCGGCTTTGCAGATCCTGCAGCGCGGCGACGTCACGCCCGACCAGATGCGCGCCTCGTGGGCCGGCGCCATGGGCCAGTCGCAGATCATGCCGTCCGAGTTCCTGCAGTCGGCGGTCGATTTCGATGGCGACGGCAAGAGCGACATCTGGAACTCCGTCCCCGACAGCCTCGCCACCACCGCCCGCCTCATCGCCGGCCAAGGCTGGCAGGCGGCGCGCGGCTGGGGCGTCGAAGCACGCGTTCCGGAGGGCGTAGCCTGCACGCTGGAGGGCCCCGAACAGGGCAAGCCCGTCGCCGCATGGCAAAGGCTCGGCGTCACCCGCATCGACGGCACGCCGCTGCCGCCCGACGCCGGCAACGACTACCTGCTCATGCCCGGTGGCCGCTTTGGCCCAGCGTTCATCGTCACCGACAATTTCTATCGCCTGAAGGCGTACAACAACTCCGACCTCTACGCCATCTACATCGCCCAGCTCGCCGACCGCTTCGGCAACGACCGCCCCTTCGTCGCCTCCTGGTCGGCGCCGACCGGCTTCAGCCGCGCCGAGGTCAAGCTCATGCAGGATCGGCTGGTGACAAAGGGCTACGATGTCGGCAAGGCCGATGGCCTCGTCGGCTTCAAGACACGCATCGCCATCGGCCTCTGGCAGGCGAAGCACGGGCAACCATCTACGTGCTATCCCGACGCCACGCTGGTGAAGACCATCCGCTGATCGCGCGTCCCCCGGAGTTTCGTTTGCCGTCTCACGTCTGGTCCCCGCAACAGGATGCCGCGCTCGCCGCCGTGGCGCGCTGGCTGAAGGCCGGCGAGCAGCCGGTGTTCCGCCTGTTCGGCTACGCCGGCACCGGCAAGACCACGCTTGCCCGCCACATCGCCGAGGGCGCCGACCGTGGCGTCGTCTTCGCCGCCTTCACTGGCAAGGCGGCGCACGTCATGCGGAGCAAGGGCTGTACCGGCGCCCGCACCATCCACAGCCTCATCTACCGTTCGCGCGGCGAGGACGAGAACGGCCCGACCTTCGTCCTCAACGACGACAGCGAGGCCGGCAAGGTCGGCCTCATCATCATCGATGAATGTTCGATGGTCGACGACGAGATCGGCCGCGATCTCCTTTCCTTCGGCTCGCCGGTGCTGGTGCTGGGTGACCCGGCCCAGCTTCCGCCCATCGCCGGCGGCGGCTTCTTCACCGCCGCCGAGCCCGACGTGATGCTGACCGAAGTCCACCGCCAGGCGGCGGAAAACCCGATCATCCGCATGTCGATGACCATCCGCGAAGGGGGCAAGCTCGACGAAGGCTCTTACGGCGGCAGCCGCGTCGTCGGCCGCAACGACATCGACCACGAGGATGTGCTCGCCGCCGATCAGGTGCTGGTCGGGCGGAACGCCACCCGCCGCAGCTACAACACCCGCATCCGCGCCTTGCTCGAGCGCACCGACCCGGTGCCGGTTGCCGGCGACACGCTGGTGTGCCTGCGCAACGTGCGCAAGCGCGGTCTCCTCAACGGCAGCCTGTGGACGGTCGACCAGGCGCGCAAGCCCCGCAAGGGCCTGCTCCGCTATGCCCTGACGCCCGAGGAAGGCGAAGCCGGCAAGGCGACAACCGTCTCCATCAACCCGGCTTTCTTCGACGGCACCGCCGACGCCCTCTCCTGGCCCGAGCGCAAGCGCTCCGACGAGTTCGACTTCGGCTACGTCCTCACTGTTCACAAGGCGCAAGGCTCGCAGTGGGATGACGTCGTCCTTTTCGACGAGAGCTTCGCCTTCCGTGAGCACCGCGCCCGCTGGCTCTACACCGGCATCACCCGCGCCGCGCAGACGATCACAGTGGTGCGCTAGCGCCCGGCGCTCGCCGAAGGCTGCAAGATCGCCGCCTCGACGCTTATAACCGCATGGGGTCCGCGCGAGCCTCGCCCGCAGGTCGGTATTGTCGCGAAGCCTTTGCCGCCAACCTCATTCCCCAACGACAACGGCGGCGAGCCGGTGGTCGAACGGGCCAAGGCAACTGGCGTCCGCCATGGCAACGCAATATGACTCCCGAATGGCTGAGGTGCGCACCAACCGTAGGCTTGCGGCAATTCTTGCGGCTGATGTCGCGGGGTACAGCCGTCTGATGGGGGTAGACGAGGAGGGAACTCTGGCCCGCCTCACGGCTCACCGGCGCGAACTGTTCGATCCCGCCATCGCGAGGCACCGCGGCCGCATCGTGAAGACCACCGGTGACGGCCTGCTCGCCGAGTTTTCGAGCGTCGTCGATGCGGTGCGCTGCGCCGCCGAGGTTCAGGCCGGCATGGCCGAACGCAACGCCGCCAGCGACACACCACGCCTCGAATTCCGCATCGGCATTAACGTCGGCGACATCGTCATGCAGGACGACGACATCTTCGGCGACGGCGTCAACATCGCAGCGCGACTGGAAAGCATCGCCGACCCGGGCGGCATCTGGGTCTCACAGCGCGTGCAGGAAGACGCCGCCGGCAAGACGGGGATGAGGTTCGACGACCTCGGCGAGCGCGAACTGAAGAACATCGCGCGGCCTGTCCGGGTCTATTCCGTCGATTGGGGCGGCGCCCCGCGTGCTGCCCGCCCCTCGCCGGCGGTGTCCGTGCCGGTCAAGCCGTCAGTAGCGGTAATGTCGTTCGTCATCATGAGCGGCGACCCGGAGCAGGAATATTTCGCCGATGGCCTCGTCGAGGACTTGATCACCGACCTCTCCAAGATGCCGGGGTTCTTCGTCATCGCCCGCAATTCCACCTTCGCCTACAAGGGCCACCCCGTGGACATCCGCAAGGTCGCGAAGGAGCTGGGTGTCCGTTATGTGCTCGAAGGCAGCGTGCGCCGGGCGGCGAACCGAGTGCGCATCAACGGCCAGCTCATCGAAGGCACGTCGGGAAATCACGTCTGGGCGGAAAAATTCGAGGGTTCCTTCGAAGATATTTTCGATCTGCAGGATCGTCTGACCGAGAGTATCGTCGGCGCCCTCGAACCGACGCTTCGGCGGGCCGAAATCGAGCGGGCCCGGAGCAAGCGCCCGGACATGCTCGATGCTTACGATTTCTATCTTCGGGCGCTGCCCCACGGCTTCGACAACACACTCGCCGAGATAGCCGAGGCGATCGGCCTGTTGACGGAGGCGCTACGCCTCGACCCGAATTATGCCGTCGCACATGCGCATGCTTGCTGGTGCTATGAGCAGCGCTGGTTCCGTGGTGGGTTCAATCCGGAAGATCGAGAGGCGGCGCTGAGGCACGCAGCGCTAGCCATAAGCCCAGGGACCGTGCCCCGCCCGCTCAGGCCACCTTCCGCGCCGAAAACAAAATCGTCTGCAGCGGCATGCTTCCGGGATCGGCGCCGAACTCCCGGTGCAGCGCGTCCACCGTTGCCTCGAACACCGCCTCCGGATCGATGCCGCCGCGCGCCCGGATCTGTTCGACGACCGGGTTGCCGTAGATCAACCCGCGGGCAAAGGCGGCCGCGTCCGGAATCGTCTTGTCCAGTTTGACGACGGCAATTTCGATGTCGGTGAACCCCGCCTCGATTAGCGCAGCCTTGACCGGATCGATCTGGTTCATCGAGAACGGCACGCTGTAGAATTGCGGCGGATCGACCGGGAAGAAGCGCACGATCACTTCGTTCGTGATGCGCGCGAACGGGTTATAGCGGTGCGCGTCCCAGACGCTGAAGAGATAGCGGCCGCCTGAACTCAGTACCCGTCGCACCTCGCGATAGGACTTGTCCTTGTCGGGGTAGAACATCACGCCGAACTGGCAGACGACCGTATCGAAGGCGCCGTCGCCAAACGGCAACGCCGTCGCGTCCGCCGGCTGGAAAGCGACCTTTTCACCTGGCTTGAATTTCTTGCGGGCGATCTCAAGCATCGCTCCGTTGAGGTCGGTCGCCGTCAGGGCGGTATCGGCCGGCAGCGCATCACGCAGCGCACGGGTGACGATGCCGGTGCCAGCCGCCGTCTCCAGCACGCGCGACGGATTGCCGGCTGCCGCCCGTGTTGCCATGTCGGCGGCATAGTCGACGAAGATCAGCGGCCCCAGCCCCCGGTCGTAGTGCTCGGGGATGCTGCCGACAAATGCCGCCGCGTTGTCGTCCATGACGCGCCTTTGGTCCAGCAGGGATCGGCGGGTGCGACCCCGCCCTAGCCCTTGATCTTGTCCGCCGCCGTCGGCCTGGCCTTGATGGGCAGCGTGTCTTGCTGCTGCTCCATGATGTCGGCGAGCGGCGTCGTGCCGGCAGTGCCCAGCACGATCACCTTCGTGCGGAGCGGAACGCGGTCGTAAAGGTCGATCACGTCCTGATCGAGCATGCGCACGCAGCCGCTCGATGCCGCCTTGCCGATGCTGAGCGGATCGTTGGTGCCGTGGATGCGGTAGAGCGTATCGACGTTGCCCGACCACAGGTACATGGCGCGGGCGCCGAGCGGATTGCGCGGCCCGCCGTCCTCGCCCTTGGCGAACTGCTTCAGCTTCGGATCACGGTCAACCATGTCGGAAGGCGGGAACCACTTCGGCCAGTGTTGCTTGTCGCCGACCTGCGCCTCGCCCGACCAGGCGAAACCTTCCTTGCCGACACCGATGCCGTAGCGCATCGCCTTGCCGCCATCGAGGATGAGGTAGAGGAACCGATCGGCCGGATCGACAACGACGGTTCCCGGATCGCCGGGGATGGACGCGGGGGTATCGACCACCTGCCGCAGGAACTGCGGCGGAATCTGTTTGATCGGCGCTGCCGCTACGTTGAAGCCGTCGTCGGTCACCGCGCCATAGAGAACCTTCGGCGGGTCGAGCACCGGCAGCGGCGTCGGGTTGATCGTGTCGGCGCAGCCGGCGAGTGCCAGCAAGGCGGCGCCCACAAGCGTCGCCTTCAGGACGGGCCCCCGTCCAAATGCTCCGCGCTTGAACCAGGCCATGTCGCGACTCCAAAGGGCATGAATCCCGCGATTTGTGGCAGAGGTTGCGGCGCAGCGAAAGGGGGTGGGGCCAGGCCGGTATCTTTTACTGACCATAGTAGTAATTGGGTCCCACTATCCGCACCTTCCGCGGCTCATCGCTGGCCGCAGCCGCAGGACCCGCCTTGGTTACGGGCGTCGGAACGAGCCCCCCGGCCCGGTCCTCCAGGGTCGCCGGGTCCTCGCCCGCTGCCACTGGTCGAATATTGGGCAATGGCACCGGGCCGCCCTGGTTGCCGGGTGCGATCGGCGCCCCGGTGATCGGGCTGAGGCTGCCGTCGGCCTGAAACTCTGTGAACGCGGGCGAACCCGCAGCGGCGTGGCAGGTGCAGCTTTTGTCGAATTGGGTGCGGAAACGGAAGGCGTTGGGAAGCGCCGTGTAGGGTTGGCCGTCGAGCGACACCATCTGGCTGACGTCCTCGCCGGGGTTCTTGTGGGTGTAGAGCACGGCCTCCGCCCCTGGGCACGCCGCCTGGCAAGTGGCGGCGTCGGCGCTGAACTGGCCGGGTACCGTCGAGAAGCTGATCGGAAAATAGAAGCCGTCGCAGGTACGCACGCACAGCGTCCGGTATGTGCCGAAACCGGCGTCGTTTGGCGCATAGTCGTCGGGCGGGCGGAACATGGAGCGATCCCCGAAGAGGCTCGCGAAGAAACCGCCGCCGTTGTCCTGGACCGCCGCGTCGCCGCCCGGGTAAGCGGAGCCGCAACGGTTGTCGGCGAGCGCCCGCATCAGGTCGCTGTGCTGGTTGGCGAGCGTGTACGGGTCGCCGCCCATCTGCGCCCGCTCCGACATCAGGCGCTGCTCGTTGGCCTGCATCTGGCCGATAGTCGCCAGCAACCTGCCGCATTTCGGATCGGGCGTCGGCTTGAAGAACAGGAAGCCGCCAAGGCACCCGGCCCGCCGCGCCTCCGCCATCGCCCGATCGATCTGGTCTCCCTGCTGGCCAATCGGCGCGTCATACTGGCGCGGGTCGCCGCCGCCGGCGCTGCCGCGATCGATCTGGGCGAGCTGCGCTTCAAGATCGACGCAGATATTTTGCTGCGCCTGCGTCGCGCCCGACACCAGCACTGCGAGCAGCGTGACGCACGCGCCGAAATATGCCGTCCGCATGCCATGTTCCAGCGGCGTAGAACGCATCTCCGCCGCGTGCCGCGCCCGTGTGTAACCCCCGCGCATCGAATTATGCGGGCTCGCGTGACTCGCGTCAAACAGCGGCGGCACGGCGCGATACGGCGATCGCCACGAAGTATACCAGCGCCGACAGGGCGGTGATGCAGAAGCTCGTCGGCCAGTCGGTATAGAACGCGATCGTTATGCCGATCCACGCCTCCGCCACCGCAAGTACCACCGCAAGTACGAGGCCGCTGCGCAGGCCCGTCGTCAGCCGCTCGGCCGCCGCCGCCGGCCCGACCATCAGCGTGAACACGAGCAGTATCCCGACGATCTGCACGGACGCCGATACGGTAAGTGCGACGATCGCCATGAACAGTACGCCGACGGTACGCAGCGATACGCCCTTGGCCTCGGCAAGCTCCGGCTGCAGCGAAGAGAACAGCAGTGGACGGCTGATGATGGCGAGCGCCACGAGCGTCACGACGCCCAGTATGACCAGCGTACGCAGTGTACCGGCGTCGACGGCCAGCACATTGCCGAACAGGAGCGCCGTCGCCTGCGTCGCGAACGATGTGTAGAAATGCAGGAACAGGAGGCCAAACCCCAGCGATACGGCGAGGACAACGCCTATCGCCACGTCTCTCCCGCTCAGCCTATCTCCGAGCAGACCCATGCCGACGCCGGCTGCCACGGTCAGCACGATCATCCCCCATAGCGGCGATATACCGATCAGTCCCGCCGCCGTAGCGCCCGCGAATCCGACGTGCGACAGCGCATGTCCCGCAAATGTCTGGCCGCGGCCGACCAGAAAAACGCCAACGATTCCAGCCACTACCGCGACGACCCCGCTCGCCGCGAAGGCGGTACGCATGAAATCGTAGTCAAGCATGTTCATGGCCATGCCCGTGCATGTGCGCGTCCATGCCGACCGCGCCTCCCTCAGACAATACGAAGATGTGACGGCCCGTACGGATGACCTCTATGGACGTGCCATAGAGCCGGGACAGGACCGGTACGGTAATAACCTCGTCCGTAGTCCCGAGCGCCGCCTGCCCGTTGCCGAGGTAGAGCACACGGTCGATCGAACCGAGCAGCTGGTTCAATTCATGCGCACTGAACAGGATCGTCATCTTCATCTCGCGGCACAACCGCGCCGCCAGCTCGATGACCACGTGCTGGTGCCGCGCGTCGAGGCTGATGAGCGGCTCATCGAGCAGCAATATGCGCGGCTTGCCGAGCAATGCCTGCGCGAACAACAGACGCTGGCGCTCGCCCCCCGACATTTCCGAGATCGGCCGCCGCGCAAGCTCCTCGGCGCCGACAATGGCAAGGCAAGACTCGAGTTCACGCCGGTCGGCGGCGCTTCGCCACGGCAGACCGAAGCGCTGGCCGTTGATGGAACTCGCGATGAACTCGTAACCGGTGAGACGTAGGTCAGGCGGGATCGTGCGCACCTGCGGCAGATAGCCGAGGGCCGGATTACCGCGAGCGGCTGGCTGTTCCAAGACGCGAATGGCGCCTGACGTGGGCCGAACGAGGCCAAGGATCGCCCGCATCAGCGTCGTCTTGCCGGCGCCGTTCGGCCCGAGAACGCCGATAAATTCTCCTTCGCCGATGGTGAGCGAAATATCCGCAAGGATCGTCTTGCCGCCGAGAGCGAGCGTGACGCGGTCGACGGCGATTGCGCTCACGAAGACGAGCCCGCAAGGGCCTTCTCGGTGGCGTCGAGCTGGGTCAGCATCCACGCCGTAAAACTCTTGACGGCGGGTTGGGTTTCGCTGACCCCGACTACCGGGACATTCGCCGCATTGGCGATCTTGAGCAGTCGCTCGGTGAGCGGATCCGTGACCTGATTGTTGTAGAAGAATACCTTGACCTTGCGGCCTTTAAGATCGGCTTCCATCGCTGCAGTATCGCGGGCGCTGGGTTCGGTGTCGTTCATGACGGCGAGCTGGAAGCGCTCGTTGCGCATCTTGAGGCCGAGCGCGGCCGCCATATAACCGAATACCGGCTCGGTCGCCGTCACCTCGACGCCACCGAACCGCGTGCGGATAACGGCGACCTTGTCGGCAATTTGCTGAAGGGACGCATCGAGCCGCTTGAGATTGTTGTCGTACTCGACCGTGTTGGCTGGATCGATCGCATCGAGAGATATGGCAAGTGCACTCGCGACCGCCGGCATGGTGGCCGGATCGTACCAGAGATGCGGATTGTCGCCGGCTCTCTTGCCAACGAGGTCCGCCGCGACGATCGTCGCACGGTCGGCTTCGGAATTCGCCGAAAGCAGCTTCGCCACCCAAGGGTCGTAGTCGGCGCCGTTGAGGACCACGATTCTTGCCGCGGCAAGATCCCGCGCGATCGATGGGCTTGCCTCGAAGAGGTGCGGATCCTCATCGGGATTGTTGAGAATGGAACTCACGCTGACGTGCGCGCCGCCAACCGCAGCCGCGATATCCCCATAGAAGTTTTCTGCCGCCACGATACGGATCGGATCGGCTGCCCAAGCCGGACGCGCGGCGATGCAAGCGAAGGCAAGAGCGGCGACAAGGCGCTTCATGTCCCGGCAAAACCTCCAAAATGGTGCGGGCTCGAAATGTTATAACATTACATTTCGAAGGTGAGCAACGCTCCGCGGTGTCGCCAAGTCAGCGCTGGGCGCGAGCCTGAAATGACTAGAGTGGAAACTGCCCGCGCCCGGCCTCTTCCAGTGCGCGGCGGTCGCAGGCTGCCGTTGCAATGCCCGCATCATCGAGACCGATCAGGAAGGCATTGATGCGGCGCCGTGGCGGAACTTCGCGAACGGCGATGAGGCGCGCAACGGCGCGGCGAGTGATACTGCGCGAAGGAATGGCTCGGCACCCGACGTCGCTGAGGATTGAGGTGGCCATGACAAGTGCTCCGCTCGACTCGTGCTCCTCCGCTCCCTACCTACCCCGCACGGACTCGGTAGAGTACCGGCCTGAAAGACATGCCAGCCCTCTGGATATTGCATCGCGTCATAAAATTGTTGCAGTGCCACATTATCGCCGCGATCCTTAACGCGATGGCGTTGTTCGCACCGCTCCTCCCCTTTAGAACCGGACCATGAACGGACCATCGGCCGACTCGTCTTCCGCCCGCCTGCTCCGGCTGCGCGAGGCGCTGGTCGCAATGGAGTTGAGTGGCTTCATCGTTCCCCACGCAGACGAGCATCAGAGCGAATATCTTCCCACTTCCGCCGAGAGGCTGGCGTGGCTGACCGGCTTCAACGGCTCGGCCGGAACCGCCATCGTGCTCGGCGACAAGGCGGCCCTCTTTGTCGACGGGCGCTACACCACCCAAGCGGCGCAGCAGGTCGACGACAAGAACTTCGAAGTCCAGCACCTTGTCGAGAATCCGCCATCGAAGTGGTTGGCGACAAACCTGCGCCGTGGCGATCGGCTGGGCTACGATCCCTGGTTGATGACCATTGCTGAAGTGCGCCGCCTGGCCGAGACCTGCCGTTCGGCCGGTGCAGACTTCGTCGCGGTCGCTCAAAATCCGATCGATGCCCTGTGGGCCGACCGGCCAGCACCGCCTCTGGCGCAGGTCTGGTTGCAACCGGTTGCCTTCGCGGGCGAAGAAGCATCGACGAAGATCGCGCGGCTGCAGGCGGGGCTCGTTGAAAAACAGATCGATGCGGCGGTCCTGACCCAGGCGGATTCCATCGCCTGGCTGCTCAACATCCGTGGCGGCGACGTCGCGCATAACCCGGTACCGCTTTCGTTCGCGTTGCTGCCCGCAACAGGCAAGCCGCAAATTTTCGTCGACGCCCGCAAGCTCTCCAACAGCGTGCGGGCGGCCCTTTCCGAAATCGCCGAACCGCGTGAACCCGACGAGCTCTTGATGGCGCTTCGCGATCTCGGCAAGCGGCAGGCGAAAGTACTAGTCGATGCGAGCAGCGCCAGCGAAGCGATCGCCGGCGCCTTGCGCGTGGCAGGGGGAACGTTGATCGAGGGCAGCGACCCGGTTGTCCTGCCGCGAGCCCGCAAGAACGCCGCCGAGATCGCCGGCTCGCGTCGCGCGCACATCCGCGACGGAGCAGCAATGGTGCGCTTTCTTGCATGGCTCGACCGCGAAGCCGCGAGCGGGAAATACGACGAGATCGCCGTGGCCGAGAAGCTACGCGCCTTCCGCGCCGAGACGGCTCGACAGGACGGATCGGAACTTGTCGATCTCTCCTTCGACACGATCTCGGGTGCCGGGCCGGACGGCGCCATCATCCACTACCGGGTAACACCGGAAACCACGCGCAAGCTGGCACCCGGCGAACTCTACCTCGTCGATTCGGGCGCCCAGTACCGCGACGGCACCACGGATATCACGCGCACCATTGCGATCGGCACGCCGACGGCGGAAATGCGCGACCACTTCACCCGCGTCCTCAAGGGGCATATTGCCATCGCCACCGCCCGCTTCCCGGTCGGCGCCAGCGGAGCGCAACTCGACACGCTCGCGCGCGCGGCGCTGTGGCAGGCGGGCCTCGACTTCGACCACGGCACCGGCCACGGCGTCGGCTCGTTCCTCTCCGTGCATGAAGGCCCGGCGCGCATCTCCAAGCTCGGCACCGTGCCGCTCGAACCGGGCATGATCCTCTCCAACGAACCCGGCTACTATAAGGTCGGCGCCTACGGCATTCGCATCGAAAACCTGGTGCTGGTATCGCCACCGGAGGCAATTCCGGGCGGCGACCGGCCGATGCTGTCGTTCGAGACATTTTCACTGGCACCTATCGACCGGCGGCTGATCCAGCCGGCCCTCCTCGATGCCGGCGAAATCGGCTGGCTCGACGCCTACCACGCGCGGCTGCAGCCGGAGCTTGGGCGGCTACTGGATGCGGATGAAAATGCATGGCTGGCGTGGGCGAGCGAGCCGATCAGGTAGTTCCTAACTTGCGCCGACGAGCTGCAGCCACGCGGCTTCGTCGATCACTTTGACGCCGTATTTTTCGGCGTCCTTGAGTTTTGAGCCGGCGCCGGGACCGGCCACGACCAGATCGGTTTTCTTCGACACTGAACCCGAAACTTTGGCGCCTAATCTTTCGGCCATCGCCTTGGCCTCGTCGCGGCTCATCTTCTCGAGCGAGCCGGTGAAGACGACCGTCTTACCGACCACGGGAGAGTCGGTCGTCGCCTGCTCGGCGTCGACGATTGTGACCTCGGCCGTCAACGCCTCGACCAAAGCCCGATTGTGCTTCTCGCTGAAATAGCGGCCGACGGCGTCCACGACGGTCTCGCCGATCTGGTCGATATCGTCCATCTCCTGACGCGCACCGGCATCGCCGTCGGCTACACGCAATGCCGCATCGTGAAAGGCCTGCCACGATCCATAAGCGCGCGCGAGCTGCTTTGCCGTTGTCTCGCCGACGTGCCGGACGCCCAGCACATTGATGAACCGCTCCAGTGGCACCTCGCGGCGGGCATCAATCGCGTCGAAGAGGTTGCGGACAGAGATTTCACCGAAGCCTTCGACATCCTTCAGTTTCTTGCGGTTCTTCGCGTCGCGGGCGCGCAGCGTGAAGATGTCAGCCGGCGCCTTAACCGGCAAATCTTCGCTCTCATAGAAATATTCGATCTGCTTTTCGCCAAGGCCCTCGATGTCGAAGGCCGCGCGGGAAACAAAATGCCGGAGATGCTCCTTGCGCTGGAAGGGGCAGGCGAACTCGCCCGAGCAGCGGCGCACGATCCCCTCTTCGCCCGTTGCCGTCTCTTCGCGCACGATCGCGGTGTGCAGATAACACGGGCACTTCTTCGGAAACGCGAACGGCTTCGCTTTTTTCGGACGCAACGCAAGATCAACCGACAGAACCTGCGGGATGACGTCGCCGGCGCGCTGGATGGTAACCGTATCGCCGATGCGGAAATCGATCGGCTCGCCCTGCTCATCGACACGGAGCGCCTGGCCGTCGCGACCGAAGCCACGGATGTAGTCCTCATTGTGGAGCGTTGCATTCTCGACGACGACCCCGCCGACGGTTACCGGCTTCAGGCGCGCCACAGGAGTCAGGGCACCGGTGCGGCCGACCTGGATGTCGATGGCTTCGAGAACGGTCGTCGCGCGCTCCGCCGGGAACTTGTGCGCGAGCGCCCAGCGCGGGCTGCGGGTGCGCAGGCCAAGCCGGCCCTGCAGCGCCAGCGAGTTCACCTTGTACACGACCCCGTCGATGTCATAGGCGAGGCTGGCGCGCTGTTTTTCGATCCTGCGATAGACGGCAAGCGTGTCGTCGACGTCGGCGCAGAGCGTCATCAGCGGGTTCACCGGGAAATGCCAGTCGGCGAACGTCTCGACCATGCCCATCTGGGTGTCGGCGGGTAGTGCGCTGATCTCGCCCCAGGCATAGGCAAAGAAACGCAGCGGCCGCGACGCCGTGACTTCCGGATTCTTCTGACGAAGCGAACCGGCGGCGGTGTTGCGCGGGTTGACATAAAGCTCCTCCCCAGCCGCCGCCTGGCGGCGGTTCAGCGCGGCGAAATCGGCCTTGCGCAGATAGATCTCGCCACGCACCTCCACCACGTCGGGCGCGCCCTTGGGAAGCAAGTGCGGAATATCGCCAATCGTGCGCACGTTGGCGGTGACATCCTCGCCGGTGACGCCATCGCCGCGCGTGACGCCCAGCACAAGCTCGCGGTCCTCGTAGCGGAGCGACATCGACAGGCCGTCGATCTTGGGCTCGGCGGTGAGCGCGATGGGCTCGGTCTTCGGACGGCCGAGGAACCGGTACATCTGGTCGACGAAATCGCGCACATCCTCGTCGCCAAAGGCATTTTCCAATGACAACATCGGCAGGCGATGGCGCGCTTCGGCGAATTTTGACGACGGGCGGCTGCCGACACGCTTGCTCGGGCTGTCGGGGCGCTTCAAATCCGGGAAGCGCGCCTCGACGGCGGCGTTGCGCTGGCGAAGCGCGTCGTAGTCGGCATCGGAGATTTTCGGCGAGTCCTCACCGTGATAGCGACCATCGTTCTCGGCTATCTCCGCGGCGAGCCGCTTGAGCTCAGCCGCGGCTTGCTCGCGGGAGAGATTCTCGACCGATTCTGGTTTTCTGGCTTTCGCCACGCGCAGGCTCCGTTACTGACGGCGGAGAATTCCAGACGGCCCTCGGCCGGGCAAGGCCTACTCGGCCGCCTCTGCGGCGGCACGGGCGGCAGCGGCGCGATCGGCTACCGCATGAACGGCCGGGCGCCAGGCAAGCAGCAGCGCCGAGACGAACATGAGGGCGCCAAAAAGAAAGGCAATGCCCGGCAGGTGGAAGGGCGCCGCGTCTGAGATGAAGTAGCCGAAGAGAGCCCCGCCGATGGGTGGAGCTACAACGCCCGTCGCTGTCGAGACGCTGCTGATCGCGCCCTGCAGGATCCCCTGCTCGTTCGAGGGGACGGCGCTTGTGACGATCGACTGCGCGGCGGGGCCGGTCATTCCCCAACCGAGAATGTAAGGGACGGTGACGGCGTAAAGCATCCATCCTTGCGTGACGAAGGCCAGCATCGACATGCAGACCGTAGCCACCGCGAGGCCGAAGATGACGGTCGGCCATTCGCCAAAACGCGGCACTGCGTAGCGGACCAGAACGCCTTGCGTGAAGACGAAAAGGACGCCTACCCAGGCGAACGAGAGACCAACCTGCGCCGCGCCCCAGCCGAACTGGTAGCTGGTGAAAAGAACCCAGGTGCTTTCCAGCAGCCGCTCGGCAAGTTGGGAAAGAACGAACACGATGAGGAGAGAGATCACGGTTCGGTAGCGGGCGATGACAAAGAAGGCACCGATCGGGTTCGCCTCCTTGAGGCGGAAAGGCCGGCGATGGGCCCGGTCGAGCGATTCAGGCAGAAGAAACAAGGCGAAGATAAAGGCAACGAGGCTGACGCCGGCGGCAGCGTAGAAGGGCACACGCGGGCCGTATTCGCCAAGGAACCCGCCGACCACCGGACCAACGACGAATCCGACACCAAAGGCGACCCCGATAATGCCGAAGTTCTGCGCGCGACGCTCGGGAGGCGTGACGTCGGCGACGTAAGCCGTGGCCGTCGAGATGGAAGCGCCCATGATGCCACCTACAATGCGTGCCAACGCCACCACCCAGAGGTTCGGCGCGACCGCTAGCAGCAGATAGTCGAGCCCGAGACCCAGCATCGAGCAGAGCAGGATCGGGCGCCGGCCGAAGCGGTCGGAGAGCGCGCCCACCGCCGGGCCAAAGACGAACTGCATGAGAGAATAGAGCGCGATCAACCAGCCGTAGATCACCGCGGCCGAGCTGATGTCGCCACCGTTCAGATCGCGCACCAGGCCCGGCATGACGGGCAGCATGATGCCGATGCCGAGCACGTCGATAAGCAGGGAGAAGAAAAGGACGGCCAGCTTGAGGTTCATCGACCGCGAATTCCTCAGGCCGCGCCGCGTATCAGGCGATCCGCAGCGGCGCGGGCTTCATCGGTGATGGTAGCGCCGGCGAGCATTCGGGCGATTTCCTCCCGGCGAGTGCGGGCGTCGAGCGGGGTCAGGCTTGTGACGACGGCATCGCCACCTTTCGACGCGCGTTTGGCGACGAGCAGGTGAGCGCCGGCGCGCGCCGCAACCTGCGGCGCGTGGGTGACAGACAGTACTTGCACACGCTCGGCGAGGCGCGCAAGGCGCACTCCGATGGCATCAGCGACGGCGCCGCCAACTGCTGTATCGATCTCGTCGAACACCAGCGTCGCGGCCGACCCGCGATCCGCCAAGGCGACTTTAAGCGCCAGCAGAAAACGCGCGAGTTCGCCACCCGAAGCAACCTTCATCAGCGGGCCGGGCGCGGTGCCGGGATTTGTACGGACTGTGAAGCTGACTTCGTCGATGCCCTGCTCCCCCGCCCGCGCCGGATTGCTTTCGATGGCGACGATGAACGCCGCCCGCTCAAGCCGCAGCGCGGGCAACTCGGATGTCACGGCCTTTTCGAGCCGGCCAGCGGCCTTGCGGCGCGCTTTGGAGAGCGCCTGCGCGCGAACGTCATAGGCGGAACGAGCGGCAACGGCTTCCTTTTCCAGAGCGGCCAGCCGTTCCTCTCCCGATTCCAGCGCAGCAAGGTCGGCGGTCATACGCTCGGCGAGCGCCGGCAAATCGGCGACGGTGATATTGTGCTTGCGCGCGGCGGCGCGGAGCGCAAACAGCCGCTCCTCGGTACGCTCCAGCTCCTTCGGATCAAAGGATGTGGCGGCGATGGCCGCATCCAGGGCACGCTCGGCGTCCTCCAAGCCCTTTAGCGCCCGGTCGATGGCGGCAATCCCGCCGTCAAGCAGTCCGCCGGCGGCCGCAGCCTTGCGTTCGAGACGGCGCACCAGGCTCGCAAGCGTCGGCACCGGAGATGCCGCGCCAGCCACCACCTCATGAGCCTCGATCACGTCCGCGGCAACCTTCTCGGCACGCATCATCTCGGAGCGACGATCCGCAAGCACCGATTCTTCGCCGGACTTTGGCGCCAGCTTTGTAAGCTCGTCCACCGCTGCACGAAGGTAATCCGCCTCGGCGCGTGCTGAGGCGATGCGCGCTTTCAAGGTCTCGACGGCTTCGACGGCGGCGCGCCAGGCAGCATGGACGCTGCGCACCTCATCAACGCTTGGTCCGAGGCCATCGAAGGCGTCAAGCAGCGTGCGATGAGCGCTCGCGTCGATCATCGCGCGGTCATCGTGCTGGCCGTGGATTTCGACCAGCGCGGCACCGACCTGGCGCAGAAGCGTCGCCGACACCGGCTGGTCGTTGATAAACGCGCGGCTGCGACCATCGGTGCCCTGCACGCGGCGCAGGATGAGATCACCCCCGGCATCGAGGCCGCTCTCTCGCATGAGACGGCGGACGGGATGCTTGTCGTCAACAGCAAACACTGCGGTGACGTCACCTTGCGGCGCACCAGTCCGCACCAACGAGGCATCCCCTCGCGCGCCGAGCGCCAATGAGAGTGAATCGAGCAAGATCGACTTGCCAGCGCCGGTCTCGCCGGTGAGCACGGTCATGCCCGGCCCGAAATCCACGCTTAGCCGGTCGATGATGACTATGTCACGGATGGCCAGGGCAACCAGCATGGTGCCGCCCTAAAATCAGGCCGGGTGCGCGCCAAAAAGCTTGCTGATCCACGACGCCTTGTTCTCGTGCGGACTGAGGCCGCCGGTCTGCAGGAGGCTATAGGCGTTCTTGTACCAGGGACTGTCCGGGAAGTTATGACCAAGTACAGCGGCTGCCGTCTGCGCCTCGTCGCTGAGCCCCATGGCCAGGTTTGCTTCGGTGAGCCGTTCCAACGCCTCCTCGACGTGGCGCGTGTCCTGATAGTCGGTCAGGACGGTCTTGAAGCGATTGATCGCCGCGATGTAGTCGCGCTGCTCGAGATAGTAGCGCCCGATCTGCATCTCCTTGCCCGCCAGTTGGTCGCGCGCAACGATGATCTTGTTCTTGGCATCGCCCGCGTATTCGGAATCGGGATAGCGGTCGATGATCTGTTGCAATGCGTCCATCGCCTTCTTCGTGGCGTCCTGGTCGCGGGTCACATCGGGGATCTGGTGGAAATAGGACGAGCCTATCAGGTACTGCGCGTAAGCGACGTCCGGGCTACCCGGGTAAAGGGTCAGATAGCGATTGGCCGTCGACACGGTATCGCTGTACTGCGCCCGGCGGTAGCTGGCGAATGCCGACATGATGAGGGCCTTTCGCGCTTCCTCTGAATAGGGATGCTGCTGGTCAACCGAATTGAAGTTCTTGACGGCGTCGCGCAGTTTTCCGCCGTTAAGGTTGGCGAGACCTTCATTGTAAAGTTCGCCCGCCGGCTTGTCGTCAGCGAAGGCGTCCTTTGTCGCGTCCTTGTTTGTATTGCACGCCGCCAGCAACAGCGTCGCGGCGATAAAGGTAAGTAGGCGCAGCGCCGCCAGCGAGCCGATCGGTTGACATGCCGTTGCGTTCAAGTCCTGCCCCGCTCGAAGGCGCCTCATCAAATGAGAGGCCGCATTCGCCTTTTGCTCGTGTCTTTGATCGTGCTGGTTTAGCCGAAGCTCACCGATTCCGCCAACCCGGATGACAGGCCAATGGCGCGAATTTGTGGCGAAGTGACCGCTGCTGCGCCGAATGCCATGGCAAACGGGCTCAGGAGGCGTCAGGACCGTAGGCGATCGCCCCTAGTGCCGGCACGGCACCGGCCGCCGCGTCCACGCGTACGTCGCGACGAACAGGAACTTCCGTCATCGTCCAGGCGTCGGTGTCGGCAAACAGTGCCTCCAGCGCCTTGAAGTTCAGGTGGTGGCCGCCGCGATAGGAGCGATAGCAACCCAATATCGGCGCGCCGGCGAGGGAGAGGTCGCCGATCGCATCAAGCACCTTGTGCCGGGCGAACTCGTCGGCGAAACGCAAGCCTTCCGGATTGATCACGCGGTCGTCGCCGATAACCACGGCGTTCTCAAGCGAAGCACCCCGCGCGAGGCCTTTCGCCCACATCTGTTCGACGTCGGCGAGGAAGCCGAATGTCCGCGCTCGAGCGATATCGCGGCGGAAAGACTCCGAATCAATATTGGCGGCAAACTGCTGCCGGCCGATCAGCGGATTCTTGAAATCGATCTCAACTTCGATGCGGCGACCGTTGTAGGGCGTGAACTCGGCAACGGACTGGCCGATCGCGATCCGCACAGGCTTCAGAACCTTGAGATAACGTAACGGCGCGTCCAACCTAGCTATACCGGCCCGATCAATCGCGGCGATAAACGCACCGGCGCTGCCATCCATCACAGGCACTTCCGGTCCGTCGATTTCGACCGTTACGTTGTCAACACCGAGCGCACTAAGTGCTGCCATCAGATGCTCGATGGTAGCGACGGCCGCGCCACGCACGCCAACCGAGGTGCATAACTCGGTCGCGTTTACATGGCTAAATCGCGCTGGAATTTCGCCGTCGTGGCTGTCGGCGACATCGGTGCGAACGAAATTCACACCGCTGTCAACGTCGGCAGGATGGAGCGTAATCGACACTTCGCGGCCGCTGTGCACCCCGATGCCCGACACGGTCGCACGCCGACGCAAGGTCGACTGCCGTCCCCGCCGTCCCGTCATGAGCAACCTACGCCCCAATCCAGACCCCGCCGCCAATGCGGCCCGAGACCAGCGAGCGGGCAAAAGTTTCAGGACCGGCATGCAAATTCGCCTTTCAGGCGATCCAGGTTCCCGCGGGTTGCCCCACCGCTGTCCTCATTTGCAAGAGTAAGGAGGTGACGGGCGATTCTCCAATCACGCTTGGTATCCGCCTGTTACCCGGTTATGCACCCCTTATCCACAGGGCAAATGGACCGAAAGCGTTTACGCAGCAACTACATAGCGGCCGGGTTCCGAAGACGAAAACCGGCCGCATCAAGTCAATACAAACCGTCTACGGCGTCAGTTCGCCTGACGGCGCAGGAACGCCGGAATCTCCAACTCATCGTCCTGAGGCCGGGCCGCGGGCACCGTGCGCCCGTGGGGGTCGAGATCGCCTTGCTGAGGCCTATAAAGCGGCGCCTCCGGTTTTGTCTGCGGCCGGACTGTACCTTGCGTCGGGCGGGCCTGAGGTGGCGCCGTCCGAGAGGGCTGGGCCGCCTGACGCGGCGCCGGGCGCTGAATTTGCGGCTGGACCTTCACCGGCACCCCTTCCTCCTCGCGACGGCCAAGACCGACGTTGGCCAACCGGCGCAAGAGGCTCATCGGGCCGCGATCCTCGTGGGGTTCGCGTTGCGGCGGCCGCTGGCGGGCCTCGATTTGACGCTGCACAACCGGCGGAAAATCCTCCACCCGCGGAATGCGGGCCGGCGCTTCGGGAGCCGGCGGGATGAACGGGGCTTCGGCCGAGGCATCGACTTCGTCGTCCATCATCGCTTCCAGTTCGCTGCCTTCGACCATGCCGTCGTCGTAGGCTGCCTGATTGTCGAAGGCCGGAGCAGGAGCCGGCCGGGGCAGCGGACGCGGGGAAACAGGAGCCGTGGCGCGCATCACCGGAGCGGCCGGCGGGGCGGCCTGCACTGGCGGCAGAGCCGCTTTCGGCAGAACGCTCCGCAGACGCTGGCTCAGCTGCTCGGCCGCACGGGCCTCCACAGAGGAAGGCGCGGTCTCGGCCCGCGTTTCACTCTCGATACCGGTAGCAACCACCGATACCCGAATAATGCCTTCCAGCGCCTCCTCAAAGGTGGCGCCCAGGATGATGTTGGCGTCGGGATCGACTTCCTCGCGGATGCGGGTGGCGGCTTCGTCCACCTCGAACAAGGTGAGATCCTTGCCGCCCGTGATCGAGATGAGCAGGCCCTTGGCACCGCGCATCGATGTCTCGTCGAGCAGCGGATTGGCGATGGCGGCTTCCGCTGCCTGGGTCGCACGGCGCTCGCCGGAGGCTTCGCCGGTGCCCATCATCGCCTTGCCCATTTCACGCATCACCGAACGTACGTCGGCAAAGTCAAGGTTGATCAGGCCTTCCTTGACCATCAGGTCGGTGATGCACGCAACGCCCGAATAGAGCACCTGGTCCGCCATCGCGAAAGCATCGGCGAACGTGGTCTTCTCGTTGGCAATGCGGAAGAGATTCTGGTTGGGGATGACGATCAGCGTGTCGACGCAGGCCGCCAGCTCCTTGATGCCCGCATCGGCTATCCGCATGCGCCGCACGCCTTCGAACTGGAACGGCTTGGTGACGACGCCGACAGTGAGAATGCCCTGCTCGCGCGCAAGGCGCGCAATGATCGGCGCCGCACCGGTGCCGGTGCCGCCGCCCATGCCGGCGGTTACAAACACCATGTGCGAGCCGGTCAGGTGGTCGGTGATCTCGCCGATCGCTTCTTCGGCGGCGGCACGGCCGACTTCCGGCTGCGAGCCGGCACCGAGCCCCTCGGTAACGGCGACGCCCATTTGGATGAGACGCTCGGCCCTGGACGAGGTCAGCGCCTGCGAGTCCGTATTGGCGACGACGAACTCGCAGCCCTGCAGCCCCGACCGGATCATGTTGTTGACCGCGTTGCCACCGGCCCCGCCGACACCGAACACGGTGATCTTCGGCTTCAGTTCCTTGATGTCCGGCATTTTTAGATTGAGTGTCATGGCATCCTCGTCCCGTCTTGACCCCTAGTCGGCCGTACGCGCGTCCCGCCGGCCTCGTTCGTCCCTTTCGGGCGCCGCCGCCGCGGCCGCCCGGAAACCTAGAAACTTCTCCTGAACCAGTCGCCGACGCGGGCGAAATAACCGCCGGTCCCCGTCATGGCGAATTGCGGCTCGCGATCGTCCATCAGTTCCATCTGAGCGACCTGCGGGTAAATCATCAATCCGACGGCTACGGCGAAGGCCGGGCCCTTGGCGACGTCGGGCAGGCCCGCAACGCCGAGCGGCCGGCCGAGGCGCATATCGCGGGCAAGCACGCGCCGTGCCGCCTCGCCAAGACCGGTGAGCTGGCTGGCTCCGCCGGTGATGACAAGACGGCGGCCAAACATCGAAGCAAACCCCGACACGTTAAGGCGATCGCGCACAAGTTCGAGAATCTCGTCGACGCGTGGGCGAATGATCCGCGTCAGCGCCGAGCGCGGCACCTGTGTGCCACCCGCGTGCTCATCGTCATCGCCTACCGGCTGCACGGAGAGCACCTCGCGATCGTCCGCCAGACCAGGCAGCGCACTGCCGTACATTGTCTTCAGCCGCTCGGCGTCCTCGACGCGCGTCGACAGGCCGCGGGCAATGTCGCTGGTGATGTGATGACCACCAACGGCCACGGCATCGACGTGGACAAACTTGCCACGATCAAAGACGGCGATTGTGGTGGTGGTCGCGCCGAGATCGATGACCGCGCAACCGAGTTCGGCCTCGTCGTCGGTGAGGACAGCAAGACTCGCAGCGTACGGCGAGGCGACCATCGCCTCAATCGAAAGATGGCAGCGATTGACCGCGAGTTCGAGGTTGCGCAGGGGCGGCTGGTCGGCGGTGACCATATGCATGGTGACACCCAGCCGCTCGCCCACCATCCCGAGCGGATCCGCGATGCCTCCTGCCCCGTCGATCGAGAACGCAGTCGGCAGCGCATGAACCGCAGTCCGCCCGGCTATGACCGAATGGCGGCGACCGACTGCCAGCACCTCGCCGATGTCCATCTCTGTGATCGGCAAGCCGGCGAGCGCGATGGAGGCGGAAGTAGGTTCGCTGCCGAGGCGGCCGGCGGAAACGTTGACTATAAGCGATTCGGCAGTCACCCCGGCCATGCGCTCGGCTGCATCGACCGTCAGGCGAATTGCCTGCTCGGCGTTGTCGAGATTGGCAATCGCGCCGGACTTGATGCCACGCGAGCGCTGATGCCCGATGCCGATAATCTCGATGGAGTGGGTCCGCCCTCGCGGGGCCTCGCCCGGCAAAGCAGGCGTGAGCCGTCCGACGAGACAGCAGATTTTGCTCGACCCGATGTCGAGGACGGAGACGATTGTCGAGCGGCGCGACGAGCCGCGACCCTCGGAATTCGCGAACAGACCCATCAGGTGTTCGTCCTTCCGCGGATGGCCTTGTCGCGCGCCTTCAATTCGGCGGCGTGGGCATCGACGCCCGCCTGGGTGAGCCGGACGATCATCTGGCCCGGCTGGCGGAGATCGACGGCGGTGATTTCGCGGGAAAGCAAGCCGTGGTCGTGGTCGAGCCCGACTATGGTGGACAGTGCAGCTTGCGGATCTTCGGACGGCAGCATCAGCGCGATGCCATTCTTGAGCAGGATCGTCCAGCGGCTCTCGGAGACAAGGACGCCGGCCTTCGCTTGACCCGCGATGCCCGGCTGATTGGCTAGCAGCGCCGCATAGTCGGCCGCCTTGTCTGCAGCGCCGGTGCCGACGACGCGCGGCAGCGCCTCGTACTGGTCGCTGACGTCGTCGGTAATGACCTTGCCGGCACGATCGATGAGTGAGACCACGCTGTCGTGCTGCCAGGTTGCGTACGCGTCGCGCTCAACGACGCCGATCTCGACGGTATCGGGATAGAGCTTTTTGAGCGTTGCCTCCTTGACCCACGGCAGCGCTTCGATGCGCGCCTTGGCGGCGTCAAGATTGAGCGTTAGCAGCGACGGATAGGTGCCGATGTCGAGCGCCGAGAGGACGTCGACCTCGGAGGTTTCGCTCTGTCCGGTAATTTTGACGTTCTGGATGGCGAATCCGGCCCACGCGGTGGTGGCGGACAGAACAGTCATCCCGTTGCCACCGATGACCACGCCGGCAATCACGGTGCACACAAACAGCGCCGCGAGCCCCTTCAATCCGAAATGGCGCGGCAGCTTCCAGTCGACGCGCCGGAACGCCCGCACCGGCCGCCGAAGGAACCGCGGCAATACAAGAGCGCGCTTTGCTCGGGCGCGCACCGCCTCGGCATCGACCGCGACATCGGCAATGTTACCGGCTAACGATTGCAAGACGCATCCTCGACCATCCAGCGCACCAAGGCCCGGAAATCCATGCCGGCATAAGCCGCCATTTCCGGAACCAGAGACGTCGCCGTCATGCCGGGCTGCGTGTTCACCTCGAGACAGATGAGACCCTGTGTCCCCTCGAGTCGGTCGTCGTACCGAAAGTCGGCGCGGCTTACCCCACGGCAGCCCAAAGCCTGATGGGCGCGTAGTGCAAGCATCCGTACATTTTGGTAAATAATTGATGAAATTTGTGCCGGAAGAATATGTTTTGAGCCACCTGCGACATACTTGGCATCATAGTCGTAGAACCGACCCTGCGTAACGATATCAATGACATCGAGGGGTTCGTCGCCGCGAACGGCACAGGTAAGCTCCCTTCCGCCGATGTAGCGTTCGACCATGACCATTTCACCGAAGGTCCAGTCCTCGCCGTAAAGCTGCTGCGGCGGATGCGTTTGATCCTCACGCACTATCAGCACGCCGAAGCTCGACCCCTCCGCCGGCGGCTTGACCACATAGGGGGGCGCCATGACGTGCGCCTTGGCTGCTTCGAAGCGACTGACCAGCACCGCATCGGCAACCGGAACCCCGGCCGCCTTCATCACGTCCTTGGCCTTCGGCTTGTTCATGGCGAGCGCAGAAGCGAGCACGCCCGAATGCGTATAGGGGATCGACAGAACCTCCAGGATGCCCTGGATGCTGCCATCCTCGCCGTAGGGTCCGTGGAGAGCGTTGAAGGCGACGTCCGGCTTCAGCCGCGCCAGCACCTCGGCCACGTCGCGACCTACATCGACGCGACTTACGCGAAAGCCGCCGGCCTCTAGGGCGTCGGCGCAAGCCTTGCCGGAGTTGAGCGAAACTGGGCGCTCGCTCGACCAGCCGCCCATGAGAACCGCGACGTGTTGGCTCATCGGGCCAGGAACTCCCTGATCGAGGCACCTTCGCGCAAGCGGCCCACCCGCTTGATCTCCCATTCCAGCCGAACGCCGCTGGTCTCCAGCACGCGACCACGAACCGTTTCGCCGAGCTGTTCGAGATCGTGCGCGGTTGCCGGACCGGTGTTGATCAAAAAGTTGCAGTGCATTTCCGAAACCATCGCGCCGCCAATGTGCAGCCCACGACAGCCGGCGGCATCGATTAGTTGCCACGCCTTCTGGCCCGGCGGGTTGGCGAAGGTGGAACCGCCGGTTTTCTCACGGATCGGCTGGGCGGTTTCGCGGTGATGCTCGACCGCATCCATCTCGGCTTTGATTGCAGCCGCATCGGCGGGCTGGCCGCGGAAAAGCGCGTCGGTGAAAATCAGGCTATCGGCTGCTGCCGAGTGTCGGTAGGCGAACCCCATATCCGCATTGCTGAGAGTTTGGCGTTTGCCCTGCCGATCGACGGCATTAGCCTCGATCAGAACGTCGCGCGTCTCGCCGCCGCTGGCGCCCGCGTTCATGCGCAGCGCGCCGCCAACGGTGCCGGGTATACCATGGTAAAATGCGAGCCCACCGAGGCTTTGCTCGAGCGCAAACGACGCAAGCCGTTTGTCCGGCAGAGCGGCACCGGCGCGAACGCAATAGCCTGGCTCGCTCAAGGCCTGGCCAAACCCTTTCGCCGACAGGCGGATGGTGACGCCAGGGATGCCACTATCGCGCACCAACAGATTCGAGCCGACGCCGATCACCGTGACGGGCGTTTGGGAATCCAGTCGTGACAGGAACAGCGCCAGATCGTCTGCATCCGCAGGCTGGAACAGCAACTCGGCCGGCCCACCGACACGAAACCAGGTGAACGGCGCCAGCTCCGCGTTAGGCGTCAGGCGGCCGCGGACACCATTGAAGTCGCCGAAGGATGCGCGCGCGTTCACGACGGCCGCAATTTCGCCAGTTGATCCGGCAGCGCGCACGCCCACTGGCTGATCGAGCCGGCGCCAAGGTTGACTACCGTGTCGCCCGGTCGCGCGATTGACGCAATGAGCGGCGCCAGCGCGTCGGGTCCTTCCAGTGCGCGCACGTCTCGATGGCCACGCAGCCGAAGACCGTTGACCAGGGCGTCGCGGTCGATTCCCGGGATAGCCGCTTCACCCGCTGCATAAACCGGAGCAACGATCACCGTGTCAGCATCGTTGAAGCCGGTCGAGAACTGGTCGAAGAGATCGCGAAGACGCGTATACCGGTGCGGCTGCACGACCGCGATGATGTGGCCACTGGTCACCGAGCGCGCCGCCTTCAAGACGGCCGCGATCTCGACGGGGTGATGACCGTAGTCGTCGATGATCTCGACGCCATTCCACGCGCCAGTCCGGGTGAACCGGCGCTTGACCCCGCCGAAGCCGGCAAGTCCGGCAGCGATGGCGGTCTGGGACACACCGAGATGATGCGCGACCGCGATAGCACCCGTGGCATTCTCGACATTATGTTCGCCGGGCATGGAGATGGCGAGATTCTCGATCACCGTGGCCGTGCCGGCGCCACGATCGCGGATAAGCACGGTAAACATCGGCCTGCGGTTCTCGATGCGCAGATCGGTATAGCGCACATCAGCCTGCGGACTTTTGCCGTAGGTGATCACTCGCCGGTCCTCGATATGCCCGATGAGTGCCTGCACTTCCGGATGATCGATGCACATCACCGCAAAGCCATAAAAGGGGACGTTCTCGACGAATTGAAGAAACGCCTCGCGCACCTTCTCGAACGACCCGTAGTGATCGAGATGCTCCGGATCGATGTTGGTGACCAGCGCCACGTCGGCGGGCAACTTGATGAACGTGCCGTCGGACTCGTCAGCCTCGACCACCATCCAGTCGCTGGTGCCCATCCGGGCGTTGGTGCCGTACGCGTTGATGATGCCGCCATTGATGACGGTCGGATCGAAACCGCCGGCATCCAGCAGCGCCGCAACCATCGAGGTGGTCGTGGTCTTGCCATGCGTGCCCGCAACGGCGACCGCCTGCTTGAAACGCATCAGCTCGGCCAGCATCTCGGCGCGCCGGACGACGGGTAACAGGCGGGTGCGCGCGGCGACGAGTTCGGGATTATCACGCTTGATCGCGGAGGAAACGACGACGACTTTCGCTTCGCCGATATTTTCGGCACGATGGCCGATGGCGACGGGAATCCCGCGCTCCCGCAACCGCTGCACATTAGCGCTTTCCGCAATGTCCGATCCCTGCACCCGGTGGCCGAGATTGACGAGTACCTCGGCAATACCGCTCATGCCGATGCCACCGATGCCGACGAAATGAACCGGCCCGATGTCTTCCTTGAGCATCTTCATGACCGATTCCCTGCCACGTTCTCGACGGCGTCGGCAAGGCGCTCGGCTGCATCGGGCCTGCCGATCGAGCGGGCAGCTGCAGCCGCGCGCGCCAGGCTGTCGGGAGAAGCCGTGAAGGCGGCAATTTCATTGGCAAGGCGGGCAGGCGTCAGATCCGACTGGTCGATCACCCAACCGCCGCCGGCGCCGGCCAGCACGCTGGCGTTTTCCTTCTGATCCTGATCGAGCGCGTGTGGAAGCGGCACGAGGATGGCGGGGCGGCCGATGACGGCAAGCTCGGCACAGGTGGAAGCGCCCGACCGGCAAACGACCAGATGGCTATTGGCAATACGCGCGGGCATGTCCGGGAAGAACGGCGCCAGATCTGCCTGCACGCCCAAAAGATCGTAGCCCTGGCGGACACGGCCGATATCTTCCGGGCGGCATTGCTGGACTAAATGAAGGCGCCGCCGTGTTTCCTTGGCCAGCAGTGCGACCGTCGCTGGCATCAGATCGGAAAAGACGCGCGCCCCCTGGCTGCCTCCGAAGATCAGCAGTCGGAACGGATCGGGCGGTGTGCGCAACGGATAGGGCGTCCCGGCCGCGGCGCTAACCGCCGGGCGCACCGGGTTGCCGGTCAGCACGACCCGAGCCGCAAACGCCTCAGTCCCGCCGACGGTACCAAAGCTGGTCGCGATGCGGCCGACGCGGGAGGCAAGAAAACGGTTCGCACGACCCAGAACTGCGTTCTGCTCGTGAATCAGCGTCGGCACGCCGGCCAGAACTGCGGCCAGCATCGGCGGCACGGTCGGATAGCCGCCAAAGCCGACAACCGCTGCCGGTTCGATCCGCCCCATCAGCATGCGGGCGCGAATGAAACCGCCGGCAAGCGTGAGGACCGCACGCGCGGCCGCCATCGGATCGCGGGTAATCGTCGCCGACTCGATGAGATGAATCTTCTCCGCTGGAAAATCATTGCCGTAGCTTTCGACGCGGCGGTCGGTGGCCAAGTGCACGCGCCAGCCGCGCTTGGCGAGTGCCAGGGCCAGCGCTTCGGCAGGGAAAAGGTGACCACCGGTGCCCCCGGCCGCGAGAAGAACGAGACCCGGCACTCTTTTTCTCAGGCCAGACTGGCAGCAGGCGGCTGAACGTGGCCGACCGGTTTCGGCATTTTTCGTGGCTCCGGCCGTCGCCGCGTAAAGGCGAGCAGCAGGCCCATCCCGAAGCCGACCGCGATCATCGACGAACCGCCATAGGAGATGAAGGGCAGCGTCATGCCTTTCGCCGGAATGAGGTTGAGATTAACCGACATGTTGATGATCGACTGCACTCCGAAGAGGACCACAAGACCGGCAGATGCCAACCGGACGAACGGATCCTCGCTCTGGGCGCTGCGCGACAGGCCGCGGAAGACGATCAGCGCGAAGACGGCAACCAGCAGCAGGCAACAGATGATGCCGAACTCCTCTGCACCGACCGCAAAGATGAAATCGGTGTGGGCGTCGGGCAGCACCCGTTTGACCATCCCCTCCCCCGGCCCTTGGCCGAACCAGCCGCCCCGAAGAATGGAGTCCAAAGCCTTGTCCACCTGAAACGTGTCGCCGGAAGCCGGAGATACGAAGCGATCGATGCGCGCCGCCACGTGCGGCAGCATCGTATAGGCGGCGAAGATCCCGCCGACGCCGATGGCGACCATCCCGGCGATCCAGAACCAGGACATTCCGGCAAGAAAGAAAAGCGCGCTCCACGAGATGAGCGTCAGCATGGTCTGTCCGAAATCGGGCTCGGCGATGAGCAGCGCCGCGACTATGGCGAGCAGGATCACCGCAAAGATGTCGCCGTGAATGTCTTTGCGCCGCCGGTTCTCGGCGAACAGCCAGGCGACTGTGACGACGAATGCCGGCTTCATGAATTCAGACGGCTGGATGGAAAGCTCGCCGAAATTGATCCAGCGCCGTGCACCCTTGACGTCGACGCCGAGGAACAGCGTCGCGAGCATGAGCACAAGCATGAGGAGCAGCACGATCAGCGAGGTGCGACGGGCGCGCTGCGGCGTGAGAAAGGAGGTACCGATCATGACGGCCAGCGCCGGAAAGAAGAAGGCGACATGCCGCTTGACGAAGTGAAAGCTGTCGTAACCGAGACGTTCGGCCACCGCCGGGCTCCCCGCAAAGGACAGCACGACGCCAACAAGCATCAGTACGATGAGACCTCCAAGCAGGTATTTGTCGACGGTCCACCACCACTCGGCGAGAGCACTACGATCGGCGCGGCTAACCATCAGGCTGCCTCCCCTTGGCTGGTAACCCCGTTGAGCTGACGCACGAGCGTGCGGAAAGCGTCACCGCGCTGCTCGAAGTTCTTGAACTGGTCGTAAGACGCGCACGCCGGCGACAGCAGCACGGCGGGCTCGCCGCGCGGGTCGTCGGCCGCGTCGGCCGCGGCGGCATTTACGGCATTCTGCAGCGTGCCGCAGATGACATGCTTGACCTGATCGCCAAGCGTCTCAGAGAATTGCCTGGCGGCCTCCCCGATGAGGTAAGCCTTGACGATGCGCGGAAAGAAAGGGGCCAGGCGGCTGATGCCGCCTTCCTTGGGCTTGCCGCCCGCGATCCAGTAGATGCGCGAAAGGATGGCCAACGCTTTCGCGGTTGCGTCAGCATTGGTCGCCTTGGAATCGTTGATGAAGACGACCCGATCGCGCCGGCCAACCTCCTCGAAACGATGCGGCAGGCCAGGAAAGGATCGCAGCGCGCCGACGATCTCAGCGTCGCTGAGGCCGGCGGCACGAGCCACCGCGATAGCGGCCGCAGCATTCTGCGCGTTGTGAGAACCGCGAAGCGTGCCAACGCCGGCAAGTGTAGCGATCTTGCCGGATGCCCCGTTGGCGGCGACGAAAAGATCGGCGCCCTCGGCATAGACGCCGTCGGCGAGCGGACGGCGGGCGGAGACGCGAACAACCGTCTTGCCGGATCGCGCCAGACGGTCGGCGATCGACTGGCACCATTCGTCGTCGACCGCGATGACCGCGATGTCGGCCTGTGCCACCAGCCGCTCCTTGATACGGGCGTAGGCGGCCGTGGTGCCGTGCCGATCGAGATGATCAGGCGTCAGATTGAGCAGGACGCCTATGGATGGGTTGAGGCTGGGCGCCAGATCGATCTGGAAGGACGAGCACTCGATGACGTGGTAGCTGCCCGTGCGCGGCGGTTCCAGCGACAGAACCGGTTTGCCGATGTTGCCGCCCAGTTCCACCTCGCGGCCGGTAGCTGACAGTATGTGAGCGATAAGCGCCGTCGTCGTCGACTTGCCGTTGGTGCCGGTAATGGCGACGAACGGCGCATTGGGCACGTTGCGCTTCCGCTCACGGCAAAATAGTTCGATATCGCCGATGACTTCGATGCCGGCGGCCCGGGCGCTGACCACCGGCCACGCCGGCTTCGGATGGGTGAGCGGGACGCCCGGCGCCAGCACAAGCGCGGCAAAGCCCTGCCAATCCGCGATCCGCAGATCCTCGATCGGCCAGCCGGCGTTCTTTGCAGCGGCAACGGTGGCGGGATTGTCGTCGAACGCGGCAACCGTCGCGCCCCCGGCGGCCAATGCCTCGACTGTCGCGCGCCCGCTGTCGCCAAGGCCGAAGACGGCCACGTTCTGTCCGCGGAAGCTGGTAACGGGAATCATCGCGGCATCACCGGAGTTTCAGCGTCGACAGGCCGATGAGCGCCAGCAGCACGGCAACGATCCAGAAGCGGATCACGATTTGCGCCTCGGTCCAGCCGAGCGCCTCGAAATGATGATGAATCGGTGCCATGCGGAAGACGCGCTTGCCGGTCAACTTGAACGAGGCGACCTGGATGATCACCGACACAGCCTCCAGCACAAACAGGCCGCCGACGATGGCCAGCACCACTTCCTGCTTGGTAGCAACCGCGACCGCGCCGAGCATCCCGCCGAGCGCCAGAGAGCCGGTGTCGCCCATGAAGATGGCGGCAGGCGGCGCATTGAACCAGAGGAAACCTAGCCCGGCGCCAACCAACGTCCCGCAGACAACTGCCAACTCGCCCGTCCCAGGTACGGGGTGGATCTGCAGGTAGTCGGCGAAGACGGCATTGCCGGACAGATAGGCGATGAAGGCGAAGCTGGCCGCTGCGATCATGACAGGGACGATGGCGAGACCGTCGAGCCCATCCGTAAGGTTCACGGCATTGCCCGCGCCCACGATAACGAACGCCGCCACCGGAATGAACAGCCAGCCGAGGTTGACGACGAGTTCCTTGAAGAAAGGAAAGGTCAGCGAGGTCGCCAGCTCCGGCGTAGCGATCCGCGTCAACGAAACCGCGGCGATGAGCGCGATCCCCGCCTCAATGGCGAGGCGCGCGCGACCCGAATAGCCGGAGTTCGTGGCCTTGGCGACCTTGAGGTAATCATCGTAGAGGCCGACGGCACCGAAGCCGATTGTGACAAACAGGACAACCCAGACATACGGATTGGCAAGGTTCGCCCACAACAGTGTCGTCACCACCAGGCCCGAAAGGATCATCAGGCCGCCCATCGTGGGCGTGCCCTTCTTCGTGAGCAGATGGTTCTGCGGACCGTCGACACGGATGGGCTGGCCCTTGCCCTGGCGCACGCGCAGCGTCGCAATGATGGTTGGCCCGAACAGGAAAACGAAGAGGAGCGCCGTCACGGTCGCGCCGGCCGTCCGGAAAGTAATGTACCGAAAGACGTTGAGGACGGTGGCGTGTTCGCCAAACTGGCTGAAGTAATAGAGCATCTAGGCGGTTTCCTGCTCCTGCCTGTCGTCAACCGCCGAAGTGGCAAAGCGGCTCTTGAGGGAATCCACCAGATCGCCCATGCGGCTGGCATTGGAGCCTTTGACCATGATCACGTCTCCCGGCGCCAGTGCGCTGAGAACGAGGGGTTCAAGCTCGGCGGCCGTCTCGGCATAGCCGCCCCGCTGCGCCCCGGGAAGTACATCCCAAAGCGACTGCATCAGCGGGCCCGCAGCAAACACGAGGTCAATCTTCGCCGCCTCAAGGTTCTCGGCCAATGCGGCATGCATTTTCGGACCTTCCTTGCCGAGCTCGCGCATGTCGCCGAGAACAGCGATACGGCGCCCCCGTTTTGTGGGCAGCGCCTGGCCCAAAAGCGCCATAGCGGCGCGCATGGAAGCCGGATTGGCGTTGTAGCTCTCATCGATCAGCGTGGCGCCACCTTTCCGGAAGTCTAGACGATGACGTTCGCCCCTGCCCTTCGGCGCACGAAGCTCCGACAGCGCCAGCAGCGCCTTGGCGAGATCGGCGCCAAGCAATGAGACAGCGCCCAGCACAGCAAGGCTGTTCTGGACAAGGTGGCGCCCTGGCGCGCCGAGCTTGTAGGATACCTTCTCGCCAAGAATGCTAGCCGAGACGCAGCTGCAGTCGGGCCTGAGACTCAGCGCTTCCAGATGCAACTCGGCCTTTGCATGCTCGCCAAAGCCAACGATGCGCTCGACACCGGCGGCGCGCGCCAGCTTTGCGAGCAGCGTGTAGTGCGGATTGTCGCGGTTGATGACAGCGGTCCCGCCTTCCTCGATACCGGAGAAGATTTCCGCCTTGGCCCGGGCAATGGCTTTCACGTCCTTGAAGGATTCGAGGTGGACCGGCTCGACGGTGGTGACGATAGCCACTTGGGGCCGCAACAGTTTGACCAGCGGCTCGATCTCGCCGGCGCGGCTCATGCCGACCTCGAAGACGCCGTAGTTTGCCGACGACGACAAGCGCGCCAGCGAGAGCGGAACGCCCCAGTGATTGTTGAAGGATGCCGGCGAGTAGTGAACGATGCCGTCGGGCGCCAGCGCGCTTGCCAACATTTCCTTGGTGCTGGTTTTGCCGACGCTGCCGGTGATGGCAACAATGCCGGCGAAACTCCGCGCGCGCGCCGCCGCCGCCAAGGCACGCAGCGCATCCATGACATCGTCCACGATGGTGAGAGAACCTTTGGTCCGACCAAGTCCGGCGAGATGGCTGTCGGCCACGACCGCCGTGACGGCACCGCGCGCCAGCGCGCTTGCGGCGAAGGCATGGCCGTCGAAGTTGGCGCCCTTGATCGCGAAGAACGCTTCGCCGGGCTCCACGGTCCGGCTATCGATCGAGATGCCGGTGATGGATTCCGGCCTGGCGCCAAGCGGCCGCGCCTTCATAGCGCCGAGGAACGCGTCGTAGGTCCAGAGAAATTCGGCACTCATGCCGCCTCCTCGGCTAACGCCGCGTGGATCGCATCGCGATCGGAAAACGCGATGGTCCGCTCACCGACGATCTGACCTGTCTCATGGCCCTTGCCGGCGACACAAAGAACATCGCCCGCCTCGAGCATCGCGACGGCGCGGCGAATGGCCTCGCCACGATCGCCGATTTCTATGGCATCCGGGGCCGCGGCGGCGATCGCCTTGCGAATGGCCCCGGCGTTCTCGAAGCGCGGATTGTCGTCGGTCACGAAGACAACGTCGGCGTTGGCCGCGGCTGCGCGCCCCATGAGCGGGCGCTTGCCGGCGTCGCGATTGCCGCCGGCACCGAAGACCACGACGAGGCGGCCGGCCGTCATTGGACGCAACGCCCTCAGCACCGTCACGAGAGCGTCGGGCTTATGAGCGTAGTCAATAAAGACCATGGCGCCATCAGCCTTGCGGCCGACGAGTTCCAGCCGGCCGGGAGCACCGTTGAGCTGCTCCACCGCGTCAAAGACGGCGTCAGCAGCGATGCCGGTGGCAATCGCGAGCCCGGCGGCGACCAAGGCATTCGACGCCTGGAAAGCGCCCGCAAGCGGCAGGAGGATGCCGCGCTCCCTGCCGAACGCCCGGAGCACCAGCCGCTGACGGAATTCATCGGGGATGAGATCGAGGAGTCTAATCTCTTCTCCGGCCCTGCCAACGCGAATAAAGGCCAAATCGCGCTCGGCCGCCTCCTCCTCAACGGCGCCGGCGCGCGCGCCATCCATATCGATGACCGCGGTTCCGGTGGCCGGCAGCACGACCGTAAAGAGCCGCATCTTGGCCGCCAGATAGTCTTCCACGGTCGGGTGATAGTCCATGTGATCGCGTCCGAGATTTGTGAACGCCGCTGCCTCGATGCGAAGGCCATCGGTGCGCCGCTGGTCCAGCCCCTGGCTGGAGGCTTCAACTACCGCATGGGTGATTCCGGCAGCCGCAAGGCTATTGAGTTCCTTGTGCAGCGCCACCGGATCGGGCGTAGTCATCGTGCCATAGGCCGTACCGCGCGAGGTGACCGAGCCCAACGTGCCTATACTCGCCGCCGCGTGGCCGGTGAGCGCAAAAATCTGACGGGTGAAATCGGCAACCGACGTCTTGCCGCTGGTGCCGGTTACGGCAACCAGATGGGGCGGCTGCCGGGGATGAAACTTCGCCGCCATCAGAGCGAGCGCCCGGCGCGGGTCTGCGGCGCGCAACACCGGAACTATGTCAGGAACGTCGGCATCGCGTCCGGCCACGATCGCCGAAGCACCGCGCCGGATTGCTTCGCCGGCAAAGCGAGCGCCGTCGGTGGTTGTGCCCGGCAGCGCCGCAAACAGGAAACCCGGCGCAACGGCGCGACTGTCCGCCGACATCCCGGTGATGTCTATTGCGCCAGCACCCGCGGGCAAACCCACGTCGGCCGGAACCAGATCCCCCAATTGCATTGCTGTCGCCGAAGCCCGGTTGTGCGTTTTAGTAAGCTTCGCCCTGCCGGCTCGATCTCCTAGTTCGAGACCATCTGGGCGCTCAAAGTTGCGTCGTCGCGCGGCTCGACCCCGAGCAGCGCCGCCGAGCGGCGGATGATGGCCCCGACAGTCGGCGCGGCATTCGACCCGGCAGTACTTCCCCCACCCTGTTTCTCAGCCTGCGGATCGTCAAGCACGACTAGAACCACGTACTGCGGATTGTCGATCGGGAAGGCGGCGAGGAATGAATTGAGCCGCTTATTGGCGGAATAACGACCATTCTCGACTTTTTGGGCAGTGCCGGTCTTCCCGCCGACCATATAGCCGGGAACATCCGCCGCCCGACCCGAACCTTTTTCGACGTTGAGACGGAAAAGATAACGCAGTTGGTCGCTTGTCGACGGCTTTACTACCTGGACTGCCAGAGCCTTGGCCGCCGCCTCCGTCCGCGGCTCGAAGGTCGGCGGAATCAGGTGACCACCGTTGACCAGAGCCACATCGGCGACCGCCGTCTGCATTGGAGTGACCGCAATCCCCTGGCCGAAAGCGACCTGCATCGCCGTCAGGTCGGTCCACTTAGGCGGCAAGATCGGGCTGGCGACCTCGGGCAAGTCGGTCTGCAAGCGCGTGAGCAGGCCAAAGCGGCGCAAATAGTCCTGCTGCACGTCCTTGCCGGCCTTCATTGCCATGTGCGCGGCGCCGATGTTGGACGAGAAGATGAATACCTCCGGCACCGTGAGTGGACGACCTTTCGGATGAAAGTCGTGAATAGTGAACTTGCCAACGTGAATGGGCCCGCTGGCGTCGATCACGTCGTTCATTTTCACCGCGCCCGAATCCAGTGCGAGGGCGAATGTGAAGCTCTTGAACACCGAACCAAGCTCGTAGGCGCCCGCGGTCATACGGTTCAGACGATCCGGCTGCTGTGCATCGACCGGATTGTTGGGGTCGTAGTCGGGAAGCGAGGCCATCGCCACCACTTCACCGGTACGCGCGTTGAGCACTACCCCGGTTGCCGCCAACGCGTGGTAGCGTTGCATCGCGTCGGCAAGTTCGTCGCGCACGATGTGCTGGACCCGCAGATCAATCGAAAGAGTGACCGGCTGCACGTCCTCCGTACTGGCGAAGCCGGCGGCGTGAAGATCGGCGAGCCCGTGATCGTCAACGTACTTCTCGAAGCCGGCGATGCCTTGATTGTCCACGTTGACGAGGCCGACGAGATGGGCGGCCGTCGGGCCGCCCGGATAGAAGCGACGGCTTTCCGACATGAAGCCGATGCCCGGAATGCCAAGCGCGTGAATCTGCTGCTGCTGTATCGGCGTGATCTCGCGCTTTACCCAAGCGAAGCCGGCGTCGCCGGCGAGCTTTTTGCGAAGGGCCGCAGCATCCAGGTCGGGCAGCACGCTGGTGATAAGCTCTGTCGCCTCGTCCGGATCGAGAATGTTGCGCGGCTCGGCAAAGAGCGACGCCATCTTGATGTCGGTGGCAAGGATTTGGCCGTTGCGATCCACCAGGTCGGGACGTGCTGAAGCGACGATGGCATTCGGATCGCTGACGCCGCCGCCCAAAGTCGTTGGGGCGAGGCCGAACATGACCAGTCGGAAGATAACTACCAGGAATGCAAGGAGAAAGGCGAGCGCCGCCACCCGAACGCGGCCGCGCATGTCGTCGCGCGGGACCGCCACGGGCGGCGAGGTGGGGCTGGCCGTCGGGCGAAAGGGCGGAAGCACGAAATCCGTCATCGCGCCGCCGCCCGCTCCGGCGCCTTGGCGGCGCCGCCGAGAGCATCAGGTACGGGACGCAACGGAATTTGGTCAATAGTGGCAATCTGTGTCGGTGAGAAGGGCTGAAGTTGGAAGTGGTCGGCGTACTTCTGCACAACGGCTTGCAAACGGCTTGGCTGTGTCAGCAGGCTCCACTCCGCCCTGAGCAGCGCCGAGGCATCCTTGTCCTTGGCAATGTCGGCTTCCAGACGGGCGTTACGGTCAGCGGCAAGTTCGGCCTTGTGCTTCATGTCGTAGGTGACGGCGACGCCGATGATCATCGCGGTCAGCAGCACGAAGTTGAGGATGCGGCGTAACATGGAGCTAGACACTCCCCGGCTGGAAATACGGCACCGAGGGCACGCCAATCGCCGCAGCATCCAATTGCCGCCACGGCGCCATCGTGCGGCGTGCCGCGCGCAGCCGCGCCGATCGCGCCCGTGGATTATGCCGGACTTCGTTCTCGTCGGGCTCGACGGCGCCGCGCGTGAGTGGTTCGAACGTCGGCGGTGCAACCGCGGCTTCCGGTGCGTGACGCGAGCCGGTCGGCCGGACGGCTGAACGGTCTGCAAGGAAGCGTTTCACGATGCGATCTTCCAGCGAATGGAAGGAAACCACCACCAGCCGACCCCCCTCTCGCAGTATCCGTTCGGAGGCGGCGAGCGCTTCGGCCAATTCATCCAGTTCGCGGTTGATGAAAATTCGGAGCGCCTGAAAGGTGCGCGTAGCCGGATGGATCTTGTCAGCTCCGCCACGGCCAATGGCCTTGGCGACGATTTCCGCAAGCTCGGTGGTAGTGGCGATCGGCCCGCCGCTCCGGGCCCGGTCGATGGCAGCGGCAACCAGCCGCGCTTTCTTCTCTTCTCCCAGCACCGCGATGATGCGGGCAAGATCGCTGCGCTCCATCCCATTGACCACATCCGCGGCAGTCGGTCCGTCATTGCCCATACGCATGTCGAGCGGCCCTTCCGCGCGGAATGAAAAGCCGCGTTCGGCGTTGTCGAGCTGCATGGAAGAAACGCCGACATCGAGTACAACGCCGTCGACGCGCTCATGGCCGTGAGCGCGCACAATCTCGTCGAGATCGGAGAAGCGGCCCTCGACCAGAGTCAATCGCTCGTGCGATTGTGCGGCGGCGATGGCGCCAGGATCGCGATCGATGGCAATGACCGACGCGCCCGTTTTCAGGATCGCAGAAGTGTACCCGCCGGCGCCAAACGTGCCGTCAACGAAAATGCCACCGGCGACAGGCGCGAGGAAACCCAAAGCCTCCTCGATGAGAACCGGAACATGGCGAGCCAGTCCGCCAGCGACACCGCCGCCCGGTGTGCCGCGACCCTCCATCAGTTTTCCGTCCTCGAAATCACGCCTGTCGCCCGATGGCTTGGGACGAGCCGTTTTCTGATATCCCGCAACCGGTTCTTGGCCTCTTCCCGGTATGCGGTGAAACGGTCCGGCTCCCAAAGCTGAAACTTGTAACCTTGTCCGACGAATGTGATCCGGTCGCCAATTCCCGTGTGAACCTTGATGGCGTCCGAGAGAATGACGCGGCCGTCCTGGTCGATCTTCAAAATCTCGCTCTCGCCAATGAGCGTCGTCGAAAGATATTCGTGGTCCTCCGAGAACGGTTCGAAGTTCTGCAGGCTCACGCCGATCGTGCGACGGAAGCGGTTGCCACCGGCATCGACCGCGTTCCGATCGAGCGTGGGGCAGCAATAGAGGCCGTCGAAGCCGTCCACCGCCAACACCGCCCGAAACGATGCAGGGATCGACACCCGTCCCTTCGCATCCAGCCGGTTCGTGAATGTGGAAACGAAGTCTTCCATTATCCTCGCCCGTGACGCCGCGCGGCCCGATCGGGCCAGTGCTCACCGCATCCCGAGAAAGCCCACGTTGGAGCGTGGGCCGGAACCGGCGACCGCGGCGCATTTCGGCGCTGGAGCGGCCGCCGGAGGAACGGCAAGGTTGCCGATCCGCCTCCGGGATTTCATGGGATATCATGGGATTTTCCGGGCCGTCAATGGAAACCCGTCCCCTGCGAAGGGAAAACCGCGCCGGTACGCAGGAACCAAACCCGGCGCGTAGGGACGATAAGAGACGGTTAGGTTTAAGATTCCGTGCGGAGCAGCAGCGCGGGCGCGTCCCAAAATGAACGACACCGCCATTGGTGGTTCGCCCACGCGACCATCACTAAATCCGGCAAGTCCGTTCGGCGAAGATGCCCAACGAGACTGGTAGTACGCCTCAGAAACGGCGGGGCCGCCGCCCTTGTCGGACGACGGCCCCTCATCGTAATGCCAGTTGGCCTGTAAGCCGGGTTCTGTACGGCGGCGGTTGCCCGCCGCGTGACGGCCATTCTTCTTGGACGCCCGTCGCCGAACGCCTCGCGCTACCTACCCGGACGGCTGGCCCGGAAACAGGCCTGCGGGTTTGAGCCGCGCGCCGTCCCTATTCGGTATTGCTCCCGGTGGGGTTTGCCGTGCCGGATCTGTCACCAGACCCGCGGTGGGCTCTTACCCCGCCGTTTCACCCTTACCCGTTCGGCTTGCGCCGATCGGGCGGTCTGCTTTCTGTGGCACTTTCCCTGGGGTCGCCCCCGCCGGACGTTATCCGGCACCGCGTTTCCATGGAGCCCGGACTTTCCTCTCCCGCGGCCTTTCGGCATTTGCTGGAGCGGCCGTCCGGCCAGCTGACGGGGCGTGAAATGGCAGGCCGCCGGCCTTCGGTCAAGGCCGGCGAACTCCCGTGAGGGTAAACCCTAGTTCAGCGATGCAAGCACATCATCGGCAAAGGCATTCCTGCCGCCGCGATTGATAATCACAGCCACGTCAACCGGTCGAACCGTGGCATTACCTCCACGGTTGCGCGCAAACCGCACCGACCCGGTCCCACGAAACTGGCTCTTGGCGATGACTTGCCGGCAATAGCTGCGAACCAGATGCCGGATGAACAAGCCTCCGTTGTAACGCGAGAGCGTTCCGCACTCGTTGCCGCCGGCGAGCTGACGCGCCTGGCCGAGATATTTCATGCCCCACGCAATGTTGGTGGCCGGGTCGTAAAGCCCTCGCCGGGAACCACGATAACCCATGCCGCGAGCCGTCTGCAGTTTGATCTGCATCAGACCGATTTCCCCGGCTCGGCCGGTTATCCGCGGATTGTAGTTGCTCTCGTGGCGGACCACGGCGCTCGCCAGTTCGACGGGTACACCGTTGGCACGTGCATGGGTCGCGATGAGAGCAGCAAATTGCTCGGGTGAACCGGCCATAACTTGTCCAGACGACATAATCAGGGGAGCAACAAGTATGAACGCAGACGCGACGCGAAAAACAGATCGCATGAAGTAGGTCTCTCTCGTTGGTTGGGGAGGCCAGCCGCATGCCATTGGAGCAGCGCGGAAATAGGGCCGCAGAAATCACTTACTGTCTCTTAACCGTAAGAAAACGTTCAAAAAGCGTATTATTTCCGCCGCAATTGGACCGCTAGGCGCTCCAGGGTCGCGACCGTCGAGGCATCAGCGACTCCGTCGATCAGAACCGGCCGGAAATGGCGCTGGAAGGCCCGAACGATGGTTACTAGGGCGGCGTCGAACTCGTCGCCCTCGGCAAGGTCGTACCCATAGGCTCGGAGCGCGTTTCGAAGCGCTTCGACCGGCCGTCCGCGTTCACCAAGCTGGAGGAAAGGACCCTTGGTGATCGGCTCCGGCGGAACCCAATTACCGACACCAGCCGAATGCAGGAGATCCCACGGAAACAATTCGCCCGGGTCATCCTTGCGGAAGGGCGCCACGTCCGAATGGGCAAGCACCCGCTCCGGCGGCACCGGATGACGGACGACAATGTCGCGGCAAAGAGCGACCACCGCCGCAATCTGCGGTTCCGGAAACGCCCGGTACCCGTATTCGTGGCCGGGATTGGCGATCTCGATCCCGATGGAGCGGGAATTGATGTCGATCTCACCGGCCCAGAAGGACTTGCCGGCGTGCCACGCCCGATGTCCCTCATCGACCAACCGCAGAATCCCGCCATCCTCGAAAACAAGATAATGGGATGAAACTTCCGACCGGGGATCGGACAGCCAGTTAAGGGCGGCCGCGGCCGATGGCAGGCCGGTGTAATGCAGGACGATCATGTCGACCGGCTTGCCGGGCGCGCGCTCCCCGAAATTCGGCGAGGGATGCTCCCCAATCCGGATCACGGCTCGGCCGTTGCAGCCTCGGGCGCGCGGCGGTGAACCCGTTCGATCGCCTCCCACGCTCGATTGATAGCCGCCGCCCGGTCGGTGACAATGGCGAGAAAATCCTCCGGCATTCCGCGGGCAATGAAGCGGTCGGGATGATTTTCCGCGGCGAGCTTGCGGTACTGCGCCCGAATCTCCGCGAGCGGCCAGGAGCGATCGACGCCCAAGATCAGGTAGGGATCGCCCTCGGGGCCGACAACGTGGCGAACGGCAATCCGCTCGAATGCCGCTCCCCGAATTCCAAAGATGTCGGCAACCGCCTCAAGATAGGCGAGCTCGGCCTCGTGGACGGCGCCGTCTGCTTTGGCGATGATGAATAGTCCATCCAGCACATCGGCGAGAACTTCCGGACTATCCGCATAGAGGCTCGCCACTCGGGCGGCGTAGGCGTCGAAGCCGGCCACGTCGCGCCGGGCAAGATCGAAAAGCCCGGCCACATGTCTCTGCTCCGAATCCGGCACCGAGAAGATGCGCCGAAAGGCAACCACCTCCGAATGCGTGACGACCCCGTCGGCCTTCGCCATCTTCGCCGAAAGCGCGATAAGCGCGACCGAGAAGGCAACCTGGCGGCGGGCAACCGGGTCGGCGACACGACCAAAAAGGCTACCGCTCCATGCCAGAGCGCTCCAAAGCGCGCCGCCGCCCCGCCCAGCCACCTCGCCGATGCGCTTCCAGATGTTCATGGCGCAAAGCCTATGCGAAACCCGGGAGCCGCGCGAGGCAGAGCAGCCATGTCCGCCGCCTAGGGCTTCGTCGCCTTCAGGTCATCGAAGGAGAACTCGGCGGTGTCCTTGTCCGGCGAGCCGGCGAAGAGCCCGATCTGCTGGCCGCCGTCAGGAGCGGAGCCGGAAAGCTTCTTAAACTGGGTGCCGTTCAGGTAAAATGTCGCGTCGTCACCAACCGTGGTGACGCGCATCTCGTTGGTGGCCTTGTCGCCCTTGTTGGCGCTCGCCACATCCTGCCAGTCCACCTGAGCCAGCCATTTGCCGCGCTGGCGCCGCCAGACAGAGGCTCTGCCGTTGGGGGCAAGCTCGAAGACGTAGAAGTTGTTGACGTCCTGGTACCAGAAAATCGGACCCGCCTTGGCCTGCGTCGCGTCTTTTCCCGACATCGTCGTCACGCTCACGCACATATCGACGTTGTCGTAAGTGCCGGCGCTGTTAACGACCCAGACATAACTGCCCACCGGGGGCGACAGTGTCAGCGCGCCGCCCTCTGCCTTGACCGCGGCACCGGGCTGCCCCCAGGTCGGCTGCAACTGATCGAACGAGTCCTGATAAAGCACGTCCAGTCCCGGGCAGACTGCTGCAGCCGGACCGGCAGACAGGATCAGCAAAAAGGAAAAGGCGGCAAGGCGTCCGATCATTGCAGGTCTCAATGCTTTCAATTTGGGTTCCCGACAACTCCGAGGCAGGCGGGTTCACCTTCTTAGCGACGCTATCGCTTCAGGGAAACCTTCGGCTTGAGCGCCGGCCACCCGCTATGCCACTCATGCGGACGGCATTGGAGAACGTATGAGCGCGACAGACAACCGCAAGTGGGACTTCTGGATCGATCGGGGCGGCACCTTTACCGACATCGTCGCCCGCGACCCGACAGGCGCCATTCGCGTGGCCAAGCTTCTTTCCGAGAACCGCGGAGCCTACCGTGATGCCGCCATCGCCGGCATTCGCACCCTGCTCGGCGTCGCCGCAGATGCGCCCGTCCCCTCCGGCGTGATTGACACGGTGAAAATGGGAACCACCGTCGCCACCAACGCGCTCCTGGAACGCAAAGGCGACCGGACGCTGCTCCTGATAACGCGCGGCTTTCGTGACGCGCTGAAAATCGGTTACCAGGCACGGCCCGAGATTTTCGCCAAGAAGATCGTCAAGCCCGAGCTGCTCTACGAGCGTGTTGCCGAGGTAGCCGAACGCGTGCGGGCCGACGGCACCATCGAGGCGCCGCCCAATCTCGACTCGGTGCGCGGCGAACTGCGAACGGCGTGGAACGACGGATTTCGCTCGGTCGCCGTCGTCTTCATGCACGCCTGGAAATATCCGGAACACGAGAAGCAGGTCGCCGATCTCGCCCGCGAGATGGGATTTCCTCAGGTCTCGGTCAGCCACGAAGTGTCACCCCTGATCAAGCTGGTCGGACGCGGCGACACGACGGTGGTCGATGCCTACCTCTCGCCGATCCTGCGCCGCTACGTCGATGAAGTTGCCGCCGAGCTGGGAACCGGCCCGAGGCTGATGTTCATGCAGTCCTCCGGCGGACTGACGGCCGCCGAACTCTTTCAGGGCAAGGACGCGATCCTTTCCGGACCGGCAGGCGGCGTAGTGGCGGCGATCGAGACGGCAAAGCTCGCGGGCTTCGGCAAGGTGATCGGCTTCGATATGGGCGGCACCTCCACCGACGTCTCCCACTACGACGGCGAGTACGAACGTGCTTTCGAGACGGAGGTGGCCGGCGTACGCATGCGTGCGCCAATGATGCGCATCCACACCGTCGCGGCCGGCGGCGGCTCGATTCTGAAGTACGATCAGGGCCGGTACCGCGTTGGACCGGAATCCGCCGGCGCCGACCCGGGGCCCACTTGCTACCGGCGAGGCGGGCCACTCGCCGTCACCGATGCCAATGTCATGGTCGGCAAACTCGTGCCGGCCTATTTCCCGAAAATCTTTGGGCCGCAGCTTGACCGGTCGCTCGACGCGGAAGCTGTGCGCACCGGCTTTGCGCGCCTCGCAACGGAAATCGACGATGGACGCACGCCGGAGGAAATTGCCGACGGCTTCCTGCGCATCGCCGTCGAGAACATGGCGAACGCGATCAAGAAAATCTCGGTGGCCCGCGGCTACGACGTCACCGAATACGCCCTGAACTGTTTCGGCGGCGCCGGCGGCCAGCACGCCTGCATGGTGGCCGACACGCTCGGCATGAAGACGATCCTCATCCATCCGTTTTCCGGGATTCTGTCGGCTTACGGCATGGGCCTCGCCGACATTCGCGCCACCCGTAATCTCGCGGTGATGCTGAAGGCGGAGGCGGGCGTCGAAGGACAGCTCACCAAGACGATGACAGCACTGCAGACTGAAGCGGTCCTGGAGCTTGCCGGACAGGGCGTAGCCGACGGCGTGCGTATCTTTGTCCGCGCGCACCTTCGCTACGATGGGACCGATACGCCCATCCCGATCCTCATTCTCGAACATGGCGGCGACGGCGGAGCTCTCTCGCCGCCTGCCAAAATGATCGCCGACTTCGAGGCGGCGCACCGGAAACAGTTCGGATTCGTGTTCGAGGGCAAGGCGATTGTGGTCGAGAGCCTCGAGGTCGAGGCCGTCGGCGGCGGCGCCGCCATCGACGAACCAGAAGCGGCGACTGGCGACAAGGCGTCCAGCGAAGACGCCACGGCAGAATTCTATTCGGCTGGCTCGTGGCATGACGCGGCGGTTCACCGGCGCGAGAGCCTGAGGGCAGGCAACGTGGTGGCTGGCCCTGCCCTGATTGTCGAGCCGCACCAGACCATCGTGGTCGAACCAGGCTGGCAGGCGGCGATCACCGCGCGCAACCATGTCGTGATGACGCGAACCGTGGCGCTGCCCAAGCGGCGCGCGATCGGCACCGACGCCGACCCGGTGATGCTTGAGGTCTTCAACAACCTCTTCATGTCGATTGCCGAGCAGATGGGCGTGACGCTGCAGAACACCGCCTATTCGGTGAACATCAAGGAGCGGCTGGATTTCTCGTGCGCGGTCTTCGACGGCGACGGGCGGCTGGTCGCCAACGCCCCGCACATGCCGGTGCATCTTGGCTCGATGGATCGCTCGGTCGAGACGATCATCCGGCTGAACGCCGGCGACATCCATCCCGGCGACGTGTTCGCGCTGAATGCACCCTACAACGGTGGTACCCATCTGCCCGACATCACGGTGTGCTCGCCGGTGTTCGATGAAGCGGGCAGAAAAATCCTGTTCTGGGTGGCGTCGCGGGGGCACCACGCCGACGTGGGCGGCACGGCACCGGGCTCGATGACGCCGCGGGCTACCACGGTCGAGGAGGAAGGCATCTTCATCGACAACCTGCGGCTGGTCGAGCGCGGGCGCTTCCGCGAAGCCGAACTGATGCAGGCGCTGACCGGTCACAAATATCCGTGCCGCAACCCGGCTCAGAATGTCGCCGACCTGAGGGCACAGATCGCCGCCAACGAGAAGGGCGTGCACGAACTGCGCAAGATGGTGGCGCACTTCGGCCTGGAGGTGGTGTGCGCCTACATGGGCCACGTGCAGGACAACGCGGCCGAGAGCGTGCGCCGGGTGATCGACGCGCTGCATGACTCCTCCTTCGAGGTGGCGACCGACCAAGGCGCGGTGATCAGGGTGAAGATCACCGTCGACAAGGCGAAGCGCGAGGCGACGGTCGACTTCACCGGCACCAGCGCCGAGCAGCCAACCAACTTCAACGCGCCGGAGCCGGTGACGCGGGCGGCTGTGCTTTATGCATTCCGCGTGATGGTCGAGGGCGACATCCCGATGAACGCCGGGTGCCTGCGGCCGATCAACATCGTCATCCCCGCGGGCTCAATGCTGTCGCCGCGCTACCCGGCAGCCGTGGTGGCGGGCAATGTCGAGACCAGCCAGCACGTCACCGACTGCCTGTTCGGGGCGCTGGGCGCGCTTGCCTCCGCGCAAGGCTCGATGAACAACCTCACCTTCGGCAACGCGCGCTACCAGTACTACGAGACGATCTGCTCGGGCGCCCCGGCCGGCGTATTCAACGACGGCACCGGCTTCGACGGCGCCGATGGAGTCCACACCCACATGACCAACTCGCGGCTCACCGACCCGGAGATCCTCGAGTTCCGCTATCCCGTCCTGCTCGAGGATTTCCACATCCGCGCGGGCTCGGGCGGCAAAGGCAAGTGGAGCGCGGGCGACGGCACCGAGCGGACGCTGCGCTTCCTCGAGGAGATGGACTGCGCCATCCTTTCCTCGCATCGAAAAATTCCGCCGCACGGGCTCATGGGCGGCGCGCTGGGCGAACTCGGCATAACGCGCGTGCGCCGCGCCGACGGCACGATCGAGACGCTGGAAGGCTGCGACCAGACCACCATGCAGCCCGGCGACGCGGTGATTGTCACTACGCCGACAGGTGGCGGATATGGGAAGGCGAAGTAGGTTCGCCAGCGCTCCCGCGAAAAGATTCCCCACCCACCATGCTTCGCATGGTCCCCCGCCCCGGCCTTCGGCCGAAGAGGGATAAAAAGCGACAGCCCTAGTCCGCTCCGATCTGCGCGGTGCTGGCGTTGATCTCGCTGCCGATGACGTCGGCGGGTGGATCCACGAGGAGCGGGCCCGGCGTGGGGCGCGCGGCGCGAATCGAGCCGGTCGGGTTCCAGTCGTAGGGGACCGGACGCTGGGTGCCGGCGACCATACCGCTGAAAGGTGCGCGCACCGGGGCCGGGCCGTCGGGGCGCGGATTGCAGTAGCGCGAGGTGCCCTCGTCGTTGTGGTGGGCAAGGTCGAGGTGGAAGTGGTCGCCGTGATACTTGGCGCCGGGGCCGAGCACGGTCTTGAAGCGCTCGCAGGCGGCCGCGAAAATCTCACGCAGGAACCCGCGGGTGGCATCGCCGCCGCCGTACCAGTCGGTCTTCACGGTGACGAAGCTGCCGTCCTGCAGGCGGAAGGCGGCGATGTCGATGGCGTTGCCGAAGGCGTGCTCAGAGAGGCTCTTGCCCTCGATGTTGTCGATCGGCCGGCAGGCATAGGCGCCGAGCTGACGCAACTCGACGACCGGCTCGCCGAACCAGGCGAGCGCCGCGGGCTGCACGGCCTCGGTGAGCCAGCCCTCGACCGTGGCGGTCATCGGGCAGTTGATGGTGGCCGAGGGGCCGAGGGTGACGGCGCCGTTTTCCATGGCCGAGACCTTCAGCGGCTCGTACATGCCGCAGGCGCCGCTGCGCTCGAGCGACGACGGCTCGACGTAGGCCGACTGCTGCACCCAGCCGGCGCGCATGCACGTCTTCTCCTCCGCATCGCGCCAGGCGGCGCGGCGTTCATAGCCGAAGAGAGACAGGGCGCAGCCGGTGAGCGCGAGCAACACACCACCGATAACCGCCAGATACGCAACACGACGGAGCATGATGATTCAAATGCGCCGGATTCCGTTAAGGAAGGGTTGAGCATCATCTGGCACACGGCCGCGGCCTCGAGGCGTGAAGGTTCCCGGTTGAGGACCGCCGTCGGGTCGCACCGGTCGACGTAAACGGCTCATTCGCAACGAGAATCCGCGCCGGGCGCCTCCCGATGCGGCACGCAATAGCCCGGCACGATCCTTGAGTTGTTGCTGGTGTCGCCCCGGCCGTCAGGAACTGCCGAAACCCACACCGCGACATCGCCCTCCCTGCCCCGAGCAGGCAAGGGCAAGCACGCCCAAGAACTGCATTTTCCTACCGCGCCAGTTTGAGGCGCTCGAATCGCACAGCGCCATCCCTAGACCACCACGACGCCGGTGTGCTTCGCCTTCTCCTCCGGCTCGACGTGGATGGTGATCGAGGCGTCGGAGACTTCGGAGCGCAGCGCCCGCTCGATGCGGTCGCAGATGTCGTGCGAGACCGAGACCGCCATCGCGCCCGGCACGACCAGATGGAACTCGACGAAGGTCATCCGGCCGGCCCGGCGCGTGCGGATGTCGTGGGCCTCGATGGCGCCGTCGGCGTTTTCCGAGATGAGGGCGCGGATGCGCTCCAGCGTCTCGGGCGCCACCGCCTCGTCCATCAGCCCGCCGATCGACATGCGGATGATCCGCCAGCCGGCCCACAGGATATTGACCGCGACGACCGCGGCGAGGATCGCATCCAGCACCAACCAGCCGGTGACCAGCGCGAGGATCAAACCGACGACGACGCCGGCGGAGGTGAACACGTCGGTGTAGAGGTGGTAGCCATCGGCGGCGAGCGCCGGCGAGCGCCGGCGGCGCCCCTCGCGCACCAGCACGAAGCCCCACGCGCCGTTGACGAGGCTCGCCAGCACGTTGACGGCGAGGCCGGCGGCGGGATTTTGCAGCACCTCCGGCGCCAGGAAGCCGAGCCATGCGGTGCGGAAGATCGACACCGCGGCGATGACGATGAAGACGCCTTCCAGCACGACCGAGAAATATTCCGCCTTGCCGTGGCCATAGGGGTGGTTGGCATCGGGCGGCAGCGCGCCATAGCGGATTGCGGCGACGGCGGCGAGCGCGGTGGCGACGTTGACAAGGCTCTCCAGTGCGTCGGAATAGAGCGCGACCGAGCCGGTGAGATACCAGGCGGCGAACTTCAGCGCGAGCACGGCGACGCCGACCGCGACGGAAACCGCCGCGAGCGTATTCGTCCTCATCATGGCGGGCAGCGCGGCTTCCGGCATCTCGTGCGGGGTTGTAGGGCGCGCGGGCGGACGGGACAACCGTGAACTGGGGAAGTGCGACGCAGTTGCAGGGATTTTCGGGGCGACCCCTACTCCGCCGCCATCGTCTCGACCGTGGCGAAGGACTCGGCCGGGCCGGCAGCTTCGAAAGGCGTGGTCACCTCGACGAAGGTGTCGGGGTAGAAGCCGTTGAAGCGCGTGCGCAGCGCCAGCGAGTAGGCGCCGATGTGGCCGATCTCGATCCAGTCGCCGGTGTCGACCGTCTCCGGCAGGTAGAACGGGCGCGACAGGATATCGACGGAATCGCAGGTGGCACCGCAGACGCGGAAGGGCATCAGCCTGTCCGGGTTGCCGGGGCGCTTGCCGCGATGCGCCGGGTCGGGCAGCAGGCGGGCGGGCAGCGTGATCTTGCCGGTCCACGAGTCGGAGAGCGACGCCCAGATGCCGTCGTTGATGTAGATGCGCCGGCCCTTGCGGAGCAGCACGCGCACGATGACCGACAGCGAGCGGGCGACGATCACCCTGCCCGGCTCGGCGGTCAGCGGCAGGTCGGCGAGGCCCCACGCGTCGATCTCGCGCATGATGTCGGCGATGAGCGCGCCGGTATCGGGCTGGGCGAGCGCGCCGCGGCGGGGATCAGAACCATAGGCGGCCGGGAAGCCGCCGCCGATGTCGAGCGCCACGATCGGCACGGACGAGCGGCCGCGCACCCAGGCGGCGGTGGCGAGCGCGCGCTCGTAGGTGCCGGCGTCCTCCATCTGGCTGCCGACATGGAAGCAGAGGCCGACCTTGAACCCGACATTGGCGATGCGCTGGACGAGCTCGACGGCGTGCGCCGGGGCGGCGCCAAATTTCTTCGACAATTCGTAGGCGGCGGAACCGCGCGCGGCGAGGCGGACGTAAAGCGTGATGTCCTTCGGGTCGAGATCGAGGCCGCGCACGATGCGCAGGATCTTGGCGACCTCGTCCTCATGATCCAGCGCCATCGCGCGGATGCGGTAGGTCTCCAGCGCCAGGCGGATATCTGACTGCGCCTTGACCGGGTGCATGTAGAGCATCTCGGCATGCGGAGCAACGGCGCGCACGGCCGCGAACTCGCCGGGCGAAGCGACATCGAAACAGTCGATGCCGGCGGCGGTCAGCGTCTCCAGCACGATCGGCTCGCCGTTGGTCTTCACCGCGTAGGCGGTGCGGCCGGGGAAGGCATTGGCGAAGGTGCGTGCATCGGCGGTCAACACGTTCGGCCGGAAGCAATAAACCGGAACGTCGGGCCGCAGCTCGTGGGCGGCATCGCGGGCGGTGGCAAAGCGCTCCATCAGGCGGCGGTCCTTCCGAATCGATGCGGCGCAGCGGGGCTTGGACCGCGCAGCTTCTCCACAGGCAAGGGCTTGGAGCGCAATGGTTTTCCCGCAGGCTGTCCGGGCGTGGCGGCGACTGTCATATTTTGCACTTCGTGACGGACGTGTTTCGCGATATGGTTATGGTTGGTACATCGTTGACGGGAGACAGACCATGAGCGTTGCTCGACCGTTCCACGTTGTCATGATCTTTGCGGCATTCCTGTTCGTCGGCGCCATCGTGATGGGCCTTATCTAGGCGAGGCGGCGGCAAGCCGCGGAACTCACGGCCGGGAGGCACCAGCAGCGCCCGCCCGGCTTTTTTCGGGCCTCATTCCCAGGTAGCAGGCTTGCCATCGCGGAAGAACCCGCCGGTGGTGGTGGCGTCGACAAGCGCGGTCCGCACGATGGACGCCGCGCCCTGCTCCACCGTTCGCGGCGCCGACTTCCCGCCCATGCGCGTGTGCACCCAACCCGGACAGGCGGCGTTGACGCGGATGCGGCGCGGAGCGAGGTCGCGCGCCAGCACGCGGGTGAGCGCCACGAGCGCCGCCTTGGAAACACGGTAGGCGGAGGACGGCCAGCCCTTCGCGGTGTGCTGGCCGGCGGCGACCGCCGCGGCAAATTCGTTGACCAGCGCCACGAGCTTCGTCGTGGTCAAACGCGGATCGGCGAAGCGGGCACGGATCTCCGGCGAATAGGCGTGCAGCTCGGCCATGCCGCTCGACACCATCACGATGGTGCCGCCATCGGGAATGAGGGACAGCAGCCCCTCGGTCACCGCCAGCGCGCCGAAGAAATTGGCGGCCAGCGTCTTCTCCACGACCTCGCTGTTGAAGCCGTCCAGCGAGACAGCGGCGTTGTTGACGAGGATGTCGACCGCCTTGCCCTCCTTGCGGAGGTCCTCGACGAGCGCGGCAATGTCGCCCGGTTTGGTCACATCGAGGCGGTGGTAGGCGACGCCGAGTCTGTCCGCAGCAGCGCGGCCGACCTTCTCGTCGCGGCTGGTGAGGATGATGTCGAGGCCACCTGCCGCAAGCTGCCGGCAGACTTCGAGACCGATGCCCTGGCCGGCGCCGGTGACGAGCGCGGTGCGTTTGGCCTTCGCCATGAAACTATTTCCCTGCGAGGTCCCGGCCGGCCGCGAGGATCGCGGCGTTGGTGCCGAGCGCGGTGGTGACGCTGCCTGCCTGTTCGTTATAGGGCGCGCCGGCCAGACCTTTGTCTTCACTGGGGCCGGTCGAGATCGTGATGCCGCGAAATACCAGCGTGCCGTCCGGTTCGCGAAAGAGATGCATACCGCCCGAGGCGCCGGGCGAAGCATCGCAGTCAGTGCGGTAGAACGTGGTCGCGGCCAAAGATTTCGGCGCGCGGCGCACCGTGCAGCCCTCGACGATCGGCATGGCGGGATCGGCGGAGTCGAAGCCCGCCGGATGTGCGCTCAGTACGATCAGCTTTTCGCCGACGGCCGGGGCACCCGGATCAAGCGGGAACGGCACGGCGCCGGCGAGCCGCTTGGCGAGACGGACGACGGCCCAGTCGTTGTTGGAGCCGGGCTTGGGCGGCACAGCGCCGAAGCGCGCGTTGGCGCTGTCGGCAAGCAACGGCACCCATTGGCTGCCCGCGGTCTGCGGCCGGAAAAAGCAATCCGACTGATGCGAGGCGCCGTCGAAGAACATATGCGCCGCAGTCAGAATCTGTCCGTCGGTGAGGAAGAGCGCGCCGGAGCCAATGGCCGGTTTTGGCTTGAGGCAGGCGACGTGACCGGAGACGGCGCGGATACGCGCCATCTCGGCGGCAGAAAGGCCGAGTTTCGGCCCGAGCGTCGCCAGCGCACCGCGATCATCCTTCCCGTCGATGATGTTGACGGGAATGACGGGGATCGTCGCCGACGCAAGCAACGTCGCGATGAGGGTGGCGGAGAAGCTGAGCACGCGCGCAGACTACACGCTGCGTTCGAACGGCCAAACCCGGCAGAAAGACGAACTGAACGCGGGACCGAATCAAACCCGACCTACTCCGCCGCCGCCATGCCTTCTGGTTCGTAGTTGAGGATGGGCGCCAGCCAGCGTTCCGACTCGGCCAGCGACCAGCCCTTGCGGCGGGCGTAGTCTTCGGCCTGGTCGCGCTCAATGCGGCCCACGCCGAAGTAATGCGATTCCGGATGGGAGAAGTAGAGGCCGGAGACGGAGGAGCCCGGCCACATGGCGTAGCTTTCGGTGAGCTTGATGCCCGTGGCGTTCTCGCCATCGAGCAGCGCGAAGAGTGTCGCCTTCTCGGTGTGATCTGGCTGCGCCGGGTAGCCGGGCGCCGGGCGGATACCCGCGTAGCGCTCGCGGATGAGGTCTTCCGGCGTCAGCGTCTCATCGGCGGCATAGCCCCAGAACTCGCGGCGCACGCGCTGGTGCAGGCGTTCGGCAAAGGCTTCGGCGAGGCGGTCGGCAAGCGCCTGCGAGAGAATCTTGGAGTAGTCGTCGTTGGCGCGCGAGAAGCGCTCAGCGATGGCTTCTTCGCCGATCCCGGCGGTGACGGCAAAACCGCCGACATAATCGAGGACGCCCACGGAACGCGGGGCCACGAAATCGGCAAGTGCGGTGTGGGCGCGTTTGTTGCCGGAGGAGCGCGCGATCTGCTGGCGCAGCGTATGGAGACGGGCGCGCTCGGTCTTGCCCGCTTCGTCATAGACGACTACATCGTCGCCCTCGGCGTTGGCCGGCCAGAAGCCGATGACGCCGTTGGCGGTCAGCCAGTTTTCATCGACCATCTGGCGGAGCATCGCCAGCGCATCGTTGTAGAGCGCGGTCGCCGCCGGACCGACCTTCTCGTCCTCCAGGATCAACGGATAGGTGCCGGTCATCTCCCAGGTGGCGAAGAACGGCGTCCAGTCGATGTACGGCACCAGCTCGGCGACCGAATAATTACGGAAGGCGCGCGTGCCGAGGAAAGTCGGCCGCGGCGGTGCGTAGCCCGACCAGTCAATGGCGAAGCGATCGGCGCGGGCGGCGGCGAGCGTGATACGCTTCTTGTCGGCCATGCCGCGGGCGTGGCCGACGGCCACCTCGCGGTACTCGCGGCGGATCCTGTCGATGGTGGCGATCTTGCTGTCGCCGAGCAGGCTGGACGCAACGCCGACGGCGCGGCTGGCATCGAGGACATGCACGGTCTGGCCGCGCTTGTAGTTCGGGTTGATCTTCACCGCTGTATGGACGCGGCTGGTGGTCGCCCCGCCGATCAGCAGCGGCAGGTCGAAACCTTCGCGCTCCAGCTCTGCCGCGACGTGGCACATCTCGTCGAGCGACGGCGTGATGAGACCGGAAAGACCGATGATATCGACCTTGTGCTCGCGGGCGGCGGCGAGAATCCTCGCCGCCGGCACCATAACGCCGAGGTCGATGACGTCGTAGTTGTTGCAGGCGAGCACGACGCCGACGATGTTCTTGCCGATGTCGTGGACGTCGCCCTTGACGGTGGCGAGCAGGATGCGCGGCGCGTTGCTCTGCTCGACGCCGGTGCGGCGTTTCTCCTCCTCCATGAACGGCAGCAGGTAGGCCACCGCCTGCTTCATGACGCGGGCGGACTTCACCACCTGCGGCAGGAACATCTTGCCGGAGCCGAACAGATCGCCGACGACGTTCATGCCGGCCATCAGCGGCCCCTCGATTACGTCGAGCGGACGCAGAGCTTCCCTGCGGGCTTCCTCGGTGTCGGCCTCGATGAATTCTGTGATACCGGCGACCAGCGCATGTTCCAAGCGCTTGGTGACCGGAAGCTCGCGCCAGGCGAGGTCCGGACCCTTCTTGCCATCCGTGCCGTCGCCCTTGTGGCGCGTTGCCGCCTCCAGGAGCCGGGCGGAAGCGTCGGGCCGCCGGTTGAGGATCACGTCCTCGCAAAGACCGCGGAGTTCCGGGTCGATGTCGTCGTAAACCGGCAGAGCACCGGCGTTGACGATGCCCATATCCATGCCCGCCGCGATCGCGTGATAGAGGAAAACGGAGTGCATCGCGGCGCGCAGACTCTCGTTGCCGCGGAAGGAAAACGAGAGATTCGAGACGCCGCCCGAGACGTGCGCGTGCGGCAGGTTCTGCTTGATCCAGCGCGTCGCCTCGATGAAATCGACGCCGTAGTTGTTGTGCTCGCTCATGCCGGTGGCGATGGCGAATATGTTCGGATCGAAGATGATGTCTTCCGGCGGGAAGCCGATTTCTTCTGTCAGGATCTTGTAGGCCCGCGCGGAAATCTGCGTCTTGCGTTCGAAGGTATCGGCCTGGCCCTTCTCGTCGAAGGCCATGACGACGACGGCGGCGCCGTAGCGGCGGAGCAACTCGGCGCGCTGGCGGAACTCGGCCACGCCTTCCTTCATCGAGATCGAGTTGACGATAC
>DATCBY010000073.1:0-5654 GCA_036511595.1 Bauldia sp.
GGAGTCCCTTCGCCGGTCCGATCACCAAGCAGGACGGTTCGGTTGGCGTTGCCGACGGCACGACGATTGCCGATGGCGACCTGCTCGGCTTGAACTGGTTCGTGAAGGGAATCGACGACAAGATTCCGCAGTAGTGCGGTAAACCAACGGGCGGGCGCGTCGCAACGGCGCGCCCGCTTTTTTTAGATCGGGCTGGGCGTCCGGATGGCCGACTTCATCGTCGACTGGCTGAATCTTCTCTTCCGCTGGGGCCACATGATCGTGGGCATCGGCTGGATCGGGACGTCGTTCTATTTCATTTCGCTCGATCTCAGCCTGCGCAAGCGCGAAAACATGCGCCCCGGCGTCTACGGGACCGCGTGGGAGGTCCACGGCGGCGGCTTCTATCAGGTGGAGAAATATCTGGTGGCGCCGCCGACGCTGCCGCCGGACCTCGTCTGGTTCCGCTGGGAAGCGTACCTCACCTGGGTCACCGGCTTCGCCCTGCTCATCCTGCAATATTATTGGAACGCCGACGCGTTCCTGATCGACAAATCGGTCCTGCCGATGCTGCCGTCGCAGGCGATCTTTATATCGCTGGTGAGCCTCGTCGCCGGCTGGCTGATCTACGACTGGCTGTGCAAGTCGGCAATCGGCAACAACACTGGCCTGCTGGCGCTGGCGGTTTTCATTCTGATCGTCGCTGCATCGTTTCTCTTCACGCATGTCTTCTCGGGGCGAGGTGCGCTGGTCCACATCGGTGCCTTCACCGGCACGATCATGGCGGTCAACGTGTTCGGCATCATCGTTCCGAACCAGCAGAAAATCGTCGCCTCGCTGATGGCCGGCGAAGCGCCGGATCCGCGCCTGGGCGCGATCGGCAAGCAGCGGTCGGTCCACAACAACTACCTGACGCTGCCGGTCCTGCTGATGATGGTCAGCAACCACTACCCCATGCTGGCCGGCCATCCTGACTCATGGCTGATCGTGGCGTTTATCATCATCGTTGGCGCTTCCGTGCGGCATTTCCTCAACCGCCACGACGCGGGCGATCCATTGGCGAAGATCGCCTGGGCGCTGCCGCTCGCAGCGGTGACGCTCGCCGGCGCGATCTGGCTGACGGCGCCGCGCACCGATCTGGCGATGGCCGGCTTGACTGTGACTGACGGCGAGGCGCTGTCGATCATCGGCAAGCACTGCGTCATGTGCCATTCGGTCCACCCGACTCATGCGAGCATCGATCAGCCGCCCAAGGGGATCGTCTTCGCCAGCGTCGATGATCTGCACGCCCACGCCACCCAGATTCTCGCGCAGGCGGTGAACAGCACGGCCATGCCGCTCGGCAACGAAACCGGCATGACGACCGAGGAGCGCCAGAAGCTTGGCGCCTACCTCCTGAACCGGTAGAAGGTCCGCCGACACTCCAACCGCCCGGCGTATATGGCCGATTTCCCCATTTCTCTGCATGACGCGAACCGCATGGAAGAGGACGCGTTCGTCGACGCCTTCGGCGACGTCGCCGAGCATGCGCCGTGGGTCGCGGCCGAGGCCGGCGACCGGCGTCCCTTTTCGTCGCGCACGGCCATGATCGAGGCATTTACCAAAGCTGTGCAGGACTCGGGCAAATCCCGCCAGCGGGCGCTGCTGTTGGCGCACCCGGACCTCGCCGGACGCGCCGCGGTCGCCGGCGATCTCACGCGCGAATCGAAAAGCGAACAGGCGGGCGCGGGTCTCGACAAACTGACGCCGGCCCAATTCAGGCATTTCACCGAACAGAACACGGCCTACCGCGAGCGGCACGGCATTCCCTTCATTCTCGCCGTGCGCGGCGCCACGGCCCACGACATCATGAAGAGTTTCCACGAGCGCATCGACAATCCGCCGGACGTCGAGTTCGGGACGGCGCTGGCGCAGGTCGAGCGCATTATCCGCTTCCGGTTGGAAGACCGGGTGCTGCCGTGAGCGACACGAAGCGCCTCGGCGAGCGCGCGCAGAATTTGATCGACGCACTGGCGACGATCAGCGCCGACAAGGACGCGCTGACGCGGCTTTACCTGACGTCCGAGCACAAGCGCGCCGCGATGCTCGTCGGCGAGTGGATGCGGCGCGCCGGCCTGATCGTGCGCATGGATGCGGTTGGCACGATGCACGGACTGCAAGCTGCGGGGGCGGCGGGCCCGCGTTCGAAGAAGCGGCTGCTGCTGGGTTCGCACATAGACACGGTCGTCGATGCCGGGCGCTTCGACGGCAATCTCGGTGTCGTGGCGGCAATCGTCGCTGTCGAGGAATTGAAGGCGCGCGAAATGGCGCTGCCGTTCGAGCTGGAGGTGCTGGCCTTTGGCGACGAGGAGGGCGTGCGCTATCCGAAGACGCTGATATCGTCGTCGACCATCGCCGGCATTGTCGAGCCGGCGGTGTTCGATCTCGTTGACCGCGAGGGCATGACCATGCGCTCGGCGCTGGCCGAGTTCGGCGGCGATCCCTCCCATCTGGCGTCGGAAGCCTACAGCCGCGCCGACATTCTCGGGTATCTGGAGGTACACATCGAGCAGGGTCCCGTTCTCGATCAGGCCGGCGAGGCGCTGGGCGTGGTGACGGCCATCGCCAGCCAGGGGCGCTACCGCATCCATGTGCGCGGCGAGGCCGGCCATGCCGGCACGGTACCGATGGCGATCCGCCATGACGCGCTCGCCGGGGCGGCGGAAGTAATCACCATGATCGAGGAGGTCGGTCGCGCCGGCGCCAAGGATTCGCTTGTAGCGACGGTCGGCCAGATCAGGGCGATGCCGGGCGCCGGCAATGTCATTCCGGGGGTCGCCGAGTTCAGCCTCGACGTGCGTGCCAGCGCGGACGAGGCGCGCGTCGCCGCCGTCGCCGAGATACGGCGGCGCGTGCGCCAGATTGGTCTCCGCCGCGGCGTGGTCATCGGCGTGGAGACGATGCAGGAGAAGCCTGTCGCCCTGACGGCACCGCGCCTGCGGCGTGCGATCGCCGCGGCGATTGCCGAGACCACGGGCAAGCTGCCGCGCGAGATCATGTCGGGGGCCGGGCACGATGGCCAGGCGATGATCCGCCTCACCGACATCGGCATGATCTTCGTCCGCTGCCGGGCCGGCATCAGCCACAACCCGGTCGAGTTCGTCAGCATCGACGACATGGGCCTTGCGGTCGAGGCTCTGGTGAAGACGATCATGGCGATCGCCCACGAAGGAGCCCCGCCATGATTCGCGACACGATAGACGCCAACTGGTCGCGCGAGGTCGAGTTTCTGAAGGTGTTGGTGCGCGCACCGAGCGACAATCCACCGGGCGATTGCGCGGCGGCGGCTGAAGTAGCGGCGAAGGAACTGGAGCGGTTGGGCCTCAAGGTCGAGCGCCATCCGGTGCCGGACGCGCTCGCGCGCGCCAACGGCATGGTGAGCGCCACCAACCTGATCGTCCGCAAGACGTTCGGAAGCGGCAAGGGCCCGGTGATCGCGTTGAACGCCCACGGCGACGTGGTACCCCCGGGCGGCGGCTGGACCGTTGACCCCTATGCTGCAATCGAGCGCGATGGGGCGCTGTATGGGCGCGGCGTGGCGGTGTCGAAATCGGATTTCGCCACCTACGCCTTCGCACTGCTGGCGCTGGAGGCGAACAGCAAGGGCCTGGACGGCGGCATCGAGCTGCATTTCACCTACGACGAGGAAGCCGGCGGGACGATCGGGCCGAAATGGCTGATCGACCAGAAGCTGACCAAGGCGACGCTCGCCATCTCGGCCGGATTTTCTTACGCCATCACCACCGCGCACAACGGCGTGCTGCATCTTGAGGTGACGGTGCGCGGTCGGCAGGCGCATGCCGCGATGCCGGCGACGGGCGCCGACGCGCTGGAAGCCGCAGTGCCGGTGCTGGCCGCGATCTACGGCGAGCGCAAGCGGCTTGCCGGCATCCTCAGCAAAGAGAAGGGCATCGGCTCGCCGCAGATCACGGTCGGCCTGATTTCCGGCGGCATCAACACCAACGTCGTGCCGGACCGCATCCAGTTCCGCATCGACCGGCGCATTATTCCCGATGAGGTCGGCAGCGAGGTCGAGGCCGCGCTCATCCGGTTGATCGAGGCAGCCGTGCCGAAAGGGCAGGGGATCGCGGTGGAGTGCCGGCGCATCATGCTGGCCGAGCCGCTGCGCCCGCTGCCCGGTACCGAGCGGCTGGTCGCAATTATCTCCCGCCGCGCCGAGGAGGTGCTGGGCGTGCCGGTGCGGGCGACCGGCGTTCCGCTCTACACCGATGCGCGCCACTACGCGGCGGCCGGCATCCCGACCGTGCTCTACGGCGCCGGGCCGCGTTCGATCCTCGAAGCCAATGCGCACGGCGCCGACGAGCACCTGCGGCTCTCGGACCTGCGCGCCGCAACCGAGGTGATCGCCGTCACACTCTCCGATCTTCTGCACGGCATATAACCGCATCGGCAAACGCGAAATCGCGTCCGCGCCTCGGCGCCGTGCCTGCGCTTGGCGAACTGCGGCAAATTGCCGTACTGTGACGGCGGAACGGGGAGGAAACGATGCAGGCGCAATCTTCGGCCGGTCGGCTTGGCATGCGTGTCATCGCAAATCTTTGCAAAGGCGCGCTTTTTGCCGCTGCGCTAACCGCGACGGTAGTTTCGGCCACCGCGCAGACGGCGGGCATCGTCCAGCCGACATCGGCAGTGGTCACCGGCTTTTCGGGCTACGGCGCCGGCACGCCGCCGCCGGGTGCGACCGATCCTTACGACTACGCGACCATCGATACCGGCGGCCCATCCGCCCGCGTCGTCGATCTGAGCGCCCTCGGCGCGCAGGGTTCGCCGTCCGGAGCGGACAAACCTTTTTCGGTAACGGCGGCCCAGGTTGGCCAGGTCTTCGGTGTTGCGCTCGACGGCGCCCCGCAGCCGAACATTTTCCTGGCGGCGACGTCCGCCTACGGCCTCTCCATCTTCACGCCCGACGCCGGCGGCCTGCCGCAGCGCATTCACACCGGCGCGGCGGGCGCGGCCTTCGTCGCCGGCCAGTTCGGCCCCGGCGGCGGACCGAACAGCATCTGGCGGGTCGATGGCACGACGGGCGCGGTTACCCCGTTTGCCACCGTCGGCAGTCCCGGCAGCGTTGCCGGCCTCGGCGGCCTGGCCTTCGATCGGGGTTCGCAGCAGCTTTTCGCGGTCGATCGTGGCACTGGCATAATCTATCGCTTCGGCCTCGATGGCACACCCCGCGGCGCTTACGACCACGGCACGGAAGGCCGCCCAGGCGCGGGCTTGCCGCTCCTGGCGCTGGCGCCACAGCCAGCCATCGACATCCAGTCCCCGTCATTCGATACCGGCAATCCCCAGACGTGGGGCTTCGCCCCGACGGGCCGGCGCGTCTTCGCCCTCGCGGCGTACAAGGAGCGCCTCTACTATTCGGTCGCGCAAGGCCCGCAGGTGTGGTCGGCGCAGATCGATTCTTCAGGCGCGTTGAACGGAAGCACCGCCCGCGTCGAGGTCGAGGTTCCCTCTCTCGCCGACGGCGAGGAGATCGCGTCGATCGCCTTCGATTCGCAGGGCCGCATGTATCTCGCTGAGCGCGGGCCCACGAGCGGCGATTACCAGCTGACCCAGCTTGCCCGCGGCGGCACCAGCCGCGTCCTGCGCTTTACGCAGAAAGCGGCAAGCGATCC
>DATCBY010000074.1:0-126167 GCA_036511595.1 Bauldia sp.
GGGTGCTCGGCGAGTGCCCCTATCAGCGGACTGCCCGCACGGCATTTGCCGGGCGCCCGCCATCCCTCGGCTCGCACGAGGCGAGGAAAAAGTCTTGGAAGGAGACGATGACCCGGGCCGCATGCGGTCGCGAGAACGAGAAGCCGCGTGCCGGGCACTACCCGGGCTTCTTCAATCCCAATGCGGCGCGCGTCTCCGCCGCGGTGGCAACGTCCTCGCCCATCACCTCGATGATGCGCACGGCCTTTTCGACCAGCGCGGCGTTGCTTGGCGCCAGCTGGCCGCGGGCAAGATAGAGATTGTCCTCCATGCCGACGCGGACGTGGCCGCCGAGCAGGAGTGCCTGCGCCACCATCGGAAACTGATGCTGGCCGACGCCGAAGGTGAACCAGGTGCAGTCGGGCGGCAGCAGGTTGCGCATGTAGATCATCGTCTCCGGCGTCGCCGGCGCGCCGCCGCCGACGCCGAGACAGATCTGCGCCAGCGACGGCGAGGTCACATGTCCCGACTTGATCAACTTCTGCGCCAGCAGGATGTGGCTGGGGTCGAAGACTTCCAGTTCCGGCTTAACGCCGGCATCGCGAATCGCGATCGCCATCTCCTCGACATGCGGCACGGCGTTGATGAAGACGAAGTTGCCCATGTTCATGCTGCCGAGATCGAGGCTGCAGATTTCGGGCTTCAGCGCGATGACGTGGCCGATGCGCTCGGCCGGCGTCGTCAACGTGGAGCGCGGATCGGCGACCTTCGGATCACCGGCGCCGGGCACGAAGCGGGCGCCGGCGCCGGTGGTCAGGTTGATGATGGCATCGACGCTGCTCGAGCGGATGCGGTCGACGACCTCGCGATAGTATTCCAGCGCCATGCTGGGGGCGCCGGTCTTCGGATCGCGTACGTGAATGTGGATGATCGCGGCGCCGGCCTTGGCCGCCGCGATGCCGGATTCGGCGATCTGCTCGGGCGTCACCGGCAGCGCCGGGTTCTTGTCGGGTGAGGCGGCGGCGCCGGTCAGCGCGCACGCGATCATCACTTTGCGGGTCACGGTCTTTCTCCTCGGCGGTTGACGCTCACGGCCGCGCCGTTCCTTCGGGATAGGGCATGATGACCAGCATCGAGGCAATGTCGTTGGTGCGGTTGATGATCGCTCGCTTGTCGCCCGACGCCAGATGAACGGAATCCATCGGCTTCAGCTCCACGTCGCCTTCATCGGTTACGATGGTGACGGTGCCGGCGACGCAGACATAGACGCGCGCGAGCGGCGAGGCCGAGTTCTCGGCGCCGCCGGCCGGCAGGAAGTGCGACAGCCCGACCCAGAATTCCGTGGTCGGCGAGGCATCGAAGCCCTGCAGGCGCAGCCCGGTCATGTTGAAGTGGCGCGCCGCGTCATAGGGTTTGGCGTCGGCAAAGCGGGTCACGTGCATCCGGACTCTCTCTCGATCATTTCTTCTTTGCCGCGGCGTCGGCAAGAAAGCGACGCAGCCGCTCGCGCACGGCTTCGGCTTCCTGCGGTGTCCACTCGCGAAAGCCGCGGCCCGTCTTCATTCCGAGCGCGCCCTCGGCCACCAGCGCATCAAGGTAGGGATGCGTATGCGGCGTGGCGTCGAGATCGGGGATGAGCGTGTCGTGGATCGCCTTGGTGAGGTCGAGCCCGACCAGATCGGATTGCTCCAGCGGCCCCAGCACCGCCATGCGGGCGCCGAAGCCGAGCTTGACCACATCGTCGATCGTCGCGGCATCGCAAACGCCGGCGGCGACCAGAGCGATCGCCTCGCGTTTCAGGGCGTGCTGCAACCGGTTGCCGATAAAGCCGGGAATGTCACGCTTGACCAGCACGGGATGGCGGCCGGCGCCCTTGAGCAGGCCCATCAGGATGTCGGCGGCGCGGCGATTGCCGGGGCCCATCATGATGACCTCGACCAGCGGCACGAGGTGGGGCGGGTTCCAGAAGTGGGCGCCCAGTACGCGGGTCCTGTCGCGCACCGCGGTGCTGATCTCGGTGATCGGGATGACCGAGGTATTGCTGGCGAGGATGGCGTCGTGGCGCGTCAAGCGGTCGAGATCGGCGAACAGCTGCCGCTTCAGTTCAAGTTTCTCCGGCGCCGCCTCGATGACCACTGCGGCGTCCCCGACGGCTTCGGCGAGATCGGAAAATACGGTGACGCGCTCCAGCAGCGCAGCATCGCCGCCGAGAAGATCGCGGATTTCGCCGAGGCGTTTCGGCAAGGCGTCGCGGGCGCCAGCTACCGGATCGTGGACGCGCACCTCATGGCCGGCCGCAGCGAACAGGTAGGCGATGCCGTGCCCCATGAGGCCGGCGCCCAGCACCGCAATGGGCGGGGGGGCGGTCATGCCCGGCTAGCCGGCGGTAAAGCCGCCATCGACGTACATCACCTGGCCCGTGCAGAAGCTCGATGCAGGCGAGAGCAGGTAGAGCGCCATGCCGACAAGATCCTCCGCTTCGCCGAGACGACCAAGCGGAATGCGCGACAGCGTGCGCGTGCGCGTCGCCTTGCCGACCTCGTCATCCTTCCACATCCACTCGGTCAGCTTCGAGCGGAAAGTGGTCGGAGCCAGCGCGTTGACGGTGATGCCGTACTTCGCCCACTCCGTCGCGAGGACGCGGGTGAGCGCGTCGGTGGCGCCCTTCGACGTGCAGTAGGCGGTATAGCCGGAGAAGTTGCCGTGGCGGCCACGGGTCGAGGAAAGCAGCAGCGCCTTGCCCTTGACGCCTTCCTTGATCCAGTAGGTGCCGACCGCCTTGGCCATCAGCCATTCGCCGCGCACATTGGCGTCCATGACACCCTGCCATTCCTCGTAGGTCTGGTCTTGGATGAAGCCGGCCTTGTTGCTGCCGGACGCCACCACCAGCATGTCGACATGGCCGAAGGCGTCGAGGCCGGCCTTGAGGATCGCCTCGGCGTCGGCGATTTTTTCCGGGCGGCGCTTGATCCAGGTGACGTCGGCGCCGACTTCCTTCGCTTCCGCGATGACGCCGTCGAGTTCCTTGTGCGAGCCGGAAGCGAGAACCAGTTTCGCGCCGAGCGAGCCCAGCGCGAGGGCGCAGGCGCGGCCGAAGGAGCCGGAAGCGCCGGTGATGACGGCAACCTTGCCCTTCACGTCGAAGAGGGAAAGCGGATTGCGCAGCGGTTCGCTGATCATGGAGTGAACCTATTTCCCGGTTTCGATGCGGAACGACTGATCCGGATCAATGATAGCGACCACGCGCACGCCGCAGCCTTCGCCTTCCGGCCAGCGCCACGGGAATGCCATGAAAGTGCAGCGCTTGCCGGTGATGGCGTCGAGGTCGCCGTTGATGTTCTCGATACCGGGGATGCCGCCCTTCACCATCAGCGTCTTGTGGGCGATCTCCCAGTAGGGGAAATCCTTTATCACGTCGCGGCCGGTCTCGCGCTTGTATTCCTCGAAGAGATGCGGGTGCGACGGGCCGGGGCCGTGATCGACGAGCTTGGTTCCCAGCGGATGATCAAGCGCCTGCACGTCGACGCCGACCATCTTGACCTGCTTGTCGACCAGCCATTCGGCCGACTCCTTGTAGAGGCCCGGCGAGTACGCATAGTACTCGTCAGTGTCGGCAAGTTTCCGGTGCGTGCCAGTATTGATCATGACAATGTCGTTCTTGCGGATTACCGGCGACGCCTTCTCGAGGTCATCGGCGGTGATGACGCCCCACTTGCCCTTGGGGATGGAGACCGCGACGCCGGTGCCGAAGAAGCGCCAGACCGGATAGCCGGTAATCGTCGGCGTGTTCTCGGTCACGTGCAGCGGCGCATCCATGTGGGTGCCGCGGTGCATGATGCCCTCGAACTCGGTGACGTAGATGCCGTGGTTGGCGTGATACTGATGCGTGAGCACGTTGATGCCGGGCGCCGACGGCCACTCCGGCATGCCGTGCCCCCAGCGGGCCGACAGGTTGTAGAACTTGAGCTTGCCGTTTCCGTTTGTGGTCGACATCGCCTCAGTCCCTTCTCACGCGGCCGCGCCGGATTCGAGGCGATAGGTGCCGCCCGGATCGAGGATGCCGACAAAGCGGATCGGGCAGGCGTCGCCCTCATGCCAGTACCAGGGATAGGCGTGCAGCGTGACGCGCTGGCCGAGCAGGTCGTCGATATCGCCGCCGACGTTCTCGACGGTCGGGATGCCTGCGTCGAGCAGCGCTCGGTGTGCCGGGTTCCAGTCAGGGAAGTCGGCACTGGCGGCGCGGCCGGTCGCCGCCTCGTATTCCTTTGGAATGCGTTTCATCAGCGGGCCGTTCCTGTGGAGGCCCAGCGAAGTCGCCAGCGGGTGATCGACCTGCGGCGTGTCGACTGCGACCAGGGCGACCTCCCTGTCGACGAGCCACCGGGCGGCGTCCGGCGCCAGTCCTGGCGCGTGGCCGAAATATTCGATGCTGTCGCTGTATTTCCGATGCCAGCCGGTGACGATAACGACGATATCGCCGGGTTCGATCGCGGGCTTTGCCGCCTCAAGATCGACGGCGGTCACCAGCTCCCATTTGTTCTTGGGGACCGAGACGACGACACCGGAACCGAAGAGCCGCTCCATCAGCACGTCGCCGACGCCGACGCCCTTCTGGATGAGATGGATCGGCGCGTTCAGATGCGTGCCGGTGTGCATGACGGTGCGGATGCGGTGCGCCATCACGCCGTTCCTGGCGTGCTGCGACGAGCGGTAGAGCTTGACGTCGTCGTAGCCCGGCAGCGCCGGTACGCCGTGGCCCCAGACGTGGCTCAGCTCGTAGAAAACCAGACCCGTTCCGGGCTCAGCAATGCCGGCCATCAGCGTCCTCCTGCGGCTCTCGCCCGTTGCCGATCGAGAGAAGTCCTCCTCTGACGGAGAGGAATCGCGGTTACTGTGGATAGCCCGCGTGGGGGCAGCAAATTCAAACTCCGCCCCGGCACATAACCGTGCGGTATGCCCGATTTGCCGCCGAATTCAGCCGGAAATCGATGCACGCAGGATCGCCTTAAAGGATTCGACGGTGCGCACGGGCCGGTTGGTCCGGCGATAGGCGATGCCGGCCTCAGCCTCCCAGAAGGTTCCCTCGTGGGGGATGCTAACCAGCCCGAAGCGTTCAGCGTCAGGGAGCATGCGCGAGGGAAAATGGGCAAGAAAATCCCCCTCGAGGAGAATCTTCACGATGCCGAGGGCGACGGTTTCCACGGCAATGTTCGGCGGCTCGAGCGAATTGGCGACGAAGTACGATCCTACCCGGTTGGTGCCAACCTGATCGTTGGCAAGAACAAGCCAGGAGAATTTTGCCATGTCGGCCGCCGACACCGTGCCGCGCCCGGCGAGCGGATGGCCGGCGTGCGCCACCACCGAATGACGGATGGTGACCAGAGGCTCCTTGACGATTTCCGATTGCGCCGCGAAATCAAGATTGGCGCACATGGCGTCGATCTCGCCGGCCAACAGCTCAGGCACGAGCGTATTGATGACGCCGCTGGTCAGGCGCACCTTGACGCGCGGGAACTGCTTGTGAAAGGCGGCAACCACGGGCGGCAGGAACGTGGTGATCCAGACCGGGCCAGCGCCGATGCGCAGCACCCCGGCAAGGCCATGCTGCATGGCGCCGATCTCGGCGAGCGCGTGCTGATATTCCAGATCCATCAGGCGGGCGCGGCGGGCGAGCACCTCGCCATGCCCGGTCAGCGCCACGCCGGTCGGCAGGCGTTCGAAGAGCGGCACGCCCACCGTCGTCTCGAGTTGACGGATGCTGCGCGTCAGCGCCGGCTGGCTGATGTGGAGATCGTCTGCCGCGGCGGTTATGTTCTTGCGTTCGACGACGGCCAGAAAATGCCGGAGCAGCCGGGATTGCATGCGGAATGCCTGCCAGAATCGATGTTCAAGGCACCGTACCGCAAAGTTATGCCTGAAGAAAATATCCTGAAGGCGACTTGGGTTAGCGTTCGCTCAGGTGAGCTCGAAAATCCTCTTTTCGGTCCGGTGCAGGCATTCGCCCGCGCCGTTCGGTCCGATCAGGTAATTGTCGCAGATCACGCCCAGCACCGATGGTGTCTCGAAGCCCGGATGAACCGCGAGGTTCATGCCAGCGGCGAGCTCCATGGTTTCGTCGCGGCGGATCAGCGGACGCTCGACCATGTCGTAGCCCTGACCGTGGCTGTAAAGGCGAAGCTCCGGAGACAGGCCGCGACTGCGCAACGCCTCGTCGTTGGCAGCAGCGATGTCGCGGGGTAGCGCTCCCGGTCGCATATGAGACAGCGTCTCGCGCTGCAGCTCTTCGACAGTGGCGAAGGCGTCGAGCAGCTCCGCTGAAGCCCGACCGAAGACCATCGTGCGGGCGATCTCGGTGTACATGCCGCCAAGGCCGTTGGTCTCGATCAGCAACGAGAGCTGATCGCCGGGCTCGATCTTCCGGTTCTGGCGATAGCGCGGGACAAAAACCGATGCGCGGCCCACGGGCGTCGACCCGCCAAGTGTGATGCCCTGCTCGCTGCCCAGGTTTTGACAGGCTTGCCAGGCGATGCCGGCGATCTCGAAATCGCGCATGCTCGGGCGTGCCTTGCTCAGCACCTCGGCAAAAGCGGCGTCCTGCATTGCGGCGGCGCGACGGATGAGGCCGATTTCCTCTTCGCTCTTGATCGCCTTGATCGGGTCGACGAGATCGCAGGCATCCTCGGCGCCGCGAGGCTCGGGGAGGGCGGCCTTGATGGCGGCGATGAAGCCGGCCGGCAACTGGTCGATGCCGAGAACGCCGATCTTGCGCACGCCCTGTCTCTTAAGCGCGGCGGCGATAAGTTCGCCGTCGTAGCCGTGGGTATAGGAGATCGATGCGAATGACGGTGTGTTGAAGATCTCGCCAACGCCGCGATGCAGCGCATCCTTGCCGTCGAGCGCCCGCCGCTGGCCGAACGGCCCCATCTCAACCACGGTCATTGGGCCGTCTTTGTAGAAGATGACCGAGCGCGGGTAGCCGTTGGTGGCGGGAATGTCGGTGAACCAGCGCACGTATCCGCCGATCCAGTCGCTGGTGTTCTGCATGACCAGTGCGTCGATATTGCGGTCGGCCATTGCGGCGCGGACGGCGCTCCAGCGGCGATTGAGTTCCGTGTCGGAAATTCGCGCGAGGATTTGCCGGTCGGGCGACATGGAGGCTAGTGGCCGGTCCCGGGCTGTGGAGACGCGGTGGGCGAGCTTTCCCGCCGCTTCAGGCGGCGGGCCAGGGGAAACAGCTGCCAACCGTAGCGGTCGGCGACCAGCCCCCAGATTCCTTTCGGTGCGCGCAGCATGATGACGATGGCAACCAGGCCCAGGATGATGAGATAGGTGCTGGCGTAGTCGGCGAGATATTCGCGCAAGACGAAGTAGATAATGGTGCCGATGATCGGCCCCTCGACGTGGCCGATGCCGCCGATGACGGTGATGAAGATCATGTTGACCGTCCAGTCGTTAAAGCTGAAGGCCGAGAAAGGCGTGATCGACAGCTTCTGCAGGAAAATCATCGAGCCGACCATAGAGGTGGCGGCGGCGGCGACCACAAAGACGATGGTGCGGGTGCGGTTGACGTCGATGCCGTTCGATTTGGCGGCCATCTCGTTGTCGCGAATGGCGGTGAGGGCTAGGCCGTAGCGCGTGCGCAGCAACAGGACGATCACGGCCAGAACGGCAACCACGAGGGCGAGGAAGATCCAGTAGATGAGGAACTCGCGTCCGTCGCGGGAGGCGGCGATCGACTTCACCACCGCCGCCGGCAGGCTGATGCCAGAGCCGCCGCCGACAGCGGGTACGAGCTGGAAAATCTGCAGGAACAGTTCGGCGACCACCCACGAGCCGATGGTGAAGTAGGCGCCGCGCAGGCGGAGCAGCAGGAAGATGATCGGGATCGAGACGACAAAGCCAATGAGACCGGCGAGCGGCAGTCCGAGTATCGGATTGAAGCCGCCCCAGAGCGCCAGCAGGTAGAGCGTGTAACCGCCGAGGCCGACGAAGGCCTCCTGGCCGACCGAAACCAGGCCGGCGTAGCCGGCGAGGAGATTCCACAGGCTGGCGAGCGCCAGGAATGAATAGATTTCGGTGAGCAGCCGCATCGTCTGCCGATCGCCCCAGTAGGGAACCGCGATGAGAACGACGACGAGGCCGGCCCAGAAAATCAGTCCGAGCCGGCTCGACAAGCTGGTGTGCGTGACCTGGAAGCCGGAGCGCGGCTTGGCTTCACCCACCGGCGCGCTGCCTTGATCGATAGCGGTCACTGCACTGCCTTCGGGAACAGGCCCTCGGGCCGGATGATGAGAACCGCCAGGAATGCCAGATGTCCGGCGGTGAACGGCAGGCCGACATTGATGTGACCGCCGATGGCCTGGGCGAGGCCAAGGACGATGCCGCCCGCCAGCGTGCCCCACAGGCTGCCAAGTCCGCCGATGATGATCGCCTCGAACCCGAAGATCAGCAGCTGCGGCCCATAGAAGGGATTAAAGGTCGTGCGCACCGCGATGAAGACGCCAGCGACCGCGACCACCGCCAGGGAGAGCGCCATGGCGATGGCGAAGATGTGGTTGTTGTCGATACCCATCAACTGGGCGATCTCGCGATCGTCCGACGTCGCGCGGAAGGCGCGACCGACGGCGCTGCGGTAAAACAGAAGCTGCAGGCCGCCGATGATAAGGACGGCAATCACGAACTGGATGACCGGCAGGACCCCGATGGCCATATCCTGAGTGACTCGCCAACTCGCCATCTCTATGGCGCCGCCATAGAGTTTCCGGCTGTCGTGGGTGAAGAGGAGGAGCAGTACGTTCTGTATGATGATCGACAGGCTGATGGTGACCAGCAGGGGAGGCAGGTCGTCGCCGAGGGTGAAATTCAGAAGTCCGCGCTGCAGGATGTAGCCAACCAGCGCGATCACCGGCACGACGACGATGAGCGAGGTGAACGGTCCAATGCCGAGCAACTGCATGACGAAGTAGGCAAAATAGGCGGCGACAACGATCAGGTCGCCATGGGCGACGTTGACCAGCTTCATGACGCCAAAGATCAGCGACAACCCCGCGGCGAACAGGGCGTAAAGGCCGCCGAGGAGTATGCCCTGAACGATGATGTTGAGCAGATCCATGGGTCATCACACTCCGAAATAAGCCGCCCTGATGGCGCCGCGATCGAGGGTGCGGGATGGGCCTTCCAACGATATCCTGCCTTCCTGCAGGCAATAGACGTGATCCGAGGCTGCCAGCGCCTGCATTACGTCCTGCTCGACGACGATGACGGTCGTGCCTTCGGCGACGATCGATGGCAGCATCTGGAAAATTTCTTGCACCAGGATTGGCGCCAAGCCGAGGCTGATCTCGTCGCAGAGGAGAAGCCGGGGGTTCGACATCAGTGCGCGACCGATGGAGACCATCTGCTGCTGGCCGCCAGACAGCGACATGCTGCGCTGTCCGCGTCGGTCCTTGAGCGCCGGAAAGAGACCATAGACACGCTCAAGCGACCACGGACCCGGGCGGGCAAGCTGACCGCCTATCATCAGGTTCTCCTCGACCGAGAGCGAGGGAAAAAGCCGGCGGCCTTCCGGCACCATTGTGATGCCGCGGGTGACCAGCTTGGCAGTGCCAACGCCGCCGATCGGTTCCCCGTCGAAGCGGATCATGCCGGGGGCGGCCTTGAGCATGCCGACGATCGATCTCAGCAACGTACTCTTGCCGGCGCCGTTGGCGCCGATAACGGAGACGACCTGACCCGCCTCGACGCTCATCGAGATGCCGAACAGGGCCTGAAAATCGCCGTAGAAGGCCTTGAGGTTGGTGACTTCGAGGAGCGGCATTTGCAACTATCGTCCGAAGCTGCCGCGTGAGCCGCTCGATCTATTCACCGGCGGGTATCCCCATGTAGATTTCGGTCACCTTGGGATTGCGGATGGCGTCCCGCGGGGCGCCGTCAGCGATGAAGCGGCCGCCGGCAAGCACGACGATTCGGTCGACGACGGCGACCAGGGCGTGGACAATATGCTCGATCCAGATGATCGAGACGCCCGTAGCGCGAATGCGCTGGATAAGCGCGACAAGCGACTCGCATTCGATCTCGCTCAGACCGCCAGCGACCTCGTCCAGCAACAACAGCCGTGGCCGCGTGGCGAGGGCGCGGGCAAGCTCGAGACGCTTTCGGTTAAGGAGCGTCAGGGTGTGCGCTTTGACGTTGGCCTTGTCGGCCAGCTCGCAGTCCGCGAGGATTTCCGCGGCGAGATCGTAGATTTCGCCCTCGCGGCGGTTCTTGGCGAACGCGCCGGCGACCACCAGATTCTCAAAGACGGTCATGCCGCCGAATGGCTGCGGAATCTGGAATGAACGGGCGATGCCAAGTCGACAACGCTGGGCAGGCGGCGTCCGCGTGACGTCGTGACCGTCGAAGATCACGCGGCCAGAATCGGGCGCCAGCGTGCCGGTGATAATGCCGAAGAGGGTGGTCTTGCCGGCACCGTTCGGGCCAAGCATGCCGAGTGCCTCGCCGTCGGAAAGCGTCAGGTCCATATCCTCGGCGATGATAACCGCGCCGAAGGCCTTCGACACTTTCTCCAACGACAGGATAACGCCCACGAGTCCCCCGAAAAGTCTGCAGCCGCTCACTGAGCGGCTGCAGCTGGTGTTAATCCCGACCTTACTTCCTACGCAAGCGGAAGAAGCTTCGAGGTCGTCTTGATTTCGGGGAATTCGCCGCTGTTGACGATGGCGATGTCCAGGCGGTCGCCCTTCTTCTGCCACTGACCGGCGACGACGGGTGTCGTGCAGACGTTCTTCACGGGGTTACCCGTCCATTTTATCGGTCCGACGATGGTCTTGATGTCGGTTTTGGTGATCGCGTCGAGGATGTCTTTCGAATCGGTCGAGGTCGTCCGCTTGAGCACGTCCCAGACAACTTCAAAGAGGGCGTGCTTGAAGGGGATCGGCTGCGTCCAATGCTTGCCGGTGTCCTTCTCGTAGGCGGCGGCGAGGTCGTGGCAATTGATGCCGGTCAGGCTCGACGTGTAGGGGTGATCCGGTGTCCACCAGACTTCGCTGGTGACGCCGACGCCACGCGGTCCGAGGGCGGCCACGTCCGACGGGAACAGGAACGCCTTGCCGAGGGTGATTACCTTCGGCTGATAGCCCTGCTGCGCACACTGGTTGTAGAAGCCGGCGAAATCAGGCGTGAACAGGTTGCCGGTGACGATCTCGACGCCGGCCTTCTTGAAGGCGGTAACCTGCGGCGTGAAGTCGTTGCCGAACGCCGGGAACTGACCGGGGTCGACGACCGTGAAGCCGGCCTTTTGAATCGCCGGGATAAAGGCGTCGTGCCAGGAGTTATCGTCCTGCGCGGTGTTGAACAGCGTGCCGACGACCTTGTTGGTGTCCTGCTCTTTCCACAGGCCGATGAAGGCGGCCAGAACCTGCTCCAGACCCCAGAAGAAATGGTAGGTCCAGGTGAAGCCTTCCTTCGGCGGATTACGGCCGTAGTAGTAAGACTCCCACGGGTCGTCGCAGGTGATGCAGGGGACTTCGTTGAGTTCGGCGACGTTGGCGATCGGGTTGCAGTCGATCGATCCGCTCGACGCCGTGATGATGTCGACCTTGTCCTTCAGGATCAGCTCATTGGCGACTTCGGCCGCGCGGCTTTCGTCGGTCTGGCTGTCCTTGGTGATGATCTCGATCTTGTAGGTCTTGTCGCCGATCTTGACGCCCGGCTCGAAGGCCTTCTTGATGCCGTTGAGGGTCCAGTCCTGAGCCTCGGCAAAGCCGGCCATCGGGCCGGTCTGCGGGCTGACGTGACCGATCTTGATGACATTGTCGGCGGCGCGCAGGATCGCCGGCTTGAAGATCGTCGTTGCAGCGACTGTGGCAGCGCCGCCTTTCATCAGCGTCCGGCGGGACAGACCCATCAGGCCCTTCTTCGCCGGCACCTTCACTTCATTCGTCATGTCATTCCTCCCAACTTCGTTTCCCAGCCGTTTGTCGCTCCCGGAGTCAATCCGATCGGCACGGACCATGTATCGACAGGCGGTACAGAGAACCCACAATACGGTATGGCGGCGGGGTCGGCAAATATGAGGTTCCACCGCCCGAATTTCCCACGATCGCATCATTCGCGGGCGGTGGCTTATGGTCCAATTGCTTGTGCGGCTTCCCGCATACGCAAAACGCATGGACGGTCGGCGAGGCGCGGAAGCGGCCGGCAAAAGGGCTGCACGGCAAGCGACGCCGGTCACCGTGGTATGGCGAGCTGCAAGCTGCAGTGGTTCAGACTACGGGGCGGGCGAGAGCTTGACCGGTTTGATACGAGCCAAAGACCTGCGGAGGCAATGTCATCAGAAAAAGACATACTGTTTCCGAGACATCTCATTTGGAATTGCACAGCCTCGGCCGGATAGTCCGCCGCGCGCCGCGGATGGAATACGCCTTGCCACGAACAGCCGGATGCAGAGCCTGACCGCGACCAAAGGAATTACCGGCGCCGAGACGCTGGTCGATGCGCTTGAAGCCAATGGCGTCGAGACGATCTTCGGCCTGCCGGGGCTGCAGCTCGATTACATTTTCGACGCTCTTTACGATCATCAGGCGAAGATTCGCGTCATCCATACGCGGCACGAGCAGGCGACCGCCTACATGGCCTTCGGCTATGCGCAGGCGAGCGGCCGGGTCGGCACCTGTCTCGTCGTTCCAGGTCCCGGTGTTCTCAACACGACGGCGGCGCTGTCGACAGCGTACGCTTGCAATTCGCCGGTGCTGTGCGTAACCGGGCAAATCCCGTCTGCGTTCATCGAGAGCGGCCTCGGCTTTCTGCACGAGATTTCGCACCAGGAAACCGCGCTGGCGTCGGTCTCCAAGTGGCAGGGGCGCATCAACTCCGCCGGTGAAGGCCCGGAAGTCGTCGCGGAAGCGTTCCGGCAACTGACCAGTGGCCGGCGCAGACCGGTGGTCATCGAGATTCCTCCCGACATCGCCGCCAGGCGCGCGGCCGCCGTCTCGCACTATCCCGTCGGCATAGCTGCGGCTGAACCAGAGCCCGATCCCGATGCGGTCGAGCGCGCCGCCAGGCTTCTCGGCAACGCCAAAAGTCCTGCGATCTTCGTTGGGGGTGGCGCACTGGACGCCGGTCCCGAATTGTTGGCGCTCGCAGAAATGCTGCAGGCGCCCATCATCATGAGTGAGCACGGCGCCGGAGCGGTCGACATTCGCAATCCACTGGCGCAGACGCTACAGGTCGGCAATGATCTGTGGCCGTCGATCGATGTCGCCATCGCGGTCGGCACGCGACTGTTTCACCCGATCGTCGCTTGGGGCCGCGACGACGCGATCAAACTGGTGCGCATAGACATTGACGCGAAGCAGTCGGTTGCCGCATGGCCACCGGACGCCCATATCGTCACCGGCGCGCGGCGTGGTCTGACGGCGCTGATCGAGCGGGTCGCCCGACACAACGGCCTACGTGCGAGCCGGAGAGATAAGCTCGGCCGCCTTAAGACCGCCAAGCACGCCGAACTCGGCGAGATTCTTGCCCCGCAGCGCGACTACACCAAGGCGATCCGCGACGCGTTGCCGGAAGATGGCATCGTCTGCTTCGACGTCACCCAGCTTCATTTCTATTCGTGGTGGGGCTTCCCGGTTTATCGCCCGCGCACGATCATCCAGCCGGGCTACCAGGGTACGCTCGGCTATGGCTATCCGACGGCGCTTGGCGCCAAGGTGGCCACGCCAGATCGCAAGGTGGTCTATGTCGGCGGCGACGGCGGTTTCATGTTCAACGTCCAGGAGGTGTCGACGGCGCTCCGCTTCGGCATCAACGTCGTCGCAGTCGTCTTCAACGACAACGCCTTCGGCAACGTGCGCCGCATCCAGAAGGAAAGTTTCGGCGGGCGGTACATCGGCTCGGACCTGCGCAATCCGGACTTCGGCAAGTTCGCCGACAGTTTTGGCATGCGCTATGCCTTGGTCGACAGTCCGGCGAAGCTCTTCGTGGCAATCGAAGCGGCCTTCAAGGCGGACGAGCCGGCGTTCATCGAGGTCAACGCCGGCGCATTCCCGAATCCGTTTCCTCACATGTTCTTCCGCCGCGTCCGCGGCGCGGCGCCGTGACGACCGGCCGGGTCGCGCAAGCGTCACTGGACGTGACGCTGTCGGCGCTACGGGCTCAATTCGGCGGGCGCCTTGCGGAGGGCGTGGGGGTTCGGGGTCAGCACGGTAACACGTTGTCCGAGGTGCCGAACCAGCCTCCCGACGCGGTGGTCTTTCCGAAAACGACAGATGAAGTCGCCACGATCGTAGGTCTATGCGCCACCAATCGGGTGCCGGTTATAGCCTTTGGCGTCGGTACCTCGTTTGAAGGCCATGTCAACGCGCCCTACGGCGGCATTTCCATCGATACTTCGCTGATGAAACACGTCATCGCGGTCAATCGCGACGATCTCGATTGCCGGGTGGAGGCCGGCGTGACGCGCGAGGAGCTTAACCAGCATCTCCGCGACAGCGGATTGTTCTTCCCGATCGATCCCGGCGCCAATGCCACGCTCGGCGGCATGGCGGCGACGCGTGCGTCTGGCACGAACGCGGTGCGCTACGGGACGATGAAAGACGCGGTGTTGTCAGTGACGGCCGTGCTCGCCGACGGTCGGATCGTGATCACTGGCGGACGGGCGCGGAAGTCTTCCGCCGGCTACGATCTCACGCGGCTGATGGTCGGCTCGGAGGGCACGCTCGGCATCATCACCGAGATCGGACTGCGCCTGTGGGGCGTGCCGGAGGAGATCAGCGCCAGCGTCTGCGGCTTCGCCGATATCCGCAGCGTCTGCGACGCCGTCATCATGACCATCCAGTCGGGTATCCCCGTTGCCCGCATCGAGTTCCTCGACGAGGTCCAGGCGAGAGCTTGCAACGTGTACTCGAAGCTCGACCTGCCGGAGACGCCGTTGCTGTTTCTCGAATTTCACGGCTCGCCTGCCTCCGTTGTCGAGCAGTCGGAACGCTTTGCCGAGATTTCGGCGGAGTTTGGCGGCAAAACCATCGCGTCCGCGACGAGGCCGGAGGAGCGGTCGCGGCTGTGGAAGGCACGCCACGATGCCTACTGGGCGGCGCGCGGCCTGCGGCCCGACGCCAAAGGCATCTCGACCGATGTGTGCGTGCCAATCTCGAGGCTCGCCGATTGCATCGGCGAGACCAAGGCGGACGGCGTCGCGAGCGGGCTGCTTGCGCCAATCATCGGCCATGTCGGCGACGGCAATTTCCACGTCATGCCGCTGATCGATTTCAACGACGCCGGGGAGGTTGCGGCCGGCGCCGCCTTCGTCGATCGGCTGGTGCGCCGGGCAATCGGCTTTGGCGGAACCTGCACAGGCGAACACGGCGTCGGCCAGTCGAACATGAAATATCTTGGTGTCGAGTTCAACGCCGCGACGCTCGGCATGATGGCGACGATCAAGCGGGCCCTCGATCCCGACAACATCATGAATCCGGGAAAGATTGTGGCGCCCTGACCGGCGTGCGGACGAACCCATGGGATATCATCTCAGCTACTTTGACGACACTTATGGGAGCGGCGCTGTCGCAGACGAGCCGCTTGCCGCGGCGCATCGCATTTTCTACGTCTTTGACGGCGAGGCTGTGATCGAGGGCCGCACGGTCGAGACGGGTGGTGCGATTTATGCGTCGGGCGCCGCAGATATCCGGGGTGGCTCTCAAGGCGCGCGCGTCTTCCGATGGGATCTGAGCGCGTTCCCGCCTGCCGCCGGCGAAGATGCTCCTTCGATCCCGCGCATGACGCAGCCGATCTGGTCGCTGGAGACCGAGCCGGGCAGCCGGTGGCTGTTTCGTCTGGACCGGATCGACAATGCCCCCGGCATCGTCGCCGATGTGCATACATCCGCGCCCTGCTCGCGGGAACTTTCCACGTGCGCCAGCCGTCGGAGGACGGCGCCGCTGCGCGGCCGGGCGATCCGTGGTGGGAGTCCGGTGTCGAGGCCGTCATCTCGACGCCCAGTGCGGTCGAGACATCGTCGTTTCTCCGGTGCATGCCGTTGCCGACGCAATTCGCCGGTCGGTCGGACACGGCCAGATGGTTGCGGCAGAAACGAATGGTCAGGGCGGGGCTGGCAGCTTTATGTGGACGAGATCGTAACTCTTTAAAAAATGCCTCGGGGCGCGCTTTGAGCGATCCGGGAACAGGGAGCGCACAATGACTATGCTGGAAACGGACCTCAGCCGTCTGGACCGGAAGACCCGCGCGTTTCTCGACAGCAAGCATGGAAACTTCATCGACGGTACCGGACGACCGACGGCTAAGGGCGGCACGATCCCGGTCTATGACCCGTCGTCGGGCAAACCAATATCCGCCATCGCCGCCGGCACTGCCGAGGATATCGGCAGTGCAGTAGCGGCGGCAAAAAAGGCGTTGTCTTCGCCGGCGTGGGGTGGCCTGCATCCCGACGAGCGCGAGCGGCTGATCCATCGTCTTGCGGACCTGGTCGAGGCTAACGCCGGGCTGCTCGCCGAACTTGAGATCATCGACAACGGCATGACCAGCCACTTCGCGCGCAACCTCAATGTTGGCGGCTCGATCTCGGTGCTGCGCTATATGGCGGGCTGGCCGTCCAAGATCAGCGGCCGCACGGTAGATCTCGGCTTGCCTATCCCGGGCAGCAAATATTTTGCCGCCACCGTGCGCGAGCCGGTCGGTGTTGTGGGCGCCATCATTCCCTGGAACGTGCCGCTCATGCTGGCGATCTGGAAGATCGCACCGGCGCTTGCCGCCGGCTGCACGATAGTGGTCAAGCCGGCGGAGGACGCCTGCCTGTCGGTGCTGAAGCTCGCCGAACTGGTGGCCGAGGCCGGCTTTCCGCCGGGCGTCGTTAACGTGGTGACCGGCTACGGCGCCGAAGCCGGCGAGGCGCTGGTCAAGCACCCCGACGTGGCGAAGATTTCGTTCACCGGTTCGACGGTGACGGGCAAGCGCATCGGTGCGCTGGCCTCCGGGGCATTGAAGAAGGTGACGCTGGAGCTTGGCGGCAAGTCGCCGACGATCGTCTTCGCCGATGCGGAGCTCGACCGGGCGGCGGCCGGTGCCGCCGATCTCATCTTCCTGAACTCGGGTCAGGTTTGCGTCGCCGGGTCGCGGCTTTTCGTCGAGCGCAAGGCGCTCGACCAGGTTGTCGACGCTGTCTCCAAGCGGGCGGCTTCGCTCAAGGTCGGTCCCGGTCTCGATACGACGACCGAGATCGGGCCTCTTGTCAGTGCTCGCCAGCAAAAGCGCGTGCAGTCTTATGTGGACGGGGCCAGGTTAGCGGGTGCCACGCTCCCCGCCGGCGGCCAGGCCGTCGACTCCGGAGGCTACTACGTCCGGCCGACGGTGGTCGTGGACGTGAAGCCCGACATGGCAGTGGTCCAGGAAGAAATTTTCGGGCCGGTGCTTTCGGTGATGCCTTTCGACGACATCGAAGAGGTGATCGCCATGGCAAACAATACGGTTTATGGCCTGGCGGCCACGGTATGGACGACGAACCTGAAGAAGGCGCACATGCTCATCCCGCGCATCAAGGCGGGGTATGTGGCGATCAATTCCGACGCGGTGCCGCACACGGCGCTGCCGCAGGGTGGCTTCAAGCAGTCGGGCGTCGGCAAAGACCTTGGCGCTGAATCGCTTGACGGATTCCTGGATACCAAGACGGTGCTCATCCGTTACGACTGACGATACTTGCAAGAGAGGAAGCCGATGGCTGGCGTACTGGTCAAGCACGAGGCGCTGCGCGCGCTCGGGCGGGAAATTCTGGTGTCGATGGGAAGTGACGCCCGCGAGGCGGGGATTGTCGCCGACCATCTGGTCGATGCCAATCTCTCCGGTCACGACAGCCACGGCGTCGGACTGCTACCGACATACGTCCGCGAACGGCACGCCGATTTCGTGCGGCCCAACCGCAAGGCGATCCTGGTCCGTGAGGACGGCGTCTTCGGCATTCTCGATGGCGATGCCGGCTACGGTCATGTGATGGCGCGCGAGGCAACCGAATGGGGGATTGCGCGGGCCCGCGAAAAGGGCGCGGCGATCGTGACGCTGCGAAACGCCCATCACATCGCCCGCGTCGGGACATACGCCGAGATGGCGATCGAAGCCGGGATGGTCTCGATCTTTTTTGTCAACGTGGTCGGGGGCGGATTGCAAAAAGTCGCGCCGTTCGGCGGATCCGATGCGCGCTTGCATACCAACCCGATCTGCATCGGCGTGCCGATGGGCAGCCAGCCGCCGTTCGTGCTCGATTTCGCGACCAGCAAGATTGCGATGGGCAAGGTCCGTGTCGCCTACAACGAGAAGCGGAAGGTGGCACCGGGCGTGCTGATCGACTCCCACGGCGTTCCGACTACGGAAGCCGTGGTGTTGTTCGAGGAGCCGTACGGCGCCATCGTGCCGTTCGGCGATCACAAGGGGTTCGGTCTTGCGGTCATGTGCGAGCTGCTCGGCGGTGTGCTGAGCGGCGGCGCGACCAATCAGGACGCCGGCCTTCGCCCCGGTGGCCTCTACAACAACCTGCTTGCCATCTTCATCGACCCGACGCGCTTTGGCGAGCTTCCGTATTTTCATCGCGAGATCGAGGCGGTGCTCGCGCACGTCAAGGCATCGCCGCCCGCCAATCCCGGCGCTCCGGTGTTGACGGCGGGAGAGCCGGAGCGTGCCTATCGCAACAAGCGCGGCGCCGAGGGTATTCCGGTCGATGCCGTCAGTTGGCGCGAGATTCTCGACGCAGCCGACAACGCCGGTGTATCCGACGCGGCGATCGCCGCCGCTGCGTCGGCCGCCCGATAACGATCCCTAGAACGGGTAATGCTGCTTCGGATCCTCGATGGTGATCCAGCGGAGGTCGGTGAACTCGGCGATGGCCGCCTTGCCGCCGAAGCGCCCATGGCCGCTGCCGCCGACGCCGCCAAACGGCATCTGCGCCTCGTCGTTCAGCGTCGGGCCGTTGATGTGGCAGATGCCGGTGTGGAGGCGCCTGGCGACATCCATCGCCCGCATGATGTCGGTGCCGAACACCGCCGCTGACAGGCCGTACTCAGTATCATTGGCAACCCGAACCGCCTCGTCGGCCCCCTTCACGCGGATGACCGGCTTGACGGGTCCGAACGATTCCTCGCCGTAGACCCGCATCTTGGAGGTGACGTTATCGAGGATCGTCGCCTCGACGACTGTGCCGGTGCGCTTGCCGCCCGCCACTACCTTGGCGCCATGACCGACGGCGTCTTTGATAAAGGCGTCCATGCGTTCGGCGGGGCCGATGTCAATAAGCGAACCCAGCACCACGTGGCCACGCGGATCGCCAGCGGGCAGCATCTTCGCGCGGGTCGCGAGCTTGGCGACGAAAGCGTCGGCGATCTTTTCGTCAACGATGATGCGCTCGGTCGACATGCATATCTGGCCCTGGTTCATGAAGGAACCAAAGATCGCGGCGTTCACCGCGGCGTCGATGTCGGCGTCGTCGAGGATGATCAGCGGCGCCTTGCCGCCGAGTTCCAGCAGCACCGGCTTCAGGTGGCGGCCCGCGAGCTCGCCGATGATGCGGCCGACGCGGGTCGAGCCTGTGAAGTTGACACGCTTGACGGCCGGATGGGCGATCAGTGCTTCGACGATGACATGCGCATCGGCAGGAGCGTTGGTCACGACGTTGACGACGCCTTTCGGCACGCCCGCTTCGACCAAGACCTGGCCGATCAGCGTGTGAATTCCGGGGCACAGTTCGGAGGCCTTCAGGATGACGGTGTTGCCGCACGCCAGCGGCATGGCGATGGCGCGGGTGCCGAGGATGACAGGCGCATTCCACGGCGCCATGCCGAGGACGACGCCGACCGGTTGGCGGACGCCCAAGGCAAGCGTACCGGGCTTGTCTGACGGAATGACCTCGCCGCTTACCTGAGTCGTCATCGAGGCTGCCTCGCGCAGCATGGACGAGGCCAGCATGACGTTGAAGCCGGCCCACGGCGCCGTCGCGCCGGTTTCCTCGAGCACGAGACGAGTGAAGTCGGCGACCTTCGAGGCCATGACCTCGGAAGCCTTGAGCAGGATCGTGCGGCGGTCGTTGGGGCCCATCGCGGCCCACGCGGGGAAGGCGGCCGCGGCGGCATCGGCGGCGGCATTGGCATCAGCGACTGCGGCTGCCGGGGCTCGGGTGGCGACCTTGCCGGTGAAGGGATCCTTGCGCTCGAAGGTGGCGCCGCTCCTGGCGGCGATCTCGCCGCCGTCAATCAACATGCCGATATCCATGACTTCCTCCTGTGCTACTCGGACCGTTCTCAGAGTCTGGGCAACCAGACGTCCAGAACAGCCGCACGTCCTTCGTTGCGCACCACGCGCAGGGCTTCACCAATAGAGTCTTCAACCTCGTCCAATTGCTTGACGGTGCGGGCGAAGGCGCCGCCGGCGGCCGCGGCTATGCCGGCGTAGTCCGGCGGCGGATCGAAGGCAACGTCGATCTCGTTGGCGCGGCTGGCATAACCGTCGGGATGGACGGCAAGGGCTGAATACTTTGGCGCCTTCCAGCCGCGGTTGTTGTAAACGACTTGCAGGAATGGCGTCTTGTACTGACGGGCCATCCAGTGGACTGTCGATGGGATCGAGAACATGTACGAACCATCGCCAGTCAGCGTGACCACTGTCTTCTCCGGCGCCGCGAGTTTGGCGCCGATGGCTGCACCGCCTGCCCAGCCAAGGGAGCCGCCGCCACTGGCGAAAAAATGGCCGGGAACGGTCGGCGCAATGTGGTCGCATATCGCCGGATAGTTGGTGATGCCCTCGTTCATCACGATGGCATCGGCGCCGATCTGACGGCGCACGCACACGGTAAGATATTCGGGCGTGATGACACCGCCAGCGGGCTCAGCCTGCTTCGTCAACGTGGCAGCACGCTCGGCGTGCCGCGTGCCGAAATGTTCGGCGCGCGTGCGGACCGCGACAACATCCGGCGCGTTGGCGACGACGCGGGCGTTCAACTGCTGCAGCGCCATGGTAGCATCGGCGCGGAACGAGCGTCGCGCCTCGATATGCCAGAGCGGCATGTTCTCCTTCAGCGGGTCGACGTCGATGTGGTAGATCGCAGCCTGCGGCGACGGCCGGTTGATCGTCGGGATCCACGGCACGTCGCTGTCGATGACCAGTACTACGTCGGCCTCGGCGAGTGCCTGGTTCTGGAACGGATGGTTCCAGTGGTTGCCCTGATACAGGGGGCTGTCGTGGGGAAAATTGGCGGCGCTCGGTACCGATTCCAACACGCCAATGCCGAGACTGTTGCAGAGGCGAACCAGTTCGGCGACCGCCTCCGGCCTGCGCCCGACATATGATGTGACAACCAGCGGGTGCCTGGCGGCGGCAAGTGCCGTCACGATCTCGGCGACGCCGTCTTCGGGCAGCGCCTGAGCGGCCAGCGGCATCCAGCGGGTGCGATCAAAGACCGCGGGCTTTGCCTCCTCCTCCATGACCTCGCGGGCACCGACCAGATAAACCGGACCCTTGGGGTCGCTCTGGCCGATCTGCATGGCGCGGTATACGACCTGCTTGATGTTGGCGCCGGTACGGAACTCATTATCATACTTCATGTAGCCGCGAACGATGCCGCGCTGGTCGTGGACATCCTGAATCCACTGGATGAATTCGTTGCGACTCCCCTTCAGTTCTCCGTCCTGGGTGAACGGGGACATGCCAGCAAAGATGAAAACCGGGACGCGGGCGCGGGCGGCGTTGTGGACGGCGCCACCGAGCGCCTGGGTGCCGCATTCGACGTGAACGAGCACGGCCTGCGCCCGGCCGGACACCTGCGCATAACCGTGGGCGCACGACAGCGCGACCATCTCGTTCGGCGAAGTGACAATCGTCGGAATCGAGCGGCCGTGGGCACGCGCCTCTGCGATCGCCTCGATCAGAGCGGGATGGTCGCTGCCGAAATTGGCGAAAACATATTCGACGCCCCACTCGGACAGTGCCTCCAGCAGCGCCGTGCTCGCGGTGTACATTCGTCCTCTCAAGATCAAAAAATGCCTAGGAAATCCGGTCGGCGATCTGCCGCAGCAGCGCAATGAACTCGGTCTTGCGCTCGCCGACAATGGCATCGGGCTTGCGGTCGTGCTCCATGGCGAGAGCAAGCAAAACCTGGAGAGCCTTCTCGCCGCTTGCGGTCAGCTTCAGGGTGATCCGGCGGCGATCGGCTTTCGATGGACGACGTGTCACCAGTCCGTGCCGATGGAGTTCCTGAATGAGAGGCGTGACCGAAGACTTGTCGTGCGCGATGGCGCGGCCGAGATCCATCTGGGTCAGTCCCGGATTGTTGTGGATCACCATCATTGCCGCGAAGCGGCCAGGCTTCAGGTGCGGTTCACCGGAATGTTTGGCGAAGACGCGAAAGGAAGCGTCCTGCGCCAGGCGCAGGTTGAAGCCGATGACCGTGTCGAGCACGCCTAGCTTTGTCTCGCTTTGCCGCAGCTCGTGCGCCATTTTCGGAGTGCGCTTCGCCGGAGGCACGACTCGCAAGTTCACGCGCTCATTCCCCCGTCAACCATCAGCATGGCGCCGGTGGTGAAGCTGCTTTGATCCGATGCCAGGTAAAGTACGGAGCGGGCGATTTCGTCGGCTGTACCGTGGCGATGCATCGGAATGATCTCGTTGAAGAACGCGGTGCCATCGCGTCCGATCGCCTGCGTCAGTCCGCTCTCCACGTTGAGCTGGAAGCTGTTGTCGATGGGACCGGGGTGGATCGTGTTCACCCGGATGCCACGCGGCGCCAACTCCTTGGCAAGGCAGCGCATCAGGCCGACCTGCGCATGCTTAGCGGTAATGTAGGCATAGACCCCAGGATCGCCGCGGGTGCCGGCGACGCTTGAGGTGATGACGATGCTGCCACCGTCAGTCATCACCGGCACGGCATGCTTGGCGGCGAGGAAGGCGCCGCGCACGTGAACGGCGTAAACCGCGTTGAAGACGTCTTCAGGATATTGCTCGATGGGCGCGACGACGCCGAAGTTGCCGGCGTTGCTGAAGAGGACGTCGATCCTGCCGAAGCGGCTCACCGTGGCGGCGACGTAGCGGGCGACATCCTCGGATCGGGTCACGTCGGCAGCACAAATAGCCACGCGCGGACTGTCGAGCGCGGCGGCTACGCGTCCGAGGTCTTCCGCTTTCAGGTCGACGAGCATCACGCTGGCGCCTTCGGCGAGGAACAGGCCCGCCGTCGCCGCTCCGACGCTGCCGGCACCGCCGGTTATGATGCAGACCTTGCCGGTCAGCGCGCCCATCTATTTCTGCCGTCTCCCATCTAATTTTCTTGTTGTAAGCCAATCACTTGATCGCGGGGAATAGTTTGATACCAAACTATAACCGGCAGCGTCAATCACCAGCTCGGCCGGCTTCGCAGACAACGCGATCGCCGTCGCCGCTGCGCGCATCCTTTTCGTCACGTGTCCAGCTACGCGGACGAGCATCTGACCGTTGAACGCTGAACCATATCGCGCGTGGCTCCGCCGGCGTCCTTCAGCATCACCGACTGGACGGTCTACATCATCTTCATCGTGGTGATCGGCGGCATCGGCAGCTTCGAGCGACCGATCATCGGCACCGTCGTGTTCTTCCTCATCCGCGAGTACCTCGCCGAAATCGGCGTCTGGCACTTCATCATCCTGGGCGTGGTGTCGATCGCCGTGATCCTGATCGAGCCGAGCGGCCTGTGGGGCATGCTGCGCACGGTCATCCCCGCCGACCTGATCCCGGTGTCGCACCAGCCGCTGCGGCGGCGCGTCGACAAGACTGACCGACCGGGGACGCCGGCAGTCGACGCCTGAGCGGCACCGAGCACTAGGATTCGAAGAAAACCGTCTCGTCTTCGCCCTGCAGGCGAATGTCGAAAACGTAGCGCGGGACGCCGCTGCCGGCTTCTTCGCGGCGGGCGATGAGCGTATCGCGGCGGTCGGCGGGAACCAGCGCGAGGGCGGGATCGCCCGCGTTGGCGGTCTCGCCCGCGAAGTAGATGCGGGTGAACATGCGGCGCAGGATGCCGCGGGCGAAGATGCTGACATCGATGTGCGGGGCCTGCATGCCGCCGCCGGGGGCGGCGACCGGGCCGGGCTTCACGGTATGGAAACTGTAGGCGCCGTTACCGTCGGTGGGGGAGCGGCCGAAGCCCTTGAACGAGGTGTTCTGGCCCGGGTCCCTGCCGGCGTAGCGGCCGGCGCCATCGGCCTGCCAGATCTCGAGGAAGCCGTCGGGGACGGGCGCATCCTTGCCGTCGAGGAGGCGGCCAACGATCTCGATCGGTTCGCCGATGGCATCGGCGGTGACGAGATCGTTGCCGAGCAGGGCGGCATACGGATAGGTGGTGCCCGGCGTCAGCGCGATCGCGAAAAACGGACCAGCGGTCTGCGACGGGGTGATGCCGCGCCTAGTCATGATCGTGCGGTTCCTCGAACGGCGTGGCGGCGCCGCCGCGCAGCACAAAGTCGAAGCGATAGCCGAGGGCCCAGTTGGGGACGGTGGTGTCGAGATCGAACGTCGCGATCAGGCGGGCAAGGGCCTTCGGATCGCTGACTGAATTCGCGATCGGGTCGTAGGGCATCAGCGGGTCGCCGGGGAAATACATCTGCGTGATCAGGCGGCTGAGGAACGACGGGCCGAACAACGAGAAGTGAATGTGGTTCGGTCGCCAGGCGTTGGGGTGGTTGAGCCAGGGATAGGCGCCCGGCTTGATGGTGGTGAAGCGGTAGCGGCCGTCGGCGTCGGTGATGCAGCGGCCGGCGCCGGAGAAATTCGGATCGATCGGCGCCGGATGATTGTCGATCTGGTGGATATAGCGGCCGCCGGCATTGGCTTGCCAGATCTCGATCAGCGTGTCGGGAATCGGGCGACCGCTGTCGTCGACGACGCAACCGGCGACGATGATGCGTTCGCCGATCGGCTCGCCGGCATGCTGCTTGGTGAGATCGGCATCGTTCGCCAGCACCGCCTCGTGCCCGTAGACGGGGCCGCTCAACTCACTCAGCGTATGCGGCAGGATCACTAGCGGACGCTTCGGGGCGCGAAGCTGGGTACCGACGTAGGCCGGCCAGAGGTATGGCGGGTGCGAGGCGAGGCTGTCGATGGGATAGTCGGTCATCTCGTTCCTCCCGTTTTCTCAGACGCGTTCCAGCGCCAGCGCAACGCCCTGACCGACGCCGACGCACATGGTCGCGAGACCGTAACGGTCGCCGCGATCGCGAAGTCCGAAGGCCACGTCCGCGGCCAGTCTTGCGCCCGACATGCCAAGCGGGTGGCCGTAGGCGATGGCGCCGCCGTTCGGATTGACGTGCTCGGCGTCGTCGGCGATGCCGAGTTGGCGGAGACACACCAGCGCCTGACTGGCGAAGGCTTCGTTGAGTTCGATGACGCCGATGTCGCTCATCTTCATGCCGAGGCGCTCAAGCAGTTTTCGCGTCGCCGGGATCGGGCCGATGCCCATGACACGCGGCGGCACGCCCGCCGACGCCATGCCCATGACGCGCGCGATCGGAGCGAGGCCGTGGCGCTCGGCGGCTTCCGCGGAGGCGACGATCAGTGCCTGGGCGCCGTCGTTGATGCCGGAAGCGTTGCCGGCGGTGACGGTGCCGTTCGGGCGTACGACCGGCTTCAGTTTGGCGAGCGTCTCCAACGTCGTGTCGCCGCGCGGATGCTCGTCCTCGGCGAAGGTCGCCGGAGGCGATTTGCCGATGCCCGGAATTTCGACAGGAACGATGCGACCCTTCAGGACGCCGGTGTCTTTCGCCCGCTTGGCGCGCTGCTGCGAACGGAGCGCGAAGGCATCCTGATCGGCGCGGGTGACCTGATAGTCGTCGGCGACATTCTCGCCAGTTTCCGGCATGGAATCGACGCCATACTGGGCCTTCATCAGCGGGTTGATGAAGCGCCATCCGATCGTGGTGTCGTAGATGTCGGCCGAGCGCTGGAAGGGCGCCTCGGCCTTGCCCATGACGAGAGGGGCGCGGGTCATCGATTCGACGCCGCCTGCGATGACGAGGTCAAGCTCGCCGGCGCGAATGGCGCGCGCGGCCGTGCCGACGGCGTCGAGACCGGAAGCGCACAGGCGGTTCATGGTGGTGCCGGGCACATGATCGGGAAGACCCGCGAGAAGCGCCGCCATGCGCGCCACGTTACGATTGTCCTCGCCCGCCTGGTTGGCGCAGCCGAGAATCACCTCGTCGACGCTTTCGGCGAGGCCGGGATGGCGCGCGATGAGCGCCCGAATGGGAATGGCGGCAAGGTCGTCGGTGCGGACGCGGGCAAGCGAGCCGGCGTAGCGGCCGATCAGCGTGCGGACGGCGTCACAGATGAAGGCGTCGCGGCTCATGCGTCGCCTCCATGGGCGCGCTCCGTACGGGCGTAAAGATCGCGGAGCACCTGCAACTCCTCTCCGGTCGGCGGAGGTGTCCCGGATATGGTTTCGGCAAAGCGGACCTTCCAGGCGCATTGGGCCTGAACCGCCTCGCGGGTCACGCCAGGGTGCAGCGATACGACGGTCAGTTCGCGCGTGACCGGATCGGGCTCCATGACGCAGAGATCCGTGACGACGCGGCTCGGGCCCTTTGTCTTGATGCCGAGCTTCTCTCGGCTGTCGGCGCCGGTGCCGTGGCCAAGCGATGTGATGAAGTCGATCTTGTCGACGAACGCACGCCGCGACATTTGCATCGTGATGAAAATTTCGCCGCAGCAGGCCGCAATCTCCGGAGCGCCGCCCCCGCCGGGGAGCCTTACCTTCGGGTGATCGTACGGGCCGACGACGGTGGTGTTGACGTTGGCGTAGCGATCGATCTGGGCGCCGCCAAGAAAGCCGACGCTGATGCGCTCGCCCTGCAGCCAGTAGCGGAACATCTCGGGTACCGAAACGGTGGTCAGCGCCGTGTCGCACAGGTCGCCGTCGCCGATCGAAAGCGGCAGGATGTCGGGTTTGGTGTCGATAGTGCCCGACTCGTAGATCAGCGTGATGTCGGGCGCGTGCGTGCGTCGCGCCAGATTGCAGGCGGCCGAGGGCGCGCCAATGCCGACGAAGCAGACGTCCTCGTTGCGGAGAGCGCGGGCGGCGGCGACCGTCATGATCTCGGCGGGCGTGTAAGTTTCGGCGCTCATTTCAGGCGGCCCGTGCGTGCACGCGAAAGGCGGCAGCGTCCTTGGCCAGCACGTTGTCTTTCATCCAGGCGAGGAAAGTGTCGCGCTCCTTCGCGATGGCATCCCATGCCTTGTAGAAGGCATTGGCGCGCTTGTAGTAGCCCTGCGCGTAAGAGGGAAACGCGCCGCCTGGAACTTCGGCAATCGCCGTCACGGTCCACGAGGGCAGGATGACGGCGTTGCGATTGCGCGGGCCAAAGTCATCGACAATTTCCTCGACGGTGACGATCGATCGCCTGGCGGCGAGAACCGCTTCCTTCTGCACGCCGACTATGCCCTCAAGCAATACATTGCCGTCGCGGTCGGCGCGCAATGCGTGGATGACGGCAACGTCGGGCCGGATGGCCGGCACGGTCGCCAGCTCCTCGCCCGTGTAGGGACAGGTCACCGAACGAATGGAGGGATTGACCCTCGTCAGTTCGACGCCGCGGTAGCCGCGGAAGACCGCGAACGGCAAGTTGGCGGCGCCGGCGTCGTAGGCGTTGGCCATGGCGGCGTGCGAGTGTTCGTCGATCGCCAGCGGATTCGGCCAGCCGTTCTCGACCGCGTCGCGCAGGCGATAGAGTGAGCCGACGCCGGGATTGCCACCCCACGAGAAAGTCAGTTTCTCCGCGGCGCCCATGCCGATCAACTGGTCGTAGATGAGATCGGGCGTCATGCGGATAAGCTTCAGGCCCTTCTGCCCCTGGCGGATCACTTCGTGGGCGGCGGCGAAGGGAATGAGGTGCGTGAAGCCTTCCATGGCGACGCTGTCGCCATCGCGGAGATTGTCCGCGATCGCATCGTGGAGGGAGAGGAATTCGGCCATCACGCTATCTCGCTCGTCATCACTTCAGTTCGTCGCCCAGAACTTCCCGCGCCCAGCGCATCGCGGCGTTGCCGGCTGGAACGCCGGAATAGACCGCGGCCTGTCGAATGAGTGCGGCGAGCTCGGCGATGGTGATGCCATTGCGCAACGCCGCGCGCACGTGGAGCTTGAATTCTTCTTCGCGGTGCAGCGCGACCATCATTGCGAGCGTGAGCAGGGAGCGGGTCTTGTGGGGCAGCGCCGGGTCGCCCCAGATTTCGTCCCAGGCAAAGCGCGCGATTAGATCCTGCCACCGCGCGCCGAAGGCGCCGGCCGTGGCGAGGGAACGATCGACGTGCTCGGTGCCGAGTACCGCCTTGCGGTTGGCCAGACCACGATGGAACGCATCGTTCGCGCCAACGATGCCGGCTTGCGCGTCCAGGAAGGCGTGGAGATGCGCGGCGACGGCATCGGGGCGCTCGACAGAGACGAGGTGGGCGGCGTTGGCGAGGATGGTCAACTCCGCACCGGGGACACGGGCACGAATGTCTTCGGCCATGGCCGGGGTGGTCACCGGGTCTTCGGCGCCGACCAGCACCAGCGTCGGCGCCATGATCTTGCCGATACGTTCGCGAAGATCCATCCCGCCAATCGCCTCGCAGCAGCGGGCATACCCAGCGCGATCGATCGCCATGAGCCCCTGGCGGGTGCGATCGACAGCCTCGGGAGCGCGTTCGCGGAACGGAGCGGTGAACCAGCGCGGCATGAGCATATCGGCTATCGGACCCGTGCCGTCCTTGCGCACGGTGTCGGCGCGGTTTTTCCAGAATTCCCGGGTCGGCAGGTAGGCGGAAGTCGCGATCAATACCAGCGACCGCACCTTCCCGGGGGCGTCGATCGCCAGCGCCTGGGCGGTCATGCCGCCGAGCGACAAGCCAACGACATCGGCACTTTCGATGTGCAGCGCTCCGAGGAGGCCGGCTAGATCGGCAGCGAGATCGTCGATAGTGACCGCAACATCGACGGAGCCGGAACGCCCGTGGCCGCGCGTGTCGTAGCGCAGGCAGCGGTAGCGGCCGATGAAAGCCGGCACGACCGCGTCCCACATATCGAGGCTGGTGCCGAGCGAGTTGGAGAAGGCGATCACCGGGGCGGATTCGGGACCGGCGAGATCGTAGAAAAGTTCGACGCCGTTGACGGCAATCCTCGGCATCAGACGGCCTTTCCCGTGACAAGTTCACGGCGAACGGTCCTGGCGGCCCTGACGACGCGATCGGCGTGTGCCGCGCCGGCGTCGATCGCTGGCGTCAGGTCGAAGGCCGACTGCACCTCGGCGCGGAGTTTTGCCGGAATGGCGGATTGCCCGGCGAGCACCGTTTGAAACATTTCGCCCGTGTCGCGGGCAACGTTCGCAGCCTCCTCGACGATCCCATGCGCGGCTTCGCGGCCAAGCGCCGGAGCGAGCCGCCCCGAAACCGCATCGGCGAAAAGCAATCCGTGCGTGAGGTCGAGATTGGAGCGCATGCGGCGCTCATGCACGACAAGGCTTTCGGCAATGCGGCGGGCTTCGCGCAGCGCGCCGGAGGCGAGGCCGAACAACGCGGGCAGCGTGTGCCACTCCGATTGCCACGCGCCGGCGGGCCGCTGCTGGCCGGCGGCCATGGCGCCTACCAGGGCGGCGAGATGGCCACCGGCGGCGGCGTGGGCAGCCAGGATCACCATGGCGGATACGGGGTTGTGCTTGTGGGGCATGGCGGAAGAACCGCCGCGGCCGGGGGCGGGCGCTTCGCCGACTTCGCCGACCTCGGTCGCCGACAGGAACACCACGTCGGTGGCGATCTTTGCCAAAGCCCCGATGAGCGTTGCCAGCCAGGCGCCGGCGGCAACCATGCGGCCGCGCGAAGTGTGCCAGGTGGCGACGGGAACCGCGAGGCCGAGGATGGCGGCAAAATCGGCGACGACGGCGGGGCCCTTGTCGCCGAGTCCGGCAAGCGTGCCAACGGGGCCGCCGAGAGAGGCCGCAAGGACGCGCTGGCGGAGAGGTCCAAGCTCTGCGGCGCTTTCGAGGACGCCTCCCAGCCAGACGGAGGCGGTATAGCCGAACGTGATCGGGGCGGCGTGCTGGCCGAGGCTGCGGCCGACCTGCGGGGTGCGGCGGTATTTCCGCGCCATCGCCGACAGGCCATCAACGATTGCGACGAGATCGGCGGCGGCGAGACCGAACGCCACCGCCATCTGCAAAACGAGCGCCGTGTCGAGAATGTCCTGGCTGGTGGCTCCCTTGTGGAAGGCGCCGCGCAACTTCTCGGGAAGCTTTGCCTCAACCGCCCTGACGAACGGGATGTTCGGCACACCGGCGTCGGCGGTCTTCTCACCGAGCGCAGCAAGGTCGAGGTCATCGGCGCGCACCTTGCGGATGGCGCCGGCGAGCGCCGAGGGCACCAGCCCGTGGCGCGCCTCGGCCTCGGCGAGTGCCGCTTCGACCTTCAGCATCGCGGCGATCCGCGCCGGGTCGGAGAAGGCCGCGCGCATCGGCGCGCTCGCGAACAGCGGGCCGGTAAGGGCTGAATCGAGTGCCGAAAAGGTCATCTCTCGGTGTACCGGTTGTCGATCGTCCGGCCCGTCGCCGCCGCCAATTTTCAACCTCTTGACCCTCTGCCAAGAGTGTTCGAATATCGAACGATTGTTCGTTATCCGACCATAGTCGGCGAGACGGGGACCGATGTCAACGAAGCGAAACTTGGGCATGGCGAGAGATTTTGCCAGCGATTCCGGCACGGACAAGGAGTTCATGACGACTCTCGCCAAGGGCCTGGCCGTGCTGGGTTCGTTCGGTGAGCAGCGTCCGACGATGACCCTGTCGCAGGCGGCGGCCGCTTCAGGGCTGTCGCGGGCGACCGCCCGCCGCGTCCTGCGCACACTCGCCGGCCTCGGCTACGTCGCGCAGAGGGGGCGCGATTTCTCGCTGGCGCCGCGCATCCTGGAACTTGGATTTGCCTACCTCTCGACGCAGTCGTGGGTCGACCGGGCGGAGCCGCTCATGAAGGAACTCAGCCACGACGTGCAGGAGTCGTGTTCCGCGGCGATCCTGCAGGGCGCCGAGATCGTCTATGTTGCGCGCATGCCGGCGCCGCACCGCATCATGTCGACGACGATCGCGATCGGCACGCGCCTGACAGCCTTTCACACCTCGCTCGGCCGTGTGCAGCTCGGCTTTCTGACGGACACGGAGATCGTGGAACGTTTGCGGCTTAGCCCGCCGCCGCCGCAGACGCCGCGCACCATCACGGCGCCGGACGCGCTGCTTGCCCGGATCAAGGCCGACCGCGCGCAAGGCTATTCGATCGTCGATGAGGAACTGGAGAAGGGTTTGCGCTCGGTGGCTGTGCCAATCATCACGCGCGGCGGCGTCAATGTCGGCGCGATCAATCTGTCGGCCCACTCCAGCCGGTCGTCGCGGAACGACCTGCGCGATCGCCTCCTGCCGAAGCTGGACGCCGTCGCCGGCCAGATTTCGCGGACGCTGATCTAGACGGCTTACGGGCGCTGGGCTCCCTGGACGTCGACATAAAGGGAGTAGATCGAGGTGCTTGCCGCCATGAACAGGCGGTTGCGCTTCTCGCCGCCGAAACAGATGTTGGCGCAGCCTTCGGGTAGATGAATCTTGCCGATAAGATCGCCGTCGGGCGCGTAGCAGTAGACACCATCCTCGGCAGGATCGGCCCAGGCCATCGAGCACCAGAGGTTGCCGGAATTGTCGACGCGCACACCGTCGGTCGAGCCGGGCGCAAAGTCGCCGGCAAACACGCGGCCCTTCTTCAGCTTCTTGCCGGCGACATCGAAGACGCGGATGTGGGCGGGACCGCCGTGGGTGATGCCGGTGTCGACGATATACAGGCGCTCTTCGTCGGGCGAAAAGGCGAGGCCGTTGGGGCGTACGAAGTCGTCGGCAACAACCGTCGCCCTGCCGGAGTCCGGGTCCAGCCGGTAGACGTTGCAGGGGAGGTCGAACGTGTCCTTGTGGCCCTCGTACTCGCCATCGATGCCGTAGCCGGGATCGGTAAACCAGACGGCACCGTCGGAGGCGACGACCAGATCGTTGGGGGCGTTGAGCTTCTTGCCGTCGTAGCTGTCCATGAGGATGCGGATGGTGCCATCGAGTTCGGTGCGCGTGACGCGATGGGTGTCGTGCTCGCAGGTGACGAGGCGGCCCTCGCGATCGCGCGTGTTGCCGTTGGAATAATTCGAGTGCGCGCGGAAGACGCTGACGTGACCGTCTTCTTCCAGCCAACGCATGATGCGATGATTGGGAATGTCGCTCCACAGGAGATAGCCGCCGTCGCGGAAATAGACCGGCCCCTCGGCCCAACGAAAGCCGGCGGCGATGCGCTCGACGCCGGCGTTGCCCTGCTTGGGGAAGCGTTTGTCGAGTTTCTCGACGCGCGGATCGGGATAGCGCATTCCGGCAAGTGGGCCGATTGCGGTCAGGCTTTCCTTCTCAGCCATTCCTTCCCCCTGTCATCGCCCGGCGTTGAGCCGCGGTCTCGTTTCGCTTACGCAAGGTCTTCGATTACCTATGCCCTTCCGCGGAAGCAATCCAAGGGCGGGCGGTTCATGCCGAATCGAGCCGTGCCGTACAACGCGCGCTGGCTGCGAGGGCAATATTCGCAGACAATACCGGTTGCTGCGCGTCCCTTACAATCGAATCGAGGCCCCGCTTGAAGCTTTCCTTTCACGGCGCCGATCGCACGGTGACCGGCTCCTGCCATCTCATAGAATGCGCGGGCAAGCGCATCCTCATCGACTGTGGCCTCTATCAGGGCAGTCACGACCTCGATCAGGAAAACAGCGGCGACTTTGGCTTCGATGCCGCCAGCATCGACGTCCTGCTGCTGACCCACGCCCATCTGGACCACTGCGGTCGCGTCCCGCTGCTGGCCAAGCGCGGCTTCCGCGGCGAGATCATAGCTACCGCCGCGTCACGTGAACTGGTGCGGTTGGTCATGCTCGACTCGGCGCGGTTGCAGGAGGAAGAGGGGGCGCGGCGGCGGCGCAAGCAGCCGTGGAGGCGCGACAAGGACGGCAACGCCACCGGCGCAACGCCGCTCTACACAGTGCTCGACACGATGAACTGCCTCGACTTTTTCGGCAGGACAGCAATCTACGGGCAGCCGATCGACGTCGTGCCCGGCGTGGGGGCCACCTACTTCGATGCCGGCCATATCCTCGGCTCGGCCAGCATTTTCCTCGAGCTGGAGGAGAATGGTGAACGCCGCCGCGTGACGATGTCAGGCGACATCGGCAACTCGGGACGGCCGCTGATGCGCTCTCCGACGCCGCCGCCGCCTTCCGACGTGGTGGTGATGGAGACGACCTACGGCGACCGCAACCACAAGCCCTACGGCCCTTCGGTCGAAGAATTCTATTCAGCCATCGAAGATACGTTTCGGCGCGGCGGCAATGTCATCATTCCGGTCTTCGCATTGGAGCGCTCGCAGGAGCTGCTTTATGCATTGAACCAGGCGATGGGCAGCGGGCGGCTGATGCCGGCTACGCAAGTGTTCCTGGATTCGCCGATGGCGATCTCAGCGACCGATGTTTTTCGACGGCATCCCGAGTGTCTGGCGCCGGACGTGGCCAAGCTGTTCGCCGACGGTGGCGACCCGCTGGCGGTGCCGGGACTCCACATGGTCCAGGAGACGGGGGACTCGATGGTGATAAACCGGATAGGCGGCGGCGCCATCATCATGGCAGGCTCCGGGATGGCAACCGGTGGCCGCATCCGCCATCACCTGCGGCACAATCTCTGGCGCGCGGCGGCAGGTGTTATCTTCGTCGGGTTTGCCGGAGCTGGCACGCTCGCCCGCCAGATCATCGACGGCGCCAAATCGGTGAACATATTCGGGGAGGATGTACCGGTGAATGCGAAGATCTACACGGTGAACGGGTTTTCCGCGCATGCCGGGCAATCGGAACTCGTAAGCTGGCATAGACCGAGTGGTGCCAAGCGTACTTTCCTTGTTCACGGCGAGCAGAGCGTGATGGAGGCGTTCGCGCCACTGCTGGGCGCTGGCACCAAGGTGGAACTGCCGAGCCTTGGCGCCTCGATCGACCTCTAGACCAATCGGCGCAGTAAAAGACCCCGACGGAGTCCGCCGGGGTCGCCGACCGTATCGATGCTGCGGTTTCCCGAGACTTCGGGTACGCGGCTATTTCGGCTTCATCGGCTTCATCGGCTTCTTCATCATGTGATGATGATGATGATGCGGAGGAATGACCGGCTTCGGCGGATTGCAGACGTCCATCGACGGAAAGAAGATGCACATCAATGGCTTGTAGTGCGGTGTCACGGGCGCTGCGGCAAATGCGCCGGTTGTCATGGCGATCGAGCTTGCGGCAATTGCGACCGCCGTAACGGCGGCTAACGTCAGGTTCTTCCTCATGAATTATCTCCAGCCCAGCTACGTTTCTCAAGAAACAGGCGATGTCGGTAATAAATTGTTTTTGTAACCCGTTTGTTTCTGTCTGCCCGCTGCGGCGCAAAGTCATTTCGTCCCGGGTGCAGCGACAAACATCAGCAAAAATACGAATGCTAAGGATAACAAAGTATCTACGCAGCAACCTCGAATTGTTTTTTCGATGTCGGCAACTTATTTGCAGCAACGTGATGCACAATGTTTCTGGAATATACCGAGGGTATGCGCCTTCTTATGAAAAGCTGAAGGGAATTTTTAGGGGAAATCGGCCATAGTTTGCGGGCGTATCTCTGGCAGAGCGGCTCAAATGCCCGGTTGGTCATTCTTTGGACGCGTTCCGAAACCCGAGGTTCTGCCGGTAGAGGTCTACGCTCCGCTGGTCGATTCACTTTACTCGGAGACGAGGACGCTCCTCCTCGGCTCGCTCGCTGTTTCGATCGCCGTCTTGCTGACCGCGTTCAACGAGGGCAGCCCGTATCTCTACGGCTGCTGGGCCATCCTCATAGTAATTGCGATGGCGCGCGCCTTCGCCATGACGTTTTACTCCCGCCGACGCGACAAGATCACCACCTTCGCCGAAGCCAGCCGCTGGGAGAACCGCTACGTCCTCGGCGCCGCCGGCTTCATGGGCATGCTGGGCGTGTGGTGCGTGGTCTGCTTTCTGCTTCCCGATGCACACTTCATCCGCCTGGTGAGCGTGTGCTCGACTATCGCTTACATGATCGGCATCTCGGGCCGCAATTTCGGCAGTGCGCGTCTGGTGGCCGTGCTTATTCTGGTTGACGGCGTTCCGATCACCATCGCGCTGCTGCTTACGGGGAGCGTCTATTATTCGATCTACGCCGTGTTGCTCGGCGCGTTTTTCGTCAGCTTCAAGTTCATCTCCGACCGCCTGCGGCGCACGCTTCTCGACGCCGTCATCTCGACGCGCGATATGTCGGTGCTGGCCACGCGCTTTGACACGGCTCTCAACAACATGCCGCACGGCCTGTGCATGTTTGACGCGGAGCGGCGCGTCGTCGTTACCAACAAGCGCTTCGGGGAAATCCTCGGCCTCGTCGAGCGCGCAGACCGCAAGGGCGAGACCGTCCGCGAGCTGGCGATCGATTGCGTCGAGGCCGGCGCCATCCTGCATTCCGAACTCGAGCGCCTGGCGGACGACCTGGAGATTCGACTTACGGGGCTCGAAACAAAGAGCTTCAACCTGCAGAAGCAGGATGGGCGCACGCTCAGCCTGACTTTCCAGACTATGGCAAACGGCGGTTCCGTGGTCCTCATCGAAGACATCACCGAGCGCAAGTCGGCGGAAATGCGGATCAGCCATCTCGCCCGCTACGATCTGCTCACCGGCCTGCCCAATCGCGTCTACCTGCGCGAACGCATGGAGGATGCCCTCGCCGCAGCCGGATCCAAGCCGGTCGCCGTAATGTTCGTCGACCTCGATCAGTTCAAGCAGGTCAATGACACCCTCGGTCATCCGCGCGGCGACGTCCTGCTGCGCGCGGTGGCCGATCGCCTGCGCTATCTGGTTCGTTCCACCGACATTGTCGCGCGCTTTGGCGGCGACGAATTCGTCATCGTGCAATCGCCGCTCAGCGGCGTCGAGGAGGCCGCGGCGCTTGCCCGGCGCATCGTCACCGCCCTCGCCGAAACTTATGAGGTCGACGGTCATCAGGTGGTCATCGGCGCCAGCGTCGGCATCGCGCTGTCGCCGCGGGATGCGACCGGGCCCGACCACCTGCTCAAGATTGCCGACATGGCGCTCTACTGGGCAAAGGCCGACCAGCGGGGGACCTGGCGGTTCTTCGAGCCGGAGATGGATATCCGCGCGCATGCCCGACGCAGTCTCGAACTCGACCTTCGTCATGCGCTCGCCAACAACTCCTTCCAGGTCTTCTACCAGCCACTGTTCGATCTGAAGAGTCGACACATCTCGACGTGCGAGGCGCTGCTGCGCTGGCCGCACCCGCTGCGCGGCATGATCTCTCCGGCGGAATTTATCCCGGTCGCCGAAGAGATGGGCCTGATCGTCGAGCTCGGTAGATGGGTTCTCCACGAAGCTTGCCGGACTTGCGCGACCTGGCCAGGGAACGTGCGCGTCGCCGTCAACCTGTCGGCCAGCCAGTTTCGCCGCGGCGACGTGGTGAAGACGATCCGGGAGGCGCTGGAAGAGACCGGGCTCGATCCCAACCGGCTGGAGATCGAGATCACAGAATCCGTGCTCTTCCGCAATACCCGCGCGACGCGCACGATCCTGCATCAGCTTCGCGACCTCGGGGTGCGCATTTCACTCGACGATTTCGGTACCGGCTATTCAAGCTTGAGCTATTTGCAGAGCTTGCCGCTCAACAAGGTCAAGATCGACCGCTCCTTCCTCGAGGGCCTGGAGGCGGGCCATCGCTCGCTGGTCCTGCTGCGCGGTGTCGCCCAGCTCAGTGCGGATCTCGGTCTTTCGGTGACGGTCGAGGGCATCGAGACCGCCGAGCAGCTTGCGTTGATCGCGGCCGAGGACAACGTCACGGAAGTCCAGGGGTGGCTTTTTGCGCCGGCTCTGCCGGCGAAGGAGATCAGGGTTCTTCTCGAGAGCACGACGCCACAGATGATCGAGCGGGTCGCCTGAAGGGTGGGGTTGCGACGGCAGGTCATGTCGCTCCATCGGTAATATTCGCGATGAATCGTCGGCCGGAGTGACTCGACGACGAAAAAAATAGTCTCTCCAACATCCTCGTCTTGAAATGGCGGATTCGTGCGCCGCGTTTGCTAATTGTCGACGCTCGTGCAGAGGCGCCATGCGGACAAAAAATAACCTTAAGACTTTACTTTGGTTAATGAATAGTGAACGGTTTCTCTGCGCGGCGTGTTGCGCCGCGCACGAGGAGACGTTTGATGGGTGCGCCTGCGACTGCGTTGCCGCTCGGCCTGTCCGAGCGGGTCGCAAGGTTACTTGAGCGGGTGGAATATCGGCGCGCGTTAAGCGACGCGGACCGGGATGCTATTTTCCGTTTACGCTACGACGCCTATCTGAAAGAAGGCGCCATCGAGCCGAGCTTTGGCCGGCGTTTCAGCGACCGCTACGACGATCTCGACAACGGCTGGGTCATCGGCCTGCATCTAGACGGGCAGTTGATCAGTTCGATGCGCATCCATGTGGGCACGCGCGAGTTCCCGCAGATGGTGGCAACTGATGTCTTCCCGGAGTATGTGCAGCCGGAGCTCGATGCCGGCAAGATCATCGTCGATCCGACGCGCTTCGTCGTCGATCCGGCGAGCGCGCGCCCGTATCCCGAGTTGCCGTACCTGACGGTCAGAATCGGCCACATGGCGGCGGAGCATTTCGCCGCCGATCTGGTGCTCGCAACGGTGCGCGCCGAGCACCAGGCATTCTACAGGCGCGTTTTCGGACATGCCGTCGTCTGTCCGCCGCGGCCCTATCCCACGCTGATCAAGCCGCTCAGTCTCATGAAGCTGGATTATCCGGCCACGCGCCGCGAAATCATGCGCCGCTATCCGTTTTTCGGCTCGACTGTCGCCGAGCGAAGCGCGGTCTTCGGTCGTCCGCCTGCTCAACCCGGGCGCCGCTTCGGGGCGACTCCGGCCCTCGTCGGTTAGCAGTTCGGCGCTATGCGAGAAGGCGGCTATGCGGTCGTCTGAACGGCGTACATGACAAGCGTTTCATCCATGCAATCCATCAGGCTGGGATCGACGGGAACGACCGTGTCGCGCCTCTGTCTCGGGATGATGACCTACGGCTCGAAGGCCGGCAGGGAATGGGCGCTCGAGGAGGCCGAGGCGCGGCCGCTGATCAAGCGGGCGGTGGAGCTCGGCTTCACCTTTTTCGATACGGCCGACGTCTATTCGCAGGGCACCAGCGAGGAGATCACCGGTCGCGCGCTCAAGGATTTCGCGCCGCCGCGCGCCGAGATCGTGGTTGCCACCAAGGTGCATGGCGCAATGGGCGACGGGCCGAACATGCGCGGCCTGTCGCGCAAGCACATCCGGCAGGCGATCGATGCTTCGCTCGCTCGCCTCGGCATGGACTACGTCGACCTCTACCAGATCCACCGCTTCGACCCGCAGACGCCGATCGAGGAAACGCTGGAAGCGCTCGACGACGTGGTGAAGGCGGGAAAGGCGCTCTACATCGGCGCCTCGTCTATGTACGCGTGGCAGTTCGCCAAGATATTGGGGACGCAGGAGCGTCTGGGCCTTGCGCGTTTCGTCACCATGCAGACCCACTACAACCTGCTCTATCGGGAGGAGGAGCGCGAGATGTTGCCGTTCTGTCGCGAGGAAGGCATCGGCGTTATCCCGTGGAGTCCGCTGGCACGCGGACTGCTCACCCGACCGCGCGAGCAGTCTGATGCGACGGTGCGCGCCAAGACCGATGCGTTCGGCAAAAGCCTCTACGGGCGCGACAATGGCGATCTCGCGGTCATCGACCGCGTCAGCGATATCGCGAAGAAGCGTGGGATAGCCAATGCGCAGGTAGCGCTTGCCTGGGTGCTGGCGCAGCCGGATATCACCGCGCCGATCGTCGGGGCCAGCAAGCCCGGCCATCTCGAGGACGCGGTGGCCGCCCGCGACGTCAAGCTCGATGCCGGCGAACTGAAGGCGCTTGCCGACCCGTATCTGCCGCACGCCATCGCCGGCCACCAGTAGCAACCCGTCCGGGCATGAAGCGCCGCATCATCATCGATACCGATCCCGGGCAGGACGACGCCGTAGCCATCCTGCTGGCGCTGGCTTCGCCGGAGGAGCTGGATGTCCTCGGCATCGTCGCGGTCGCTGGTAACGTGCCGCTGGCGCACACGGAGCGGAATGCCCGGCGCATCGTCGAACTGGCGGGGCGACCGGAGGTGCCGGTGTATGCCGGCTGCGTCCGACCGCTGGTGACGCGGAAGCCGGTCAGCGGCGAGCATGTTCACGGCCGTACTGGCCTCGATGGCGTCGAGCTGCCAGAACCGAAGATCGAGCTACAGAAGCAGCACGGCGTTGATTTCATCATCGAGGCGCTGCGCGCGGCCGAGCGCGGCTCGGTGACGCTCTGCACGCTTGGGCCGCTGACCAACATCGCCATGGCCCTGGTCAAGGCGCCCGACATCGCCGCGCACGTCCGCGAGCTGGTGATGATGGGCGGCGCCTACTTCGAAGTCGGCAACATCACGCCGGCAGCCGAGTTCAACATCTATGTCGATCCGGAGGCCGCCGACGTGGTGGTGCGGAGCGGCATCCCGGTCGTGATGGCGCCTCTCGACCTCACCCATCGCATGCTGACGACGAAGGCGCGCCTCGACGCCTTCAGCGCGATCGGCAACCGGACAGGCGCCGCGGTCGCCGGGCTTCTCGGCTTCTCGGAGCGTTTCGATCTCGCCAAGTACGGCTCGATCGGTGCGCCGCTGCATGATCCAACGGTGATCGCCCACCTGCTGAAGCCGGAGCTGTTCACCGGCAAGGTCGTCAACGTCAGCGTGGAAACCGCCAGTCCGCTGACCCTCGGCATGACCGTCGCAGACTGGTGGCAGATCACCGACCGGCCGCGCAACGTGAACTTCCTGCGCGATGGCGATGCCGAAGGTTTTTTCGCGTTGCTCGTCGAGCGATTGGCGCGCCTGCCATGAGGCGCTAGCCGGGGCATTTCTTGAAGTACTGATAGGTGTCGGGAGCACGCATCCAGATGAACTGGTCGCTAAGGCCGCCGTGTTTCTGTATCCACCCGCGGATGTCGCCTTGGTAAGCTGCCCATAGGGTTTCCCTTGCGCTGGCCAGATGCGCCAGGTGGAAGCCGAAACTTGCCGCCGGGGTGACGCAGATCTGAGCGCGCGGAATGTGCCGGAGCAGAACGGTACAGGCCGACTGACAGGGTCCAATGACGTGGACCTCGACGCCCCGCGCCGCGAGCGCGGTCCAGCGTGCGTCGTACTCGACAAGGCTGCCGCCGTGGTCGTCCGAGACATTGATCGTTTCGGCGCGAAGCGCACCGGCTACGAGGCACAGCAGCACGAAGATCGCAAGGATGAGAGATTTCATCGGGGAGTTCCTCCAACTGGAAAGCTCGCCATCCTGGCGCGCCTCTGTAACCGGTGGATTTCCGATGCCGGCTCGCTTAAGTCGCCGGCTAAACGCAGTATGCTGATACTCCGCTCCGAACCGGTCCGTTTCTCCGATGATCAAAGGCGTTGCCGCCGGCTTCATGGCCTACGCGCTCTTTTCCAGCTCGGACGCCTGCGTCAAGGCACTCGGCGGCGGCATGTCGGTGTTCGAGATCATTTTCCTGCTCACGCTCGCCTCTCTCTGCACCTTTGCGTTCGCCAAGCCGGCAAGCGAGCGATGGCGCGAAGTCCTGCACATCCATCGGCCGGGTTTGGTCTTTGTCCGGGCGACTTCCGGTGTCGCGGGCAGCATCGCCAGCGTTTATGCATTCACGACACTGCCCCTGGCCGAAGCCTACTCGCTGCTTTTTCTGATGCCGGCCTTTGCGACGTTGCTGGCGATTCCTGCCCTCGGCGACCATGTCGGCTGGCGGCGCAGCATGGCCATCTTCTGTGGTTTTCTGGGCGTGGTACTGGTCGTCCGGCCGGGCTTCCACCAGCTTCACCCCGGCCATTTGGCGGCCGCCTTCGCGGCGGTGGCCGCGGCGGTCACCATGATTTCGCTCCGCAGCCTCGGCAAGACAGAGAAGCGCATCACGCTGTTGGCAACGCTCTATCTATCCATGCTCGCCGTCGACGGCACGCTAATGCTCTTCAACTTCACCGTTCCCGACTTGCGCCAAGCCGCCCTTGCCGTGCTCGCCGGCCTGTTCAGCGGGTTCGGTCAAATCTTGATGCTTGCGGCGACGCGCAATGCGCCGCCAAACCGGGTGGCGCCGTCGCAGTACAGCCAGATGATCTGGGCGGTGGTTTTCGGCGGGGTGTTCTTCGGCGAGATTCCCGACCCCGTGGCCTTCGCCGGTATGGCGTTGATTGTTGCTTCCGGCCTGTTCACCTTCCTGCGCGAAGAGCACCTGTACGGGTGGTCGCGGCGCATCCCGCTAATGAGAAACCGGGACTAGTCCCTGCGGTTCCGGTCGCGCAGGCGTGTCTTGATAGGCTTTTCACGCAGGTGCAGTTATGTTTTTCGCCTCCGGGTCCCACGAAGGAGTGATGCGATGCTGACGACGCGTGGTTTTTTCGGACGTCGTCCCAGCCCGGACGAGGCCGTGCGGTTGCCGCCGGGCCAGTACAAGGAAAATGGGTTTCCGGTGCTCTCCGCCGGGCCGACGCCGAAGATCGATACGAAAGACTGGAAGTTCACGCTGAAGGTCGGCCCAAGGCCGGTCAAGTCGTGGACGTGGGAGGCATTCAACGCGTTGCCGCAGACGAAGATGCATCGCGATATCCACTGCGTGACCAAGTGGAGCAAGTTCGATACGAACTGGGCAGGCGTTACGATCGAGGCGATCCTGGCCGACGCCGGCCTCGGCGCGCCGACCGGCTACACGCTGGCCCACTCCTTCGACGGTTACACCACCAACGTGCCCTTCAAGGATCTCACCGGCGAGCAGGGCATGGTGGCGACGAGCTACGAGGGGCAGCCAATTGCCCCAGATCATGGCGGCCCCGCCCGGCTGTTCGTCCCGCATCTCTATTTCTGGAAGTCCGCGAAGTGGGTCAACGCGCTGCAGTTCACGGAGCGCGATGAAGCCGGCTTCTGGGAGCTGCGCGGGTACCACATCTACGGTGACCCCTGGAAAGAGCAGCGGTTCACGGGGGATTGACCCGATGGACGCTGTACCCGGTGCCAAGCTTGTCTGGCAGGAGGCGACCGTCGCGAGGATCGTCGAGGAGACGCCGGCGGTAAAGAGTTTCTTCCTCAAGGTGCCGGAGTGGCGCGGGTTCATGGCCGGGCAGCATGTCGATGTGCGCCTCTCGGCGCCCGACGGCTATCAGGCGCAGCGCAGCTATTCGATCGGCTCGGCGCCGGAATCAGACGAAGTCGAATTGGTCATCGAGAAGCTCGACGACGGCGAAGTCTCGCCCTTCTTCCACGACGTCGTGCAGGCCGGCGACGCCATCGAGATGCGTGGACCGATCGGCGGTCATTTCACCTGGGGCAAGCGCGACAACGGTCCGCTATTGCTGGTCGGCGGCGGATCGGGCGTCGTGCCGATGATGTCGATCCTCCGCCACCGGATGAACGTCGCGCCGGAAGTTCCGGCTGTGCTTGTCTATTCGGTGCGGCATTACGCCGACATCATTTTCCGCGAGGAGCTTTTCGCGCGTGCCGAAAAGGACCCGAATTTCCACCTCGTGCTGACCGTGACGCGCGACCCGCCGGCGGACGCCCGGGTACGCTCTGGCCGGATTGATGCGTCGCTGATTACCGATGTGCTTGGGTACTTCGGCGGGGCGAAGCCCGCGCACACCTATGTCTGCGGCGCCAATGCTTTCGTCGATGTCGCGAGCCGGCTGCTGCTCGACATCGGCGTGCCGTTCCCGACCATCAAGACGGAACGCTATGGCGGTGATCCGGCCCGGGATGCGGCCGCGCCGGTGCCGGGAGCCTGAGCTATTTGTTCTTGCCGGCTTTGGCCGCCTTGACCTGCTTTCGCCAAGGATATTGCGGCTTGTAGCCCAATACACGTACCGCCTTATCGATCGAGATGAGGGATTCGTTCGCCTTGAGCGGGCGCTTGCGCTTCGTCTTCGGATATAGCTCGTCGAGCAACTCGTCGTTCGATCTGGACATTACCGAGTCGGCGTTGGCGATGCCGAAGATCTCGGCGCCGGTCAGTTTCGACTCAAGGGCGAGGCGAACTGCCTGCGCGGCGTCGCGGGCATCGATGTAAGTCCACAGGTTGAACCAGCGCGCCTTGGAATTCTTGTCGAAGCCGGGAAATGCCGCGTAGTCCTGCGGCTCGATCACGTTCGAGAAACGCAGGCCGAACATTTTTGTTTTCGGATCCCAGCGGCAGAACTGTTCGGCCATCTTCTCGCTGAGCAGCTTGGACAGCGAGTACGCGGTTTGCGGTCGTTCGACTTCCTCATCCACAGGGACATACTGCGGTCCCCTGGGATACGGGACGCCGAAGACGGTCTCGCTTGAGGCCCATACGACGTTTCGGATGCCAAGCTGACGTGCGGCCTCGAAGATGTTGTAGGTCGAGGTGATGTTGGTGTGGAAGGTGACGTCGTTCGGCGCAAGGCCCGGTGCGGCGATGGCGCCGAGGTGAACTACCCCGGTCACCTTTTCGACCCGCTCGTCGATCATCGACAGCGCCGCCATGGCCTGGCCGAAATCGGTGATGTCGGCGCGGCTGAAGGTTACGTCGGTCGGTTTGGGCGGGTTGGAGATTCCTGACGGAGCGACAAGGTCGATCGAGGTGACCTTGTAGCCGTGTTCCATCAGGTCCTTGACGACAACCCGGCCGAGCTTGCCGCTGCCGCCCGTGACGACGATCATTTTTCTATGACTCTCCGTGTGCGTTCCGATTGACCTACCACGCCGCGACCGCAGACTGCCACGGGATACTCCATGAAAACCGCGATTCACGTGGCTTAGGTTCGAGGTCTGGCCATCCTTGTCGGCAGGGGCCAGCCCCAGCATACTTCCCGCGGGCGTATGGAGTTCCGGGGCATGGTCGGCGACAAGATGGTGGCTGCGGACGGCGGCGACAGCTGGTCGCTCGTCTCGGGGGCGGAGCCTGTCTCGAAAGCTGTCGTCAAGCTCGCCCGCCTCGGCACCTCGGCGGCCGAAATGCGCGTGCGACGGGAATGGCTTGATCTGCTGTCGCTGCGACCGGGTGAGATCGTTGTCGATGTCGGGGCGGGAAGCGGCGTTATAACCATCGATCTCGCGCGGGCGGTCGCGCCCGGCGGGCGTGTCTTTGCCGCCGATCCGTCGGCCGGCCTGCTTGACGTGGCCCGCGACGCAGCGCGCGATGCGGGCATCGGCCACCTGGTGGATTGCCGGGTCGCAGATGGGCGGAAGCTACCGTTCGGCCCGGCTGCCTTCGATGCCGCGGTCTGCCACTGGGTGCTGCTTCACGTTGACCGACCCGGCGAGGTGATCGCCGAGATGAAACGCGTGACGCGGCTGGGCGGGCGCGTGCTCTCGGTCGAGATGGACTGGGAGACGGCCATGATCGGTCCCGGTGATCGCCGATTGACGCGCCGCATACTGAACTACGCCGCCGACCGAAGCCTCGATCCATGGATCGGTCGCCGTTTGCCGCGGCTGTTCGCCGCTGCCGGCCTCGCCGACGTCGCGGTTCATCCGATCGTGCTGATGGATCGCGGCCGCGACGATCGAGCGTGGTTCGATTTCGCGCGCGAACGCGGCGAGATCGCGCTCGACGGCGGCGCTGTCACCCGCGAGGAGGTCGCCACGTGGCAGGACGGCCTCGACGTTGCATTCCGCACGGGCACGTTTTTCTTCGCGGTCGTGCAGTTTGTCGTCATCGGCCGCGTGGCGGACTAGCCGGGTTCAGCCAACTCGCGCAGCCACGGCGGATTGGCGCCCGGCCGCGATACGGTGATCGCTGCGGCGCGGGCGGCGAAGGCAAGCATGTCGCTGGTTTCCGCGGGCGAAAGGCGTGCCACCGCGTGCTTGGTCAGCAGCTGGCGACTGGAAAGCCGCGCCAGCATGCCGGCCGTGAACGTGTCGCCGGCGCCAATAGTGTCGGCGACCTTGACCGGAACGCCTGGCACCTCCGTGCGCTGCATGCCGGAAAGTGCCACCGCGCCGCCGGCGCCGCGAGTGAGGACGACGATCCTTGCGCCCAGATTTTGCAGCCGGTCCGCCAGCGCCTCGAAGGACGAGGAGGGCGCCAGCCACTCCAAATCTTCCTTGCTCAGCTTGATCAGGTCGGCCATCGCCGCCAACCGGTCGATGCGGGCGAGATAGCCGTCGCGGTTCTTGATCAGGGTCGGGCGGACGTTGATGTCGAGAGAGATGACGCGGTCGTTCTTCTCGCGTTGCATCAGCCTCTCGAAAGCCGAGCCGCATGGCTCCTCCGCCAGACTGAACGAACCGAAATGCAACGCCGCGACTTTTTTGGGAAGAGCCGGCAGGTCGTTCTCGGTCAGCATGCGCCCGGCGGACCCCTCGTCGAGGAAGGCGTAGCGGGCGTTTCCGTCGACGACGCTGACGAAGGCCAGCGTCGATGGCCGGTCGCTGAAGTTCGTCAGGGAGATGTCGGCGCCCGACTGCTCAAGGTGCATGCGCAGCGTCTCGCCGAAGAGATCGCTGGAGAGGCCGCCGACGAAGGCCGCCGGCTGCCCCAGCCGGGCGATGGCGATGGCAACGTTGAAAGGGGAGCCGCCGGGAAAAGCCGCAAAAGTCGCCGGAGCATCGGCGGGGACCTGCCGGGGGAGGAAATCGATCAGCGCTTCGCCGCAGGAAACGATCATGACTGCCAATCTAGCATTGCGCGAAGGCGACGGTTGGGGCCTTTCGCGTACTGAATGATGGGTTAACCAAGTCTCGAAAATGCCTTGTCAATTCAACTGCTTTGCCTCGAAAAATCATTCAGATGAGCCCATAGATTTCCGGCGTAACGGTGGCGGCCGCTGATGCTTGTTTCCGAAGAATCTAGTGCTGTGATAGCGGCCCGTGTTGGGACGATCGCGGCGTCCCCGCAGGCGCCGGCGAATTTAATCCGCGCCGCGTCCCGGCGGATGGCGGCATCGGCGATCCAGTTGATGGTGCATGAGAATCTAGCCGCGGTGGAGGCAACGTGGCGTGCGTTCGAGACCGAGGCTGACTGCACGGCCTTCCAGACCTTCGCCTGGCACGATGCCTGGCAGCGGACCATCGGCGACCGCAGTCGTGCGCGGCCCGCCATTGTGGAGGGTCGTGACGGGGGCCGCCTGCTGTTCATCATGCCGCTGGCGGTCGAACCCGGGGTTCTGGCGCGGCGCCTAGTTTGGCATGCTTCCGACCTCTGCGACTACAATCAGCCGCTTCTCGCCGCAGATTTCTTCGAACGCGTGCCCGCGGGGCGCTTCGCCGCGCTGTGGGAGGAAATAGGCGCGTCGATCCGCAGCCGACATTCGCTGCGCTACGACGTGGTCATCCTGGAAGGCATGCCGGAAAGCATCGGCGGGCATGACAACCCGTTCCGGCAGTTGCGCGTCACGCCCCATTCGAGCAGCGCCTACATGATGCGGATCGCCGGCGACTGGGAAACGTTCTATCGCGATAAACGGTCATCGGCGACGCGCCGGCATGACCGATCGAAGCGCAAGCGTCTAGCTGAGTCCGGGGCGGTGTCGTTCATTACGGCCGCCACAGCATGCGACGCGGAGATAACCCTCGACGCGTTCTTCGCGCAGAAGGCAGCATCGTTCGCCACGCGAGGCGTGCCGAACTTCCTCGCACGCCCGGGGACGCGCGATTTCTACCGCGCCGTCGCCTCCGATCCGTCGCTGTCCGGTGTCGTCCATGTTTCCCGCTTGCAGGTCGGCGGGATAGCCGCCGCCGCCAATCTCGGCATGGTCTTTCGCGGCCGCTACTATCACATTCTGGCAAGTTACGACGGCGGGCCGATTTCCCGTTTCGGACCCGGTACCGCTCATCTTCATGCCCTGATCGACTATGCGCTCCAACGCGGCTGCTCCGAGTTCGATTTCACCGTCGGTGACGAGCCCTATAAACGCGACTGGTGCGATCAGGTGACAAGGCTGCATGACTTTCGCGGCGCGCAAACCCTGCGTGGCTCGGCGGTCGTCACCGGGGCCCGCATGGCCAGCAGGGTTAAGCGGCGCATCAAGCATTCGCCGCTGCTCTGGCGCGTCTTTACCGCGGCGCGCCTGTTGACGGCGCCGGTCAGGCGGCGGTCGCATTCGATCGGGTCCGATACGGTGGATCGTGCTGGCGACGCCGGGGAGGGCACCTGATGCCGCTCCCGCACGCACTTTTGCTTGACGGTTCACCGGCGCCCGCGAGCGCGCCCACGCGCCGGGAGAACGCTCAGCCGCTGCCACCGCCTGCGCTCGGGGCGGAGGGCAAGGACGTTGCGGGTGCCGGCCGCTGGCCAGCCATCGAATTGCGCGTCACCAGCGATCTCGGAGCGATAGAGGAAACGTGGCGAGCCTTCGAAGGCGAGGCCGAGGGAACCGTCTTCCAGACATTTGACTGGCTGTCAAAATGGCAGCGGCACATCGGGGCGCTGGCAGGCGCCGTTCCGGCGATAGTCACAGGTCGGGACGCAGATGGATCGATGCTTTTCCTGCTTCCTCTGGCGGTCGAAAGGCAACGCCTGGCGCGCCGCCTGACGTGGCTGGGGGAAGACCTCTGCGACTACAATGGTCCGCTGCTGCGGCGCGGGTTCGGCGAGCGCTTCGGTGCGGCCGGGTTTCCGGCGCTATGGCGCGAAATTCTCGGACTGCTGCGCTCCGATCTACGCTTCGGTTTCGACTATGTCGACTTGCCCAAGATGCTGGAGATGGTTGGCAGCCAGCCCAATCCTTTCATCAGCCTGGAAACGCATTCCAATCCGAGCGGAGCGTATGTCGCTAATCTGGGGACAGACTGGGAAACCTTTTACGCCGCCCATCGCTCCGGGCCGACGCGCAAGAAGGAACGCAAGCAGCTGAAGCAGCTCGCCGAGCACGGCGCGGTGCGCTTTGTCGAGGTGCAGGAGCCGACTGCGGTTGTCATTTCGATGGAAGCGCTGATCGGGCAGAAGTCGGCGGCCTTCCGGCGCATGGGGGTTAGCGACAACTTCGCGAGGCCCGGATTCCGATCGTTTTATCTCGATCTCGCGGCCGATCCACGCTGCCTCGACATCGTCAACGTCAGCCGGCTCGACGTTGGTGACACAATCGCGGCGGCCAGCGTCGGCCTGCGTTTTGGCGACAACTACTACCTCGTCCTGTCGAGCTACGCGGATGGCGATCTCGCGCGCTTCGGGCCGGGCCGGGCGCATCTCAACGAACTTCTGCGCCACGCGATTGATCGCAAGGTTCGCCGGTTCGATTTCACCATTGGCGACGAACCCTACAAACGCGACTGGGCCGACGTCGTGTTGCGCCCGCTGGACCACCTGCAGCCGGTGACGATCCGCGGTCGCGTGATGGTGTCCGGCATGACGGCCTTCCGCACATTGAAGCGGTTCATCAAGCAGACGCCGGCGTTGTGGCGGACCTTCACCAAGGTGCGCGCCTGGAAGGCCAGCCTATTGAACCCGGCGAAGGGGCCGGTGGCGCGCGCGGCCGAAGCCGAGGCGGACTAGGCTACGCTTTATGGCGCGGGCTCCCTGAAAATCGAATTCAGGTTGCGGGATTGCTGCCGATCGGAGAACGCGCGCCGGCGGCCAGGCGCTCGCGCAGGTCACGCAGCCTGGCAAGGCCGAACTGGCGAGCAACGGCGTTGCCAAAGCGGCGTGCCTGCCAGCGAAGGCTGGTGTCGGTAGCCATCGACCGAACGTATTGGGCCTTGGCGGCCGAGTGTTCGTCGGATTCGATCTTGACGGGATCGTCGTAGAACGCCGCGATCTTGGCGCCGCCCATGCCGGGGGTCGCCAGCCACGCCGGGATATGGACGTTGCACAGCCGCTCGACATCGGCCATCGCTTTGCCGGCGCCCGTTCCGGCAGCCGGGCACGATGTGGCGAACGCATCTCCGACGAGGACGATGCCGGCCTGCCGATGGCCTTCGGTAACGTAGAGATCGACTGGCCGGATCTTGACGTCGCTGGTTACGGTGAACTTGCCGGCGAGTTGGGTAAGGCCCGGCATCGCGGCGAGCATCGTCTCCACCGGCGCCCGCCGCATTTCCTTCAGCCATGGGTCGCGCATGTCGCGATAGACGAAAAAATTCGCCCGCATGGTGTTGCGGAGGGGAAAGAGCGTCAGGTAGGCGATGCGTTGGCCAAGCTGCTCGGGATAGTAGGTCAGGGCCGGGAAGTTGAAACTCGCGCGACCGGTTGGTGCCACGTCGAAGCCGATGCTGACGGAATGCGATGGGCTGATGTCGCGGCGGGTCATGCCAAGCGTATGGCGCAGGCCGACATTGAGACCAATCGCCATGACGACGAGGCGTGCCGAAATGTCCTCGCCGGTGGAAAGAGTTACCTGCTGGCGTTCGGCGCTGACCGCAATGGCCGTCGCTTTGCCCTCGATGAAAGGCGTTGGGGCCGGGATAGCCGCTCGCATGGTGTTGACGAGGGTGTCGTAGAGGATGTCGTACTGGCCGATGCGCCGCTTGGCGATCCGGTCACCGTGGCGTGCGATCCAGACTTCGTCGCTGAAAGTGGCGGCAGCAAGCGCCGCATCGGCGAGCCCGGTCTTGCGCAGGATGCCGACCTGGGCGCGGTCGAGTTTCTCGCAGCGAAAGTCGGGCGGGTAGATCGTATGTGGGTCGACCAGGATCGCGTCGATCCCGGCGCGGCCCAGCATGGCTGCCGCGGTCGATCCAGCGAGCCCGCCTCCGACGATTACAACGTCCGTTTGCCGCATGTGTTCGAGCCTCACGCCCCTCCCGCGTATCAAATGCGCGGCAGGCCCCTGGTGTTTGGCGCGTTTCCGGCCCAAGGGAAACAGTTGGCTAATCTTAACCTTAAATTGGTTGCGGCGGCACGCATGCTGGTCCGGCCGGCCGCATACGTTTCATTAATCAAGGACTCGAATCAAACGGAACGAAATTTACGATAGGAGGGGTTTGGCTTTGTCACGACAGCGCGCGACGACTACGGTCCCGGCGCGACTTGCAGTGCGGGGGCAATCGGAATGCGGATCGAACAGTTTCTCAGCGAAAGCGCGCAACGGCGCAGTGCAAACGCGGCCTTGGTTGTCGCCGGTCGCAGTCATTCCTATCGGGAGTTGGCGTACGCCGCCGGGCGCGTCGCCGCTGGTCTCACCAGCCGGGGCATCGGACGGGGCGATCGAGTTGCGATCGTCATGGACAACAGCTTCGCCGCCGTGGCCACCTCTTTCGCCGTTCTGATTGCGGGCGGGGTAGTGTGCGCGGTCGATCCGCTTGTCGATTTCGAGGCGTTGAGGACTACGCTGGGCCGGCTGGGTGCAATAGCGGTAGCTACCGAGGCCCGGTTTGCGTCCGCCGTCGGCGCCGCGTTGGCGACAACGACAACGGTGCGGCTTGTCCTGCTCAGCGGCGGCGATCGTTCGACGGCCAGTGCGAGTTGCCTCTGCTTCGAGAACCTGATCACAGGCATCGGGTCGCCTCCTGTTGTCCCGCGCGCGGGAGCGGCGAGCGATCCGGCCGTCGTGCTGCGGGCCGCGGACTCGGGCAATTTGGTTGAGACCACCCTGACGCATGCCGATCTCGTCGCGGCTGCCTGGGCCGTTGCGCCTTGCGTTTCGGCAAAGGGGTTACGGTCGATCTTCTCCCACCATGGTTTTAGCCAGCTGTTAGCGGCCATCAGGACAGGGGCGACGGTCGCCCTCGAATCTTCAGCCGTATTCAGCCACAGCGTGTTCGGCGCGGAGGGTGACGAACCGGAGGCGGCGCCGGCGTTGGCGGGTTAATCGGCGGACGAACGGAGGCAGGATTGGCGGACAGGCGGAAGAAGATAATCCGGGCGGGGCTCGAGACGCTCTATTTCAGCGGCGTGCACCATCTTGCGCGGCAATTCCTCGCGGGTTCGGGCGCCATTCTGACCTTCCATCGTGTGCGCCCGGCGCTCTCGGGTGCTTTCCAGCCGAACCGCATGCTGGAAATCACGCCGGACTTTCTTGAGGAGATTATTGTCGCCCTGCGCGCCGCCGACGTCGATCTCGTCAGCATGGATGGCGTCCATCGTCGGCTCGTGTCGGGCGCACCGGCGCGCCGTTTCGTGGCGCTCACTTTCGACGACGGCTATCGCGACACGCTCGAATGCGCCTGGCCGATCCTGAAGCGGCACCGGGTGCCGTTCAGTCTCTATATCCCGTCGGCCTTCCCCTCGGGGCGGGGCGAATTGTGGTGGGTGGCGCTCGAGGAAGCGATCGCCCGGCACGATCAGATCGAAGCGAAACTCGACGGAGTTGAGCACCGTTTCGATTGTTCGACGGCGGAGGCGAAGCAGCGGACCTTCGAGACGATCTACGAGCGTCTTCGTGCTTCGGCGACGGAGCAGGAACTGCGGCAGATCGTGCGCGACATCGCCAGTCGGTGTGGAGTCGACACAGAAAAGCTCTGCCGTGATGCCTGCATGGACTGGGACGCGATCGGCCGCCTGGCGACAGATCCTCTGGTCACCATCGGCGCCCACACCGTCACCCACCCGATACTTGCCAAGCTGACCGCCGACGAAGCACGCGCCGAGATGATCGATGGTGCGATCGAAATTGAAGCGAAGCTGGGCCGGGCTCCGGTTCATTTTTCCTATCCGGTGGGTACGCAGGACGCGGCGGGGCCGCGCGAATTCGCGCTCGCCGCCGAGGCCGGCTTCGCCACTGCGGTGACGACGCGGCCCGGCGTTCTATTCGGCGAACATGCCCGTCACGTCACGGCGCTGCCGCGCATCTCGGTCAACGGCGAGTTCCAGAGGCTGCGGTATCTCGACGTGCTGCTATCCGGCGCCCCGACCGCTCTGATGAATGGCTTCCGCCGAGTCGACGCGGCCTAGATCAGGCGGCGCTTCGCTAGGTTGCGCATCAGCGCCGCCGCTCCGAAAGTCCACGGTTCGGCGACATCGGTCGCCACCACGCGGTTCGACAATCGCCCGAGTTTCGCCGAGGCCACGGAGACGATGTCGCCGGTCTTGTGGGTGAAGCCTTCGCCCTTGGCGTCGCGGTCGTCGATCGGTGCGAACATGGTGCCGAGGTAGAGCGCCACGCCATCGGGATACTGGTGATGCGCGCCGATGGTCGCGGCGACCAATTCCTCGGGCGAGCGGCTGATCTTGCGCATGGCGCTGCCGCCGGCAAGGCGGTAGCCGTCCTCACCCTCGACAGTCAGCCGCACATCGGCGGTGCGTACGTCGTCCAGCGAAAAGTTATCGTCGAACAGGCGGATGAACGGCCCGATGGCGGCGCTGGCGTTGTTGTCTTTGGCCTTGCCGAGGAGGAGTGCCGAGCGTCCCTCGAAGTCGCGCAGGTTGACGTCATTGCCGAGCGCCGCACCTACGATTCGACCGGTCGAAGCCGCGACAACGACTACTTCCGGTTCCGGATTGTTCCAGTGCGAGCCGGGATAGACGCCGATCTCGGCGAGGTGCCCGACCGCAGCCATCGCCGGCGCCTTGGTGAAAATTTCGGCGTCCGGTCCGATGCCAACTTCGAGGTATTGCGACCACATGCCCTTGGCGATGAGCAGCTTCTTGAGCGCCATCGCCTCGGCCGATCCCGGCTTCAGGCGACTGAGGTCGTCACCGATGACGGCGCTGATTTCATTGCGGATCGCGGGGGCCTGTTCGGGCGCGCCGCGTGCCTTCTCCTCGATGACGCGCTCCAGCATGGAGACGGCGAAGGTGACGCCGGCCGCCTTGACCGCCTGCAGGTCGACGGGAGCCAGCAGCCACGGCTTCCTCGGGTCGCGGCTGGCGCGCGGCGTGTTGGCGAGAACGTCGGCGAGCAATCCGATTGGATCGCCGCGAGCGGAGGCAGCGAACGCCGCCGGCCGAGGTACTTCGCAGAGATCGCGCATGGTGGGCGCGGCGGCGGATATGTCGAGGACCTGATCGTCGCGCAGAACGAAAAGCGAGGGGCCCGCGACTTCCGGCCGCCAGACGCGGCCGACCAAAATGGCACACTGGTGATCGTCGGGAAGCGCGAAACCGGCAGATGAGTCGAGCGGCATGAACCGGCTACATCACCGCGCCGATTTGCCAGGGCACGAACTCGTTGTCGCCGTAGCCCATCTCTTCCGACTTGGACTGTTCGCCGGAAGCAACGGCGATGACCTTGTCGAGAATCTCGCGGCCTTTCGCCTCGATGGCGACACCGTCGAGGATGTCGCCGCAGTTGATGTCCATGTCCTCGGTCTGGCGCACGTAGGTGTCGGTGTTGGTAGCGAGCTTGATCGAGGGCGCCGGCTTGAAGCCGAAGGCCGAGCCGCGGCCGGTGGTGAATACGATGACGTTGCAGCCGGACGCCACCTGGCCGGTGACGCCGACTGGATCGTAACCGGGCGAGTCCATGAACACGAAGCCACGCGTGGTGATCGGTTCGGCGTAGTGGAACACGCCCCGCAGCGTCGTGGTGCCGCCCTTGGCGGCCGCGCCGAGCGATTTCTCGAGGATGGTGGTGAGGCCGCCGGCCTTGTTGCCGGGCGAGGGGTTGTTGTTCATCTCACCCTTGTTGCGGGCGGTGTAGTCTTCCCACCACTTGATGATGCCGATGAGCTTCTCGCCGATCTCGCGGGTGGCGGCGCGGCGAGTCAGCAGATGCTCGGCACCGTAGATTTCGGGAGTCTCGCAGAGCACCGCGGTGCCGCCCTGCTCGACCAGCAGGTCGGCGGCGTAGCCCAGCGCCGGGTTGGCGGTGATGCCCGAATAGCCGTCGGAGCCGCCGCACTGGAGGGCGAGCATCAACTCGGACACCGGCAGCGTCTCGCGGCGGGCGGCGTTGGCGGTGGGCAGCATCTCCCGGATCATCTCGACGCCGCGTTGGACAGTCTTGCGCGTGCCGCCCGTGGCCTGGATGGTCATGGTGCGGAACATGTCGTGTTCTTTCATCCCGTACTCGTCGACGAGATCGGGGATCTGCATTACCTCGCAGCCGAGGCCCACCATCAGCGCACCGCCGAGGTTGGGGTGCGTGGCGTAACCCCACTCGGTGCGCTGCATGACCTGGAAGCCTTCCGACCCCTTGCCCGCCATGCCGCATCCGGAGCCCTGCACGAAGGGTACGACCCCGTCGATGTGCGGATAGTCGTCGAGGATGCCCGAACGGTTAAACTCGTCGGCAATGAAGCGGGCGACCGAGGCCGAGCAATTCACCGAGGTCAGGATGCCGATGTAGTTGCGCGTGCCGACTTTGCCGTTCTTGCGCTTGTAGCCCTCGAAGGTGCGGCGTTGCTCCAGTGGGAGAACATGTTCTGGCTTGGCGGCCTCGGCGAAGTGATAGTCGCGGGCGAAGTCGTGGACGCCGCAGTTGTGCGTGTGGATGTGCTCACCCGGGCGAATGTCCGCAGTGGCAAAACCGATGATCTGGCCGAACTTCAGGATCGGTTCGCCGGTAGCGATTGCCTTAACCGCCATCTTGTGGCCCTTGGGCGTGCGCGAGAGCGCGGTGACCCCTTCGGCAACCGCACCGGGGAGGATCGGATCGACCGAGACAATGACGTTGTCAGCAGGGTTTAACCGCAGAACGCGAGGATTTCTGGCGCGTTCGGAGAGACCGGGTGCGGGAGCGAGAGTGTCTGTCGTAGTTGCCATCAGGTGTTTCTCAGAAAGCCGGGCCGCGGAACGGCAGTTTGCCAGTCATCATATGGAGCAGGCGGGCACCCCCTGCAATCGCGCTACCGACGACCAGAATCAAACTGGCACCACGATGGATGCTAGTTGGCCGCCGACGCGTCCGGTGGCGGCAGCCTTCCCGCTGCCGCGTCGATTTCGCCGCGGGCCGGAAAACTCGTTTGTGCGCCGGCCTTGGTTACCGCAAGGGAGCCCGCCGCAGCCGCCCGGGACATGGCTGTGCGCAGGTCCGCCCCTTCGTCCAGGGACGCCGCCAGGACGCCGCAGAATGTATCGCCGGCTCCTGTGGTGTCCACTGGCGTGACCGGCAGAGCGGGGACGCGAATCACCTCGCTTTCCGTAGCCCCGACTGCCCCATCCGGACCCAGGGTGGCGATGATCGTGCGGCCCAGCCGCCGGGCGAGGCCGGTGGCTGTGGCATCGGTGCCCTTGGCGGCGACGCCGAAGTGCCGGGCAAGGTCGCTGGCTTCGTGCTGGTTCACGACGACGATGTCGAAGGCGGCCATGTCTTCGACGGCCAACGCCGTGTAGGGCGCCAGCGAAAGAATTACGCGCGCGCCCGCGTCCCGTGCCGCCTTCGCCGCAGCGAGACTCTCCGCGAACGGCACTTCCATCTGCAGGAGCAGGGTGTCGCGCGATGAAAATGCGCTGGCGTTGATCGTGCTCGCGCTGGCATGCGCGTTAGCGCCGGGCGAGAGCACGATGGCATTCTCGCCCCTGTCGTCGACCGTGATGACGGCCACACCCGTCGTGCCGCCGCGACGCGCGATGCCCGAAAGATCGACGCCGGCGGGTGAAAGTTCGGAGAGGGCGATGTCGGCGAAGGCATCGTAGCCAATGGTGCCGAACAGCCGGACTTTCGCCCCGGCACGCCGTGCCGCCAGCGCCTGGTTGGCGCCCTTGCCGCCCGGGATCAGCACATAGTCCGAGCCGCGCACTGTCTCGCCAGGCGCCGGTGTGCGCGCGACGCGGCAGACCAGATCGACATTGATCGAGCCGAAGACAACGATCATCAGCGCTCGGTGAAAGGCACGCCGCCCTTCGCCTTGTCGGTCTTCTTCGCCTCGATGATCTGAACGGTAACGTTTTCCGCCGCGGCATTGATGGTTTTCACCACCGCGTCGGTGATCTCCTTCATCAGGGCCTTCTTCTGTTCGGGCGTGCGGCCCTCGGCGAGGAATACGTGGACTTCCGGCATGGTGTTCTCCGTGGGCTGAGGGGCCGCACCTTGCCTCACCGATGCCGCGCCGGGCAACCCACCGGGAAACGTCTGTTCGCACTTGCACAATTTTGTTTTCGCAAGCGCACACTCCGGCTAAGGATAGGCGTTCCGTGGGTTTCGGAGGGCCTTTGGTGTCGGGCGCGGTGAGCACAGTTCCCATTCGCAAGGTTCTGGTCGCCAATCGATCCGAGATCGCCATTCGCGTTTTCCGCGCCGCCACCGAACTGGGCATGGGCACGGTCGCGGTCTTTTCCGAAGAGGACAAGCTCGCCCTTCACCGGTTCAAGGCCGACGAGGCCTACCAGATCGGCAAGGGTCTCGGGCCGATCGCCGCGTACCTGAATATTGCGGAGATCATCCGCGTCGCAAAGGAATCCGGCGCCGACGCGATCCATCCGGGCTATGGGCTGCTCTCCGAAAATCCTGATCTGGCGGAGGCGTGCGCTGCCGCCGGCATTACCTTCATCGGGCCGTCGCCCGAGACGATGCGCATGCTCGGCGACAAGGTCTCGGCGCGCAACCTCGCCGTATCTGTCGGCGTTCCTGTCATGCCGGCGACGGAGCCGCTTCCGGACGACATCGAAGTCGTAAAGGTGGAAGCGCAGAAGATCGGCTACCCGGTGATGCTGAAGGCGTCGTGGGGCGGCGGCGGGCGCGGCATGCGCGTCATCCCGGACGAGGCAACGCTGGTGCGGGATATCGCCGCCGCCAAGCGCGAGGCAAAGGCCGCCTTCGGCAAGGACGACGTTTACCTCGAGAAACTGGTCGAACGGGCGCGCCACGTCGAGGTGCAGATCTTGGCCGACAAGCATGGCTCGATCGTTCATCTCTTCGAGCGCGACTGCACCGTGCAGCGCCGTCATCAGAAGGTCGTGGAGCGCGCGCCCGCTCCATACCTCGACGACGAGCAGCGTCACGATCTCTGCCATTACGCCGTCGCCATTGCGAACGCCGCCAACTACGTCGGTGCCGGCACCGTCGAATTCCTCATGGACGCCGACAGCAGCCATTTCTATTTCATCGAGGTCAATCCGCGCATCCAGGTCGAGCACACGGTGACCGAACAGGTGACCGGCATCGATATCGTCAAGGCGCAGATTCATATCGCCGAGGGCGAGGCCATCGGCGAGCCCGCATCGGGCGTGCCGCGCCAGGGCGATATCCGCCTCAACGGTCACGCCCTGCAGTGCCGCATCACCACCGAGGACCCGGAACACAATTTCATTCCGGACTATGGCCGCATCACCGCGTATCGCGGCGCCACCGGCTTCGGCATCCGCCTCGACGGCGGCACCGCGTATTCCGGCGCGGTCATCACGCGCTTCTACGACCCGCTGCTGGAGAAGATCACCGCGTGGGCGCCGACGCCCCAAGAAGCCATCGCCCGCATGACGCGGGCGCTGCGCGAGTTCCGCATCCGCGGCGTCGCTACCAACCTGACGTTCGTGGAAAACGTCATCAACCATCCGCAGTTCAAGGATGCCACCTACACGACGCGCTTCATCGACCAGACGCCGGAACTGTTTGAAGCCGTGAAGCGGCGCGACCGCGCCACCAAGCTCCTTACCTACATCGCTGACGTGACAGTCAACGGCCATCCGGACACGCGCGGGCGCGTCAAGCCGGCGGCCGACGGCCTGACCGTTCCGCCGCCGCGTTTCGACAAGCCCCCGGCGCAGGGAACGAAGCAGCGGCTCGACCGGGATGGCCCCGACGTCTTTGCCAAATGGATGCGGGCCGAGAAGCGCGCGCTTGTCACCGACACCACCATGCGCGATGCGCACCAGTCGCTGCTCGCCACGCGCATGCGCAGCCACGACCTGACGGCGATTGCCCCGGCCTATGCCGCGGCGCTTCCCAATCTCTTCTCCTTAGAGTGCTGGGGCGGTGCGACCTTCGACGTTGCCATGCGCTTTCTCGCCGAAGATCCGTGGGAGCGGCTGGCCGACATTCGCGAGAAGGTGCCGAACATCCTGCTGCAGATGCTGCTGCGCGGCTCCAATGCCGTCGGCTACGCGAACTATCCCGACAACGTGGTCAAGTTCTTCGTCCGCCAGGCGGCCGAAGCCGGCATCGACGTTTTCCGCGTGTTCGACTGCCTGAACTGGGTGGAGAACATGCGGGTCTCGATGGACGCCGTGCGCGAAGCCGACAAACTTTGTGAAGGCGCCATCTGCTACACCGGCGATATCCTCGATCCGAACCGGGCCAAATACAGCCTGAAGTACTACGTTGGACTGACGCACGAGTTGGAGAAGGCCGGCGCGCACATCATCGGCCTGAAGGACATGGCCGGGCTGCTCAAGCCGGCGGCGGCCAAAAAGCTTGTCGCGACACTGCGCGAGGAGACCGACCTTCCGATCCATTTCCACACGCACGACACTTCCGGCATCGCGGCGGCGACGGTGATGTCGGCGGTCGAGGCCGGCGTCGATGCGTTCGACGCGGCGATGGATTCGATGTCGGGCCTGACGGCGCAACCATGTCTGGGGTCGCTGGTCGAGGCGCTCGCCGGCGGCGAACGCGACACCGGTTTGGACGGCGAGGCGATACGGCGGATATCGTTCTACTTCGAGGCCGTGCGCGCCAAGTACATTGCGTTCGAGGCCGACTTCCGCGCTGGTGCTTCCGAGGTTTATCTCCACGAAATGCCGGGCGGGCAGTTCACAAACCTCAAGGAGCAAGCGCGCTCCCTCGGGCTGGAGTCGCGCTGGCACGAAGTCGCGCGGACCTATGCGGACGTCAACATGATGTTCGGCGATATCGTCAAGGTGACGCCATCCTCCAAGGTGGTCGGCGACATGGCTCTGATGATGGTAGCCGGTGGCATTACCGTCGCTGATGTGGTTGATCCGGCAAAGGAAATCGCCTTCCCCGAATCGGTGGTGCAGATGATGCGCGGCGATCTCGGGCAACCGCCGGGAGGGTGGCCGGCAGCGTTGCAGAAGAAGGTTCTGAAGGGGGCGGACCCGATCACGGTGAGGCCCGGATCCCTGCTGGCGCCGGCGGATCTCGGCGCCGAACGCAAAGCCGCGGCCGACAAGGTTGGCGGCGAGATAGACGATCACGCACTCGCTTCGTACGTCATGTACCCGAAAGTGTACGTCGACTTCGCCAGGGCGGCCGACGTGTACGGCCCCGTAAGCGTCCTGCCGACGCCGGTGTTCTTTTACGGCCTGCCGGTCGGCGAGGAAATCGCCGTCGAGCTCGAAAGGGGCAAGACGCTGGTGGTGCGCACCCAGGCGGTCGGCGAGACCGACGAGAACGGCTACCGCCGCGTCTTCTTCGAGATGAACGGCCAGCCGCGCGTAGTGCGCGTGCCGGACCGGGCGCACGGAGCGACAGGGGCCGAGGCGCGGCGAAAAGCGGAGGAAGGGAATCCGCTCCATGTCGCGGCGCCGATGCCGGGCGTCGTCTCGACGCTCGTCGCCAAATCCGGTCAGGCGGTCAAGGCCGGCGATGCGCTGCTTTCCATCGAGGCGATGAAGATGGAGACCGCCGTCCGCGCCGAGCGCGACGGCACCGTGGCGGAGGTCCTGGTTAGCGCGGGCAGCCAGATCGACGCAAAAGATCTGCTCGTAGTGTTCGCGGCCTGATCCGCAGCGTCACGCGGCCTCGGCGCGGGCGAAAAAGTGCTGCGTCCGGATACGCCTCGCCGAGTTTCGCAGGGACCGAACGGGCGCGGCCTCCATTCTGGCGGCGACGAGATCTTGCCTACGCCACAGGAAACGATCCTCGATGCCAAGCGCTTCGAGCTGGACAACCGTGTTGTAGAGGTATTCGGCCATCGATCCCCAACGACCGGCGGCGCCTGCGAGGACGTCCGCCGTATCTTCGACCGACAGTCCGCCGACATAGGATTCGCTGCGGCGATCCATTGCAAACGTGATGGCGCGGAGGGGCCCGGAGACAGTCTGGACCGTGACCCAGCGTGGGGGAAACGGCGACGGCTTCGAGTAAACTTCACGGTGAAGCAGCTTGCAGAGGGTTGGCCTCGACCGCGTCTGGCGGCAGACGCAGCGCGACGCCCTTGCAGGAGCCGCCACGGTCCAGCGCCAGCATCAGGCCTGGCCGTTCCTTCGTGCCGCGAAAGCACTGGTCCCAGCCGAGGCAGAACGCGCGGTGCCAACTATGGGCAACGGCGACACGCTGTTCGACGACGGTGCAGGCCGGCTTCCAGATGAGTGAACCGTAGGCAAACACACACACCTCGCCGTCGGTGGGCCTACCGGCGAGAAGTGCGTCCGACATTGCCTGATAGTCGCCGGCTTCGACCGGGCCGGTGAGCGTACCGGGGTCTCCGTTCGTTGCCGCGGCGCGCAGAACCAGTTCGCGCGTGAGCCTCATGCGGCGCGTCGGCGTGGGGTGCGATAACGAAACGAAAGGCGAGGCCTGCGCCGCGCTCAATATCGAGCGGGACGCGGGCAAGACTCTGCTGGCCATGATCCTGTTTCTTGTCGTTGCGCGGTTATTCCGCGATCAATTGTCCTGAGCCGCCGAGCTCCGTGGGAAAGTCCCGCTGTTTCGGCAAGCCATCCTTCATCGGCAAAACGGTGTGCTCGTAGTTGACGTGAACGCCCGGCTTGAACGGAACGCCGGGGATCGTTGCCGAGTACACGTCGATGAGCTGCCATTGCGGATGCTCGGTCATCAGGTGGCCGCCGCAAACCGTGCACCACTTGCGGACGCTGTTCGCGCTCTTGCGGAAGCTGCCGATCTTGTCGGCGCCGCGCACAACACTTACCGCCAGCGGCGGCCAGAGCGTGAAGGCGTTGACGGGCGCGGCCGACCACGAGCGGCAGGACTTGCAGTGGCAGTAGCCCGTACCGACGGGATCGCCGCTCACCGCGATTTCGACCGCTCCGCAAAAGCATTGGCCGGTATGAGTACGAATCTGGCTAGCCATGGAAATTCCTTGTCTCAATCGGGTCACCGTGGAAGTGGCGGTTACCTAGGCCAATCCGCTCGCTCGCCGAATGATCGGGCGTCCGCCGTGCTTGACACTGCGTCCGGGATTGATCAGGCATCTCGCCCCGTTTCAGGATTCAACGATCAACAAACCGGCGGGCCTGCCGATGAGTGCCGACGTTCTTTCCGATGTCCTCAAAAACGTCCGGCTGACGGGGGCGGTGTTCTTCGACATCGCCGCAACGACGCCGTGGGTGGCGGAGTCGGCGTCGCGCGATTCGATCCTGCCGCGGATCTTGCCGGGCGCCGAGCACATGATCGCGTATCATGTGGTGACCGAGGGGCGGTGCTTCGCAAACGCCATCGGCGGCGACCCCATTCCCGTCTCGGCCGGCGAGGTCATCGTGTTCACCAACGGCGATGCGCATGCGCTGTCGAGCAGCCCGGGAATGCGCGCCGACCTGGCGCTGGATACGAACGATTCGGGCACTTCCGAGCAGCGGCCTTTCGCGATCAACCGCGGCAGCGACGGGGCCAACTCGGCTAAATTCGTGTGCGGCTATCTCGCTTGCGATGCGCAGCCCTTCAACCCGCTGCTGCAGAACCTTCCGGCTGTCATCAAAGCGGGTGGGGAAGAGGGAGACGGGGACAGCTGGTTCGCGCAATTCATCCGTGTTGCGACCACGGAATCGCTGAACAAGCGCGCCGGCGGCGAGAGCGTTCTCGCCCGGCTGAGCGAGCTGATGTTCATCGAGGTCATCCGCCGCTATCTGCAGTCACTGCCGCCGGCAGTAGTCCGGGTGGCTGGCGGGCCTGCGCGATCCCTTCGTAGGCAAGGCGTTGTCGCTTCTCCACGGCGAAGCGGCGCGGGCGTGGACGATCGAGGAACTGGCGCGGGAGGTTGGGCTTTCGCGCTCGGTTCTCGCCGTGCGCTTCGCTGGCCAGGTTGGAGTGCCGCCGATGCAGTATCTCGCCAAGTGGCGCATGCAGCTCGCTTCGGGGCTGCTGAACAACGGCAGAGCCAACATCGCGACCGTCGCCGCGGAAATCGGCTACGGTTCGGAGGCAGCGTTCAGCCGTGCGTTCAAGAAGATGGTGGGGGAATCACCTTCCGACTGGCGGGCTCGGCTGGGGGACAGGGCATCCCGTCCGGCCGCGGCAATCAATCCACCCGTGGCTGGCGGCTTGTCGATCACCGAGGTCCGGCGCCACTGAAGCGGCCTGAAGGCGGTCGCCGGCTGGGCCGACTGTTTAGAAGCCACGATGTGGACCGGGTCGACGGGTGTGTCTCCTTCGGCGCTTTCATTGCCTATCGCCGTTCCCACAGTTGATGGAAATGGTGGACCGGGCCGTGGCCGGAGCCGACGGCGAGGTCGTCGGCGGCGCGAAGGGCGCCGGTGAGATAGGCCTTTGCGGTGCGGACGGCGTCGTTTCGCGAAAGCGTCGGCAGCAGCGCCGCGATTGCCGATGAAAGCGTACAGCCGGTGCCGTGGGTGTTCTTCGTGGCGATGCGCGGCGCGGCGAATTCCACTTCGCCGCCGGCATCGGCGAGAACGTCGATACTCTCGGGTCCCCGCATGTGGCCCCCTTTGAGCAAAACCGACCGCGACCCGAAACGCAGAAGTTCGTGCGCCATGGTCCGCATGCCGTCGAGATCGCCCGGCTCGCTGGTGCCGAGCAGCGCTGCGCCTTCCGGCAGGTTCGGCGTGACGACTTCGGCCAGGGGCAGCAGCCGCTCGCGGAGTGCGGCGAGGGCCGCGTCGGCGAGGAGGCGGTCGCCGCTCTTGGCGATCATCACCGGGTCAAGCACGATGTGTTGGGCGCGATGCCGCGCGAGCGCATCGGCGATCGCCGCCGCAATTTCGGCCGTCGCCACCATGCCGATCTTGACGGCGTCGACGCGGACATCGCCGAACACCGCGTCTATCTGCTCGGTGATAAATGCCGGGTCCATCAGGCGGACGGCGGTGACCGCCCGGGTGTTCTGCGCGGTTACTGCCGTGACCACGGCCATGCCGTAAACGCCCAGGGCCGAGAATGTCTTGAGGTCGGCAGCGATGCCGGCGCCGCCGCTGGGGTCGACGCCGGCGATGGAAAGGACATTCGCGATCATGCGCCCTGCGCCGTGTCGATCGCCCGGCGGAGGGCGAGGGCCGCGCTGCGCGGCTCAAGCGCGCCGGCAATTGCCGAGACAACGGCAACGCCGGAGGCACCGGCGGAAATCGTCGCGGCGGCGTTGTCGAGGGTGATGCCGCCGATGGCGATGTAGGGAACCGGCAGCCGCTCGCCGATGATGTGCATGCCTTCAAGGCCGAGCGGAGCGGCCGCATCAGGCTTGGTCGAAGTGGCAAACACCGGGCCGAGGCCGACGTAGTCCACCACGTCCGGATCGACGGTGTCGATTTCGTCAGGGCTGGTGACGGACAAGCCGATCAGCGCGTCAGGCCCGAGCAACGCGCGCGCCGCAGCGGGGTGGCCGTCGGACTGGCCGATATGCACGCCGGAAAGTCCCGCCTCCAGAGTCACTTGCGGACGATCGTTGACAATCAGGGCGACGCCGGTGCCGGCCAGTTCGTCGCGGAGCCAAGCGGCCGTCACCGCCAGCTCGATGTCGGTCGCATGCTTGTCGCGCAGCTGGACGATCGTGACGCCGCCGGCGACGGCCGCCAGCACCGTCGCGATCAACCCGCGTGGCTGGCTGAGGGCAGTATCGGTCACCAACATCAGACGGAGATCGACACCGGGCCTCATACCCAATTGATCCTGGCGGCGAGGGTCGCGTCGTCGATCGCGGCGAGGGCGTCGATGAGGGCGACGGCGAAGCTGCCCGGTCCCTTGGCGCCTGGCAGCGCGATTTCAGCGGCAACGCCGATGGTAGCGAGGCCCGCCGCCGCCGCTTCGAACGCCGGCAGTCCGGCGCCAAGGAACGCTCCGATGAGTGCGGTCGCCGAGCAGCCCGTGCCGGTGACGCGGGTCAGCATGATGTCGCCGTTGGCGAGACCCGCGAGGCGGTTCCCGTCGGTGATGTAGTCGACCGCACCGGTGACGGCGACCACCGCTCCGGTTGCCCGGGCGAGCCGCTCGGCTGCGTTGATGGCAGCGTCCGAGCCCCTGGTACTGTCGACGCCGCGAGCGCTGCCTGCCTCGCCGGCGAGCGCCATGATCTCCGACGCATTACCGCGGATGACCTTTGGCTCCAGTCGCGCGAGGCGGCCGGCAGTCTCTGTGCGATAGACGGTGGCACCGGCGGCGACAGGATCGAGTATCCACGGCACGCCGGCTTCGGTGGCGGCCCTTGCGGCCAGTTCCATGGCCTCCACCCAGCGCGGCGAGAGCGTCCCTATGTTGATGACCAGGGCCTGCGCTATGCCGGCGAATTCCGCGGCTTCCTCGACTGCGTGTACCATGGCGGGCGAAGCGCCAACGGCGAGCAGCGCGTTGGCGGTGATGTTCATCACGACATAGTTGGTGATGTTATGGACGAGCGGCGCGCGCTCGCGGAGCGTCGCGATTGCCGATGTCAGGTCTGGTCTTTCCACGGGCGTTCCTCGCTTGGCCGGGAGCCGTGGCGACCGGCGCGTATGGAACGGGGCCGGCTGGTGACGGCTCCCTGCGCTGGCATTATCCAGGTCAGGTTCGATGGGTCTGATCTCAGCCCGCCAACGCAACGAGCACCCCAACATCACCATGGGCGAAGATAGGCCTTGGCGGTGGCCGGATCAACGGCCATAGCGCTATTGGCAGAAGAGGCCGTGGCTCGGACCGGCGGTCCGGCGCTGGGCGAGGTCGAGATGGAAATGGGTGGCGTGGTACGAATCGGAGCCGGGTCCCAGCACCGTGGTGAACGGTCCGCAGGCCGATTTGCGGACCGCCGCCAGGAACGCAGCCTCGGCGTCCGGCGCCGTTGCGTCGCCTACGGTCAACCAGCCATGCCCTTCGACTTCAAAGGCGCCGATGTCGACGGCGTTGGCGTGGGCGTGCTCCGAGAGCTTCGCGTCGGCGAGGCCATCGCGGTTGCGGCAGGCGTAGCCGTCCAGCACGCGCAGTGCCGTCACCTTGCCGCCCAGCATGCTGGTAGCGAGCGGCTGCACCGTCTGGTCTATCCAGGTCGCCAGCGTCTCGGCGATGGCACAGTCGATCACCGGCTTAGCGGCGATCATCACTTTGCCGTCGTCGAGCGCCGAGATGGAGACGGGGTCGGGGACGCTGCATTGCTGGGCGTCGATCGCCGGAAGTGCCTTGGCGACAGCACCGAACTCGGCGAGGGCCGCACCGCAGCTCGATTGAGCCACCGGCGGCGGCATCGTCACGGGGGGCGGAGGCACCGTGGCTCGGGGTGGCAGCGATGCCAGTCGAAGCTCGGGCGAGGGCGATGCCGGGGCGGTTGCGACCGACGCGAGGTCGGCAGGGCTGAGCCTTGGCAGCGGTGTCGCGGCATCCATTGCCGCGACAGCCGGCGTCGGTTCCTGATAGGCCAAGGTAGGGAGCGTTGCGGTCACCAGCGGTCGCAGATGCGGCATCGGCACGTCGATCAGTGGCGTATCCGGAGCGGCTGGCGGCGGTGAATGCCGCACGGGGTGGCTGCCGAATAGCGTCGCGCCGGGGTCGAGCAGCAGACGTTTAATGAAATGGTCAGGCGATTCTGCGTAAGCGGCATTGGCCATCGTTATGGCCAAGCTTGCAGCCAGCATGAGTAGGAGTTTACGCCGCACCACGTTCTCCGTTCCGCCGCCGTGGCGGGAGCCGCATGGAATCAGTAGAATGCGACCATTTCAAGCGCCTTCCCGTCGCGCGTAATGAACGCGTGTTGATGGAACGCTTGCCGAACTAGACAGTTCCCGCCATTCTTTCCCCATCAGGAAGGAAGGGCGTGATGTCGAATCCCGATTCGACGAAATGGTTGCCCATGGCGACGGCACCAAGGGACGGCACGCTCGTGCTTGCCAAGGTGCGAGCGACCGAGCAGGGGCCGGGCGAATTCGACATGGTGCGCTGGGCGAAGTCGGCCCGCTCGCAGGAGGAAAACTGGGTCGCCGCCGACTCCGATCCGTTCGCCCGCATCGTCTATGCCGAGGCGGAACTCGCCTACTGGATGCCGTTGCCAAGCCAGCTTCCCCGGCCGCGCTCCGAGGTCGCCGCGGAAGAGATTGTGCCAGCGGACGAAGGCGACGGGTCGGGAATGTAGAAAACGCGCCGGCGCTCCCAGCCTCAACCGAACTCCGCCCTGAGGTCCACGGTGCCGCGCACACCCAGGTCGTCGTAGTGGGCGGCCAGCCATGCGGTGCCTGCCGCGCGGCCCGCCGCGTGCAGTTCCTGGAAGAAGTGCCAACTGGTGTCGAGCTTCGAGGCGGCTGCGTAATGAGCCAGCGCCGCAGTGGCATCGATGCGATGCACACGGTTCTGGCGATAGCGCTCAGGATCGAGTCGGCCTTCCTCGATCAACCGATTGACGAAATCGATGGCCCGGAGTTCGCGCAGCAGCGACGAGTTGAAGGTGATCTCGCTGGCGTGCTCCGTGATCGCTTGCGGCGATTTCGGCAGCTCTTCCCGGCGCACGGATTGACTTGCACGACCAGGATGTCGGCGGTCTCGGTCTCTTCGAAAAAGGGAAAGAGCGCCGGGTTGCCGGTATAGCCGCCGTCCCAATAGGCTTCCTCGCCGATTTCCACCGCCCGAAACAGGTAGGGCAGGCAGGCCGACGCCATCACCGCGTCGGAGGTTACCTCGGCGCCGGAGAAAATCTTGATCTTGCCGGTGCGGACGTTGGTCGCCGAAATGAAGAGCTTGAGCCCGTCATTGGCGCGGACGTTGTCGAAGTCGATGAGGTGATCGATGAGATCGCGCAGCGGGTTGATGTTGAGCGGATTCGTCCGGTAGGGCGACGACAGAAAGTTGGCAAATTGTTCGACGACGCCGAACGGCGAGAATCCTTGCATGTGCCAGAAGCCCAGCATCGACTTGACGATCTGCGCCGCCGCGCCCGTGCTGGAGCCTTCCTGGCTGACGCGGCGCCAGAAGACGGCGAGCCTGTCGCGGGCGCCCTCGGTGCCGTTGCGCATCAGCCCGTCGGCCAGCACCACGGCGTTCATTGCTCCGGCGCTCGTGCCGGAAATTGCCTCGAAGTCCAGCCGCTCGTCTTCGAGCAGTGCGTCGAGTACGCCCCACGTAAAGGCACCGTGGGCGCCGCCGCCCTGGAGGGCAAGATTGATTGTCTTGAAGCTCCGCGGCGTCGGATTGGTGCGCGCCCGGACGCGATCGGCGATGGCGCGCAAGCGTTGCGCTGCGCGCGACCCGGTTGCCGGCTTGGCCTGCGACCTTTCGGTCACGCGGCGGTCCAGCCGCCGTCCATAGGGAGAAGCGCGCCGGTGATTGACTTTGCCGCGTCGGAGGCAAGGAAGACCGCAAGCGCCGCCACTTCCTCGGCGGTGACGAACTGCTTGGTTGGCTGTGCGGCGAGGATGACGTCGTTCTTGACTTCCTCCTCAGTCATGTGCCGCGCTTTCGCGGTATCGGGTATCTGCTTCTCGACCAGTGGCGTCCAGACATAGCCCGGGCAGATCGCGTTGACCGTGATGCCCTGGGTCGCCACCTCGAGCGCCACGGTCTTGGTCAATCCGGCGATGCCGTGCTTGGCGGCGACGTAGGCCGACTTAAACGGCGAAGCGACAAGGGCATGCGCCGAGGCGGTCTGGATGATGCGCCCCCAACCCTTCTTCTTCATGCCGGGGAGCGCGGCGCGGATGGTGTGAAAGGAGGAGATCAGATTGATGGCGATGATTGCCGACCACTTGTCGACCGGAAATTCGTCGATCGGGGCGACGTGCTGGATGCCGGCGTTGTTGCAGAGAATATCGACGGTGCCGAATTCTCTCTCGGTGTCGGCGATCATGGCGGCGATCTCATCGCCCCTCGTCATGTCAGCGGGCGAATAGGCAACCGTCACGCCGTATTTTTTGGCGATTCCTGTGCGCGTTGCTTCGATCGCCCTGGCATCGCCGAAGCCATTCAGGACCATATTGCAGCCTTCGGCGGCGAAGGCGGTTGCGAGCGCCAGGCCGATGCCCGACGTCGAGCCGGTGACCAGAGCGGTCTTGCCTTTCAGCATGGTTCAATCCTCGCGGAAATAGCGGGGCGGGCGGCCGCAACCGTATATGGCGCTGGGACCGGAGGGAACCACGTCGGCGCGGTCAGTGGCGTCAGGCCGCGCTCGCTGTCGGCAGGGCACCCAGACGCTCCATGAGGTCCGGGGAGGCGAGGGTCATGGCGCGCTCCTCCGGACCCAGGTAGGAGACCGCTTCGTCCAGTGTTCGCGCCTGATTGATCTTTGCCATCGCCGTCGCTTCGACAGGGTCGACTTCTCCCCGCCGGCGGGCAGCGGAGCGGTCGACGAGGGCTAGATGGTCGCGCCGTCGTACGATATCGCGGATGACATCCGGTAACTGTGGAGTCGCCGCCACCGCCATGCGGTGCAGGCGGCGAACGGCGAGCGCGGTACGACCGATCGCCGGGCGGGTCGCCTCCTGGGGTGTCCGCAGCAGGCCGATACGCCGGATCCGGCTGCCGACAGAAGCCGACGCAGTCAGTGCCGAGATCGGCAGCGCCGCCATCAGTCCTGCCACCGCGGGTGCAAGCCACGCCAGTGCCGCCGGCGAAACGGCGTAAGCGAGTGCGCCGATGACCAGGCCGAACGCTGCGTGCCACCAGTGAAAGCGGAAGAGGTCGCCGAACGCCACGCCGCCGTTGTTGCGGCGCTGGGGCTTCCAACCGGCATCGTGACCCAGCATGATCGAGAGGATCATGCGAGCTTGAATGAGCATTGTTATCGGGGCGATCAGAGCGGAAACACCGATCTCGAATAGCGTGCTGACGATCAATCGGCGCGCGCCACCTGAAGCGCGGCGTGCCGCCCCGTCGAAGGCGAGCGCGGCGCAGCCCATCAATTTTGGGCCGAAGAGAACGACCAGGGTGAGGGCGAGAACGCCGAGTGCGCGGCCGGCATCGACCACCGGCAAAATCGGGTATCCGCGGCCGGCGGTGTCGACGAAATATTCCGGACGGGTGAACTGAACCTGCAACGTCAGGGCAAGGCCAGCGACGATCAGCAGCAGCCAGAGGAGCGAGGTGATGTAGGAGGCGATGCCGTTAATGAGGTGGAAGCGGCTCACCCAGTTAAGACCTCGCCCGAAGAATACGCGCGAATGCTGCAGGTTACCCTGGCACCAGCGACGGTCGCGGATGGCAAGGTCGATGATCGAAGCCGGGCCTTCTTCGTAGGAGCCCTCGAGGTCGTCGGCGATGCGCACCGTGTATCCTGCGCGCCGGATCAGCGCCGCCTCGACGAAATCGTGGCTGAGAATGTGACCGCCAAAGGGGGGCGTCCCGGAGAGCACCGGAAGCCCCGCGGCCTCGGTAAATGCCCGACGGCGAATGATAGCGTTGTGGCCCCAATAGTTACCCTCGGCCTGACTCCACCACGCAAGGCCGCTCGCCAGCACCGGTCCATAAACGCGGTTGGCGAATTGCTGCAGCCGCGCAAGCCCGGTGCGGCCGTTTATGAGCCAGGGAACGGTCTGGATGATGCCGGCGTCAGGGTCGGCCTCCATGCGCCGGGTCAACTCGAGGATTGTGTCGGGCTCGATTAGGCTGTCGGCATCGAGGACGAGGAGGTAATCGTAGGCGCCCCCCCAGCGTTGGCAGAAGTCGGCGATGTTGCCGGCCTTGCGATGGGTGTTGCGGCGGCGTCGGCGATAATACGCTCGAGTCGTCGGTGCCAGCCGTCGCCGCAAGCCGAGAAAAGCCGTTTCCTCGGCGAGTGCGATGGCGGGATCGGTGGTGTCGCTGAGGATGAACCAATCGAACGAGTCACTCCCGCCGAGGCGCGCGATGCCGCGCACCATCGCCTCGATTGCCGCGAAAGTGCGCTCAGGCTGCTCGTTATAGACCGGCATGAGCATTGCGGTCCGTCCGACGATCGGCCCGCTCATGGCGACGGGCTTGCGGCTGCGCCGCGCAGTGACGACGATAGTACCAACGACCGCGTGGACGAAGGCCATCGCGATCCACGCGAAGTTCAACGAAAACAGCGCCAGCACAAGCAGCGTAAGCGGCGTCACCGCGCCGGCCGAGAGGGTGCGCGCCATTTCGAAGATGCCGAATCCGGCGAGCGCGGCTGTCGAACCGAACACGACCACGCGCCGGCCACGATGCGAAATGGAGGCGCCGCGGACAAACGCGCGACGTCCTGGCTGGTAGAAGCTGTTGAGGCGCTGAACGGGCATCGCTACCGGGACCTCAGGCGGCATGCCCGGCGCCGACGAAGCATCCGCGGCCGCGACGCCTGCGTTGTGCGGGATGGGGCCTAGGCCGTCCATCTGTACAGCCATGTTTCGACCGGGCGCTGATCGGAGAAGGCGAGCGTTACTCTCAGTTCAATCAGCTCCTGCTTTTGCGGGTCGAGATTGAAGGTGACGCGCCAGCCCGCGGAGGCTGGATTGGGTTCTACCCAGACGTCGCTGACGACGCCCACGCTGGCCGTGACCGCCGGTTTCGGATCGTGCGCAGGGTCGGCCGAGGTCGCGGGCGGGTCGTTGGCGGCCGCGAGCGCCGGAGCTGTGGCCTGAGCTGCGGCGTTTGTTGGCGCCGGTGTTCCGGTGGCCGGCGGCTCCGTCGCGGCGATGGCCACCGCAGGTGCCGATGCCGGGGCGTTGGTCGCAGCGGCGACGATTCCGGTGGCGACATAGTCGATCACGAAGCGGCGGACAGGCGAGGGGTGCTTCAGGTCGCCGCGCCCTCGCCGCGACGCCGCGACGCTCGTGCCGGCAAGGTCGGGTCCGTTGCCCCAGGACATGCGGTAAGCGTACGAGAATTCGGCGCCCGCGCGGATGGGGTCCTTTGGCTGCCAGTAGGCGACGATGTTATCGTTCACTTCCGATACGCTCGGTATTTCGACAAGAACCACCGATCCCTTGTCCCAGTCGCCGACCGGTTCGATCCACAAGCTCGGACGCTTCTCGTAACTGGCGTTGTAATCCTGGTAGTCGTCATATTTGCGATCGCGCTGCAGCAGTCCGAAGCCGCGCGGGCCGCTGTCCACGAAGGCGCTGAACTGAAGGCTCTTCGGGTTGGCGAGCGGTCGCCAAAGTCGTTCCCCTTGGCCGTTGACAATGAGCAACCCGTCGGAGTCGTGCACCTCGGGCCGCCAGTCGTCGAAGTTCTCGCGACCATTGCCGTCGAAGTAGAACATCGACGTACCCGGTGCCAGACCGGCGGAGGTCAAGTCGACGCGCGGAAACAGGGTCGCCTCAACGTCTATCGCAGTCGGCAAGCCGGGTCGGATCGTGAAACGATACGCGCCGCTGACGCTCTTGGAATCGAGCAACGCGTGGACGACGATCGCGTCGCCGCCCTTCTCCGGGGATTCCACCCAGAAGGCGCGGAAGATCGGGAATTCCTCGCCGCCAGGTGCGCCGACATTCAGCGCCAGACCGCGCGCGGAAATGCCATAAGCCTGCCCCTTGCCGAGCGCGCGAAAATAGCTGGCGCCCTCGAAGGCGACGATCTCGTCGAAATAGCCCGGCCGATTGATGTGTCCGTGAATGCGGATACCGGCAAAGCCAATATCCTCAAGCGGCAGCGGTTTGGTGACGATCTTGCCCGGGGCATACATGCCTGGCGAATAGGCAAGGTGGTGAGCCTGACCGTCGCCGACAGTCGCGACTTCGATCTTGTCCTTGAAATAGAAGCCGCGATGGAAGAGCTGCATGCGGAACGGCAGGTCATCCTTCGCCCATACGGCTTCCTCGGGCCGGAAATAGATGGCCTGATACTGGTCGTAGCTGAGGTTGGCGATCGAGCTTGGCAACCCCTGGGTCGGCGGAACGAACGGTGACCTGGAAAGTGTCCTGGCGAGTTCGGTAACAGTGGAACGTGAAAAGGGACCGTCAGCGGTGAGCGACGGTTGATCGGCGCTTAGCGCCCGCCCCGGCCAGCCGAGTGCGCTGCCGGCAAGGGTTGCCGCAACAGATACCACGACGAACCGGCGGCTCGGCAGACTATGGTTCGACATATATTCACCGGCAACCAATTCACGCGCCCAAATCCGGCGCCCGAGCGACACTGCCCCGTGAACACAAGCGGGCCCTAACGCTACAAAACGCCTTCGCAGGTGCGAGAAGACGTTAGCAGCCCTTTTTGTTCCCGCAATGACCGGTCGTGGCTGCATTTGTCGCAGGAAGGCCCTTTTTGACGTAGTTGCGCCACATTTGGGCGCCGAAGAGGCTCATTGCACCAACCGACGCGCGCATTGTGCGATGCAGCATTCCGCAGGTAGCGAGTGGTCATTTGCGGCATCAATCCCCATTTGTTGAGCCGGCACGAACCGGCGATCGCGCGGGGGCGTAGTGGTATCGCCAGCCGATCCGCCGATGCTAGAAGTGACCCCTGATGGCCCACCCCAGTCCCGTCTTCGAGCATCGCGAACACGACCACGCCCGCTGTGCTACGGACGCGCTCGCACATGCCGAGACCATCTGCCGGCGCAAGGGGCTGCGTTTCACGCCACAGCGTCGCGACGTGCTTCAGGCCCTGCTGGAGAGCCACGTTCCGGCGTCGGCCTACGATGTCATCGATCGCCTTGCCGGCCCCCGCCAGGCGAGGCTGGCGCCCATCTCGGTTTATCGCGCTCTGGAATTCCTGACAGCCAACAATTTCGCCCACCGCATCGAATCGAAGAACGCCTACATTGCCTGTGACCGCGGCGATGAGTGCGAGCCGGGCGCGACGCTCTTTCTGATCTGCGATAGTTGCGGCGCCGCCGCCGAAGCCGCCTCCGAGACTTTGGGCACGCTGGTCTCCGCCGAGACGCGCAAGCGAGGCTTTACCCCAAGCCTGCGCGTGCTGGAAATTCGCGGCCTCTGCGCGCGCTGCCGCGCCGGAGGATAACGGTGACGAACTATCCCTACCTCGCCGCCGTGCTTCCCCGTCACGCTACCGTGCGGGTGATGGTCGGCAATGTTGCGGTCGGCGGGGGCGCGCCCGTTGGTGTGCAGTCGATGACCAATACCGATACGGCCGATGTCGAATCCACGGTTCGTCAGGTGGCGGCGCTGGCGCGTGCCGGGTCTGAGCTGGTGCGCATCACCGTCGATCGCCCCGAGTCGGCGGCGGCCGTCCCGCACATTCGCGACGGCCTGGCGAAGCGCGGCCTGTCGGTGCCGCTCATCGGAGACTTCCACTACAATGGGCATACGCTGCTCACCGACTACCCGGCGGCGGCCGAGGCGCTCGACAAGTATCGCATCAATCCCGGCAACGTCGGTTTCGGCGCCAAGCGCGATACACAGTTCGCCACCCTCATCGAGATCGCGCTGCGCTACCGGAAGCCGGTACGCATCGGCGTCAACTGGGGGTCGCTGGATCAGGCGCTGCTAACCCGCCTCATGGACGAGAACGCCAGGCTCGCCGTGCCGCTTGCTGCGCCGGAAGTAGTACGCGAGGCGATCGTCCAATCGGCGCTTCTCTCAGCTGCTCAGGCTGAGGAGATTGGCCTGCCGCGCTCGCGGATCATTCTCTCCGCCAAAGTCAGTCAGGTCCAGGATCTGATCGCCGTCTACACCATGCTGGCGACGCGTTCGGACCATGCGCTCCATCTCGGCCTCACCGAGGCAGGCATGGGCTCGAAGGGAATTGTCGCTTCGTCGGCTGCGCTCGCGATCCTGCTCCAGCAGGGTATCGGCGATACCATCCGTATCTCGCTTACCCCCGATCCCGGCGGTGACCGCACCCGCGAGGTCGCCGTGGCGCAGGAACTGCTCCAGACGATGGGATTTCGAGCCTTCCTGCCAGTGGTCGCCGCCTGTCCCGGCTGCGGACGCACCACCTCCACCGTCTTCCAGGAACTCGCCAAACGCATAGAAACTGACCTCGCCGAAGCGATGCCCCTATGGCGAGAGAAATATCCCGGCGTCGAGGCGCTGAAGGTCGCGGTCATGGGCTGCATCGTCAACGGTCCCGGCGAATCCAAGCATGCCGACATTGGCATCTCGCTGCCAGGTACAGGCGAGCAGCCTGCCGCCCCGGTATTCATCGACGGCAAGAAAGTTGCCACGCTGCGCGGCCCAACGCTTGCCGAGGACTTCCGGAAGATGGTGGCGGACTACGTCGAGAAGCGATTTGCCGTGAAGCCCGCGGCCGCGGACGCCGCCGAATGAACGGCCTGCCTATGCCGTCGGACAAGCGTCCGAATAGTGCCGGTCGCCGTGACCCTTTTCGCCCACATCGGCGTTATCATCGCTGAGGCGAAAAAACCTCTCACTTCCCGAGAGGAAGCCAAGGAGAATAATATGGCCAGTCCCAAGACCGACGCCGAAGCCCGCTACGCGAAGGTGCAGAAGCGCGCGGCAGAGGCGACGCTGGCGGTAAAGGAAGCCGACGCCGAGTCGCGTCGCGTCACCGACAACACCGCGCGTCTCAAAGGTCTTCGCCTTGCCAAGATCGCCGCCGAGGCTGCCGAACTTGCAGCCAATCCGCCGCCGCCCAAGCGCAAGGCGAAGGCCAGGGCAAAAGTCGCCAAGGCGATCCCGGTGGAAGAACTTAACGCCGAGGACGACGGCTGATCGCGCAAAATACCGAGCGCCAATCTGGCCACACGGCCAATATTTTCCTCGGCTTCCGATCCTGGCCGCTTGACCTGCTGGTTGACCTCCTGTCGAGTCGCGCTGCTTTCCGACCCGCTGAGGGATCTTTTCATTTCTTTGCTGGTGACAGCACTCGTATTCATCGTGCTCCTGTTGCTCGTCATGCGCCGGTCGCAACCGCTGGGGTCGGTGCTTGAGGTTTTCTTCCGTTCCTATCTCTTCTGGACTCTTACCCTGCTTTTCGTGCGCGACGCCGTGAGGCTTGGCGCTTTCGGGCCGGATGCGGCTGCGGTGCTTGGCCCGGTTTCGGCCCCCGATCAGCAAGCAGCGGATCTCAGCCTCGCTTTCGCCGCAGTATCCTTCCTGGCTCTTTCCGGTTCGTTTGGTCTCCGCCTCGCCGCGGTGATCGGCGTCGCCGTCAGCATCCTGGCGCCTTATGCCGGCACGGTGCCGACGACAGACCTGCTGCTCGCGCACCTTCCCGAGGTGGCTGTTGTCGGTGTCGGTGTCCTGCTTATTCTGCTGCAGGGGACCGGTTGGCTTGGACGCGCCCGCCGACAAGAGCCTGCGATCCTTTAGCACCGAGCAGTTGCTGTCGTTGCCTCTCCCACCGCTCGTGTGAGCCCGCTTGCGTCTGCACGCCTCAAAAAATTCTGGGCGCTGCGGGCGGGTCGAATAGCATGCAGCGGCGGCGCGGCCGGCGTTCGCCGATGACGCCGCGGGGCCTTTGGGCGCTGCCGCCATGAAGAACTGCGGGGCGCAATAAGCCAGTCGGCGAAGCACAGCCCGGCCGCTTCCGGCCGTGCTTCCCTGTCGGGCCGGGAGGCGGCGGGCTATCATGCCCGCTCAATGGCTCGGCGGATTTCATGAAACGCTTCCTGATCTACGTCTTCATCCCCTGCCTGGCGGCTGCGGCGAGCGCAGCCAACATCATGCTGTTTTGGCTGAACACCATGATGCGAGAGACGCGAAATCCGGTCCAGGATTTTGCCGAGCACGGCGCCGAGGCGGCTATCGTCATCTTCACCGCCGCGGCGATATTCGCCGCGCGCCGGCGCCCGTTGGCGCGCCGCCTGATATTCGCGGTGTCGATCGTCCTCGTCCTCGCTGCCGGGTTCGTGCCGCGCGTGGTTGATCTCGCGCTGCAGAGTTTGGCGGCGGCGAGCGATCAGGCCGTCGGTGCCGATCTTGAACTGCAGTTCCAGAGCGATCTTCTCGATCGCAACGACGACATCGACCAGCGCATCGCGGCGAAGAAACCCTATTCGGCAACCCAGGCGCTCGACTTCCTCGAGTTTGCCGCCGACGCCGATTTGTCCTGGCGAAGCCTGCCCGATCACACGCCCGAGGTCTTCGCCCTCGTGGAGCAGGCGATAAGCGAGGGCATTCTCGACCCGAATGCGCTGATGACGGCAACGCCGACTGCGGATACGCCGCCGGAAACAGTGACGCTTGCCTTCTTCGACAAGCGCATTCGACAGGGCGCTCCATCGGCAATCAGAAAGCACGACTGGGATGTTCTGCAGATTCTGGTCGCCAAGGGCGCCGATCTTTCAGCGGACGCGGCCGCAACTCTGCGTGCCGATCTCGCCAAAGCGGTTGTACTCGGCCCCGGCCGTTTTCTCAGACTGGAGTAGAGCTACGCGTCGCGCTTGCCGGCGAAGCGTGCAGCGTCGGCCAGCATCGCGCCTCGCGCCCCGAACGGCGCAACAATAGCAATCGCTTGTTCGACCGCCTCGTCGAGCATCTTTTGCGCCGCTGCCACTCCATGCAACCCGACCAGCGTCGCCTTGCCGCGATCAGCGTCCTTGGCCGTCGCCTTGCCGGCCTTCGACGCTTTGCCCGTCGCGTCGATGAGGTCATCCGCCAACTGGAAGGCGAGGCCGAGTGCGTCGCCGAAGCGTGCCAGCCGCTCGCGCTTTTCGGCGCTGGCGCGGCCCATCACGGCGCCGGCGTCACAGGCAAAACGGAAGAGGGCGCCGGTCTTCAGCGCTTGCATGGCGCGGATTTCACCGTCGTCGAGTTTTTGCTTCTCGGCGGCGAGGTCGAGCATCTGGCCACCAACCATGCCGCCGGCGCCGGCGGCCGACGAGAGTTCGGTGACAAGCGTCAGGCGCACGTTGGCGTCCGGGTCGGTGGCGGGGTCGGCGAGGATGGCGAAGGCGAACGTGAGCAGCGCGTCGCCGGCGAGGATTGCCGTCGCCTCGTCAAAGGCTTTGTGCACCGTCGGCCGGCCGCGGCGCAGGTCGTCATTGTCCATCGCGGGTAAATCGTCGTGGACGAGGCTGTAGCAGTGGACGCATTCCAGCGCAGCGGCGGCGCGGACCACGCCCTCGCCGGCGAGCCCGAAGATGCGTGCCGACTCGATGACGAGAAACGGACGTAACCGTTTCCCCGGGCCAAGCAGAGAGTAGCGCATGGCGGCGAGCAAGCGTTCGGGCCACGCACCATCTACCGGCGTATCGGTGAGGAGGCGCACGAGCAAAGTCTCGGTTGCCGCCTGAGCGGCTTTCAGCCCCGTCTGAAAATCGCCTGCCATTGCTTTGGAATGGCCACGAAAGCCACGAACGGTCAAGCTGCGTCCGCACGGGTGCCGATTGCGAAGGCAGTGGGCTTGTGTCTATTCCGGTCTGTGATCAGGGGCGCCCGAAACAGGAAGACCGCTGCCCGCATTTGGCGGATTGCGTCGCGCGGTGCCGCGCTACTCCTGCTTATTCCCGCAATCCTGGTGCCGGTTTATCGGTTCGTGCCACCCGTCTCTACGTTGATGGTGTTCGATTGGGTGGTCCGCGGCGGCAAGGTCGAGCGCAACTGGAAACCCCTGGACGCGATCTCGCCGACTTTGATCGCGTCGGTCACCATGTCGGAGGACGGCAGGTACTGCAGTCACAACGGGGTAGACTGGAGCGAACTCGGCAAGGTTCTCGATCGATCCAATGATCGGCCGCGGGGCGCTTCCACGATCGCCATGCAGTCGGTCAAGAACCTCTTCCTGTGGCCATCGCGGTCGTACCTGCGGAAGGGTGTCGAGATGCCGATGGCACTCTATGCCGATGCCGTCTGGGGCAAGCGGCGGGAAATGGAGATCTACCTTAACGTTGCCGAATGGGGGCCCGGTATTTTCGGGGCCGAGGCGGCGGCGCGTCACTATTTTCATCGCCCGGCCCAGGACCTGACGGCAGGCCAGTCGGCTCTTCTTGCGGCCACGTTGCCGAATCCTGCAGAGCGCGATCCCGGTCACCCGACGGCTGGTCTTCAGGCACTCGCCGGCTCGATTGCAGCAAAGGCAAGGACGGCGGACGCCTATATCGATTGCCTCTATCCGGGACCCCCGCTATAAGGCGCGAAATCTCTTTGGAAGGATTTTTCGTTTCATGGCCGTTCCCAAACGCAAGACCTCGCCGTCCAAACGCGGCATGCGTCGCTCCGCCGATGCGCTGAAGCGCCCGACCTACGTCGAAGACAAGGATTCCGGCGAACTTCGCCGACCGCATCATGTCGACCTCAAGTCTGGCATGTACCGCGGTCGCCAAGTATTAACGCCGAAGGCCGACGCCTAGACTCTCAGGCGCGTCGATTGTCCAAAAGGCCGGCTCAGCCGGCCTTTTTTGTTTGCACTGCAACAGGCTATCATGGGGTAGGGCCACATTGCGGCGTCTGAAAAATCGGCCAATCGGGGGTACGCCATGTTGACTGCCATTCCGCTCACCATCGTCCCGCTCGTCTTGTTCAATGTTCTCGGGTACGCGCTTGGCGGCGCGCCATGGAACAACGTGCTGTTCACGGTTCCGCTGATGTCGGGCCTGACCTGGAGCATCACGATCAGTGACCTGATGGTACCGCTCGGACTCCTGATGCTTTTCTTCGAAACGTTGCGATCGGCGCAGGTTTCGACGACGGCAAGCATCGCCAATCACATCATTTCAACAATCCTGCTGATCGTTTACATCGTCGAATTCATCCTCGTTCCGATCGCCGGCGATTCGCTGTTCTTTCTGCTGACGGCAATTGCGCTGTTTGACGTGATCGCGGGCTTCACGATTTCGATCAAGACGGCGCAGCGGGACATCTCGCTCGATGGAGCGGCCAGAGTGCGCTAACGATCCGTTAATCTTGGGCGGCGGACCCGTGCCAAACTTGCGGATGGCGGCGTGTATACTTTGTCGCTTCCTTAAGGCTCGTCGCGCCACTATGCGCGACGAGCCACAGGGGGCTTTCACAGTCTTCGGGTCGCCGTAGCCACGGGAAGCAATCTCTTGCGCGACACTGACGAAGGTCTATCGCGGGCCGCGCCGCTCGTCTCCGGCGGCGTCGGCCGCGAGCAAGCCGTGGCGACGGACGAGATCCTGACCGCGGTGGGCGAGGTCGTCTACGAGTGGACGATTGGCGATGATAGCATCCGGTGGGGTGTCAACGCGTTTGAAGTGTTCGGCATCGAATCGGCTGGCATCTCCAGCGGGCACAGCTTTGCGACCCTGCTTGATTCCGCCAGCCTCACCAGTCGTCATGACACGGTATTGAACGGTTTGCCGTGCGACAACGGAGCGGGTGTTTCCTACGAGGTGCAATACGCGCTGCTGCCGGATGGCGCAGGCAGCGAGCGACGTTTGATCGTCGAGGACGTCGGGCGCTGGTATGCTGACGGTAGCGGACGACCGGCGCGCGCGCGGGGCGTCGTGCGTATCATCAACGATCGTCACGAGCGCGAGCAGCGGTTGGCGTTCCTGTCACGCTATGACGAACTCACCGGCTATTTCAATCGTCAGCATCTGTTGACGACGCTTGGCGGGGCGCTTGAGGAAACCAAGCATTCCCGCGCCTCGATCGCCTTTCTCATAGTCGCCATCGATAATTTTCGCGCGATCAATGAAGCGTACGGATTCGAGACCGCAGATCAGGTTTTTGTAGCTGCGGCGCGCCGGATAAAGGCGCAGCTTCGCGACGGCGACGCGGTCGGGCGCTACTCCGGCAACAAGCTCGGCATCGTGCTCATGAACTGCGATGAGGCCGACATGCACGCGGCCGCCGAGCGATTCCATGCGGCGGTGCGCAAGGGCGTCATCACGGCGGAATCGAGTTCGGTAGCGGTGACGGTGTCGATTGGCGGCGTCGGCCTGCCGCGCCACGGCAGGACGGTGAACGAAGCGCTGGCGCGCGCGCAGGAAAGTCTGCATCGAGCGCGAAGGCGCGGGTATGGACGCTTCGTTGCCTATGCCCCATCGCTGGGCCGCGAGGCTCAACGACGCAGCAATGCGTCGCTTTCGTCCGAGATGGTGGCCGCATTGGACAATAATCGGCTGCGCCTCTTCTTTCAGCCCGTGATCGATCTGACGACCCGCGCAACTTCCTTTCACGAAGCGCTGTTGAGGCTCGAGCGCGCCAACGGCACGTTTACGCCGGCCTCCGATTTCATCGAGCTTTGCGAGCAACTGGGCCTCATTCGCCTGATCGACAATTACACCCTCGGTCGCGCGCTGGAGACGCTGGAGGCGTTCCCGAACGCGCGTCTTTCGCTGAACGTGTCGGGTGAAACGGTCGGCGACGCTGAATGGCTGTCGCGTCTGGCGGCGGCTGTGCTCCGGCGGTCGGACCTCGCCGGGCGCCTGATCGTGGAGATCACGGAGACGGCGGTCATTCGCTATCTGGAAGAGGCAGCTCACTTCGTGGCGACCATCCACGATCTCGGCTGCCTTGTGGCGATAGATGATTTCGGCGCCGGTTTCTCCTCGTTCCGTCATTTGCGCACGCTGGACGTCGACATGGTCAAGATTGCCGGCGCCTTCATCGAGAACCTGCCGCGCAGCCGCGACGACCAGGCCTTCGTGAAGGCGCTGACGGAACTCGCACGCGCCTTCGATATCCAGGTGGTCGCCGAGTGGGTGCAGGACGAAGAAACCGTCGCGATGCTGGCCGCTTTCGGCGTGCACATGATCCAGGGCGCGCTGTCCGGCGCCGCAACGCCCCAGTGGGCGTTGGCCGGACCGGCCATTGCTAACGCGGTGCGCAAGACCGGTTAAGCCGCCGCCCGCAGATCGTCGCTTATTTCTTGTCGGACAACTTGTTGAGGCGGGTCTGCATTTCGTCGAGTTGGCGCTTCAATGCGTCGATGTCGCCGCCGCCTTCCGGCTTGCTGGCGGTAGCGGGTGCCTCGCGCGGCGAAGTTCCGGCGGCACCTTTGCCAAAGGGCAGGAACATGTGCATCGCCTGCTCGAACATCTCGGTGTTGCGGCGAACCTGATCGTTGATCGCGTCGAGGGCGCCCGGTCCGAAGGCGCCCGGTGTGAAGGCCCCCGGCCCGAAGGCGTTGGTCATCTGGCCGCGCAGCTTGTCCTGGTCACGAACCAGCGAGTCGATCGAGAAATCGAGATAGGTCGGAATGAGATTCTGGATCGAGTCGCCGTAAAAGCGAATGAGCTGGCGGAGAAAGGTTATTGGCAGCAGGTTCTGCCCCTTGTTCTCCTGCTCGAAGATAATCTGGGTAAGCACTGTTCGGGTAATGTCGTCGCCGGACTTCGCGTCGACTACCGTAAAATCCTCGCCGGTCTTGACCATCTCAGCAAGGTCTTCGAGCGTGACGTAGGTCGACGTTCCGGTGTTGTATAGCCGCCGGTTGGCGTACTTTTTGATCGTTATTGGCTCGTTGTCCTTGGCCATTTTGCTTTCCGTTGCCAGTCTGCCTTCTCCCGTCCGACCAATTTTCTCATGGCCGGTATTCTTTTTTGCCGACCCACGATACGGGCTTTCTTTGAACGGCGCCAATATATTGTGCGTTGCGATGATTGCTACCGCGCCGCAGCGATTGACATGGTTAGCGACGCCTGTCTGTAGTTCGGGCGCCAGCGGAAACACTCGGAGTGCCTCATGCCTGCCAACGATATTGTCATCGCTGCAGCTGCGCGAACCGCAGTGGGAGCGTTCAACGGCGTATTTGGCAGTGTGCCAGCGCACGTGCTGGGCGCGGCTGCTATCGGCGCGGTCCTCAAGCAGGCGGGCGTTGCGCCGGCGGAGGTCGACGAGGTAATCCTGGGACAGATTCTCACTGCTGCCGAGGGTCAGAATCCCGCGCGGCAGGCATCGATGGCCGCCGGGCTGCCGAAGGAGACGACGGCGTGGGGTCTTAACCAGCTCTGCGGCTCGGGGTTGCGGGCGGTCGCCCTCGGCATGCAGCAGATCGCCAACGGAGACGCTGGCATCATTATCGCCGGCGGTCAGGAGTCCATGTCGATGGCGCCGCACGCAGCACACCTGCGCAACGGCACCAAGATGGGTGATCTGGCAATGGTCGACACGATGATGAAGGACGGTCTCGTCGATGCCTTCCACGGTTATGCCATGGGCGTCACCGCCGAAAACGTCGCTCGTGAATTCCAGATTACCCGGCAGCAGCAGGACGAGTTTGCCGTCGCGTCGCAGAACAAGGCGGAGGCGGCGCAGAAAGCCGGCAGGTTCAAGGACGAAATCGTGCCGGTGACGATCAAGGGGCGCAAGGGCGACACGATCGTCGATCAGGACGAATACATCCGGCCCGGTACCACGATGGAAACGGTTGGCAAGCTCCGTCCCGCTTTTCAAAAGGATGGCACGGTCACGGCTGGCAATGCTTCCGGCATCAACGATGGGGCGGCGGCGGTCGTGCTGATGACCGCGGCGGAAGCGCAGCGGCGCGGCCTGAGGCCGCTGGCGCGCATTGTGTCGTGGGCGACGGCCGGTGTCGATCCGGCGCTGATGGGAACCGGACCGATTCCATCATCCCGCAAGGCGCTGAAGAAGGCCGGATGGTCCGTGGGGGAACTCGATCTCATCGAGGCCAACGAAGCTTTTGCCGCGCAAGCGTGTGCCGTCAACAAGGACATGGGCTGGGACGCGGCGAAGGTAAACGTCAACGGCGGTGCCATCGCTATCGGTCATCCGATCGGCGCCTCTGGCGCGCGCGTGCTGGTGACGCTCCTCCACGAGATGGCGCGCCGCGACGCCCACAAGGGGCTCGCCACGCTGTGTATCGGCGGCGGCATGGGCGTTGCCATGTGCGTTGAGCGCTAGTCGCACGGCGCATCGCTTCCTCGGAAATGATTCCTGGCCAAGTCCCGGGGATTTTTTCATGCACTGCAGCATTCGTGAAAAAATTCGCAACAGCGAATGCGCTCGCGCTTCCGCCGCGGCGGACGGCGTGATTTGATCAGCGAACCATAAAAACAAAATTCGGGAAGGAAGCATCATGGCGAGAGTCGCCGTCGTCACGGGAGGAACGCGCGGCATCGGCGCTGCGATTGCCAAGGCCCTCAAAACGTCCGGTGCGACCGTAGCTGCGGTATACTTTGGCAACGATGCGGCGGCGGAAAAATTCAAGGCTGAAACCGGCATTGCCGTCTATCGCTGGGATGTCGGCGACGCCGTGGCGTGCGCGTCCGGTGTCGCAAAGATCGCTGCGGATTTGGGTCCAATCGACATCCTCGTCAACAACGCCGGAATTACCCGCGACTCAATGTTCCACCGCATGAGCTTCGATCAGTGGTCGGCGGTCCTGCGGACCAACCTCGACTCCATGTTCGCCATGACGCGGCCGGTGATCGAAGGCATGCGCGAACGCAACCACGGGCGCATCATCTGCATCTCCTCGATCAACGGCCAGAAAGGACAGATGGGCCAGGCGAACTATGCGGCCGCGAAAGCGGGCGTCATCGGTTTCGCCAAAACTCTCGCCCAGGAAAACGCCAGAAAGGGCATCACGGTCAACGCGATCTGCCCCGGCTATACCGACACCGATATGGTCGCCGGCGTGCCGGAAAAAGTGCTTGAATCGATTGTCGCGCAGATACCCGTCGGCAGGCTCGGCAAAGCGGACGAGATTGCCTCGTTGGTCGTCTATCTGGTTTCCGACGCGGCCGCTTTCATGACGGGATCGGTGCTGAGCGCCAACGGCGGCCAATACATGTCCGGCTAGCTCGCGCTGGCCCGAAGCGCGGCTATTCTTCCGTCCGATTGCGATTGTACGAAGCGATGATGCGCTGGATCTGATCGCCGATGTCGTTGCTGTCGGCGTTTTCCTCAGGTTCGGGCTCAGGCTCGGGTTCCGGGACCTGTCGCGGGCGGGGAGCGGGCGACGAGCGCTCAGGCAAGCGCGCCGTGCCTGACTGGCGCTGTCTAGCCGGTGGTTCGCGCGGTGGCCGTTCGTCGTCGTTTGAATCCTCGACAAGGACGTCCACCGCCTCGGCGATCGCCGCCAGGATGGAATTCTCGAGCGCGGCGGACGAGGCCTGCGTTGGAGCCGTGTCCGCGGCCGCTTCCGCGGCTGTGGGGGGTGCCGCTGGCGCGGGCAAAGCCGCAGCGGGCGGCGCCGGCTTAGCCGGAACCGCCGGCCGGCTGCCATTCTTGAACTTCGCCGAGGCTGCGATGCGCGCGGCAATAACGGCTTTGGCTTCCTCCCGCGCCGCCGGGGAGGGCGATGATTTCATGGGGTGCGTCCGGGCGGCTCCCAATTTAGGCAGATCAACCGGCTTGACTGTCGGTGGCTTCGCCGAGGCGGTCGGCCGGGCCGGCGGCTTGGCTTTTTCCGGAGGCCGGGTGACAGCCTTTGCGACCTCCCGCTCGATGGTCTCCGCGATCTTTGCCTTGGTTTCGGCCGAAGGGGCGGAGGTGCTGGCGGGGGACTGCGACGGAGGCGCCAGTCGCGGCACGATCGGCGCCGAATGGCTCGAGAACCAGGCGCTCAGCAACTGCTCCTCGCGGGGGGCCAGTCCGATGCCGGCGTTGGTGATGAGGTAGCGCGCCTGCTCGCGGAAGACCTCGGCTAGTCCCTCGGGCGTATCGCCGGTCGAAAATACGTGTCCTTTCAGGGCAAGTCCCTTGACGATGAAAACAACCTGACGCCGCGTGACGGTGCGACCAGACGCCATCATGCGATCGGCAACGTTCTTTGCTGTCGTCTGGAAATGGTAGCCGTTCGCGGCAATCTCCTCGGTCAACTGCCGGAAGAGTTCGGCAAAGGTCTTCGGCGAGAAGAGCGGAATACTGGTGGCGGCGTGGATGCGGCGCGCGAAGGCTTCGATTTCTGCCCGTTCGCCGCCCCCGGAAGGAGCGCGGATCTCGGCCAGCGCCGTTTCCTCACCCGTCAGGAAGCGGGCAAAATCGGCGCCGGCCAGGTGTGCGTCGGCAAGCGACTTGTCGTTTTCCGGGGTCGTCGCATCGACAAAGATAGTGGTCCGCCGGTTGGAGGCTTTCAACCGCGTCAGGAGCGGCGCAAGGTCCATGGCAGTACTCAGCAGGATGAACTCCCTATAGCCCTCGGGCCGGGTCAGTGCCTCGATGGTGTCCATCGCCATATGCAGGTCGGCGGAGCCGCGGGCGGCGCCATCGGCGATATCGACGACGTCGAACCCGGCTGCCGCCAGTCCATCCCGCTGTTTGCCCCGGACGCTCGGGCCGGCATAGCAGCGCTTGACGCTGATGTGCCGCCGAACCCCTTCCGGTCCAATCAGGCGCCCGGATTCGATGGCGCCCAGCCACGCTGCCGCGCGGTCTGCCAGACGCGTCTCGCCAGCCACCGCGGCGAGGCTACGCTGAAGGCTCTCGTAGTCGACGAGAAGCACACTGCTGATCGGTTCCGCCATCATTCTCCCCGGAGCGATGCGCGCGCCCGGCACGATTTTCCCTAAGTTCGGAGTAGCTTATGCCCTGCCGTGGCCTGTGGTCCACTCTCTTTGCGGCATTTCGGTCGGCACGGTTGATGTTTGTCGGGCGGGCGTTTCAAGTTGACGCAGGAGATGTTTAATTCCGGCAGGCCGGCGACTTTTCGCGCCCGCGATCGCCACGCCCCATCCTTCCGGATAGGTGAGAGCATGCGGCTGACCGACTTCAAGGTTCTTGCCTTTGATTGCTACGGCACGCTGATCGACTGGGAAAGCGGCATGATCGCCGCCCTCAAGCCGCTGACCTCGCGGGTTGGCACTAGCTTGTCGCGAGACGAGGTGCTGGAAGCGCATGCGCGCCATGAATCGGCACAGCAGGCGTCGACGCCGAGCCGGCTGTACAGCGAACTGCTGGCGGTCGTTTACAAACGCCTGGCGGAGGAGTGGGGCGTGCCGGCCTCCTGGGAGGATTGCATCGCCTACGGGAAGTCCATCAAGGACTGGCCGGCCTTCGAAGATTCGGCCACCGCGCTCCAGTACCTCAAGCGGTTCTACAAGCTCGTCATTCTGTCGAACGTGGACAACGCCAGCTTCGCCTTCAGCAACGGACGGCTACAGGTTGATTTTGACGCCATCTACACCGCCGAGGACATAGGCTCCTACAAGCCGGACGCCCGCAACTTCGAATACATGCTGACGAAGCTGGACGGCTTGGGCGTGGCGAAATCGGACATTCTGCATACCGCCGAAAGCCTCTTTCACGATCATGTGCCGGCCAATCGGGTCGGCCTTGCGTCATGCTGGATTCATCGGCGACACGACCGGCAGGGTTTTGGCGCGACGGCCAACCCCGGAGCAATGCCGAAGTTTGACTTTCGTTTCACCAGCATGGCGGCGCTTGCCAAGCAGCACGCTGAGGAAGCGCGCGACTGACGCCCGCGGCTATTTGAAGCTGTCCTTCCGGCGGCGAATTTCACCAAAGACCGCCGCCGCCTGGGCATCCTTCAAGCCGAGACGGGCGCGAATGCCGGGATCGTCGAGGCGCAGGAACGGGTTGGTGCGCTTCTCCAGGCCGATAGCGGTCGGCAGTGACGCCTTCCCGGCAGCGCGGAGCTTTTTCACCTCGGCGGCGCGGGCCAACAGGTCGGCATTGTCGGGTTCGATAGTGAGAGCGAAGCGAATATTCGCCTCGGTGTACTCGTGGCCGCAGTAGACGGCGGTTTCGTCGGGAAGCGCCATCAGTTTTTCGAGCGATGACCACATCATCTCCATCGTCCCCTCGATCACCCGGCCGCAACCCACCGCGAACAGAGTGTCGCCGACGAAGGCGGTCGTGGCGGAGGGCAGGAAATAGGTGACATGCCCCAGAGTGTGGCCCGGCGTGTCGATCACCTCGATAGCGACGCCGCCGAACATGATTTTGTCGCCACCTTTTACGGTCTTGTCGATGCCCGGAACCTTGCTCGCTTCGGCCGCCGGGCCGGTAATCGCGCACCCATAGGCGGCCTTCAGCGCTTGGTTGGCCTCGACGTGGTCGAAATGGTGGTGGGTGACGAAGATGTGATGCAGCCGCCAGCCCTTTTCCTTCAGCCGGGCGACGATCGGCGCCTCTTCCGGCGCATCGATTGACGCGGTTAGCCCGCTGTCGGGGTCGTGGATGAGCACGCCGAAATTGTCCGTGCGGCAGGGAAATTGTTCGATGACCAGTGCCATGGCCGCTCCCGCGGTTTGTCGCGATGGTGACTTGCTAGCACTGGTGGTCGCCGCCTGCCACCGGTGTGATGTACTCTCCGGCGCATGTATCTGGATGTCGTCGATCTTCGCGCCTTCTATGGCGAGCGCCTTGGCCTGATTGCCAAGCGGCTCATTGGTGCCCGCCTGAAGGAACGCTGGCCGTCGGTCGCCGGCGAGAGGCTGCTCGGCATTGGCTACGCGACGCCGTATCTCCGTAATCTCGGGGAAGGGGCCGAGCGGGTCATCGCCTTCATGCCGGCGACGCAAGGCGTGGTGAACTGGCCGCGGGAGGGGCCGAACGCCGTGGCGCTGGTTGCCGATGACATGCTGCCGCTGCCCGATGCCTCGGTTGACCGCGTGCTGGTCGTGCATGCGCTTGAAGCCACAGCCAACGAACGCGATCAGCTCCGCGAGATCTGGCGTGTGCTGGCGCCCGGTGGACGGGTCATTCTGGTGGTCCCCAACCGGCAGGGAATATGGGCGCGCTCGGAGGGAACGCCGTTCGGCTACGGCCGACCCTTTGGGCGGAGCCAGCTCACCGCGCTATTGCGCGAGGCAATGTTCTCGCCCCTCGGCTGGACGGAGGCGCTTGCGGTTCCACCGTTCCGTCTCCGGCCGATGCTGCGCACCGGCGCGACCTGGGAACGCATCGGCCGCGTGCTGTGGCCGGCGTTTGCGGGCGTCCTTATCGTCGAGGCGACCAAGCAGCTCTATCAGGGCATCCCAGCACGCGAGCGCAAGCGGCAGTTGAAGCCGGCGTTCCGCCCGGCCCTGATTCCGCCGGGAGCTTGAGGCTCAGCGCTTCAGCAGAAATACCGCCTGCTGGCCGAAAAGGTTCCAGAACCACAGCACCGCGCCGAACGGGATGCTGCGGCGACCATCGCGGTGCAGCACCATCGACGTCTCGATCGTCGCATCGATCTCGCCGCACAGATTCACGAAATCGCGGATGGTGCAGAAATGGATGTTCGGCGTGTCGTACCAGGAATACGGCAAACTCCGCGTCACGGGCATCCTGCCACTGAATCCCAGCGCAGCGCGTACGCGCCAGTTGCCGAAGTTCGGGAAGGAGATGATCGCCCGGCGGCCGATACGCAGCATCTGCTCGACGACAAGACGCGGCCGGTGCGTGGCTTGCAGCGTTTGCGAGAGGATCACGAAGTCGAAAGCCTCGTCGGGGTAGTCAACGAGATCGGAGTCGGCGTCGCCCTGTATAACCGACAGCCCGCGGGCGACGCACTCGTTGACGCCCTTCTGGCTGATCTCGATGCCGCGCCCGTCAACGCCACGCGTCTCTTCCAGCAGCTTGAGCAGTTGGCCGTCGCCGCAACCGATGTCGAGCACGCGGCTGCCGGGCGTCACCAGTTGCGAGATGGCGAGGAGGTCGACACGGTGCGTGGCCTGCTGCACCTCGACGGGGTGCGCGTTCATGTCAGGCCTCGCGCTTCGCCGGCCGCCGTGAGGAATCCGCGAATGGTCGCGAATAGCTCCGGCTCGTCGAGCAGGAAGGCATCGTGACCGCGGTCGGTGTCGATCTCGACGAACGAGACGCTGGCGCCGGCGGCGTTCAGCGCACGTACCACCGCCTTGTTCTCGATCGTCGGGAATAGCCAGTCGGAGGTGAACGAGGCGACGCAGAAGCGTGTTCCGGTTCCGAGAAACGCGTTGGCCAGCCGGCCGCCGTAGTCGGCGGCCAGATCGAAGTAGTCCATCGCGCGCGTCAGGTAGAGGTACGAGTTGGCGTCAAAGCGATCGACGAACGTCGAGCCCTGGTGGCGGAGATACGATTCGATCTGGAAGTCGGCATCGAACCCGAAGGTCGGCTTGTCCCGATCCTGCAGGTTGCGGCCGAACTTCCGATGGAGTGTTTCCTCGGACAGATAGGTGATGTGCGCGGCCATGCGGGCCACTGCAAGGCCCTTGCGCGGGCTCACGCCCATCTCGAAGTAGCGGCCATTGCGCCAGTCGGGGTCAGCCATTACCGACTGGCGGCCGACCTCGTGGAAGGCGATGTTCTGCGATGAGTGGCGAGCGCCGGTCGCGATCGGCAGGGCGGTAAACACGCGTTGCGGAAAGGACGCTGCCCACTGCAACACCTGCATGCCGCCAAGCGAGCCGCCGGCGACCGAGAACAGAGTCTCGATGCCAAGATGATCGAGCAGCATCGCCTGGGCCCGCACCATGTCGCGCACCGTGACGATCGGCAGATCGAGGCCGTAAACCCTGTCCGTCGCCGGGTTGGTGGAGGCGGGCCCGGTGGTGCCCATGCAGCCGCCCAGCACATTCGAGCAGATGACAAAATAGCGGTCGGTGTCGATCGGGCGGCCGGAGCCGACCATGTCGCTCCACCAGCCCGGCTTGCCGGTCACCGGGTTGACGCTGGCGACGTGCTGGTCGCCGGTCAGTGCATGGCAGACGAGTATGGCGTTGGAGCGCGCCCGGTTCAGCGCGCCGTATGTCTGGTAGCCGATCTGGAAATCGACGAGCTTGCCGCCGGAGTCGAGTGCCAGCGGCTTGTCGGCGCCGAAACGAGCCACCGGGCTCGAGGGGTGATCGGCCTCGCCGGTGGCGTGGGGCGTCGGTTGCCGGGACCCGGTCGGGGCGGCGTTCGCGATGTCAGCGTTGTTGGTTGCCATGAACCGAACTGCCTCAAGCCCGACGCGAGGGCGTTCTGGAAAGTGGCCGATTTGCTATGGGCCGTGCCCCCAAGTGTCAATGTTTTCTTTGATTTCCAGCCCCTGCTTGCCTATTAATCGCCCGCGATCGGCGAGTAGCCGGTCGTCCGGCCAACCTTCGAGATAGACCGAACACCAGATGTCCGATACCGGCGAAAGCGATGTGCGGGCGCTGGCGAAGCTGCGCGACCGCATCGACAAGGTCGACGCGAAGATGCATGCCCTGCTGATCCAGCGCGGCACCGTCATCGATGCCCTGATCCGGACGAAGGGCACCGGTCGCCCGGGGGCCGCGTTTCGTCCAGGTCGCGAGGCCGACATGATGCGTCGGCTTGTCGGGCGCCACGAGGGTGCGCTGCCGCTCGCCACTGTCGAGCACATCTGGCGTGAGATCATCACAACGTTCACCCATATGCAGGCACCGTTCGATGTGGACTTCGACGCGTCCGTCGAACCGGACCGCATGCGCGATGTCGCCCGATTTGTCTTTGGCTTCTCGGTTGCACTGAAGCCGGTCGCCAATGCCACTGCCGTCGTCGCGGCGGTCGCGGAGGCCAACGACCTCGGCCTCATAGCGCGGGTAGCGCGCGGAGCGTGGTGGCGCGACCTCGTCGGGCCCGCGGCGCCGAAGATCATGGCGCTGCTGCCCTTCATCTCGGCCAACCAGAGACCGGCAGACCTGCCGTCCTTCGTCATCTCGCCGCCGCTCGCCGATCCGACGCCGTTTGACGTTGCGGTCCTGGCGCTAACCATCGACGGGGCGATGAAAAGTCTGGACGATGGCGCGATCCTCGCGGTTGCCGGCAGCGATGTCCTCTTTGCGATGCCGGGCGCGGTCGACCCCGCCTCGGTCAACGCCCGCCTTGAGAAAGCGGGAGTAAAAGTGCTGTCCTTGTCACCGGTCGGCGGCTTTGCGCGCGGGATCACCGCCGACGGTCGTCCGACGGCGCTCTATGAAAAGGCGGCTCCATGAGGGAAGCCAGCAGCCGCCCAATGCCGCGCCCGGGTATTCTCGACATCGCCGCCTATGTTCCCGGCCGGTCGTCCGCACTGCCGGGCGTGAAGTTGCACAAGCTATCGTCGAATGAGACACCGCTTGGCCCGAGCCCGGGGGCGATCGCCGCCTATCGCGCGGTTGCTGATACGCTCGAGTTCTATCCGGATGGCGCGGCGACGGCGCTCCGCGACGCTATCGGGGCAGCGTACCGTCTCAATCCCGATCGCATCGTATGCGGCAACGGGTCAGATGACATTCTCCACCTGCTCGCCAACGCATTTGTCGGGCCGGGTGACGAGGCTATCCACACGCAATACGGCTTCCTCGTCTATCCGATCGCGATCCGCTCGATGGGCGGCACGCCGGTCGCGGCGCCGGAGACCGGCTACACCGCCGATGTCGATGCCATTCTCTCTCTGGTGACCGAGCGGACGCGGATCGTCTTCCTCGCCAACCCGAACAATCCGACGGGAACCTACATCCCCTTCAAGGAAGTGCGCCGCCTGCATGCGGGCCTGCCGGCCAACGTGCTGCTCGTCCTCGATGCTGCCTACGCCGAATACGTGCGGCGCAACGACTACGAGAGCGGTGTCGAACTCGCCGGCACGGCACCGAACGTGTTCATGACGCGCACATTTTCGAAGATCTATGGACTTGCCGGCCTGCGCATCGGATGGGGATACGGGTCGGCGGAGGTGATCGACGCGCTCAATCGCATCCGCGGCCCGTTCAACGTTTCGGCCGCCGCCATTGCTGCGGGGGTTGCCGCGATCGGCGATCACGCCCATCGCGACGGCGCCGTTGCCCATAACGAAATGTGGTTGCCGCGGGTGACGACGGAGATGAGCAAGCTCGGTCTTGAGGTGACGCCGAGTGTCGCCAACTTCGTCCTCATTCATTTTGCCGATATTGCCGGCAGGCGGGCGGCCGATGCGGATGAGTTCCTGCTCGGGCGGGGTGTCGTTCTGCGGCAGCTGGGCAGCTACGGGCTCCCCAACGCCCTGCGCATGACGATCGGCACCGCCGAGGCCAACGAGCACACCCTTGCGGCGCTCCGCGATTTTCTCGAGAAGAAGAAACCGTGAGCGAACCGCCGCTTTTCCCGCGCCTTGCACTGATCGGCATCGGCCTCATCGGGGCCTCGATCGCGCTCGCCTCGCGCCGGGGCGGCGTGGCCGGGCACGTGGCGATTTCCAGCCGGACGCCAGCGACCTTGAGGCGAGCGGAAGTGCTTCGTCTCGGCGACAGCTATCATGCCGATCCGGCGGAAGCCGCGCGTGACGCGGATTGCGTCATCCTGTCGATTCCGGTTGGTGCGGTCGGTCCAGTTACGGCCGCGATCGCCGGATCGTTGAAGCCCGGCGCAATCGTCTCCGATGTCGGTTCGGTCAAGGCGTCGGTGGTGGCGGCGATGAAGCCGCATGTGCCGAAGGGGGTTCATTTCGTACCGGCGCACCCGGTCGCCGGCACGGAGTATTCCGGACCCGACGCCGGCTTTGCAGCACTTTTCGACAAGCGCTGGTGCATCCTGACGCCGCCGGAAGGGACCGACCCGGCGGCCGTCGAGAAGCTGGCGACGTTCTGGCGCCGGTTCGGCGCCAATGTCGAAACGATGAGTCCCGAGCATCACGACCTGGTGCTCGCCATCACCAGCCATGTCCCCCACCTCATTGCCTATAACATCGTCGGCACCGCTGCCGATCTCGAAACGGTCACAGAGAGCGAGGTGATGAAGTTCTCCGCCGGCGGTTTCCGCGACTTCACACGCATCGCGGCGTCGGACCCGACAATGTGGCGCGACGTCTTCCTCAACAATCGCGAAGCCGTACTGGAAATGCTGGGGCGCTTTACCGAGGACCTGACGGCGTTGCAGCGCGCGATCCGCTGGGGCGACGGCGAGGCCCTGTTCAACCTGTTCACGCGCACACGGGAAATCCGGCGCGGCATTATCGCGGCCGGCCAGGAAACTGCGGTGCCCGATTTCGGGCGTCCGCACGGCGACGGCGAGCCGGCCAGCTAGAGCTTTATCCGCGGTGCGGCGCCGACGGGGATAATGCCGACCCAGACCAGTCCGTCGGTGATTGACACGGTCGTCTGGCGGGCGGGGCCGTCCTCGGTGTCTACCGGCACGCTGAGGGCGGTGATTGCCGCCATCGCCTGAGATGCGTGCTCACCCGATCCGGGCTTGATCTGGTCGGCCAGCGCGGTGAATGCTTCGAGATTGGTGAAACGCAGCACGACCGACCCCGACAGCACGCCCTCGTTCGAGATACTGAGGGTGCCGTTGGCGCCCAGGATCGCGCCGCCGGCCGCGATGCGCAGGCGGTCGATCCTGATCGAGCTGCCGGCGCGCAGCCACTCGATGAGTGAGCGGACGGGATCGGTGCCGAGCCCCGAGCCAACGTTCAGGGCGGTCACGCCGATGTCGGCATCGATGTTGGGCAGCGCGCTGTCGTCGGTTCGCGTCAGCTTCATCCCCCTGGTGCTGGCGAGGATCGTGTAGGCGCCGCCGCCGGCCGGTGAGATCGAGGCGCTGGCGGCGTCGGCGGCGAGGCTCTTCACGGGCAGACCGGGAACCGTGCCGGTGTTGTTGGCGGAGAGAGCGGTGAAGGCAGCTCCGACGCTCCGCAGACCATTCAGGCCTGCCGAACCCGTCGCAGTGCCCTCCGACCACGTCATGGACAACGCGATGCCGTGGGCGGGTGCATTCAGGACCAGCGGCGAATCCAGCGTCGCCTCAACGCTGCCTGGCCAGTAGAGCGGTGCGCTGGCGGCGACGCCGCCCAATGCTGCCGTGACGCGCTCCAAAGGTCCGCTGTAGGTGCCCTTGGAGCAGCGGAAATCGAGGCGAAGGGGAAAGCCGGAAAGCGCCGGCTCGGTGCATTCGACCGTCTGGCCGTTGTGGGGCACACCATTGAAGCGGGCGATGGTGCGTTCCGCGAACATGTTGGCCGCGTACCAGTAGCCGAGCCAGAGCAGCGCGAGAATGAAGACAATGCCGACGAGCCATCCGAGCCGTCTGCCGAAGCCTCGTTCCGCCATCTCGCGCCCGCTCCTGTTTGCGCCCCGGCAAGCGACTTGCTAGGTCGTCTCGCCGGTCTTGCGCGACGGACGCTTTCCTATGTCCGATTTCTGGGTGTTTGGCTACGGTTCGCTGATGTGGCGACCGGGTTTCGAATTCCGCGAAGCGCGGCCGGCGCTGCTCAGCGGCGCGCACCGGTCGCTCTGCATCTACTCGTGGGTCCATCGCGGCACGCAGGCGCGACCGGGGCTGGTGCTCGGACTCGATCGCGGCGGCTCATGTCGCGGCATCGCCTATCGCGTCGCCGGCGCGAAGCGCGAATCCGTCATGGCCTACCTCCGCGCGCGCGAGCTGGTTACTGCCGTGTATCTCGAAGCGTGGCGACCCATCCGGGTTGCTGGCAAGAAGGCGCCAGTGTCGGCGGTGACCTATGTCGTCGATCGGCGACACGAGCAATATGCCGGGCATCTGCCGTGCCGGCGCCTGCTAGCGCTGGTGGAGAAAAGCATCGGAGGATCGGGTAGCAACGCCGATTATATCCTCGCCACGGTCGGTCATATGCGCGGCATCGGCATTCGCGACGCCACGCTGGAGTGGCTGGCAGACGAACTAGGCGGCGAGCGCCAGCGCTCCAACGGGGCCTGAGAGATCGGCGACGAGATCGCGGCGTTCGGCTTCGCTTTCGGAGAGGAGATGGACGAGCACAACCGTTCCGACGCCCGCCGGCGGCCACGGCCGCTCGTGCGTCTCAGGACGGCCAAACCGATCCAGGAGCGTTACCGAGCGCGCCGCTAGGCGCTTGCCCGGTGCCCTCACTGCGAGGATCACCACTGCGCGACTGAAGTCCGCGAGGTCAGCCGCCGGTACCGCCGAAAACAGGTAGCGGCGGCCCGAAAGGCCCCGGAAATAATGATAGCGGTCGCCGAATCCCGCCCTTTGGGGGACTTCCGGGGGGTGATCGGAGAGGAGGGGCGGAAGAACGGCGACCATGAGAACAAACATAGAACATTTGTTGCTGGGAAACAAGTCTTCTCACGAAATTTCGCCGAAATGAGAGTCGCATTCGGGCGGAAAAGAGTCGCGGCTTGGGGTCGCTACGATTTGGCAATCGCGGCGCGGCCCTCGGCGAGAAGCTGGTTGGAAGCGGTTTCCATCGTGGTTTGCAGCCGCGTCAAGAAGGCGCGCGAATCGAGTCCCGGTGGGATCGCCGGCAGAAACTCGACGATGATGGTGCCGGGGCGGTGAATGAATTGACGGCGCGGCCAATAGAGGCCGGAGTTGATCGCCACGGGGACGACAGGCGCGCTGAGGGTGCGATAGAGAAGCGCGATGCCGGTCTGGTAATCGGGAGGCGCACCCGGTGGACGCCGCGTGCCTTCCGGGAAAATGATGATCTCGCGGCCCTTGGCAAGCTCAGCGCGGGCACGCTCGGATAGCGCCCGCAACGCCGCCGTCTTGCCTTCGCGATCGACATGAATCATTCCTGTCTTGATCGTGTATTGCCCGAAAATCGGCAGCCAGCGGATCGAACGCTTCATCACGATGGTCGGATTCTTCAGCATCGGGATGAGTGCAAATGTCTCGAAGGACGACTGGTGCTTGACTGCGACAATGGCGCCCGTCGAGGGAATATTCTCGGCTCCGCGCACCTCGACCTTCACGCCTGCCAGGGTCACATGCAGGAAGACGCTGGCGCGCGCCCAGGTGCGCACCACCCACATGCCGAAGCCCTGCGGCAGGATGAAGAAGAACGGCAACGATGCGACCAGCATGACCGCGGTCAGCAGGTAGAAGGCCAGATTGAAAAGAGCCGAGCGCAGAAGGTTCATCAGGGCGACGTACCTTCGTCTGCCGTGCTGCGCGCTTGCAGGCTCAACGGAGCCAGCGACAGCCGCGCCGCCGCGAACAGATATTTGCCGTATTCGCGCGCGAGCAGCACCAACGCTTCGGGATCCTCCCACCAGTCGCCGAGATGCAATTCCGGATTGGAGATCGGGTAGGGGATCAGCCTGACCTCCGGCATGGCGTCGGCGAGCTCGGCCAGCGAGCGCGGCATGTGGTAGGCGCTGGTGACGACGATCAGCGAGGTGTAGCCGTGCTGGCGGGCCCAGTCGCGCGTTTCGGTCGCGTTGCCGATGGTGTCGCGGGCATCGTGGCCGAGGTCGACGCAGCAGGCGATGACTGATGTAAGTTCGGGATCGACGGTATCGGCGATGGCGTCGGACCCGACTACCGGATTTACGCCGGAGATCAGCAGCCGGCTGGCGCGGCCGGCCGCCAGAAGATGCAGCGCGTTGTCGATGCGCGCGCTGCCTCCGGTAAGCACGACGATGCCTTGTGCGCGCGGATCGGCGGGCAGGCTCGCGTCTGCAATCCGCGCCGCGAAGGCGACGAAGCCGACCGCAAGGCCAACCACAAGCGCGGCCACGATCGCTAGGGCGCCCCGCCCCCCGAACCTTCGCGCCTTTCTGTTCCGCATCGTCAATTCCAGATCACCGGGCGCGGGCAGGCCTCCTTGCGGCGGCGGGCGGGTTCGTTCGCCTACAGCATCGTGCATGGATTGAATAGTTCCAGCAAATTGCGGCGGCGGTCAGACATCCCGATCAGTCGCTGTCGGCGAGATGCTGGTAAACGGTGAGCCGCGAGGTCAGCGCGGTCAGCACGGCGATCAGGAAGGCGATGCCGAGAGCCCCGAAATAGCCTATCGGGCCAACCGCGAAATGGCCGAAAAGGGCAGAGGCCTGATCGACGCCGGCACCGGATAGCGACGGCAGGAGGAGGAAGCCCAGAACGGCAAAGAGGAGTGCTGCCGTCGCCGCGCCGATCAAACCGCCGCGGAGGCCGAGGAGCAGGAAGTGGCGCTGGAATTCGCGCGCAATGAACCCGTCTTCGGCGCCGCAGATGTGCAGGACGGACACAACCACGCTGTTCGAGGCCATCGCGCCGCGCGTGGCGAAGACGACGGACAGAATGGTGGCGACGAAGACCAGCGCCAGAATAGCAAGGCCGGCCAGCACCGTAGCGTTGGCCATCGACTGGAGCCGTGAGGCCCACGCGCGATGGTCGTCAAGCAGAGCGCCCTTCACGTCATGCAGCCGGTCGGCCAGATCGCCGAGATCTGCGCGTTTGGGATCGAGGAGGCGGACCGCGATGAGCCGCGGGATCGGCAAGTCGCTGAGGTCGAGGCCGGTGCCCAGCCAGGGTTCCAGCAGCTTGGCATCATCCCCGGCATCGAGCACCTCGACGCCGGCCACGCCCGGCGCCTTCCTGGCAAGCGCGGCGGCTCTGGCGGTGGCTTGGTCAAGATCCACGCCTTGAGTCGGTTTTACCTGGATGGTGACCTCGCGCTGGACATCCAGCTGCCAGTCGCGGGATGCGTCGCGGACGAGGGTAACGGCGCCCAGCGTCAGGCAGGCAAGAAAGCTCATGATGGCGACGACCACCGTCAACGCGTTGCCGGCGACGGTATTCTCCGGAACCAGCTGGTTGGGTCGGCTGGTCGCCTGACGCGTCTGGCGGCGGAAGCTCGCCGCCTGAATCTTGTGGTCGATGTCGACGTCACTCATAGAGAGTCAACCGGCCTTCCTCGAGCACGAGACGACGCGCGTTGAACTGGTTCATAAGATTGATGTCGTGGGTGGCGATGACGACAGACGTGCCCAGCTTGTTGAGTTCGATGAACAGCCGCATCAGGCGAGCGGCGAGCGGCGGATCAACGTTGCCGGTCGGCTCGTCGGCGAGCAGGATTTCGGGACGCGTTATCAGGGCGCGGGCGATTGCCGCGCGCTGTTTCTCGCCGCCGGAAAGAATCGGCGGAAAGGCATGCATGCGGTCGCCAAGACCGACCCAGCGCAGAAGATCGATGACGTCTGCGCGATAGGCCGATTCCTCACGACCGAGTACGCGAAGGGGCAGGGCCACGTTCTCGAACGTGGTCAAATGATCAAGCAGCCGAAAATCCTGGAAGACAACGCCGATACGGCGGCGGAGTGCCGGCATCTCGGATTTAGCTATCCCCGAGATGTCGCGCCCGAAGACAGAAATCAGCCCGCGCGTCGGCTTCAACGCCAGAAAGAACAGGCGAATGAGGGATGTCTTGCCGGCACCCGAGGGGCCGGTCAGGAACTGGAACGACTTCGGCGCGATGTCAAAGGACAGGTCGCGCAGGATCTCGGGCCCGACGCCGTACCGCAGCCCGACATTTTCGAATCTGATCAATCTGCCTGCCTCATGCCTTTCGGCCGCGGAGAATTGAAAACGGGCGGTTGGCTCATCAGCCCAAATGTTGGCGAGCCGGGTTAACCTTCTGTTAACGATCAGCACGCGCTCAAGGCAAGGCCGAGGTTGTGGCAGATACGCTAGACCGCGGCCGGTGGGCCAACTTGGCTGGTTTCCGCATCGTTAACCGCTCTCCCATACTGTTCCCGGTTGGATATGTGAGACCCGTAACGATGACATTCCGTTGTCCCCAGTGCGCCCGCGAATCACCGCTGCGGGAGGCCGATGCAGGTCCGGCGGGACGAATGGCGTGTTGCGCTGCCTGCGGAACGCGCTGGCTGGCCCGTCATTTCGACAGTGATCCCTACGCGCGTTCGACGCCGCAACGCATGCCGCGCGAGCATCCGGGCGCTGAGGGACTGGTGATCGAGCATATCGGCCCGGCGTTCATGCGAGCGCCGGCGCGGCAATCGCCAAAGCGTCGGCGGCGCATCGATGCCCGTATCCTCAAGGGAGTTGCCACAATTCTTGCGACGATTGTCGGCGTGGTCGTGCTCAGGGCTCCGATCGTGGCGGCGCTGCCGCAGCTCCCCGGCGCGCTTCCAGCCGAGGTGGCCGACCTGCAGTTCCAGCGGGTGCGCAGCGAGACTGTCTATCTGCACGGCAACAGTACGCTCTTCGTCGAAGGCGAGATCGTCAACACCTCCGTCGGCGAAGTGGCGCTTCCGGCCATCCGCATCACGCTGCGTTCACAGTCGGGGGCCCCGGTCAGGTCATGGCTGGTCGAGCCTTCGCTCGCCGGCCTCGGCGCCGGTCGCACGGTCGGCTTTCGCAGCGCGCTCGCCGCGCCGCCCGCCGATGCGACGCAGGTGACGCTTGATCTTGCCGCCCGCGAAGGAACCTGATGCCAAAGGTCAGGGGGAGGTCGCTCCGCGTACTTTTTGACGCGGAAACCATCGCCGCACGCAATCTTACGCTCGCGGCTGAAATTGCCGCGGCGGGCTACGACAATCTCCTTGTCGTCTCAATTCTGAAGGGCAGTTTCGTGTTCGCCGCCGATCTCATCCGGGCGCTGCACGGCGCCGGCCTCGCTCCCGAAGTCGAGTTCATATCCCTGTCGAGCTATCGTGCCGGGACCACGTCGAGCGGCAAGGTGAAGCTCATCCGCGATGTCGAAAGCGACGTGAAGGGACGCCATATCCTGCTGATTGACGATATCCTCGAGTCCGGGCGCACCATCGCCTTTGCCAAGAAGCTGATGATGAAGCGTGGCGCCAGCCGGGTCGGCGTGGCTGTGCTTCTGGAAAAGCCGGGCAAGCTCGCCCAGCCGCTGAAGGCGGAGCACGTCGGTTTCGTCGTTCCCGATCTTTTTGTCGTCGGCTATGGAATGGACGTCGCGCACGCCTTCCGCGAGTTGCCTTTCGTCGGCGTGGTCGAGGACATGCCTGTCAGAATTGCTCGAGCAGGCGCTCGAGGTAGTCGCGTTCGAAAGCGGGCAGGCTGGAAGCGCCAAGCCGCTGGCGAATCGCGTCGAGGATCTCGCGGGCGCGCTGGGTATCGATCTCGTCGGGAACCTTGACGCTTGAGCCGAGGTCGGCGCCGCTGGAAGGCATCGGCCGGCCAAGCGGATCGTTGTTGGAAAAACCGTCGTCGCTGCTGCGGAAGCCCGAACCGCCGGGCCCTGTGCCGGTGGCGAATTGCTGCGCCAGCCCCTGGGCGCCCTGGCGGAGTGCGTCCAGTGCGCTCGACTGTTCGCCGACCGCGGCGCCGGCCGCACCTTTGCCAAGCGCCTGCGCCGCGCGGCCCATTGCTTCGCCTGCCTGTCCGAGCTTGCCGTTCGGCTGCACACCGGAGCCCTGCATATCCTGCATCAGTTTACCGAGTTGATCGCTGAGCGCCTGCTGGCCGGACTGCAGGTCTTGTAGCGCCTGGTCCATCTCCTGCTTGGTCATAGGCTGACCCTGGCCGTTCTGGCCGCGCTGAGCGCTGAAGGTGCGGTTCATCAACTGCTCCTGCCGACGGATCATGTCGCCAAGCTGGTTGAGCTGTTGCATCGCCTGCTGTTGGGCCTGGCTGCCGGCCTGGGGTTGTCCTGCCTGCAGATTTTCCATCATGTTCTGCAGTTGGCTCAGCAATTGACGAGCGGCGTCGCGGGCGCCGGTCTTCGCCAGATTCTCGATCTGGTCGAGCATCTTCTGCAAGTCTTCCGGTTGCAACGTCTGTACGTTGGCGTTTGGCGGCAGGTTGGCCGCCTGCGGGTTGCGAGCCGCCTGTGCCGCCAGCGCCTGCGTAAATTTCTGCATGGCGTCGCGGAGCTGTTGCGTCAGCTGCGCGATCTCTTCGTCGGAGGCGTTGTTCTGGAGCGCCTGCTGGAGAGCATCCTCCGCCGCGCGCAGCTGCTGCGCGGCCAGTGAACGATCGCCATCTTCAAGACCAAGCGCGATCGTCCATAGATAGTCGACCACCCCACGCAAATCGTCGTCGTCGTGCGACGCCACCAGTCGGTAGTAGGCGCTGCGCACCAGCAGGTAGTTGCCGAAGTTATCGATGCCGGTATCGGGCGCCAGCGTCAGCGCGTCGAGGGCGTCGGCGACCGTCGGGGCGGCATTGGCGTCGAAGGCCAGCTTTGTCCTCTGCTCGACGACGGCGCGGGCCAGTTCGTTAGTGAACTGGCGAGCGGGAAGCGTTATCTCGACCGGCGTACTCCGCCCCTCCTGTCCTGCCTCGTCGCGGGCGACGAGCGTCAGTTTCACCCGAGATCCCGCCCACGGCTGAGCGGTGAGGTCGCGGGTGGTTTCGCCGTTGCCCTTGCGCGTGCGCAGTTGCGGCAGCGCCAGCGGCAGCGTCGGGGCGTCATAGAGCGGGTGCGCTCCGGGCGCACTTTCGGCGGTGACCGGCTTGATCTCGCCGAACGCAGCGACGACGCCGTAGTCGTCCTCCAGCGAGTAGATGAGATGCAATGCGCCGCTGGCCGTGGTCTTTGGATCGCCGACGAGAGCGATCGAGGGCGGGTTGTCGGCCTCGACGGTGAAGCGCCAGGAGGAGATTTCCCGATCGCCTTTCTTGACGATGACGCTGGCGGCGCTTGTAAGCGTGACCCGGTGTTCCAGCGGCGGGATCGCCTCGGTCGTGACCAGGGCCGCGTTGCCCGGCGCCTCGTTCTGGGCGGCGACGGGCGCGAGAAGCGTGTTGCCGCCGTCGCCGCTCGCGACGACCCTCAGATCGGGGGTGCCGCCGGTGCGCACGGTGACGATGCTGCCGGTCGGTACGGAGTATTCGGCGCCGGCGGGCTTGGCGGCCTCTCCCGTCAGGAAGATCGGCGGCCGCCCGGTATAGGCCGGGGGCGTCACCCACGCGTCGATGCGGGCGACCGTTGCGGCGATCGACTCACCGCCACGGAAGGCTTCTCCGAGGCGGTCGAGGCGTTCGGGCCCGGCGACGACGAAGCCGACCGCGAAGAGCAGCAACACGAGAAAGCGGAGCGCATAGGGGTCGCGCCGGGCGAGACCGGGAGTCGGGATTCCAGAGCGTAGGCGATCGAGCGTGGCGAGCAGGCGCCGGCGGTGCGCCAGCCACAGCGCTTCGGTTGTCGGATCGTCGGGTGCCGTCGCCAGCCGATCGGCGAACGCCGTCGCCGGCCGGTGCGCCGATCCGGTCGCCTGTTCCACACGACCGAAGGCTTCGGGGCGCGTCGGCAGGCGGAAGGCGCGAAGGCGCGTCACGTAGTAAAGAACGGCCGCGGCGAAGGCGGCGAGCATCGCGTAGCGAATCGGGGTCGAGGTCAGACGCCACACTCCGAACCACGACAGAGCCAGGAACAATCCGGCGAGCGTGGCGAACGGGGCCGCAACCGGCCAGACCGATTCCCAAAATAGGTTCAGACGGGCGCGGCCGACGGCGCGCTCGATCCGCCGGCTCAAATCGGATTCTGTCGGCAAAAGCGTGCCGTCAGGAATCTTGTCGGTGCCGGGATCGCTCAACGCGCATCCGCTCCTGTCGTCGTCGCCCTATGCGGAGACTAACATAGGTCGAAACGAAGGGTAGGCATTGGAGCGTGCCTGATTAACCGTTTGGACCGCGCGTTACCTAGGCCAGCCAGGGCGCGATCCGGTCGAGGCCAATGAGATTCCCGTAGGTCTGGCGCGGGCGGACGATCGCCCAGTCCCGACCATTGACGAGGATTTCGGGTGCCAGCGTCTTGCTGTTGTAAGTCGATCCCTGCACGGCGCCATAGGCCCCCGCCGTCATGATCGCCACGAGATCGCCGGCCTTCAGCGGCGGCAGCGTGCGGCCGAGGGCCAAATAGTCGCCGGTCTCGCAGATTCCGCCGACGACATCGGCGACCATGCCTGGCGCCTTCGGGTCCGCCTGACGGATCGGCCGGATATCGTGATGGGCTTCGTACAGAGTCGGACGGATGAGATCGTTCATCCCGGCGTCGAGGATGACGAAATTCTTCGCGGTCCCCTGCTTTACGTACTCGACAGCGGCCACCAGTATCCCGGCGTTGCCGACGAACAGACGGCCGGGCTCGAACAGAATTTGCGCACCGAGGTTGCCGAGACGGCGGCGGATGATTTCGGCGTAGGCGGTGGGATCCGGCGGCGGCGGATCCTCGAGGCGGTAAGGAATGCCGAGCCCGCCACCGGCATCGACGTGGTCGATTGTATGGCCGGCAGTGCGCAGATCGCGGACGAGATCGGCCAAGCGTCCGTAGGCTTCATCGAAGGGCGCCAGATCGGTGATCTGGCTGCCGATGTGCATGTCGACGCCGCGGACGTTGATGCCGGGCAGCGTCGCGGCGCGGGCGTAGACAGCGCGCGCGCGCTCGTACGGAACCCCAAACTTGTTCTCGGCCCTGCCGGTGGTGATCTTGGCGTGAGTCCTGGCGTCGATATCCGGGTTGACGCGGATTGCGACGGCGGCGATCCGCCCCTTTGTGGTGGCGATGGCGGAGATACGCTCGAGCTCAGGTTCCGATTCAACGTTGAAGCAGAGGATGTTGGCATCAAGCGCAAAAGCGATCTCGCGCGCGCTCTTGCCGACGCCGGAAAAAACGATCTTGTCCGGCGAAGCCCCGGCGGCCAGCGCGCGGCGCAATTCCCCCTCCGACACCACGTCGACGCCCGCGTTTTCCTTGATGAAGGTGGCGATGACCGACTGGTTGGAGTTTGCCTTCATCGCGTAGCAGATAAGCGTGTCGAGGCCGGCAAGCGCCTCGCGGAACACGCGGTAGTGGCGGGTGAGCGTGGCGGTCGAATAGCAATAGAACGGCGTCCCCACCGCGTCGGCGATGAGCGGCAGAGGCACGTCTTCGGCGTGGAGCACGCCGTCGCGGTAAACGAAATGATTCACGAATGAAACGCTATTTCAGCAGCGGATCGAGAACGAAGTGCTTGTCCGGCTTCGGCGTCGTCGTGTCGGCGGGCGGTTCGCCGACGGTCGCGGCTTTCACCGCCATGCCGGGAGGCGCTTCCAGCGCGCCTTTGCGGCCGCAACCGGACAAACCAACGGCCGCTGCCAGCAGGCCAACGACTACGGCACGGCTCAGGAAACGACGGTTCACAGGCGCAACCCCCAGCAATTGCCGCGCGGGCCGGCGGCACTCAGGCCGGCGCACCATACCATTTCAACGCCGCGGGTGCGCCGTCAAGTCTGCGTACTTCCCTCGGCCTCTCTATTTCGCCTGCTTGGCGAGGACCTTCAGCCACCGGCGCGCCTCGCGACGCACGTTTTCCGGGGCCGTGCCGCCATGGCTGACGCGACTTTTCACCGACTGCCGTGCGCCCAGGACGTCATAAACCCCGGTGCCGATGCGCGGTGCAATCGTCTGCATATCGGCGAGCGGCAGCTTCTCCAGCGCGACGCCTGCCGCTTCGGCAGCGGCGACGATCCTGCCGGTAATCTCATGGGCCTCGCGGAAGGGAATCTGCAGCGTCCGTACCAGCCAGTCGGCGAGGTCGGTCGCGGTCGAGTAGCCGCTTCCGGCTGCCTTCTGCATGGCCTTTGCGTTCGGCGTCATGTCCGCGACCATGCCGCTCGTCGCGGCAATCGCGAGTTCCAGAGACCGGAAGGCGTCGAAGGTCGACTCCTTGTCCTCCTGCATGTCCTTGGCGTAGGCGAGGGGCAGGCCCTTCAGTATGACGAGGACGCCGGTCAGGGCTCCGACGATGCGTCCGCTTTTGGCGCGGACGAGCTCGGCGGCATCGGGGTTGCGCTTCTGCGGCATGATAGAAGAGCCGGTGGTGAAGCGATCCGAAAGGCGGATGAAGTTGAACTGCGCCGAGGACCAGATGACGATCTCCTCGGCGAAGCGCGACAGGTGAACGGCGCAGAGGCTGGCGGCAGCCAGGGCCTCGACGACGAAGTCGCGATCGGATACCGCGTCGAGCGAGTTGGCGGCCGGCCGCGCGAAGCCGAGCGCCCTTGCGGTCATTTCCCGATCGATCGGAAACGAAGTCCCGGCGAGGGCAGCGGCGCCGAGCGGTGATTCGTTCAGCCGCGTGCGCGCATCCGCGAAGCGGCTGCGGTCACGACCAAACATCTCGACATAGGCCATCAGGTGATGGCCGAACGTGACGGGCTGGGCGACCTGCAGGTGAGTGAAGCCAGGCATGACCATCGCCGCGGTCTCGAGGGCCTTGGACGCAAGCGTCTGCTGCAGACCGGCCAGGGCCGAATCGGTGGCATCGGTAGCGTCGCGTACCCACAGCTTCATATCGGTGGCAACCTGGTCGTTGCGTGAGCGAGCGGTGTGCAGCCGTCCTGCAGCGGGGCCGATCAGTTCGGCCAGGCGCGCCTCGATGTTGAGGTGGATATCCTCCAGGGCACGCGAAAACTTGAACTGTCCTGCTTCGATTTCTCGCAGGATCGTGTCTAGACCGGCCACGATCTTTTCTGCATCTTCGCCCGAGATGATGCCTTGATAGGCCAGCATCTCCGCGTGGGCTGTGGAGCCCGCGATGTCCTGGCGGAAGAGTTCCCGGTCGAAATCGATCGACGCGTTGATTTCTTCCATGATGGCATCGGGGCCTTCGGCGAAACGGCCGCCCCACATGCGGTTCTTCATAACCTGACTTTCCGGATCCCAGGGCTAAAACGATGATTGAGGCGCGGCGCGGACTACCTGGCTGGCTGTTTCTCGGCTTGGCCGCGGTCGCCGGAATACTGGCCGGGACGGTGGCGGTATATGTCAGAGGCTCGGCCAATAGCAACGGTACCGCCGATGCGGTCAATTGCACCGACGCGGTGGCAAGCGCGAAGCGGCTGGCACCATTCGCCGTCGGCGAGCTCGCCGCCTTCAAGCCGGCGGACAAGCCGGACAGCGTCGGCGATCTTGTTTTCAAAGCCGCGGACGGCAACCCTACGAGTCTCTCCGCATTCGCCGGCCGGGTAGTTTTGGTCAATCTGTGGGCGACGTGGTGCGTTCCCTGCCGGGCGGAGATGCCGGCGCTTGACCGCCTGCAGGCAGTGAAGGGCGGCACTTCCTTCACGGTCGTGCCGGTCAACGTGGATGTGCAAAACCCCGAACGGGCCAAGGCATTCCTGGCTGATATCGGCGTTGCAAAGCTTGGCTTCTATTCGGATCCAACGATGGAAATTTTCAACAAACTCAAAGGACGCGGGCTTGCGCTCGGCTTGCCGACGACGTTGCTGGTCGATGCCAAGGGGTGTCGACTGGGCACGGTCGAAGGGCCGGCGGCGTGGGATTCAGATCAGGCGAAGGCGCTGATCGACGCGGCGGTCGCCCGCCCCGATACCGCCGGCTAGTCTCAAGCGACCTTGCGGGCGGGCACGATCGCGGTGTCGGTGTCCTGCGTGGCCGGTTCCGGCGACTGGCCGACCTCGACGCGGTCGCGGCCCTGCAGTTTGGCCCGGTAGAGCGCAAGGTCGGCAGCCTGCATGAGGCTGTCGAGGGTTGAGCCGGTCTGTGCCGACGCGATACCTGCGCTAACCGTGGCACGGATCGTGCCGTTGCCGACTTCGGTGCACGCTTCGGCAAAGGCTACGCGAATGCGTTCGGCGGCCACGTAGGCGGCGCCAACGCTGGCTCCCGGCAGGATGGCGCCGAATTCCTCGCCGCCGAGGCGACCGATGAGATCGGAGCTGCGCAAGGTCTTTGCCGCGGCGGCTCCAAATCGCTTGAGTACTTCGTCACCCAAGCCGTGGCCATGGGTATCGTTGATCGACTTGAACCCGTCGAGGTCGAAAAGAATGACCGCCAACGCCGTTTTTTTTTCGCCAGTGGAGCGGATGAGCGGCTCGCCGCGCCCGTAGAACGCGCGCCGGGTGGCGACGCCGGTGAGGGCATCGGTGGCGGCTGCGTTCTTGTGTTCAATTTCGTTGCGCTCGCGCGCCATCGCGACGGTGAAGATCGACGTGCCGACCACGAAGGCCAGCGTCTCCAGGTGCACAAAACCGAGCCAGCTGTGCAGTATTGCGAGGTTGCTGACAAGCGAGCCTTCGAGGACGAGCGAGTCAAAGGCGCCAATGGCGGACGAAGCGGCGTGCAACCCAAGCAATACGATCAGGGGCCAGCGCGCGCTGACGCGATCGCCGCGGGCGTGCCAGAATTCGAAGGCGGCGGCAAACAGGTAAGCGGCGACTATCCCGAGATTGAGGCCAATCTGGGCGCTGGCCGACGCGCGGAATGTCGGCATGGCAAACGCGAGAAGCCAAAGGACCGCGCCCGCGCCGACGATCGCGACGTCCACGTGGCGGCGATTGACGGCGCGCGCCGACGCCCAGATAAGGGCCGGGCTAAGGTTGAGAAAGGTAATGGCGATAACCACGGTCGGGGCGCCGGCGGCAATCGTGGTGGTGGCCATCATCGGTATGCTGGCGGCGAGCAGGATGTCGGCCGCCGCCCACCACAGGACGCCGAATGCCTTGTCGGTCTGCAGCCACGCAAAGATGAGGAATATTCCGCTGACCGCGGAGACAAAGCTCCCGGCGATCATCAAGGTCGGCAGATCGATTTGCATGGAAGCGGCGAACCTCCCGAACACGGGCGGCCCGATGCCGCTTGTTCAGCGCTACGGACCGTACCCGCGTTGCACTCACGTCGGGTTAGCGTGTCCTTGCCAAATGGATCCGTTCGGTAAATCGCCGGTTAACCACCGGCGCGGCCGAGCGGTTCAGGCAACGCGCACGAAACCCCGGTCATCGGCGACAACGGTAACGTCGTCCATTCGCTCGATGCGATTGCGGCCAAGTCGCTTTGCGCGGTACATCGCCTGGTCGGCGGCGCGCATCATCGTGCTGATGCTGGTGTGTTCGCCGGCCGAGGCAACCCCGCCGCTGACAGTTGTCACCAGCGGATGCTCTCTGACAACCAGTCCGACTTCCGAGAAAGCGTGGCGGATGCGCTCGGCGATGACATATGCCGCCTCCAAGGTCGCCTTCGGCAATGCCACTACGAATTCTTCTCCCCCATATCGTCCGAGCAGATCGCTCGGTCGAAGCATCGAACGCGCCACATCGACGAACGCCCGGATGACATTGTCGCCAACATCATGGCCGAAGTTGTCGTTCACCGACTTGAACTGATCGAGATCGAACATGATCAGCGAGAAAGATGTGCCGTTGCTGTGAGCGCGCTGGAAGAGTCGTTCGGCGCCGTCGAGAAAGTCCGTGCGATTGGCGATTCCGGTAAGCGAATCTTTGCGCGCTGCCAGAATCCTTTGGCGCTCGCTACGCTCCTTGCAGAGAAGCAGCATGAAAACGGCGGTGCCAATTAGATAGACGAGGCCTTCGAAATAAATGATGCCGAACCAGCTCTCGGGCGACGGCGCGTTCAACGCGGTGAAGTTTCCTTTGGCGGCTGCGAGTACCCCGCCCGCGTAAACCAGCGCGTTGGCCGAGAGCAATCCGGCCAGCGGCCATCGTGCGCTGAGGGTTTCGCGCCGTTCGCGCCAGAGTTCGATCGCCGATGCCGTGAGAAACGCGACGGTGGCGCCAAAGACTATGATCGCCGCGATGCTTCGGCTGTGGCCAGGCACCGCCGCAATCGCCGCGAGGAGAACAGCGGCACAGGCAACTGGCGCCAGCGCTACCTGCCGACGGTTGGCGAAGTGCCGGAAGCCACCCCAGACGAGAACCGGGGCGACACCCAGGAAGCCGTCGCCAAGCATCTGCTCGAGAAGTCCGCCGTGTATCGGATGCAAGACCACTATGATGACGCCGGCGCCGGTGGCGAAATCGGCTGCCGCCCACCAAAGCAGCGCGGGCGCCCCGGCAATCTGGGTACGGGCGCCGACAAGCAGCGTTCCCGTCAGCCAGGCGACGAAGCAGCCTCCGATAACCAGCGTTGTACTGTCCAGTTGCATTCGGTTTCGACCGAGACGGCGACCGCCGCCGCTCCATAACATTGGGCACTAACAACAAGTGTTATGAATTGCGGGCGTTACCGGAGCGTGTCCCATTCCCGGTGTCCTCGCGAGGTGCGGACAAGGGTGGGTTAACCCTATCGGGTCGGCACGGGAGTCTCGCCGCGGTAGTCGTAGAAGCCGCGGCCTGATTTGCGGCCCAGCCAGCCCGCCTCGACATACTTCACGAGCAACGGGCATGGCCGATATTTCGAGTCGGCAAGGCCTTCATGCAGCACCTGCATGATCGACAGGCATGTATCCAGCCCGATGAAGTCGGCAAGCTGGAGTGGTCCCATCGGATGATGGGCACCGAGCCGCATGGCGGTGTCGATGGCGTCGACCGTGCCGACGCCTTCGTGGAGGGCATAGATCGCCTCGTTGATCATCGGCAGGAGGATGCGATTAACGATAAAAGCCGGAAAATCCTCCGCGCGCGTCGCCGTCTTCCCGAGCCTTCTGGTCAGTTCCCTGGCCGCCTCGAAGGTCGGATCGGCGGTGGCGATGCCCCGGATGATCTCGACAAGTTCCATCTTCGGCACCGGATTCATGAAATGAATGCCGATGAATTTCTCCGGCCGATCGGTGGCCGCCGCGAGTCGGGTGATGGAAATTGACGAGGTGTTGGTGGCCAGCAGCGCTTCGGGTTTCAGCACCTTGGAGACATGGCGAAGAATCTCGCGCTTGACCGCTTCGTCCTCGACCGCCGCCTCGATCACCAGATCGGCATCGGCGAGCGCCTGGTAGGTGTTGGCCGCGGACAGGCGAGTGACGGCCGCTGTGCGCTCGGATTCGGTTAGCTTGCCGGCGGTCACCTGACGCCGAAGACTTGCATCGATGCCGGCCAGGGCCGCCTTGACGCGCTCGGCGCCGATGTCGTGAAGGAGGACGTCGTAGCCGGCCAGGGCGCAGACCTGGGCGATTCCCGCGCCCATCTGGCCGGCCCCGACGATGCCGATTTTTGCAAGCTGAATGGTCATTTCCGCTTCATTCTCGCGCTCGAAAGGTTCGCCGTCAAAGGGCCAGCATCAGTTCGGGCAGAATCTGGTAGAGGTCGCCGACCAGACCGTAGTCGGCGACGGAGAAGATGGGGGCGTCCGGGTCCTTGTTGATGGCGACGATAACCTTTGCGTCCTTCATGCCCGCGAGGTGCTGGATGGCGCCGGAAATGCCGATGGCGATGTATAGCTCGGGTGCGACCACCTTGCCGGTCTGGCCGACCTGCAGTTCGTTTGGCGCATAGCCGGCGTCGACGGCCGCGCGCGAGGCGCCGACAGCTGCCTTCAGCTTGTCGGCAAGCGGCTCAAGATATTTTCTGAAGTTCTCGGCCGACTGGAAGGCGCGACCGCCAGAGATGACGACGCGCGCAGCAGTCAATTCCGGCCGTTCGGAGCGGGTCAGTTCGGCACCGACGAATTCCGTGCGGGCCGGTGGTGCGGGCACGGTTATCAACTCGGTCGGGGCCGCGCCGCCAGCACCGGCCGCCTTGAAGGCGGCGGCGCGCACGGTGATCACCCGCTTGGCGCCAATGCATTTCACTGTCTCGATGGCGTTGCCGGCGTAGATCGGCCGCTCGAACGTATCGGGGGCGACAACCTTGATGACCTCCGATACCTGCATGGTGTCGAGAAGCGCTGCCACGCGCGGCATCACCGTCTTGCCCGTTGCGGTTGCTGCCGCGACCAGCGCGTCGTAAGCGGGGGCCAGCGCGACGATCAGGGCCGCGAGCGGCTCGCTGAGGTGATGGGCGAGGGAATCGGCCTCGGCGTGCAGCACCCTGGCAACACCGGCCAGCTTGGCACCCGCCGCCGCTGCCGCTGCGCAATTCTTGCCCGCTACAAGCAGATGCACGTCGTCGCCCAGCGCCATGGAGGCGGTGAGGGCGCGGGCGGTGGCGTCCTTGATGCCGGCGTTATCGTATTCGGCGAGCAGCAGTATCGTCACAAAACCCCCGCCTCGTTTCTCAGCCGCTCGACCAGTTCGGCGACGGAGGCCACTTTCACGCCTGCGCGCCGGGCGGGTGGTTCCGTCACTTTCACGACGGTCAGGCGCGGACTGGTATCGACACCGAGATCGGCTGCTGTCATTTCCTCGATCGGCTTGCGCTTGGCTTTCATGATGTTAGGCAGCGAGGCGTAGCGCGGCTCGTTCAGGCGGAGATCGGTGGTGACGACCGCGGGAAGCGGCAGGCGCAAGGTCTCGTGGCCGCCGTCGATCTCGCGGGTGACGGTCGCCATGCTGTCCTCGATGACGATTTTCGAAGCGAATGTGGCGATCGGCCAATCGAGCAGGGCGGCCAGCATCTGTCCCGTCTGGTTGGCATCATCGTCGATGGCCTGCTTGCCGAGAATGGCGAGGCCCGGTTGTTCGCGCGCGGCTACGGCGCGCAGCACCTTGGCGACGGCAAGCGGCTCCAACCGTCCTTCGGCCTTCACCAGAATGCCGCGGTCGGCGCCCATGGCGAGCGCCGTGCGAATGGTCTCGGCGGCGGTCGCCTCGCCCACCGAGACGACGATCACCTCGGTGGCCTTGCCGGCTTCGCGCAGGCGCAACGCTTCCTCGACGGCGATTTCGTCGAAGGGGTTCATTGCCATCTTGACGTTGGCAAGGTCGACACCGGTGCCGTCCGCTTTCACCCGGACCTTCACGTTGAAGTCGACCACCCGCTTCACCGGCACGAGAACTTTCATTCCCAGGGTCCTCTCGATGGTTCAACCGGAGGCGGAAGCTGTTCCGGCGGCTCCGCTGTGGCGGGGTTGGAAAGTACCTGCTGTGGTGGATGTTCAGGAAGCGCTTTGGCGAACAACGGCACTCCTTTTTGTCGCATGAAGACGACGAGGACCGCACCGGTGGCAAGGCCGCCAAGATGCACCCACCAGGCGACTTCGCTGTCGCCGCCGGCGAGCGCCGAATAGATCTGGAAGGCGATCCAGAAGCCCAGCACGTATTCAACCCGCAGTCGAACCGGCAGGCGCAGGAGCAGCAGGACCCACACCTTGGCACGCGGGTAGAGCAGCAGATAGGCGGCGAGTACGCCGGCAACGGCGCCGGAGGCGCCGACCACAGGCGCATCGGAGGTCGGATCAGCGAGAACGAAAGCGTAGCCGGAGACGGCGGCGCAAATCAGATAGAACGCGATGTAGCGGAAGTGTCCCAGCGCATCCTCGACGTTGTCGCCGAAGACCCAGAGGAAGATCATGTTGCCGGCGAGGTGCCAGAAGTTGGCATGCAAAAAAGCGTAGGTTATCAGCGTTACGCCGCCGGCGATGGTGAGCGCGCCAAGGGAACCCGGCGTTTGCCCGCTGAAGTCGGCCGGCACCAGACCGAGAGAAATCGCCGAGGCGTTCATCGGCGTTTCGATGAAGCCGCCGGACTCGTAGAAGAAATAGACGAGGACGTTGGCGGCGATGATGCTCCATGACACCCACGGCCAGCGAATGCGGCGAAGCGGGTTGCTGTCGTAGAGGGGGATGAACGCCAACGGGTCGCTTTCAGCGGTTCTGGCCAGGCACCCAGAGCACATCCGCCGCGCCGTCGTCGTTGATCATGCGCGCGGCGACGAAAAAGAAATCAGAGAGGCGGTTGATGTAGTGTACGGCCTCCGGGTTGACCGTCTCGCGATCGGCCAATTCGACGATGAGCCGCTCAGCGCGTCGGGCGACGGTCCGGCAGAGATGCAGCGCCGCCGCAGCCGGCTTGCCGCCCGGCAGAACGAAGGACGTCAGCGGTTGCAGTTTCTGATTGAGCACGTCGATCTCCCGCTCGAGCCGCTCGACCTGACCGGATGTGATGCGCAGCCGCTCGCGTTGTCCAACCTTCTCCGGCGTCGCCAGATCGGCGCCGAGATCGAAAAGATCGTTCTGGATGCGCGACAAACTGGCGTCGAACTCGGCGGCGGAATTGCCGTCCGGGGATTGCGAGTAGATGCGTGCAAAACCGACGTGGGCATTGACCTCGTCGACCGTACCGATCGCGGCGAAGCGCAGGTCGGATTTCGGGCGCCGCTCTCCGGTCGCCAGGGCGCTCGTCCCGTCATCGCCGGTGCGGGTATAGATGCGGTTGAGAACGACCACGGCTGGCGTGCCTCAGTGGCTACCGAGGTAAAGCGCGGTCATCATCACCACTACGGCGACGAACTGCAAGATGATGCGCCAGCGCATGAGTAGCTGCGAACGGTTGCTGGCGCCGCCGCGCATCATGTTGACGAGGCCGGCCAGCAGCACACAGGCGACTGCGGCCATGGCGATCGGCGTGAGGTAATGGAGGAAGATTTCGACCATCGAACTGGATCATGTCACGGCTTACGGGAACCGGCCTCCATATAGGCACGTTCCGGCCGTTTCGTCTTGCCGTTTCGCGGCCGAACGCGCATCGTCGGGGCGGAGGACGGCATGCGGGGGCTTGAGGGCAAGCGGGTGCTGATTACCGGGGCGGCCACCGGCATCGGGCGGGCTGCCGCTATCCGCTTTGCCGAGGAAGGCGCCAGCGTTGCGGTCAATTTCTTCGGCGACGCGGAGCCGGCCGAGGCCCTCATAGATGAACTTACCCGCATCCATCCGGAAGGCGGCCACGTGCTCGCGCCGGCTGATGTCTCGGACGAGGACGCGGTCGATTCGCTGTTTGCCGGAGTCGTCCAGGCTTTCGACCGCCTCGATATCCTTGTCGCCAATGCCGGCATCAAGATCGTCCACCAGCCGCACGAGGCGCTGGTCGCGGATTACGACAAAGTCATGTCGGTTAACCTGCGTGGAGCGTTTCTCTGTGCCCAGGCCGCCATCCAGCATTTTCTCGATACCGGCCGACCGGGGGTGATCGTCACCACGTCCTCGGTCCAGGCCACGACGCCCGTCGATGAAGACGCGATCGCCTACATCATGTCCAAGGCCGGCATCACCGGCATGACGCGCGCATTGGCGCTCCGTTACGCTCGCGACGGCATCCGGATCAACAGCGTCGGCCCAGGCGCGGCAATGACTCCGATGAACGCGAGCTTCGCGAACCCCCAGGAGCTGCGGCGGGTGGAGCGTCTCATTCCGCTCGGTCGTGTGGCGGAGCCCGGCGAAATTGCCAGCGCGATCGTCTTTTTGGCTTCCGACGATGCGTCCTATATCACCGGGCAGACGCTTTTTGCCGACGGCGGGATGATGATCGGGCGTCCTCCGCGTTGACCCTATCGGTCCCGCGACGGCCGGCCGTGACTCCTCTCTCGAATCGCGTATCTTCGCCGGTAATAGGGGGAGGGGAGCTGGCAACGGAGGCATGAAGATCGGCGACCAGAAGATTTTCCGCCAGGCCTGGGTCGTTTTGTTTGACGCCGGCGGCCACTTTAATGCCGACGACGGCTGGGCCATGGCCAGCCACGTTGCCCTGTCGGCGCTCATGGCGCTCTTCCCGTTCCTCATTTTTGTGGCCGCCTTTGCCGGGTCGATCGGCGAAGCATCGCTGGCGGACAAGGTGGCGGAACTCGTCTTCACCGTGTGGCCGACGAAAGTGGCGCAGCCGATTGCGGAGGAGGTCCACCGGGTGCTGATTCCCATCCACGGCAACCTCCTGACGATCTCGGCGCTGGTGGCGCTTTATCTCGCCTCCAACGGCGTCGAGGCGGCGCGCACCGCCCTCAACCGTGCGTATCGCGTCGTCGATCGGCGCTCGATTATTTTTCGCCGTGGCCAGAGTCTCGGGCTGGTGCTGGTCGGGACGGTGATCTTCCTGTCGATCGCCGGTTTCGGCGTGCTGGTGGCGGCGGTCCCGGGTCTGCTGCCGTTCGCCCGGCTTTTCACCACGCTCGGCGCTGCGATCAGCGGTGTGCTGGTTCTCGGCGGCCTGGTCGTCGCCCATGTCTGGCTGCCGGCGGGCCGTCCGCACTGGTCGTTGCTGTGGCCGGGGATTGTTGCAACCCTGGTGCTGTGGGTAGCGACGGCGTGGATTTTTGCGATCTATCTCAGGGGATTTGCCAACTACGCGGCGACGTATGCGGGCCTCGCCGGCGTGGTGACCGCGATCTTCTTTCTTTACGTTGTAGCGGTGCTGATGATCTTCGGCGCCGAGTTCAATGCGGCACTCGGCCGGCTGCGCGACCAGCGGATCGGCTAGGCGTTGATAGCTCCAGCGGTGACGCGGGGAAGTGCCGCCTCCATGGCGCCGTAGAGCTCGCGGGGACTGTAGGGCTTGACCACCATGCCGGCGAACCCGGCGGCCCGGGCACTGGCGCCGGCAACTTCGGCACGGTCGTTGGTCAGGGCGATCACCGGCAAGGCTCCCCGCGATCCCAGCGCGCGGATCAGCTGGACGGCGACGATTCCATCCATGTCGGATACCGAAAGGTCGATTACCACCATATCGAGCGGGGTATCGCGACGAAGCAGGGCGAGCACCGCTTCGCCAGTGGGCGCGTTGATCGCGGAGCAGCCGAACTGCTCGCACAGCACCATCGCCACCAGCGCCGCGGACTGGGTTCCACCCACCACGGCGACGCGCGGACGCTGACCGTCGGCCGTCGTCAAGCCGGTTACCGCCGCCGCGACGGTTGTCTCAGAACCCGCCATCTTTGTCCTCGCCATCGCACGCCCATTGCTGCAAGTATTGCCTGCCTTGCTTAACGACCGCCTAAGTGGCCGTGGCAATCTTCGTCCTTCCCAGCGATATCCATGGATCAGATCGCCGCCATCGTCGTTCCCGTTTTCGGGCTGATCGGCCTTGGCTTCCTGACGGCCTGGTCGGGGTATCTGAAGCCCGAAACCGGCGAAGCGCTTTCCGATTTCGTCTTCACCGTCCCCTTGCCGCTGCTCATCTTCGGGGTGATAGCCACCGCGGATTTTAGTGGCGGAGCACCATGGCTGCTGTGGATCGCCTACTACATCGGCTTCACGCTTGCCTGGGTTGCCGGCACGCTGATCGTGCGCCGGGTGTTCGGCCGGGATGCGCGTGCCGGCGTGGTGGCAGGAATTTCGGCGGCCTACAGCAACAATCTGCTGGTCGGCATTCCGCTGATCCTCGCGGCTTACGGCACACACGGCACGGCTGCGATCGCGCTCCTCATCGCGGTGCATCTGCCGGTCATGATGGTGTTGAGCGCCATATTCATCGAACGCGCGCTGGTGGCGGACGGCCTTTCGCCGGACGCCACCGTGAGTGTCATTGCGCGTGGTCTGGTGCGCAACCTCGTCAAGAATCCAATCGTCATCGGGCTCTTTGCCGGCATCGCGTGGCGGTTCACCGGCTGGCCGATCGCGGGTCCGGCTGGCATCGTGGTCGATCGCCTCGGCAACGTGGCGGCGACACTTGCGCTTTTTGCGGTCGGCATGAATCTTCGCAAGTTCGGTATCTCGGGCAACGTCCGCGCCTCGCTGGTCGTTGTTTTCATCAAGCTCGTCGCGATGCCGGCGGTGGCGTTCTTCGTTGTCTCGTTTGTCATTCCGCTGCCGCCGATATGGGCCAAGGCAGCCGTCATCGCGGCAGCGTGTCCGACCGGCGTCAACGCTTACATCGTGGCGAAACGCTTCAAGGCGGGAGAAGCGTTGGCCTCAAGCTCGATAACCCTGACGACCGCTTTCGCGGTGTTCACGACCGCGTTCTGGCTGCATGCCGTGACGTGGCTATAGGCCGACCATCCGGCGGATGTCGGCCGGCGTCGCGCCTGCCTCGCGCAGCGACCGCAGCGACGCGTCGCCGTCGGATTTCGCGAGCTTCCGTCCGGTCGCATCGACGATCAGCCGGTGGTGGTGATAGGTCGGCGAGGGAAGGCCAAGCAGACGCTGCAGCAGCACGTGCACCGCGGTAGCGTGGTAGAGGTCGCGGCCGCGCACAACGTGGGTGACGCCCTGTGCAGCGTCGTCCACGGTCACCGCCAGATGGTACGAGGTCGGCGTCTCCTTGCGGGCAATGACGACATCACCCCAGGCGGCGGGATTGGCGGACACGGTGCCTTCGCCTTCTTCCTGCCACGAGGGGGGTCCGGCGCTGGCGACTGCCCGATCCATGCGCAGGCGGAGTGCGTATGGATCGGGGCGCGCCATGCGCCGCGCGACTTCGTCCGGCGGCAGATCGCGCTCGCTGACAGGATAGAGCGGTCCACCGTCGGGATCGCGCGGCCACGCTGGCGCCGCGGTGACGGAGGCAATCTCCGCCCGGGACAGGAAGGTCGGATACACCAGTCCCATCGCTGTCAGGTGTTTCAATGCAGCGGCGTATTCGTCCATGTGCTCCGACTGGCGGCGCACCGGTTCCTCCCAAATCAATCCGAGCCAACGCAAATCGTCGTAGATGCCGGCCTCGTGTTCCGGCCGGCTGCGCGTTGGGTCGATATCCTCGATGCGGAGCAGGAAGCGTCCGCCGGCAGCCCGACATCTCTCGAAATCAACCAGAGCCGAGAAAGCGTGGCCGAAGTGGAGCGGGCCGTTTGGCGAGGGAGCAAAGCGGAAAACGGGTTGCACGGTACCGTTGGCCCGGCTTGACTGGGTGGGGGACACCCATGCTCTAGCAGCGCCAGTTCGGCTGGCCAAACCCCGCGCCGTCCAAGGAAGACTCCGATGACGAAAAATTTCCGGTGCCTGGTGGCGGGTGCGGCAATGGCGATCTTTTTCCCCATAGCCGCCGAAGCCGCACCAGCAGGCATCGTCTGCAAGCTGCAGCAGTTCGGCGGCGACGGCCATTCGAGCGGCACGGTGGATTTGACGTTTGCCTACGATGGCGGCGCGACGGGCGCGCTATCCGCCACCACGCCGTGGGGTGCTCTGAATCTGCCGGCGCGCCTCGCCGGGACGATTGCCAGCGGCGAGTTTGGTATCAACGCCAGCGGTGAGGCGACACTTCTCATGCCCGATCAAACGGCGCTCGATGCATGTCTGACCGCAAAGGCAAAGCCCGCCGATCTGGCTGACAAGGATGTGCTTGCTCTCCTGGTCAACGCGTGTTCGCATCAGGTTGCCGGGGGCAAAGCGCCGGTTCCGGTAACGGTACATGTTGAGATTTCCGGTATCGATGGGGATTGACCGGGTTTGTATCGCGGAAGTTCGCGGCGGCGAGCGGAACCGCTGGCGTTGTCGTCGAGGTCGCCACTTTTCCGCCAATGCCATGCGCGGCGGCTCCGTGAGGAGCGCGCTCCGCACGATCGAGACGATTGACGAAGTCGCCGCTGGGCTGGCGTATCTCGGCAAAGTGGATCGCCGGCTGAAGCCGGTCATCAAGATCGCCGGCGTGTTGCCTTTGCGCCGGCGCGAGCCCGGTCTTACGGGACTGCTGCGCATCGTCGTGGGCCAGCAGTTGTCGGTGGCCAGCGCCAACGCGATCTGGACGCGGTTCGAGGCGTCGTTCCCTGAGATGAGCGCCGAGGCGGTCCATCGGGCGCGCGAGACGCGCTTCCGCAAGGCGGGAATGTCCGGGCCCAAGATCCGGACGCTCCGTGCCGTGGCCGCGGCCGTGCGCGACGGTCTCGACCTGGATGCGCTGGCGCATGCGCCGGCCGAGGAGGCGCATGCGACGCTCACCGGCTTGCACGGCATCGGCCCGTGGACCGCCGATATCTATCTGCTTTTCTGCCTCGGCCACGCGGACATCTTTCCCGTTGGCGATCTGGCGCTCCGCAACGCGGTCGCAGGCGCGTTCAGCCTGCCGACGCCACTGTCGCCCGCCGATACCGCTGAAATCGCCGCAAAGTGGTCGCCATGGCGCAGCGTCGCCGCGACGCTTTTCTGGGCTTACTATGGAGCGCAGAAGAAAAAAAAGATGACGCCGGTATGAGTGCTGCCATGATCGATGGACCGAGGATCGAGCCCCGTGGCGGTCCTGCGAAAAGCCTGGTCGTTTTCCTGCACGGCTATGGTGCCGATGGCAACGACCTCATCGACATCGGAAGGCTGTGGGCGCCGCTCATGCCCGACACCGCGTTCGTCTCGCCGCATGCGCCTCAGCCATGCGGTGAGGCGCCGACGGGGCGGCCATGGTTTCCGCTTGCCGGCATGGACCAGGGGAAGCTGCGCGAAGGTGTGCTCGATGCGGCGCCGGTCCTCGATCGGTTTCTCGATCAGGAGCTCGCCGGCCACCGGCCTGGCGAGGATCGCCTTGCGCTCGTTGGTTTCAGCCAGGGCACCATGATGGCGCTGCATGTCGCGCCGCGTCGCGCCCGCCCGGCTGCCGGCGTAGTCGGCTATTCGGGTCTCCTGCCGGGACCGGAGTTTCTGAAGGAGGAAACGCGGCAGCATCCGCCCATCCTTTTGGTTCACGGCGACGCCGATCCGCTCATCCCGTCGGTAGCGCTTTATGCCGCCGCGCGTCTCCTTGGCGATGCTGGATTTCCGGTCGAGTGGCATGTCCGTCCCGGGCTCGCCCACGGCATCGACCAGGAAGGCCTCGACCTCGGCGCCGGGTTCATCAAGCGGGTTTTGGGCTGATTTTCCGCGATTTGTTCGGAGCAAACGTAGGTGCAGCTGCGTTAGGACGTGTCAAAGGGTAGCTGCCAACCCCATGTAAAAGGCCATGCTCCAGAAAACCCCCGAGCCGGAAGCCCCGGTCCAGCCCGAGACCGTTGTCCAGCCAGACCTTGCCGCTATCCTCAAAGCGAGCAATCCGAACCGGCGCGTCTGGCGCTACGTTGGCATCGCCGTCATGGCGCTTGTCGTCGTTGCGGGGGCGTGGGCGTGGAACTCTTCCCGGGTTACGGCGAGCGCGGTGACCTACACCACCGCCCCGGTCACGCGCGGCGATCTCACCGTCAGCGTGGCGGCGACAGGCACGCTGCAGCCGACCAACCAAGTCGATATTTCCAGCGAGCTGTCCGGCACGATCGCGACCGTCGACGCCGATTTCAACGATACGGTGAAGCAAAATCAGTCTCTGGCGACGCTGAAGACCGATAACCTCACCGCCGCCGTTAAACTGGCGCAAGCGACGCTGGAAGCGCGGCAAGCCGATGGGCAGACGGCGAACGCAACGGTGGAACAGACGGCCGCAGTCTACACCCGATCGCAGAAGCTTACGATCAGCGGTGTCGACAGCCAGACCACCAACGATGCCGCCAAAGCCGACAGCGATCGCGCCGTGGCGGGGCTGGCTTCCGCGAAGGCAAACCTCGACATCGCCCAGGCAAACCTCGACATCGCGCAGTCCAACCTGGACAAGGCGCAGATTCTGTCGCCGATCAATGGTGTCGTGCTGAACCGGACCGTCGAAGTCGGGCAGACCGTTGCTTCGTCGTTGCAGGCTCCGATTCTCTTCACGCTTGCCGAAGACCTCGCCAAGATGGAGGTCCAGGTTGCCATCGACGAGGCCGACATGGGCAAGGTCACGGTCGGCGAGCAGGCCGGCTTCACGGTCGAGGCGTTCCCCGGGCGTAGTTTCCCGGCGACCATCTCGCAGGTCCGTCTGTCACCGGTCACCGTCGAAGGTGTCGTCACCTACACGGCTATCCTGACAGTCGACAATACCGATCTGTCGCTTCGGCCGGGGATGACCGCCACCGCCAACATCACAGTCGACCAGGTGAAGGATTCGCTGCTGGTTCCCAACGCCGCGCTCCGCTACGCGCCGCCGGTCGCGATCCAGCGCGCCAACAATTCGAACGGTGGCGTTGGCCTGCTCGGCCTGCTGATGCCCAGTCGGCCACGGCCGGACCGGACGACGACCACGCCCACGCGATCACTGCCGACCGACAAACATGTGCTCTGGGTGTTGCGCGACGGCAAGCCGACGCGGGAATTTGTTACCGTCGGCGTCACCGACGGAACCCACACCGCCGTCTCCGGCGGAACTCTGGCCGAGGGCGATCAGGTCATCACCGCGGCAAAGACCGCCTCCTGAGTCATGCAACCGTCCGCGCCAGCACCATCCTCGCTGATCCGCTTTCGCGGCGTGACCAAGGTCTACGGAACCGGCGATGCCACCGTGGCGGCGCTGAAGGGCGTCGATTTCAGCATCGCCCGGGGCGAGTTCGTCGCGGTGATGGGACCGAGCGGTTCGGGCAAGTCGACCGCCATGAATATTCTCGGCTGCCTCGATACGCCGACGGAGGGCACCTACGAATTCATGGGTGTCGGTGTCGGCGCGCTCGATCGCGACCAGCAGGCTCTGCTGCGTCGAAATTTTCTCGGTTTCGTCTTCCAGGGCTTCAATCTGTTGCCACGGACCTCGGCGGTGGAAAACGTCGAGCTGCCGCTGATGTATCGTGGCATGGCCGCCGCCGAGAGGCGCCGGCTTGCGCTAGAGGCGCTCGCCAAGGTCGGTTTGGCCGAACGTGCGCACCACGATCCGAACGAACTTTCGGGCGGCCAGCAACAGCGCGTCGCCGTCGCGCGCGCGATCGTGACACGGCCGCAGGTGATGCTCGCCGACGAGCCGACCGGGAACCTCGACACGGCGACCAGTGAGGACGTGATGAATCTCCTCACCAGCCTCAATCGCGACGACGGCATCACAATCGTCATGGTCACGCACGAGCCCGACATGGCGGCCTACGCCGAGCGGGTCATCCATTTTCTCGACGGTCATATCGTGATGGGCGTGCACGCGGCGGAGGCGGCCTGATGCTCTACGAGACGCTGAAGCTCTCCATCCGCACGATCATGCGGAATGCGCTCCGCTCGATCCTTACGGTGCTCGGCGTGGTTATCGGCGTCGGCGCGGTCATCGTCATGGTGACGCTGGGGCAGGGTACGACGGCGCAGGTAACCGCCAGCGTTTCCAGCCTCGGCAGCAACGTATTGCTGGTGCGGCCGGGTCAAGCCGGCTTCGGCCCGGCAAGTGCCACCGCCGACCAGAAGGCGTTCACCGTCCAGGATGTCGCCGCGGTGCAGACGCAGGTCGCCGGTGTCATTACCGCGGCGCCGCTTTCGACCAAGAGCCTGACGGCGATCTTCGGCAATCTCAATCATGCCATGCCGGTGAACGGCACCGACAATCGTTACCTCCAGGCGCGCGAATGGAATGTCGCCAGCGGGCGCATTTTCACCGATGCCGACCTGCAAGCCGGCGCCGCCGTCTGCATCCTCGGCAACACGGTGAAGCAAGCGCTGTTTCCCGACAGCGATCCCGTCGGCGCGATCATCCGGCTGAAGCAGATTTCGTGCAACGTCATCGGCCTGCTGGAAACCAAGGGCAGCTCGGGCTTCGGGCCGGATCCCGACGACGTCATCCTGATGCCGCTGAAGGCGGTCCAGCGCCGCATCGCCGGCAACCAGGACGTCAACCAGATCTACATCGCGGTCGACAAGAGCTACGACATCGCCGACGTGCAGACGAGCGTCGAGAACCTGCTCCGCGAGCGTCGGGGCATCGGGGTGGCCGACAAGGACAATTTCACCGTCATGAACATGGCGGAGATCGCGAACGTTCTGACCGGCATCTCGGGCGTGCTTACCGGCCTGTTGTCGTCGGTCGCCGGCGTTAGCCTGCTCGTTGGCGGTATCGGCATTATGAACATCATGCTGGTGTCGGTGACCGAGCGTACCCGCGAGATCGGCATCCGTCTCGCCATCGGGGCGCAGGCCTATCAGGTGCTGATGCAGTTCCTGGTGGAGGCGGTCGTGCTGTCGCTATTCGGCGGCGTCCTCGGCGTCGTTCTGGGCCTCAGCCTGGCGGCGGTCGGCGGGCACTTCCTCCATGTACCGTTCATCGTCAGCCCGGCGCTGGTGGTGATAGCCTTCGTCTTCTCGGCGCTCGTCGGTGTTGCCTTCGGCTATTTCCCGGCGCGCCGTGCCGCGCGTCTGGATCCCATCGAGGCATTGCGGCACGAGTAGCGGAGCCGGGTTACTCCCCCAGGTACTTGCCAAGCAACGATAAGTCGGCGGGACCGAGCCGGTCATTCGCCGCCCATGCCTGATGCCAGAAGGGATAGGCAAGGTCCGGACGACTGACTTTTTCGAGCCGTGCGAGGTCGTCGTCGGAGAGATGCAGGTCCGCGGCAGCGAGGTTGTCGGCGAATTGTTCCTTCGTCCGCCCGCCGATAATGACGGAAGTGACGCCTGGCTGGCGCAGAAGCCACGCCAGCGCGACCTGCGCAGCGGAGACGTCGTGCTCCCCAGCGACCGCGAGGAGCGCATCGATGATGTCGAATAGCTTGTCTTCGTCGTAGATCGGCGGTTCGCGCCACTTACGGCCGAAATGGCGCGAGCCTTTCGGGCCCTTGCGGTCGTTGCGCGTGAATTTCCCAGACAGGAGCCCGCCGGCAAGCGGACTCCAGACGAGAATTCCAAGACCCTGGTCGAGGGAGACGGGCACGAGTTCGTACTCCGCCTCGCGTGCCTGCAGCGAGTAGTGGATCTGCTGGCTGATGAAGGGCTGGCGCCTGTCGGTCCTGGCGACACCCATCGCCTTCATGATGTGCCAGCCGGAATAGTTGGAGCAGCCGATGTAGCGGACCTTGCCCTGCTGGATGAGGCGATCGAGGGCCTCCATGGTTTCTGCCAGCGGCGTCTGTCCGTCCCACTGATGTACCTGATAGAGGTCGATCCAGTCGGTGCGCAGGCGCTTCAGGCTGCGCTCGCATTCGGCGACGAGATAGGCCCGTGAAAGCCCGCGGTCGTTGGGGCCGGGGCCCATCGGAAAGCGCGCCTTGGTGGCGATGAGAAGATCAGCGCGTTTCTTGCCGAGCACCTCGCCGATGATCTCTTCCGAGGCTCCCTTGGCATAGACATCCGCGGTGTCGATCAGGTTGACGCCGGCGTCGATGCACTGGTCGATCTGCCTCCTGGCCTCCTTGGCGTCGACACTGCCGACGACGCCGTCCTTGGCGCGGCCGAAGGTCATCGTGCCCATCGTGATCGCCGAGACCTTCAGACCGGAGCGGCCGAGAAGCCGATATTCCATGACGTAACTACTCCAGAAACGAGTGCGCCGGGATGGGTGGGCGGCAGGCGACAGCGCCTGGCGCGTTGATGGTTAGCGCATAACGACTGGCTTGTCTTCCGAGGCCTGTGACCGGTCCTAGTGGAGACTGGGACCCTTCAGGAAGCGGTTGCGGTCGCCGGAGGTGACCGTCAGGTCGAGCGGTCGTCCATCGCGATAAACCGTCATCGGCACCTCGACGCCGGCACGCCCGAGCGACCAGACGGTGCGGAAGAGTCCGGCCAGTCCGGAGATTTTCATGCCGCCGACCGAGAGCACGACGTCGCCCTGCTTCAATTTGGCCCGCGCCGCCGGTCCGCGTCCGGCGACGCCGGCGACGACGACGCGGTCGTCAACCTCGGTGGCGTAGAGGCCGAGCCATGGGCGCGGCGGCCGGTTCGGCTGTCCCATCGTCAGCAGGTCGTCGAGCACCGGCTTCAGCAGGTTGGTCGGAACATACATGTTGAGAGGCACGCCTTCGCCGTCCTCGCCTGCCTGCTCGAGCTGCAGCGAGCCGACGCCCAGCAGCGTGCCTTCCGGCCCGATGAGCGCGGTGCCGCCCCAGAAGGGATGCGCCGGCGCGGTGAAGATCGCCTCGTCGATGAGATATTCCCAATAGCCGGCGAACTCCTGGCGCGCGATTACCCGCGCCGCTACCGAATGCTGGCTGCCGCCAGCGCCGGCGGCGATTACCCGGACGCCCGGAACCGCATCGGTCGAATCGCCGAGTTCCAACGCGGGCAGCGAGACCCGGCTGAGCGCGCGGATGAGGCCGAAACCGGTTTCCTGATCGTAGCCGATGACGTCGCCGCGGATGGTGCGCCCGTCGGTCAGCGTCATCCACACTTCGCTTGCCTCGGTCACCAGATAGCCGATCGTGAGCACGACGCCATCGCTGCCGATGATGACGCCATTACCGGTCCGCTCGGTACCGAGGATATCCGCCGTGAAGGCATCGGCGGGGACGACCGTGCGGATGGCAACCACCGCCGAAAGCGCGGCTTCGAGGTCGTAGGCGTAGTCGTCGGTGCCGGGAGCGATTTCCGGCGGTACTTTCCAGTCGAAGGACATTGCCATGAAGTCTCAGCTCCTTCCCGCCGCCTGCGTCTACATATTTAGGCAATCAAGAAGCGGAAGGGGAGGGGTAGCCGCAAATCATGGTATCCGGGGCCTGCAGCCGCAGGCCGACCGGGCGGCGGTCGTTCGCCGGGTGCTGCGGATCACCAGCCGGCCGCTTCGCGCCCCCTTCACATGCGCGTCATATCCCATATAGAGTATCGCCCGCGTAAGAGGGGCCGTAAGCCCCCGTCAACGCAGGGTGAATTCGGGAGCGCGCGTGAACATAGCCGTCTCGCCGGGGTCCAATCCGGCGCTGGTCCTCAATGCAGATTATCGACCGCTCAGCTATTACCCGCTGTCGCTGTGGTCGTGGCAGGACGCCATCAAGGCGGTGTTTCTCGATCGGGTGAACATCGTGTCGGAGTACGAGACGGCGGTTCATTCGCCCTCGTTCACGATGAAGCTGCCCTCGGTCGTATCGCTCAAGACTTACGTCAAGCCGGCGCGCCATCCGGCGTTCACGCGCTTCAACGTGTTCCTGCGCGATCGTTTCCAGTGCCAGTACTGCGGGCGGCACGAGGATCTTACCTTCGATCACGTCATCCCGCGTTCGCGTGGCGGGCACACGACCTGGGACAATGTCGTGGCCGCCTGCTCGCCGTGCAACCTGCGCAAGGGCGGCCTCAGCCCGCGCGACGCACGCATGTTCCCCGCCCATAGGCCGTACCGGCCGACGGTCGCCGACTTGCACAACAATGGCCGGTTGTTCCCGCCGAACTACCTGCACGAATCCTGGATGGACTATCTCTACTGGGATACCGAACTGGAGCCGTAGGTCGGTGCGTGCGGTTTCGGCGCACGCGCAGCACCCCAGGCAGCCGTCGCCGTCAATATCACTGCGATCGCCGCATTCCACCCAGCGAGCGACAATCCCCAGCCTTCGGGAAAGCGCCAGCTCGCCGTGGTGCAGGAGACGACGCGGATATTCTCCAGCTGCTTCAGGAGATCGGCGCTTGACGCGGCGGCGGAGGCTCCGCTGGCTCCGCAGTCGGAGGGTCCCGGCCACCAGCCCCACTCGGCGCCGGCGTGATACGTGCCGAGGTAGGCATCGTAGAGGAACGCGAGCGCAACGAGCGCCAGCAGGACGCGGACCAACCACGATGGTGCATGGGTGAGGACGGCGACAAGCGCGAGCAGGGCCAGCGGTACCCCGACATAGTAGGGAGTGCGCTCCTCGAGACAGAGCTTGCAGGGGACAAAGCCCCCGATGAGCTGGAAACTCCACGCGCCGAGAATGGTGGCCAGTCCGACGACGAAGACGAAGGCGGGAATGCGGAGGGCACGGGGCAGCATGGGCGGATGCTCTACAGGAACCGGGTCGCCGCGAAGAGTAAAATGATCGCGATGACGATTCCGGCGGCGACCTGTCCAAGCCGCTTTTCGATGAAAGTGCGGATCGTGTCGTCGTAGCGGCGGATGAGCCACGCGAGCACCAGGAAGCGGGCGCCACGGGCGACAATTGCCGAGACGATGAACAACCAGAGGTCGACGTTGGCGGCGCCGGAAAGGATGGTCACCACCTTTATCGGCGGCAGGTGGGCGATGCCCGAGGTGATGAGCAACAGGAGAATGGCGTTGTGGCTCGAGGCTGAATTACGCAGCGCCTCGAATGCGTCGAGCTTGCCGTAGAACTCAAGAATGGGCTTCGCCAGGCCGTCGAAGGCGTAGTGACCGAGATACCAGCCGGCGATGCCGCCAAGCACCGAGGCAACGGTGGCGACGAGCGCGTAGCGGTAGGCCCGCTCGGGCCGCGCAATCACCATCGGCACGAACAGCACGTCAGCCGGCACCAGAAAGACGGAACTTTCGACGAAAGCGATGACCGCCAGCCAGATTTCGGCGGACTGCCGGCCGGCCAGGCTCATCGTCCACTCGTAGAGGCGGCGCAGCATGGGCGCCCTCTCTAGCGGGGGTGTTTTCGCCTGTCAAAATCGGTCGTGCCGCCGGTTGACCGCGCCCCGCCCTCCCCATATACGCGGGGCCGCGCCCGGGAGCCCCTGTGGCGGAACTGGTAGACGCGGCAGACTCAAAATCTGTTGTCGCAAGACGTGCCCGTTCGAGTCGGGCCAGGGGCACCA
>DATCBY010000075.1:0-2716 GCA_036511595.1 Bauldia sp.
CGCCGGATCATGTCGAGGGCACACATGATCATCCCCGGCGTGCAGTAGCCACATTGCAGGCCATGATGCTTGCGAAAGGCCGCCTGCAAAGGGTGGAGTTCATCGCCTCCGGAGAGTCCCTCGATGGTGAGAACGCTGGCGCCGTTCGCCTGCGCTGCCAGCATCGTGCAGGATTTTACCGCCAGGCCGTCGACGTGAACGACGCAGGCGCCGCACTGGGACGTGTCGCAACCGACGTGCGTGCCCGTCAGACGGAGTTTGTCGCGCAAAAACTCAACGAGGAGTGTCTGATCGTCGACTTCGGCGGTTGACAACTTGCCGTTGACGGTGAGCTGAACCCTGGTCATCTACCGCTCCTCCTCAAGCCGCCGCATGCGGACGGGCTGCGGCGATAGCGGCCCAGATGTGTTCCGGCGTCGCCGGCATCTGCAGGGCGTCGCTGTCCACCCCCAGCCCGTCGAGAGCGTCGGCTACAGCGTTCATGAACGCTACCGGCGCCGCGATGGTGCCGGCTTCGCCGATACCCTTGATGCCCAGCGGATTCGTCTTGCACGGCACCTCGTGGAACTCGCCATGGATCTCGGGAATATCGCTGGCGCGCGGCATGGCATAGTCCATGAAGCTGCCCGAGAGCAGCTGACCGCTCTCGCGGTCATAAACCATACCCTCCCGCTGCGCCTGGCCAAGACCTTGCGCCACGCCGCCGTGAATCTGGCCGCGGCAGATCATCGGGTTGACCACACGGCCGCAATCGTCAACCGACGTATAGCGATCGACGACTATTGAGCCGGTTTGCGGATCGATCTCGACCTCGCAGGAGTGGCAGCCGTTCGGAAAATTCGGCGGATCGGCGGCATAGGAGCCCGTCGCCTCGAGACCCAGGCCGAATTCCTTGGGAATGCCGCCCTTGCGGTAGAACGCCTTGGCGACATCGACGAGCGGCATTGTCCGGTTGGTATTGGCGACGCGGAAAATCCCTTCGGCGAATTCGACCCCCGCGCCCTTTGCCTCCAGCAGGAAGCCAGCCATCGCCTTGCCCTTCTCGATGACGATGTCGGCAGCGTTCTTGAGCGCCGCACCGCCCAGCATGGAACTCCGCGCCGCGTAGGTGCCGCGGCCGAACGGCACCTTCTCGGTGTCGCCCTGGATGAAGCGGATTGCTTCGAACGGCACGCCGAGCCATTCGGTCACCATCTGCGAATAGGTAGTGGCATGCCCCTGCCCGTGCGAATGCGTGCCGGCAACGATCGTCACCATGCCGCTCGGGTCGAAGCGCAGCTCCATGCGTTCGTTGAAGATGCCGCCCTGCTCGATGAAGCACGCAATGCCGCGCCCGCGACGCAGCCCGGCCCGCTCGGACGCCGCGCGACGCGCCTCGAAGCCAGCCCAATCGGAAAGCGCCAGGCATTTATCGAGAGCCACCTCGAACTAGACGCTGTCGAAGACGAAATGCGTCGGCGTTCGATAGGGGAACGCATCGGCCTTGATGAAATTACGGCGGCGGATATCGGCGGGCGATATGCCGATCAGCTTGGCCGCCTTGTCGAGCAGGCGCTCCGTTATGTAAACAGCTTCCGGCCGGCCGGCACCGCGATAGGGACCGAGCGTGCCGGTATTGGTGAAAACGGCGCGGCCTTCGAGGTCAAGCGCCTGCACATCGTAGACGCTGGGCACGAAGCGGGACGAGAACAGGACCGTGGCCGCGGCTGCCGACACGATGTAGGGGCCGATGCCGTGGGCGGCGCGAACACGGATACCAAGAATCTTGCCGTCCCCGTCGAGCGCCATCTCGCCGCGCACGACTTCGTCGCGGCCGACATTGTCGCCGAGCAGGCTGTCGGAGCGATTGCCGATCCACTTGACCGGGCGGCCGGTGCGCCGCGCCGCCCACAGCACCAGCGCATCCTCCGGATAAACGTCCGCCTTCATGCCGAAGCCGCCGCCGACGTCCGGCGTGACGACGCGTAACTGGGTCTCGGGAATCTTGAAGATATCGTTGCACAGCATGGTGCGCCCGCCATGCGGGTTCTGGTTGCTGGTCCACAGCGTCATCGTGCCGTCCGGACCGGCGTCGCCTATGGCACCCCGCGGTTCCATCGCGTTGGCGGTGATCCGGTTGTTCTCAAGCCGCAGCGAGACGACGTGCTTCGCCGCAGCGAACGCTGCCGCTGTCTTTTCCTTGTCGCCGAACATGACGGCGAAGCAGACGTTGTCGTCGCAGCCTTCCCAGATCCTCGGCGCATCCGGATTCATCGCGTCATCGATGTCGACGAGCGCCGGCAGCGGCTCGTAGTCGACCTCGATCATTTCCGCCGCGGAGCGCGCCTGCTCCTCGGTCTCGGCGACGACGAAAGCGACGCGGTCACCGACGAAGCGCACCACTTCGCCGGCGAGCAGCGGACGCTTGGTGCGAAAGCCCTTCGGCCCACCCATATCCTCCGGCATGAACAGCGGCCCGAAGCTGCCTAGGTTGTCTTCTGCGACTTCGGCGGCCGTCAGCACCGCGGCCACTCCCGCGGCCGCGCGCGCCGCTGTCGCGTCGATGCGCGTGACGCGGGCGTGCGCATGCGGCGACATCAGCGCGACGCCATGAAGCTGGTTTGCCAGCACCATATCGCCAACGTAGCAGCCCTTGCCGGTCAGAAAGCGCACATCCTCCACGCGTTCGGCGGATTGTCCGATTCCGTATTTTTGCATTTGTCTTCCTCCCATGCGC
>DATCBY010000076.1:0-17481 GCA_036511595.1 Bauldia sp.
TGCAGGACGGCAAGGTGTTCGACTTCGTCACGCGGACGACGCCGACCGGCGGCGCCGATCAGAACTTCCTGCAGCAGGTATTCAGCGGCGTGATCGGGCTGGGCGCCGGTCCCTTGACCAAATAACGGCGCAGGCAACAAAAAAGCCCCCGCGGAGTAATCCGCGGGGGCTTTTGTCTTTCCGGACTGTCTAATGCGCCAGCACTGCCAACAACAGCAGCGCCACGATGTTGGTGATCTTGATGGCAGGGTTCACGGCCGGACCCGCGGTATCCTTGTAGGGGTCACCGACGGTATCACCGGTGACCGATGCCTTGTGGGCCTCGGAACCCTTCATGTGCTTGACGCCGTCCTTGTCGGTAAAGCCGTCCTCGAACGACTTCTTGGCGTTATCCCAAGCGCCACCGCCGGAAGTCATCGAGATGGCGACGAACAGGCCGTTGACGATCACGCCAAGCAGCGAAGCCCCGAGCGCCGCGAAGGCCGAAGCCTTTGAGCCCGAAATGAGCAGCACCCCGAAGTAAGCCACCAGCGGTGCCAGCACCGGGAGGAGCGAGGGAATGATCATCTCGCGGATCGCCGCCCTGGTAAGCAGATCGACGGCGCGGCCGTAATCCGGCTTCTCCGTGCCCTGCATGATGCCGGGATGCTCGCGGAACTGGCGGCGCACCTCCTGAACGATGGCACCGGCGGCCCGGCCAACTGCAGTCATGGCGATGCCGCCAAACAGGTAAGGGATGAGCCCGCCAAAGATTAGGCCCGCGACGACGTAGGGGTTGGACAGGTCGAAGGACACCGTGCCGATGTCCTTGAAGTACGTAAACATGTCCCCGTTGGCGGCGAAGTAGCGCAGATCGTTGGAGTAGGCAGCGAATAGCACCAGAGCGCCCAGCCCGGCGGAACCGATGGCGTAGCCCTTGGTGACCGCCTTGGTCGTGTTGCCGACCGCGTCGAGCGCATCGGTCGTATGGCGCACTTCTTTCGGCAGACCGGCCATTTCCGCGATGCCGCCGGCATTGTCCGTGACCGGTCCAAACGCGTCGAGAGCCACGATCATGCCGGCAAGGCCGAGCATTGTGGTGACGGCTATGGCGGTGCCGAAGAGGCCGGCGATCTGATAGGTGGCGATGATGCCGCCAACGATGACCAGCGCCGGCAGCGCTGTCGATTCCAGCGATACGGCGAGGCCTTGGATCACATTGGTGCCATGACCGGTAACCGACGCTTGCGCGATCGAAATGACCGGGCGCTTCCCCGTACCGGTATAGTACTCGGTAATGATGACGATTAGCCCGGTCACGACCAGGCCGACCAGACCGCAGGCAAAGAGTCCGGTACCATGGATCTCGACACCGTTGGCGGTGCCGATGACGCCCCAGCCGACCACAAAGGTCGTGGCCAGCGCCAGTCCGACGATAGAAAGCAGGCCGGTGACGATGAGGCCCTTGTAGAGCGCGCCCATGATCGAGTTGTTGGCGCCGAGAGTGACGAAGAACGTACCGATGATCGAGGTAATGATGCAGACGGCGCAGATGGTAAGCGGGTAGAGCAGCGCGTTGGAGAGGATGTCCTGGCCGGCGAAGAAGATCGCGGCGAGGACCATCGTGGCGACCACCGTCACGGCATAAGTCTCGAACAGGTCGGCCGCCATGCCGGCGCAATCGCCGACGTTGTCACCGACGTTGTCGGCGATGGTCGCCGGGTTGCGGGGATCATCTTCCGGAATGCCGGCCTCGACCTTGCCGACAAGATCGGCGCCGACGTCGGCGCCCTTGGTGAAGATGCCGCCACCGAGACGGGCAAAGATCGAGATGAGCGAAGCGCCGAAACCGAGGGCAACCAGCGAGTCGACGACGATACGGTCATTCGGGGCGTAGTGCGCGAACTGCGTCAGGATAAGGTAGTAGATCGACACGCCGAGGAGCGCGAGGCCGGCGACCAGCATGCCGGTGATGGCACCGGAGCGAAAGGCGATGGCTAGGCCGGCGGCGAGGCTCTTGCTCGACGCCTGCGCCGTGCGCACGTTAGCGCGCACCGACACATTCATGCCGATAAAGCCGGCGACGCCGGACAGGATAGCGCCGATAGCGAAGCCGATCGCCGAGGTGATCGAGAGGAGCAGCGCGACGATGATGAATACGACGACGCCGACGATCGCGATGGTCATGTACTGACGGCGGAGGTAAGCCGTGGCGCCCTCCTGGATGGCCCTGGCGATTTCCTGCATTCGCGCGCTGCCGGCGTCGGCGGCGAGCACGTCACGGGCGGCCCATGCCGCGTATCCAATGGCGATGAGACCGCAGAGAACAATCAGATAGATCACGGGTTGTTTCCCCTTGCGTCAGCCGGCGGTCAATCGGCGTTCGGATACGCCAAACCGGGCAAAATCTTATAAAAGCGCGCTGGTGTGGCGGCCGCGAAAACGTCGCGGGTGTATGTACTGTCACGAAACGGGCGTCAAGACGGCGATGACCGGCGAACTCCTTGCGCGGCGTGGGAAAATCCACGACGCCAGCAGCAAGTCCAAATTGTAGGTCGGGCTCCTCGGCGATGACCGGCGTACGTCAGAAATGGGTGTGGCTGCGGGCGACCAGCCTCACCACCTTGCCGGCGGCATCGCGGACGACCGGAATGCCCTTCCCCGAGCAAATCTCGCCGATGCGCGTGACCGGAACGCCGGCGGCCGCGGCGCCCGCCGCAAACGCATTTGCGGCGCCCGGCAAGACGGTAGCCAGAACTTCATAGTCGTCGCCGCCGTTGAGGACGACGGAAAGAAGCTTCGGATCGGCCGCGAGCGCCACCTTCGCCGCGGACGACAACGGCACCAGATGTGCCCCGATTTCGGCGCCGACCCCCGAGGCATCGCAGATATGCGTCAGATCACCGATAAGGCCATCGGAAACATCCATGCCACTGGTGGCGTACCGAAGAAGAACCGGCGCCAATCGGACGCGCGGCTGCGGATGCAGGTAGCGATCGAGGAAGTGTTTGGTCCCCCTCGCCTTCCCGCCGAGCATGCCATTACGGACGCGAAGCCCAAGCGCGGCGTCTCCGATCGTGCCGGACACGAAGATCGCGTCTCCCGCCTTCGCACCCGATCGGAGCACCATCTGCCCTTGGGGAACCCGGCCGAGCGCCGTGATGGCAATGGTCAACCCGCCGGCGGCCCGGGTGGTGTCGCCCCCCAAGAGCGTCACGCCATGGTATTTCTGGTCAGCGGCTAGCCCCGCGACGAAGCGTTTCAGCCAAGCTTCGGTCCAACCGGCCGGCAGCGCGAGCGACAGGAGATAGCCGAAAGGCTCGGCCCCCTTCGCCGCAAGGTCGGAGAGATTGACGCGAAGCGCCTTCCTGGCGATGGAGTCGGGCGGATCGTCGGCGAAGAAATGCACGCCGGCCGCCAGCATGTCGGCGGTGAGTACCAGATCATCGCCAGGTCGCTGCCTGTAGCAGGCGGCATCGTCGGTCAGGCCAAAGGCGCCTGGGTCGCCAACTAGCGGCCGAAAGTAGCGCTCGATCAGGGCAAACTCCCCTAGGCGCGTTTTCGCCATCACACACCAAACTCGGCGGCGCGCATTTTTCGCGCCAGCGCGTCGAGCACGGCGTTGACCATCGCCGGCACCTCACCCTCGTAGAAAGCGTTGGCGACGTCGACGTACTCGCTGATCACCACACGGCCCGGCACATCAGACCGATGCGACAGCTCGAAGGCGCCCGAACGCAAGATGGCGCGAAGCGTCGCGTCGATGCGCGTCAGCGGCCAACCAGAAATCAATGCCGCATCGATAGCCGGGTCAAGCTCCCGCTGGTCGGCGACGACGCCGGTGACGATGTCGCGAAAGAAGGTCGCGTCCGCGTCGCGATACTGGTCGCCATCGACTTCCTTCCCCAAACGATGCGTCTCGAATTCCGCGACGATGTCCGGCAACGTCGCACCGCCAAGGTCCATCTGGTAGAGCGCCTGCACGGCCGCTAGTCGCGCCGCCCCGCGCTGGTTGGCGGGACGCTGCGCCGGTTTGGCGACGGTGGTCATCCGGCGCCGAGCTGGCTTTTGAGCGCGATCATGCGGAGCGCCGCACGCGCCGCGGCGCCGCCCTTGTCCTGCTCGCTGGCGCGCGCCCGTGCCCAGGCCTGCGCGTCGTTCTCGACCGTGATGATCCCGTTGCCGATGGGCGCAGCGAAGGCCACGGCAAGATCCATGAGGCCGCGTGCCGATTCGTTGGCGACCGTATGGTAGTGGGTGGTCTCGCCGCGAATGACGCAGCCGAGGGCAACGTAGCCGTCGTAGCGAGTGGCGCCCTTGATCGCCATCGCGATTGCCGCCGGAATTTCGAGCGCGCCTGGCACTGTCACCACGTCGAAGGTGGCCGGTGCCAGTGCTGCCTTCGCCCCGCCGAGCAGTTCGTCGGCAATATCGTCGTAGAAGCGCGCTTCCACGATCAGGAGATGAGGGGAGCGGTCAGCCATCGGTCGCCGTGGTTTGCCTTGGAAAGCAGCGGTCTAGACCGGTTGGACGAGACGCGCAACGTAGCGTGCGATGGTATCGACCTCGAGATGGACGCCCTCGCCGGCCTTTCGCTCGCCCCACGTAGTCACCTGCAAGGTATGCGGGATGAGCAGGCAGTCAAACTGATCGCCGTCCACGCCGTTTACCGTCAGCGAAGTGCCATCGAGGCAGACCGAGCCTTTGGGCGCGATGAAACTGGAGAGATCATGAGGCGCGCGAAAAGTGAACCGCGTCGTCTCGCCCAAGTCATCGCGGGAGCCTATTGCGGCGAGACCATCGATGTGACCGGAAACAAGGTGGCCGCCAAGTTCGTCGCCAACGCGAAGGGCCCGCTCCAGGTTGACGTGCGTGCCTGCTCGCCATTTTCCGGCATTAGTAACGGCAAGGGTCTCGGGCGCGGCCTCGACATCGAAGATCGCGCCACTGTCGCCCGCCGCGACCGAGACCACGGTCAGGCAGATGCCGGCGCAGTTAATCGACGCGCCGATGGCGATCGTCGCCGGATCGTAGATCGCAGCAATCGACAGCCGCCGGACGTCGTTGCGCTCAACGACGCGAACTACCGTGCCGACGTCGCTGACGATGCCGGTGAACATCAGGCGGCAGTCCGGACGTATGTCCGCATGACGTCCTCGCCAACCTGAGCCGTCTCGGTCAGCAGGTAGCGCGGACTGCGCTCGATGGCCGACAGCGCCATGCCGCCAAGCGCGCGCACCCCGTCTGACCCGACAACGACAGGCGCACGGATAATGATCACCTCATCAACCAGATCCGCGGTAACCAACGACGAAGCAACCTCGGCGCCGCCTTCGGCGAGGAGGCGCGTGCAGCCATCCTCGGCCAGTCGGGACAATATCCCCACGAGGTCGAGCCGGCCAGCAGCAGCAGACCCCGCAATCGTTTCGGCGCCGGCCGCGGCGAGCGCAGCCACGCGCTCATGCGGCGCGTCCGCCATGACGAACACCTTGATCGGGCCCTCATCGAGCGTCTGCAGCAGCTTCGCGTCAGGCGGCATGCGCGCCAGCCCATCCAGAATGACGCGCGCCGGAGTACGCCTCGCAAGACCCGGCAACCGCACCGTCAGCCGCGGATCGTCGACAAGCACCGTGCCTATCCCGACCATGATGGCGTCGAACGCAGTGCGCATGATCTGCACCGCCTCAAACGCCGGCTTGCCACTGACCAGCATGCGCTCACCTTCGCGCCGACCGATCATGCCGTCGGCGGAGACGGCTAGCTTCAGCGTGACATGCGGGCGGCCCTTGCTGATGCGCGTGATATGGCCTGAATGGGTCCGCGCGGCTTCCTCCGCCAATACGCCGCTTGTGATCGCGATACCGGCGGCTTCCAGAATCTCGTGGCCGGCGCCGCTGGTGCGGGGATCCGGGTCGGCCATCGCCGTCACAACCCGAGCCACCCCCGCCTCGACCAGCGCCGCGGCGCAAGGCCCCGCCTTACTGTTGTGGGCGCAGGGCTCCAGCGTCACGTAAGCGGTCGCGCCGCGTGCGGCCCCCCCGGCTTCTGCCAGGGCGATGCGTTCGGCATGGGGGCGACCGCCAGGGGCCGTCGCTCCCCTCCCCACGACGATCCGCTCCTCGCCCATCCCGCGCACAATGATGCAGCCGACCGCGGGGTTGGGATGCGTGAGACCAAGCGTGGTGCGGCCAAGCCGAAGCGCCGCCGCCATCATGCGGCGATCGAAATCTGCATCGATCGCGATCTTGCGCGTCGTGGCCATCAGACCTTGCCGCCCTCGGTCGACAGCTCGCCGGACAATTCGCCAAGGGCCTCCTTGAAATCCTCACTGTCGCTGAAATTGCGATAGACCGAGGCGAAGCGCACGTAAGCGACCTCGTCGAGTCCCTTGAGCCCCTCCATCGCAAGAAGACCGATGCGCTCGGAGGGAATCTCGCTCTCTCCGCTGCTCTCCAGCTGGCGGACGATGCCATTGACCATGCGGTCGACGCGCTCCGGATCGACCGAGCGCTTGCGGAGCGCTACCGCCACCGACCGGACGAGCTTGTCGCGATCGAACGGTACGCGGCGGCCGTTCTTCTTGAGCACGGTCAACTCGCGGAGCTGCACCCTTTCAAACGTCGTAAAGCGACCGCCGCAGTCCGGGCACACCCGGCGGCGCCGGATTGCTGTGTTGTCCTCGGACGGACGCGAATCCTTCACCTGCGTATCGGCGTTGCCGCAGTAAGGACACCGCATGGGCTGCTACTGCCGGTAAATCGGGAAACGGTCGGTGAGCGCCCGCACCTTGCCCTTGACCGCGGCCTCGACCAGCGGCGCAGCGCCGTCCTCGGATTGCGCGACAGCGTCGAGCACTTCGGCGATCAAGCGTCCAACCTGCTGGAATTCGGCCACGCCGAAACCCCGGCTGGTCGCCGCAGGCGTACCGAGGCGGATACCGGAGGTGACGAATGGCTTTTCCGGATCGAACGGGATGCCATTCTTGTTGCAGGTCAGGCCGGCCCGCACGAGCGCCTTCTCCGAGACGTTGCCGCGCAGGTGCTTGGGGCGAAGGTCGACCAGCATCAGATGGTTGTCGGTGCCGTCTGAAACGATGTCGAAGCCGAGCGACTTCAGTTCCGCGGCCAGCGCGCGTGCGTTCTCGATGACATTCTTCGCATAGGTCTTGAACTCCGGACGCAGCGCCTCGCCAAGCGCGACGGCCTTGGCCGCAATGACATGCATCAGCGGACCCCCCTGCAGTCCGGGAAACACCGCCGAGTTGATTTTCTTGGCCATCTCCTCGTCGTTGGTGAGGATGAGGCCGCCACGCGGCCCGCGCAACGACTTGTGCGTGGTCGAAGTGACGACGTGGGCGTGCGGCACCGGCGAGGGATGAACGCCTCCCGCCACCAGACCGGCGAAATGCGCCATGTCGACCATCAGGTAGGCTCCGACCGCGTCGGCGATCTCGCGGAAGCGCTTGAAGTCCCAGACGCGCGAATAGGCGGTACCGCCGGCGATGATCAATTTCGGCTTGGACTCGCGAGCAATCCGCTCGATCTCGTCATAGTCGAGAAGCTGGTTATCGCGGCGCACGCCATAGGGCACCACCTTGAACCACTTGCCGCTCATGTTGACGCTGGACCCGTGCGTAAGGTGCCCGCCAGCGGCGAGGTCGAGCCCCATGAAGGTATCGCCGGGCTGGAGCAGCGCCAGGAACACAGCCTGGTTCATCTGGCTGCCTGAGTTCGGCTGGACGTTTGCGAACTTCGCGTCGAACAGCTTCTTGGCGCGTTCAATCGCCAGCGTCTCGGCGACATCCACGAATTCGCAGCCTCCGTAGTAGCGCTTGCCGGGATATCCTTCGGCATACTTGTTGGTCATCACGGAGCCCTGCGCCTCCAGCACGGCGCGCGAGACGATGTTCTCCGAGGCGATCAGCTCGATTTCGTGCTGCTGCCGGCCAAGCTCGTTGGCGATCGCGCCCGCGATCTCCGGGTCGGATTCGGCGAGCGTAGCGGTGAAAAACCCGGAGGCGACGGACACGCCCGCTCTGGTCTCGGTCAGGGACATTGGTGCGTTTCCGGTGGCCGGTGAAACCCGCAGACGGGTTAGCACGATCAGCCTATCCAAGCCAATCTGGCGCCCGCCAAATGCCGCGCGGACGCCTAACCGTTCGTGGCTCCCGGCAGTGGCGTCGGGTCCGTGCCGACGACCGGCGGCGCCGGGCCACCGGCCGCAGCCGGCGTCGCGGTCTCGTCGGCTCCGTCCGTGTACTGCTCGAGGCCGTCGAGGTTGTAGATATCGTTGCGGAAGTTAACGATGCCGTCCGTGGTCGACCACGCGGTGATGTAGACCCAATGCAGGTCGACGGGCTGGGCGACTTTCACGTCGAGCCGGTCGTTGCCGCGAAGTTCCGCCTCGACGCGATCGGAGTCCCAGCCGGGCGTCGTGCGCAAGATCCAGGCGATCAGCTCGCGAATGTTCTGGATGCGAACACAGCCGGAGGAGTCGAAGCGAAAGTCATCGTTGAAGGTGCCCTTATGCGGTGTGTCATGCATGTACACGCCCTCGGGGCTGGGGAAGTTGATCTTCACGATGCCCAGCGAGTTCTGATCGCCGGGATCCTGCTTGAACATGTAATTCGTGGCGTCGTCGCTCTGCCAGTTGATCTGCTCCGGCTGAACCTCCTGCCCCTTTTTGTCGAAGACGCGGATCTTCCAGGTGGCGAGATAGGTCGGATCCTTCTGCATCAGAGGGATCAGATCCTTCTTGATGATACTCGCCGGCACCGTCCAGTAAGGATGAAAATTTATCTCGGTAATCTTCGAATTGACGATCGGTGACGGCCGATCGACCTTTCCGACGACGGCGGTATGGCGCTGGACAACGACGCCGTCCTCGACCACCTCGACGCTGGCGGCCGGAATGTTCACCATGACGAAGCGCGACGGCAGCGGCTTGGCGAGGAAGCCCTTGAGGCGGGTCAGATTGTTGGCAAGCTGCGTCAGGCGCAGGTGGGCGGGAATGTTCAGCGCCGCGTAGCTCGAGGCGCCAAGTACGCCGTCCGGCTGGATTCCGTGGCGCGCCTGGAAACGCTTCACCGCCGCATCGACGTAGGAGTCGAATGCCGTCGAGGCGCCCGCCCCCGCTGTCTCGCTACGGGCAGCCTCTACCGGCAGATCGCCGGAGATGGCGAGACGCTGGCGCAGGACCGCCACGATGGGATCCTGCATGCCGATCTTCAGCACCTTTTCGGCCGGAACGATGGGCCAACCGCCCTTGGCGACGATATCCGAGTACTGAGCGATCGCCGCCTGCAGCGCGCCGACGATTTGTGGCGAGAGCGTAGGGATGGTGGTGCGCACGTCCGCCGCGCCAACCGAGGCAGCATCGTACCCGTCCGACCATTCGGCGCTGCCGTTCTGGAGCACTTCGTCGATCGCACTGGGTTGTGACTGCGCCAAAACGGGCGCCGCGCAGGAGAGCCACGCCAATGCCGCAGCGCCTAAGGCCGGAGCGAGGGAAAAACGAAATACGGGCATCGGAATGTTCATCAGGGACTGCCGAATCCGATCCAGTTGGCGCGAGCGCGAACCAGCCTGAATCTCTCTATCATTTTAGCCCCTTGTCATGGGGCTAACATGTGCGCTGCAGCGAAACAACCGCCACCCGCCCGCGAACATACTTGATCCCGTTTATGTGATTGGGGCTGCGTCGCCACCTTCCGTGGCGAGCCCCGCTATATGGCGCTTTCGCGGCCTCGGGCGATACCCCGGCGCGGCTGTGGCGCAACCGCAACAATAAAACAGAAAGCCCGGTTTTCGGCCGGGCTTTCTAAATACTCAACGGGAAGCGGCACTAAACTGAAAACGCCTAAATGGCGATTGACTAGAGCCGGTAGAGGATCTGGTCCGTCCAGAAACGCTCGAGCCGCTGCAGCGAGCGATTGAGATCGAGGAAGTCATTGGAGGCGATGCCACCGACCTGATCGATCGAGCGGATATGACGCTCGTAGAGCGAATCGACGATCTTGGCGACCTCCTGGCCCTTCTCGGTCAGGCTGACGCGGACCGAACGGCGGTCCATGCGCGAACGCTGGTGATGAATGTAGCCCATCTCGACCAGCTTCTTGAGATTGTACGAGACGTTTGAGCCGAGGTAGTAGCCGCGCGTGCGCAGCTCACCCGCCGTCAACTCCGACCCGCCGATGTTGAAGAGAAGCAGCGCCTGGACGCTGTTCACATCCGAACGACCTGCGCGGTCGAACTCATCCTTGATGACGTCGAGCAGGCGGCGATGCAGCCGCTCCACTAGCGTCAGTGCTTCCATATAAAGGGGCTTTAGCTCAGCATTCGTGACGGGCTGAGCAACAGCCTCCGCTGCCCTTTTTGCAATAGCCATGTTCGCCTCACTGTTGGCAGGTGTTTTCCTGCTCTGTGAGGACGACCATACGCAACGCGACTAAAAATCGGCTTAAGGCTCAGGCTTAACGTGGCCTTACCCGCGCAAGGACAATTGCTTGGGAATGCTTGGCTTTTAGACTTCCGAACGCGCCTGCCTGTACGCCGCGATGGTAAGCGCACCAAAGACGGCAAGCGTGGCGAGGTGGAACGCGACCACCGACAGGCTGGGGCCGAACGTGCTGACGAAGACGGTGTGCATGGCGATTTCGAAGAGTGCCGAGTAGATCCACAATACCTTGCCGCCGGCGACCTTGAGCCAGAGACCGACGGCGGCCACCAGATCGACAACCGCCAGGTGGATTGTCACCGCTGCCCACGCCGTCGACATCTGCTCGAATGGCCCTCCGCCTCCGGGGATCACGCCGAGGATGATCGCCCATTGCCTGAGCCCGAAGAGAAGCATGACCACCGAAAGCGCCACCGCATATTGGTCGAGCAGGACCTCGGCGCGAGTCCGCGGCGCGGCGACCGGGGCCATCACGTCCTTGCTGGTCATCGACTCTCCTGAATGCTCGATTCACCCATTTCCGGCCGGAAGATGATATGTTCCTGCCTTCTACATCAAGGCGATAGCAGACATGGCGCGCGAACGCAGGGACTTTGCGGCGGACCCGTCCACCAAGCCGGACATGAAGTCCATCCTCGGCGGTCGCCGCATGCGGCGAAACCGGCAAACCGACTGGGCACGCCGGCTGGTCGCAGAATCGGCGCTCACCGTCGACGACCTGATCTGGCCAATTTTCCTGGTCGATGGCGACAAGGGCCAAGACGTGGCGGCAATGCCGGGCGTCCGCCGGCTGACGGTATACGAGGCTGTCGAGACGGCGCAGCACGCGGTCGAACTGGGCATCCCGGCGATCGCGCTCTTCCCGTACACCGATCCGGCCCGGCGCGATGCGGCTGGCTCCGAGGCGCTGAACCCGCAGAACCTCGTCAATACGGCCACCCGCGCCATCCACACCGACGTGCCCAACCTCGGCATCATGGTCGACGTGGCGCTCGACCCCTACACGAGCCACGGCCACGACGGCATCATGGTCGGAGACGAGATCGCCAACGACGCGAGCGTCGAGCAGTTGGTGCTGCAGAGCCTCATCCAGGCTGAAGCGGGCGCCGACATCATCGCCCCGTCCGACATGATGGACGGCCGCGTCGGGGCTATCCGCCGGGCGCTCGACGCCAACGGCTTCGACCATGTCCAGATCATGGCCTACGCGGCGAAATACGCGTCGGCTTTCTACGGCCCGTTCCGCGACGCCGTTGGCTCCGCCAAAACTCTGGTCGGCGACAAGCGCACCTACCAGATGGATCCTGCGAACACCGACGAGGCGCTCCGCGAGGTCGAACTCGACATCGCCGAAGGAGCCGACATGGTGATGGTGAAGCCGGGCATGCCCTACCTTGATGTACTCTGGCGCGTGAAGGAGGCCTTTGGCATGCCGACCTTCGCCTACCAGGTGTCGGGCGAGTACGCGATGATCCGCGCCGCCGCACAGAACGGCTGGATCGACGGCGATCGCGCCATGATGGAAAGCCTCATCGCCTTCAAGCGTGCCGGCGCCGACGGGATTCTCACGTACTTCGCGCCATTCGTGGCGGAGACGCTGAAGCGGTAGTGGTCCGCGCGGGCTCAGCGATGACCGCCATCCCGACCCTCGATGACATTCGCGCTGCCGCCCGCCAGATCGAAGGCGTAGTTCTCCGCACCCCGTTCCTGCCGGCACCGCGGCTGTCAAAGCTCACCGGCGCCGACATCTGGGTCAAATACGAGAATCTGCAGGCGACGTCGTCGTTCAAGGAACGCGGGGCGCTGGTTAAGCTGCTCTCGCTTGACGCCGCCCAACGGGCGCGGGGCGTGATCGCCATGTCAGCCGGCAACCACGCCCAGGCCGTCGCGTATCATGCCGGACGACTGGGCATTCCCGCGACCATTGTTATGCCGAAGCCGACGCCTTTCGTGAAAATCGCCGCGACCCGGAGCTTCGGTGCGGAAGTCGTCCTGGAAGGTGAGACCCTGGCCGACGCGCAGGTGACGGTCGAAAAGTTGATGGCGAAATCCGGCGCCACCCTCGTCCATCCCTACGATGATCCCCTGGTCATCCAGGGCCAGGGCACGATCGGATTGGAGATCATTGCCGACCGCCCTGACCTCGATACCGTCATCGTGCCGGTCGGCGGCGGCGGGCTCATCTCAGGTATCGCCATTGCCGTGAAGGCTCTCAAGCCCGACACGCGTGTGATCGGCGTCGAGACTGAACTCTGTCCTTCGGTCTGGGCCGCGCTGCGCGGCGTGCCGGCGAAGATCGGCGGCGAGACGCTCGCCGAGGGCATCGCCGTCAAAAATGTCGGCAAGCTGACGCTGGAGATCATCCGCGGGCATGTGGACGATGTCGTGCTCGTCGACGAAGGCGCCATCGAGAAGGCGGTCGCCGAGTACCTTATGCTGCAGAAGACAATGGCCGAGGGCGCTGGTGCCGCTCCCCTTGCCGCAATCCTGTCCGCCCGGGGGCGCTTTGCTGGCAAACGCGTCGGCCTGATCCTCGCCGGCGGCAACATCGATCCACGGCTGGCGGCGTCGATCATGGTGCGCGAACTCGCCCGCGAAGAACAGGTCGTGGCCGTACGTATCCTGATTTCCGACCGCCCGGGCGTGCTCGGCGAGATCGCACGCACCATCGGCAACGAAGGAGGTAACATTCTCGACGTGCACCACGATCGCACGATCCTCAACGTCCCGCCCAAGGGCGCGATCGTCGACGTCACCATGGAGACGCACGGCGGTGCTCACACCGCCGAGATCATCAGTGCACTGTTGGCGAAGGGCTTTCGGGTTGAGCGTCTGGATCCGCCGCCGGCGGCGGTGTCGGGAGGTTCCTGAGCCACTCATTGGCCTCCCGGTCCGGCAACGCGAGTGGATTGACGATGATCGGCGCGCCGCCGAGCGCGGATTGCAGGTCGCGCAGGAAACCACGGAGCGCCGCATCTTCCTTGGCGCGCGGTTTCGCCAGTTCGCTCTTCAACGCCGCCATGACTTTCTCTTTCAGCGACTTGGCAACCTCGCCGCTAACCTTCTTGACGATGATCACCGACGTCATCAGCCGAAGCAGTTTCTTCAGCGGCTCGACCTCCAATTTGCTGGCGATGAGCGCCGGCGCAGCCGCACGGAAGACTGCCGTGGAATCGGCGGCATCAAATTCCCTCGTTCGGTAGCGGAACATTTCCAGGCAGCGCTCGAGGCCAAACACCTGAAGGTCGGCGTCATAAGCCGAAAGTCGCGCGCAGAACATCTGCGGCAACGGCAGCAGCCCGATCTCTTGTGTCGCCACCAACAGCCGCCGCTGAACCTCCGGATCACCCGACGCGATTGCCGCGCGCAGGATCCCGCGCTGGACAAACGACGGCGCGAGACGCGCGCTCCATTAGATCTCGCTGACGTTCGTCGCCGGCGCTGAGTTCAGCCACGACGCGCCGCAATTGCCACAAGTGCTGGATGGCGACCGCGGCCAATCCGACCAGCACACCCCAGCCAACCGTCATCGACAAAAAATAATACGCATGCGCCCCCGATGACGCACCGAACACGACGACCGTATCGCCACCGGTAAACCAGTCGATCAGTGACAGCAGGATATCGGTCGGCAAAGCGCGCAGACCGACGAGGATATAGCCGAGCGCCGGCGTTGCCGTATCGGGTAGCTGTTCCACCAGGACGACACAATCGACCTGAACAAGCCACCACGCGATGGCTACGACATAAGCCGCGAAAAGAACCAGCGACAGCGCCACGACGGGCACGCGCGCCGCAGCGCGACCGGCGGCGAATCGCCGTTTTGGCGCGGCGATGACGCTGTCCATGACATCGTAGTCTTCATAAGCGCCGGCAAAGGATGCGCCGAGCAGCAGAACCGGGAATATCGCGCCGGCCACAAGAAGTACCCTGGATCGAACCCGCCGGGCATCGGCATACGCGTCACAACCAGCGCGAAAAACAGCACCATCGGCGCGAGTGCCACGGCAATCCATAGGCCCACGCGCCCGATCGGTAGGTGTCCGTCAGCAGGAGAAATCAGAAAATCCGTCGCTAACGATGCGGTCCTGCACAGGCCAACCAACCAGCGCCCAATCCCCGACAGGCCCCAGGACAGAGGGCGAAGCAACAATGGAAACCGGCGCAGCAACCAGATGGTCACCGCCGCCGCAGCGATCACGGCAACCAGGACAATGAGCGTTTCCATGGCGTCGACCCGATTCGACGCCGCATCCTTCGGTCGCTGGCCCGGCAACCGCACGCATCATAGCCCCACTACATCGGCCAATGCGATTCCTTTGCCGGGGGAAGTGGGACATTTCACGGGTCAGCGCGCCTTGCAGGAGAAAGCGGGACACCCCATTCTGTGATGGCACGCTGGACCTTGCGGTTCGGAGAGGGCAAGAGCCTGTCATGAGCGACGCTGGACGCCAGGGACCGCCGGATCGATTTGTCTACGATCCCGAGACGCAGCCGGGCCTGTTCGACGCGATCCTGTCGAAACGCATCGTCGCTTTTGTCATAGATGCAGTGCTGATCGTGGCCTTGATGATTCCCGCCGGCCTGCTGGTTCTGATACTGGGTTTTGTGACGCTCGGAATCGGCTGGCTACTCTTCCCACCGCTCTTCGCTATCGTCGCCCTTCTCTATGTCGGGCTGACGCTCGGTGGGCGCGGCTCGGCGACCCCCGGCATGCGGCTGGCTGGCGTTGAAATGCGGACGTGGAGCGGCCAGAAGGTATTTCCGCTGCTGGCCGTCTTGCACGCCCTGCTGTTCTGGTTCTCCATCGGCCTCCTCACGCCGCTGATCCTGCTTGTCGGCCTGTTCACACGCCGCCGGCAGCTCCTGCATGACTTGCTACTCGGCGTCGTGGCTCTCAACGCCGATCCGCTGCATCGGCGGGGGCTTTGACGGGTCAAAACCGGCCTCGGTTGCCTTTTCCCTCCGACGGCCCTTGGTATTATGGTCGCGCAAGCTAGATCTCCATTCGCCAATCGCATGACGCAGCACACCACCGAAACCCCGCAGTTCTACCTGACCGCCCCGGCGCCCTGCCCCTATCTGCCAGGCCGGGCGGAGCGGAAGGTATTCACACACCTGGTGGGCGACCGCGCCGCGGCGCTGAACGATATCCTGACGCAGGGCGGTTTCCGCCGCAGCCAGAACATCGCCTACCGCCCGGCGTGCGAGGGCTGCCGCGCCTGCATCTCCGTCCGCGCCTCGGTGGATGGGTTCAGAATGACAAAGAGCTTCGGCCGCGTGGTGAAGCGAAACCGCGATCTCATCGGCGCCGAGACGACCGCCAGCCCCTCCTCCGAGCAGTACTCGCTCTTCCGCAGCTACCTCGACGAGCGTCACGCCGCAGGCGGCATGGCCGACATGACCGTGCTCGACTACGCCATGATGGTCGGCGACAGCCACGTCGACACGCTGGTCGTGGAGTATCGCTTCCGCGGCATCGACACCGGCATTACCGGCCGCGGCGAAGGCCCGCTCATCGCGACCGCGCTGACCGACATCCTCGCCGATGGCCTGTCGATGGTCTACTCGTTCTTCGATCCGGCCTACGCCGACCGCAGCCTCGGCACCTTCATGATCCTCGACCACATCAACCGGGCGCGCCGCATGGGGCTGCCCTACGTCTACCTCGGGTATTGGGTCGAGGGTTCGCAGAAAATGGGCTACAAGCGCCGCTTCAAGCCACAGGAGCACCTGATGGCACGCGGCTGGGTGCGCGTCGACTGAACCGGCGCTAGACGGGCTCCGAGCCCGAGAAAAGCTGCCACAGCCAACGCCCCTCGCGCCGCTCAAGCACACCCACCAGGCGATACGGCTTGTCCTCATCGCCCGAACTCAGCCGATATGTCCCCTCTCCGCTGAACCAGGCGACATTACCCGCCGCCGAGATGCGACGGTCGTCGAGCTTGAAGAGTACGCGGTAGGGTTGGGCATAGAGCGAGGCGAAAAAGCCCCGGAGGCCTTCAGGGCCGATGGCCCATTCGCTGGCTTCGGAGCCAATCAACGCCCCGTCCCCATCGCAGGTGAAGCTGGCGATCGACTCCCGGTGGCGGCCGTTGGCGATGTGATCGAGCAGGGCATCCACCGCCTGGATCACCGCCCATCTGGTCTCGGCGTTTGCGATCATCCGCCACCGCTTCCCGATTGCGTGGCCACCGAGGTGATCATGAACGCGACGTACACGAGCCCACCCGTGGCTCCGAGCGGCGCCGCCCATTCAAGCGGGGTGTCGCTCACCTTGGCACGCACGAAGGCGGCGAGTGCAAGGAAAGTCCACGCGATGGAATGGAACCACCGCAGCACGAACCAATTCAGGCCAGAGGCGCCAGCGCTTGCGGGGATGACGAGATAGACGACGGCGAGGGCCGCCGCGCCGGCGGCAAGCACCAGCCAAGGAACGCCGTAGATTCGCTCGGCAAAGAGGTCCGCCATCGCCGTGATATGACGGCCCCCCGCCCCAAATGCAAAGAGGCCGGCAAACCGATATTGCCGGCCTCTTCGATGTCGTAAGAGCACGTCGCGCGAATTGGGCGCCCTAGCGGCTCAATTCAGGTGCCAATCAATCCCGATCTTCACAGCTTCCGCAGTGAGCTTCGTGGAGTTTGTGTACACAAAGCCAACCGGAGGATCGCTGATGCTTGTCTGCGAACCACCCTGCGACCCAAAGTCGAAGTGATCATATTCAAGCTTGACGTTCATGTTCCCGGCAACGTTTTGCTCAATGCCGCCGCCAATGGTCCAGCCGGTAAATATCTGCGTACCCGTGGTGACATAGCCGGGGTTCTGGGTCACTTGCCTCGCTTGGCCGTTGTAAGCTGCAAACCCGCCTTTGCCATACAAGAGCGTATGGCCGAAAGCAAAACCCAGGCGACCCGTGGCATCTCCGTAAAAGCCGGAGCTTAGAGTCAGATCCTGATGTAACCCGGGGATGGACGATGGGGCGGTGCCAGCGCCCGCAAGATCCATGAAGCCGAGATCGCCCTCAACACCCGCGACGAGGTTGCCCAT
>DATCBY010000077.1:0-2707 GCA_036511595.1 Bauldia sp.
CGCGTCGATCGCCTTCGATTCGCAGGGCCGCATGTATCTCGCTGAGCGCGGGCCCACGAGCGGCGATTACCAGCTGACCCAGCTTGCCCGCGGCGGCACCAGCCGCGTCCTGCGCTTTACGCAGAAAGCGGCAAGCGATCCACAAATTTCAGATAAATCCGAAGGCGCTGCAGCCCCCGAAGGGCCTCCAGTTCAAGGGTCCCTAGCCAGGGCTGACCGGTTAGACGACCTCGGCGAACAGATCGTAGTCATCGGCGCGCGTCACGCGCGCCGTGACAATCTCGCCGGTGCGGATCGGCAAGCGGCTGGCAAGATTCACGGCTCCGTCGATCTCTGGCGCGTCCGCCATGGAGCGGCCGCGCGCCGTGCGACCGCTCGTCTCGTCCACGATCACCTGGATACGGCGGCCGATCTTCTTGCGCTGGTTACGGGCGCTGATCTCCTGCTGCGTCTTCATCAGGCGATGCCAGCGCTGGTCGGCGACCTCGGCGGGTACCTGATCGGGCAGCGCATTGGCCGGTGCGCCGGCGACCGGCTCGAACCGGAAGCAGCCGACACGATCAAGCTTCGCCTCGGTGAGCCACGCTAGAAGCTGGTCGAAATCGTCCTCGGTCTCGCCCGGAAAGCCGACAATGAAGGTCGAGCGGATGGCGAGATCCGGCGCGATCTCGCGCCAGCGCCCGATGCGCTCCAGCGTCTTCTCGTGTGCCGCCGGGCGCTTCATCGCCTTCAGCACCTTTGGGCTGGCATGTTGGAACGGGATGTCGAGATAGGGGAGGATCTTGCCTTCGGCCATCAGCGGGATGACCTCGTCCACATGCGGATACGGATAGACGTAGTGGAGGCGCACCCACACGCCAAGTGAGCCAAGCTCACTGGCGAGGTCAAAGAATTTGGCGCGCACGTCGCGATCCTGGAAGCGGCTTTGCGCGAACTTCACGTCGACGCCGTAGGCGCTGGTGTCCTGGGAGATGACCAGCAATTCCTTGACGCCGGCCTTCACCAGGCGCTCCGCCTCGCGCAGCACGTCCGCCGCCGGCCGTGAGACCAAATCGCCGCGCAACTTCGGGATGATGCAGAACGAGCAGCGGTGATTGCAGCCCTCGGATATCTTCAGGTACGCATAGTGCCGCGGCGTCAGCTTGATGCCCTGCGGCGGAACCAGATCGAGGAACGGGTCGTGGGCGGGCGGCACGGCGTTGTGGACGGCCGCGACGACGCTTTCGTATTGCTGCGGGCCGGTGATGGAGAGCACGTCGGGGAAGCGGTCGCGAAGCTGCTCGGGCTCGGCGCCCATGCAGCCGGTAACAATGACGCGCCCGTTCTGCTTCATGGCGGTGCCGATCGCGTCGAGCGATTCCGCCTTGGCGCTGTCGAGGAAGCCGCAGGTGTTGACGACGACCACATCGGCGCCATCGTGATGGCGCGACACCTCGTATCCTTCCGAGCGCAGGTGCGTGAGAATGCGTTCGGAATCGACCAGCGCCTTTGGACAGCCGAGGCTGACGAATGAAATGACCGGGGCTGGCTTGTTCATTGCGAGGAAAACTCGGATACCGAAGCCCGGCAACGGGCGGCGGCATCTGCATGGAGACAAGCCGAATCCTTGTCAACCGAATGGGGTCCGGGATTGCGTTCCGGCAGCTGATGCGCGGTCGAAGGGTTAAGGAAATCAGGGTGATAGAGTTCAAGCCACTCAACGACGTGCGTTGCGAGCTGGGCGAGGGGCCGGTCTATGACGACCGCGCCGACGCGCTTTTTCAATGCGATATTTCAGGACAGGCGGTCCACCGTTTTGATCTGACAACCGGCGCCCACCGGAAATGGAGTTTCCCGAGCGAGGTCGGCTCGATCGGACTGTCGGAACGCGGACGCTTAGTTGTCGCTTTGCGACACGTCGTCGGACTCTTTGACATCGCTGACGGCAGTTTCAACCCCATCGCGGAAATCGAGACGACGCTCGACGGGAACACTCGACTGAATGACGGCAAGGTCGGGCCCGACGGCGCTTTCTGGGTGGGCAGCATGGACGAGCGCCCACGTCCGGTGGACGATCCGCTGGGAGCGCTTTATCGCGTGACCGCGGACGGCAGGGTCGAGCAGAAGGTGACCGGGTTGTTCACGTCCAACGGCATGGCGTTCTCTCCCGACGGTCGATCGATGTTTCATACCGATACGACGCCCGGCTGGATCGATCGCTGGGACTTCGATCCCGCGACCGGGGTAATCTCCAACCGGACGCGCATCGCCCAGCAGACCGAAGAGACCGGCAGGCCGGACGGCGGCGCCACCGATGCTGACGGCAACTACTGGAGCGCCGGGCCATCGGCGCAACGCCTCAACGTCTTTTCGCCCGACGGGAAACTGCTGGAGACGTATCCGGTACCGCTGGCGGCGCCGACCATGCCGTGCTTCGGCGGCAAGAATCTGAAACGATTGTTCGTGACGAGCCTGCGGCGAAATCGTGCGGCGGAGTTGCTGGCGCGCTATCCGCTGACCGGGATCACCCTGGTTGGCGACAGCCCGGTCGCGGGCTCGCCGGTGACGCGCTTCCGCGACCGATAGTGCAGGATCAGGCGGTCACTGGCGTTTCGCCATAGGCGTTGGTGACGGTCGCGTGGGCGGGCCGGGTGCCGCCGATGATCATGCCGAGCACTTCGTCGGTGGTGACGTCGGTCTTGCTGACGGTCCCGACCAGCCGGCCGTT
>DATCBY010000078.1:0-4099 GCA_036511595.1 Bauldia sp.
GCGCCCCTTACGGACTACCCGGACGGCACTCGAACGAGCGCCCGCCGCCCCTTCGGCCTTTTGCTGGAGGGAAGACTTGGAAGGAGACGAAGATTCGGAGCGCAAGCGCCCGCGAGAACGAGAACGCATGTCCATCATTCCCGCGAAAGCGGGCACCCAAGTGTAGAGGCGAACCGCACCCAAGCGAACACTCGCAACTGTCGTCCCCGCGCAGGCGGGGACCCAGTAATCATCGGCGGTGCAAATGATGCTCGGACGGTGCCCGCTGGATTCCCGCCTTCGCGGGAATGACGACAAGAGTGTGCGGAGAGGAGGCGTGGCCGGAGTCGGATGGCATCCCCTCCCCCGACCCGCTACATCGGTCACCATGACCCGCGACCAGATGATCGCCCACCTGCGCACCGCCGATGCGGTCGCCCGCGAAGCCGCTGCGCATGGCCATCACCCTTTCGGCGCGGTGCTGGTCGGGCCGGACGATCGCGTTCTCATGCGGCAGGGCAATCTTGATGTCGTGCGCCACGCCGAGACGGAACTCGCGCGGCGCGCGGCCGCTGCCTACCCGGAGGACTTTCGCTGGCGCTGCACGCTGGTGACCACCTTCGAGCCCTGCGCCATGTGCGCCGGCACGCTCTACTGGGCGAACATCGGCCGCCTCGTCTATGGCGTCGAGGAAACCGGGCTTCTCGCCCTCGCCGGCGCGAGCCAGGAGAACCCGACGATGAGTCTGCCGTCACGCACCGTGCTGGGCTCCGGGCAGAAGAAGATCGAGATCCACGGCCCCTTCCCCGAGGTCGAGGACGAGCTCATCGCCCCGCACCGCAATTTCTGGGGACGGTAGCCGAAACCTCTGGCAATTTTGCGTGATAGCCCCATATCCGCGGAGTCCCACATTTCCCAAGTTGACGCGATTTCGGCTATAAGCGCCGCGCGGCGGTCGGCGGGACCGTTCGGCGTGTAATCTCAGAGGATGCTTCTAATGGCTACCGGTACGGTCAAGTTCTTCAATACTTCCAAAGGGTTCGGCTTCATCGAGCCGAGCGATGGCGGCAAGGACGTATTCGTCCACATTTCGGCGGTTGAACGCGCCGGGATGTCGTCGCTCAACGAAGGCGACAAGGTGAACTACGAAGTCGTCACCGAGCGCGGCAAGCTTGCCGCTTCGAACATTTCCAAGGCCTGACCGGAAAATTTCCGGTTTTACGGCCCGGCGCTCGCAAAAGTGCCGGGCTCATTTTTTCTGGCGGACGGTGAAACCATGGCGTTCAAGCCCAACTATCAGCAGCAGCGCGGCGATCGTAACCGCGCCAAGGAGCAAAAGAAGCTCGAGAAGCTGCAGAAGCGCGAGGAAGAAGCCAATCGCCGCAAGGCCGAGCGCGGGGAGCTGCCAGAGACGGGGGCAAGCGAAGAAACCCCTAAGGAAACAAGCTGATGTCCCGCAAGAAAGAAAAAGTCGATTCCAGCACGGTCCTCTTCGATGTCTTCTACGAAGACGGCGGCCGCGCTTCCAACCGCAAGGTTCCGGGCGCCGATCTTGGTGGCCTCGACGGCGACGCGCCGGCGCTGACCTTCATCGTCGACCAGGACCGGAAGATCGCCGACCTGTCCGGCAAGGCCGCCCGCCCGATCAAGCAGATCGTCCGCTCCGACCGCTAGATCTTCGGGCTTTCGCATGGCCGCCGTAGTTCGCGACAACACCTCCCGGCATCGCTTCGAGCTTGAGATCGACGATCAGGTCGCCAAGGCGTCCTATCGCCTGCAGGGCAATGTCATCACCTTCACCCACACCGAGGTCCCGGACAGCTTGGAAGGCGGCGGCGTCGGCTCCCGGCTGGCGCGCGGGGCGCTGGAAATGGTTCGGGCCGCGGGGCTGAAGGTGGTCGCCAAGTGCCCGTTCATCGCCGGCTGGATCGAGCGTCATCCCGACTTCAAGGACCTGCTGGCGAAGGACGACCACAGCTAGCGGCGACCGTGGTTTGAATTGGTTAACCTCCAGCCTGGGGCCGCGACCACCCCGGCGGAGGCAGCCCCTGTCGCCGCAAAGCCTTAGACTTTAGCCGGCTTCAGGACTCATATACCGCATCGCAACATGTATGGCTGAATTGTGCTGCTCTGCAGTAAGTGCAGGACGGGTATGCGATATTTTCCCTGCACAGGCCGGTCAGCGAGGCTTACCTTCCTCATCGAAGCAGACGGAACCGACAAGCGATTCCCCACACACCGGTGCGGTTCATTTGAAAGGGCACTATCATGGCCAACAGACTGGTTTCCACGTATCGGGCTTGGCGGAAGTACCGCGAGACCTACAATGAGCTGATGCAGCTTTCGAACCGCGATCTGGCGGACGTCGGCATCCGTCGCTCGGAAATCCCGGCGATCGCCCGCCAATCGGCCGCCCAGCTCTAAGAATTCTTATTCGCCCGGGGTCTTTCCTCCCAAGGTGCCCCGGAGCGACGCGAGACCGGATCGTTCCTCCCAGATCACCGGTCTCCTGAGAGAAACGCCCGCCAATATTCCTCCCTGGCGGGCGTTTTTCTATTTTGGGGCAAGGTTTGGTCTCTGATCGAAGTCCCCGCTGCGATGCGCTAGGTTCGCGGCCATGATTTCAGCCATCCACGTCATCGGCGGCGGCCTCGCGGGCTCCGAGGCCACCTGGCAGATCGTCCGGCGCGGCATTCCGGTGGTCCTCCACGAGATGCGTCCCGCTCGCCAGACCGAGGCGCACCAGACCGACCGGCTGGCCGAACTGGTCTGCTCCAATTCGTTCCGCTCCGACGACAAGGAGCAAAACGCCGTCGGCCTGCTGCACGAGGAGCTGCGCCGGGCGCACTCACTCATCATGCGATCGGGTGACGCCCATCAGGTTCCGGCCGGCGGGGCACTGGCGGTCGACCGCAACGGCTTTGCCAATGCTGTCACAGAAGCACTCGCGTCCCACCCACTTGTGACGATCGTGCGCGACGAAGTCGCCGGTCTGCCGCCGCAGGATTGGGACAGCGTGATCATTGCGACCGGTCCCCTCACCTCGCCGGCGCTTGCCGCTGCGATCCGCGAAATTACCGGCGAGGACGCGCTCGCCTTCTTCGACGCCATCGCGCCGATCGTTCATTTCGATACCATCGACATGGATGTTGCGTGGTTCCAGTCCCGCTACGACAAGGCCGGCCCCGGCGGCAGCGGCGCGGACTACATCAATTGCCCACTGACCAAGGCCGAGTACGACGCTTTCATCGACACGCTCTTGGCCGGCGAGCAGCACAAATCGCATGAGTGGGAAAAGGTGCCCTACTTCGACGGCTGCCTGCCGATTGAGGTGATGGCCGAACGCGGACGGGAGACGCTTCGTCACGGACCGATGAAGCCGTTCGGCCTCACCAACCGCCACAAGCCGACCGAGAAAGCTTACGCGGTGGCGCAGCTTCGCCAGGACAATGCGCTGGGCTCGCTGTTCAATATGGTGGGCTTCCAGACGCGCCTCCGGTATGCGATCCAGGCCGATATCTTCCGCACGATCCCCGGCCTCGCGAACGCGCAGTTCGCCCGGCTCGGAGGCCTGCATCGCAACACGTTCCTGAACTCGCCCAAGCTCCTCGACCGCGCCCTGAGGCTGAAGGCGATGCCACGCCTGCGCTTCGCCGGACAAATCACCGGCTGCGAAGGCTACGTGGAGTCGGCTGCAATCGGCTTACTCGCCGGGCGCTTCGCGGCGGCGGAACGGCTCGGCGAAACAGCAATGCCACCGCCGGCGACGACGGCGTTCGGCGCGATCCTCAGCCATATCACCGGCGGTCACCTCGTCAGCGACGCGGAGCCCGGCAAGCGATCGTTCCAGCCGATGAACGTCAATTTTGGCCTCTTTCCACCGGCGGCAGCACCGCTGCGCGTTGCCGGCCAACGGTTATCGACGACCGAGAAAGGCATCGCGAAAAGGCGTGCCATCACGACGCGGGCGCTGGCCGACCTTGATGGGTGGCTCGCGGCTCCGGCAGCGGAAGCCGCCGAGTAGGCCTACAGCCGACGCGCGGCTCTCCAGAGTAGCCATTGGCGTCGCCACGGCGGCAGCTCAACTGCCCCGGAAAACGGATCGTAGCCGGCGCGATCC
>DATCBY010000079.1:0-39982 GCA_036511595.1 Bauldia sp.
TGCCTCCGGCAAAGGTCGGCCGTCGACACCCCCGCCTTCCTGCTCGCGCAGCATCGCTACGATCTGCTCTTCCGTGAACCTTGAGCGCTTCATTAGTCCGGTCCTTTCTAAAGGCCGGACTCCATCTCAAACCGGATAAGCGCGGCTGCGCTTCTTTCCGCGGCCACTGTTCCTTCCTTCGCCGCCACCGGTGGGGGGCCTGACCGCAACCAGGTGATGATGCTCATGTCCGACGGCACCACGGCCAGCATGGCCATGCCGACCGACAAGATGATGATGCACAAGATGATGATGGGCGCCCACCGGATAAAGGGCTGCATCGTCATGATGAATGTCGGCCCCGTCGGCAGCAACCGTGGCGGCATGTACTACATGATGGCCTCGGACAAGCAGTGCGAGGGCATGTCGAAGGGCTAACAACCCAGGGCCAGACCCGGCCCGGAAACTGTTACGGACTCACCATCTCAACTTGAGCGAGCCCAAAGGAAGCCCGGCCTGCGATTGCGCAGCCGGGCTTTTCCTTTTGATGCGGGCGGCTCTTTCCTGGCGAGGGTGAAATCGGCGGGCGTTGCCGGCGACGCGATACCGTCCGCGCCCCTCGGTTACGCGCAGCGTGCCGCCGGGTTACGCATATTTAATGGGGGATTCCGGCTCGTCATCCACACGTTAGGCTCTCCCGCACCGGAGGAATGCCCCGATGACGCCGCCGCCCTTGACGACAGAGGCGCTCGTCCGCGCCATCGACGCCGTGATCGTGTCGGCCAAGGAAGCCGGTACCGCGCGGATAGAGGTGGCCCATTTCACCGACCAATTGCAGCGGGACTTTCCTTCCCTGCAACTTTCCCGGAAAGACATTGGCGACCTGATTATCCGCCAGTGTGCCAAATATCCGGACGTTATCGTCGTCATGGACTGACGATCGCGGCGCCCCCGACGCGCGGTGTGATTGTGTAACAGTCCCGCGATGCTCCATATCCATGCCGCCTCCCACGGAGTAACGGCATGAGCCACGACGATCACTCCCACGACCACGCGCACGGCCACGGCCACGCGCCCGCCGACTTCGGCCGGGCATTCGCCATCGGCATCGCGCTCAACACCGGGTTCGTGGTCATCGAGGGACTGTTCGGCTTTTTCGCCAACTCGGTGGCGCTGCTGGCCGATGCCGGGCACAACCTTTCCGACGTGCTGGGCCTGGTGGTAGCGTGGGTGGCGGCCGAGCTTGCCAAACGCGCGCCGACGACGCGCTTCACCTATGGCCTCGGCGGTTCCTCGATCCTTGCGGCGCTGTTCAACTCGATGTTCCTGCTGGTCGCCGTCGGCGCGATCGGCTGGGAGGCGATCCTGCGGCTGATGCACCCCGAACCGGTCGGCGAGACGGTCGTCATCGTGGTGGCAATCATCGGCATTTTCGTCAACGGTATCACGGCTTGGCTCTTCGTATCGGGGCGGAAAAGCGACCTCAACATCCGCGGCGCCTTCCTGCACATGGCCGCCGACGCAACGGTCTCGGCCGGGGTGGTGATCGCGGGCTTTGCCATTCTGCTGACCGGCTGGCAGTGGCTCGACCCGCTGGTCAGCCTCGCCATCGTGGCGGTCATCCTGGCGAGCACGTGGGGACTGCTGCGCGACAGCGTCGCCATGACGCTCAGCGCGGTGCCCGCCGAAATCGAACCGGCGGCGGTGCGCGGGGCGCTGGTGGCGCTGCCCGGCGTGAGCGGGCTGCACGACCTCCACATCTGGCCGATGAGCACGACGGACATCTCGATGACGGCGCATCTCGTCATGCCGGCCGGGCATCCCGGCGACGCGTTCCTGATGAACGCGGCGGCCGCGATGCAGGATCATTTCGGCATCGGCCACGTGACGCTGCAGGTCGAGACAAGCGTCGACACGGCGTGCGCGCTGGCGCACGACGACGTGGTGTAGGGCGGCAAGCGCGCCCGATCTATTGGAAGACGATCATGCCCAGCGCGACCCAGCCCGAGCCGTTGGGCGTCTCCACACGGCACCAGCCGGTGGATGGATGCGCCCGCACCGGACCGCAGGTGGCGGTGACATGCTGCGCCTGCGGCGCGGTGCCGGCCGAGGGGCACTGGCTGCCCGGCCCGATGCGCAGCTTCACCGCCGCGGTAAGTATCGCGGCCCGCGTGGTCGCGCTGATGAACACCGGATCTACCACGCACGGCGGCGCCGTCGGCGTGGTGTTCTGCGGCGCCGGCACCAGGAGTTTGCGCAGCGCCGGATCGGTGATCGTGATGTGCGACGCGAATGCGCTGCCGGCAATCGAACACGCTATTCCTATGACAAGCAGTGCGATCAGTCGCTTCATGGAAGGTCTCCCAGCCCTAATGCCACCCCGAAACCTGCTGACCCAGTCGTACACGTATTCCCCGATCCGTTGTGTGCCCTACTGCGGCGAGCACGTACGCGTGCCTTCGCCGGCACGCGTCCAGTAGATGTTCTCGCCCTCGCCGATCAATTGCGAGCCGCCGGCGACGTAGCGTTGCCCGGCGCGCGACGGCGCCCGGTAGAGGACGATCGGCCGCATGCCGGGCTCGAAGACCGCGGCGGTGTTGCCCGAGAACGTGGCGCCCAGCCCGGAACCATCGTCGCAGGCATAGCTCATCTGCGCACTGCCGACGTCGGCGCGGGGTAGCGGCTGCGGCGGCTGGTAGTACCCCGGCGGCGCCGGGAAGGCCTCGCCTGGCTCGGCATCGGGCGCGACCGGATACTGGTCCGGCGGCGGCTGATAGTACTGGGTCGCGGCTTGCGGATTGCAGAGGGCGAGGAACTGCTTCACCTGCACCGAACTGCCGGCGAGCGAGAGCGCCACCGGGGCGCTCGTGCCGATGCCGATGTTCAGGGCGCGCTCGGTAATGAGCGACGCCCACAGGGGATCGGCCAGGCCGATGCGCAGCACCGGATGCGACAGGCCGTCGGCCTCGCTGCGCTGGCTACCGGTGGCGCTGTACGAGCGGTGGAACGGGCCGGCGGCGAGGCCGACCTTGACGTAGCCGCCGGGCCGGACCTCCGGCGCGCTGCCGCCAAGGGTGACGGTGGCGTTGCCGGAGCGCGGGGTGCAGACGGCGCTAAAAGCGCCAGGGCCGGAACCTGGAACGGCGAAGGCCAGCGTCCCGGCGCCGCCGGGGGCGGAGAACAGCCACTGTATGTCGGCGGTGGACGGCGGTGGCGGTGACACTACCGGCGTCAGCGGCGGCGCAACGGGTGTGAGCGGCGCCACGGGGGGCAGCGGCGCTTCTGCCATCGGCGGCGGGGGCGCGGGCGGCAGCGGCTGGATGGTTGCCGGCGGGTGGGCCAGATTCAGCGACGGGGGCACGGCCGGCGGCGGTGGCCCGCCGACCAAGCTGACGACCACGACATTGTTGCTCTGGCAGACGTCGACCTGGCGGGCGACGCGGCGGCCGTCGGAAAGGGTCAGTCCGAGATCGCGCGAGCATTGGGAGCCGGACGCGCCGGCGGGAAGCATGACCTCGACATAGGGGTCCTGGCGGCCGGCGATCGGCAGTTCGCGGCCGGCGACGAATACGTCGGTGATGGTGACGTCGGGATCGTCGGTGGCGATGGCGAGCGCCTGGCCGGCGGAGGGTATCGTCGCGCTGCCGGTCGAGGGAGCCGGCGCCGGCATCGGCCGCGACGTGCCATCGACGGCGACGGTGAGGGTCCAGTTGTTGCTGCAGAGATCGGCTGTGGTATCGACGCTGGAGCCATTGGAGGCGCCGAAGTGGAAAGTGTTGGCGCAGGGAACCGGGCCGGCCGGATTGTCGATGCGGAAGAAGGTGGCGCCGTCGCTCTGCCCGGCCATCGCCAGCGGCTGGCCGTTGCGGCTGGCGGTGACAATGCTGACCCCGGCATCGCCGGTGCGCACGCTGAACAGGCGGCTTTCGGCGGCGGCCGAGCCGGCAGCGGCTACCGCCAGCACGGCGACGACGAGAATACTGCAGTCGCGGATAACAGGATGCATCCAACATATCTCCCGAACGGGCGGCATTACTGACGAGCCGAGGCTGAATGGCTCCTGAATGGCGGCGGAGATTGGGCGAAGGAGGCGCGGCGGGTGGGCGCAGCTTTTGGCCGCAGGTCTGGTGTTGGGACTTTCTCCACCCACCACGCTGCGCGTGGCCCCCCCTCCCCGGCTGCGCCGAGGAGGGAGAAGTGGAGTTTCAGTCGTGCAGCCGGAAGACATTTTCGGGGAGGCCGGGAATCTCCACCTCCAGCGCGAACAGACCGCCGGCGAAGCGTTCGCGATTGGCCATGCCGAGGCCGCCGCGGGCGGTGGTGATGTAGAGCGTGGTGAGGCCGAAGCCGCCGAAGGTGCAGGTGGTGACGGCAGCCGCCGGCATCTCGACGATGCGGTCGATGCGGCCATCGGGGGCGACGCGAACGACGCAGCCACCGCCATAGCGCGCGTTCCAGAGGTAACCGGCGCTGTCAACCGCCGAGCCGTCGGGGCCGCCGCGGTCGTAACCGGAAAAGAACGGCCGCTCGTTGGCAATGCGGCCTGTCGCGCGATCGTAGTCCCAGACCGATATGACGTTGGCGAGCGTGTCGCCGAAGTAGAAGCGGGTGGCGTCCGGGCTCCAGCAGAAGGTGTTGGCAATGCCGATGCCGCTCTTCTCGATCGTCGAGACGCCCCTGCCGGTAACGCGGAAGAGGCTCCCCAGCGTGCGGTCGGTGATCGGAATGTCGCCGCCGTCGTCGGCGACATTATTCTGCATGGTTCCGGCCCAGAAATTGCCTGCAGGATCGGGGCGGGCGTCGTTGAAGCGGACTTTCGGCCAGTCGTGGTGGGGCGAGGCGAAATCGGCGCGGGCATCGTTGTCGGGCTGCCAGAGGATGAGGCGGGAAGCGAGCGAGACGATGAGTGTGTCGACCCGGTCGGTAAGGCCGATGGCGGTCGGCGGTTCGAGAAAGAACCAGGTGCGGACGGCGCGGGTAGAGGGATCGTAGCGGTGAATCAGGAAGCGGTTGATATCGACCCAGTAGAGAGCGCGCTCGGCCGCATGCCACAGGGCGCCCTCCCCGGTCCAGTCGCCCGCCGGTACCACACAGACCGGGTCCGCCATCGATACCTCCCGTTTTCCGCCGGTCGCGGCGCCCTATACTTTGCCTTAAGCGCAGCGACACCATGGTCCCGGCGAAACCGCGATTCCTTTGCCAGACCCCGACGCATCAGTGTAGACCGCCATCGCCACGACCGGGAAGCACGCCCTCCCCGCCTTCCACCTGCCACGATTCGCCCGGAGTTCCTTCTGCCATGACCAGCCGCATCATCGCCGTCGATCCGTTCGACCTTGTCGTCTTCGGCGGCTCCGGCGACCTCGCCTATCGCAAACTGCTGCCGGCCCTTTACCATCGCCACCGCGATGGCCAGCTTCCTGCGGCGGCGCGGATCATAGGCGTATCGCGGCGGCCGATGAGCGACGACGACTACCGGGCAGCGACGCGCCAGGCGCTCATCGATCACGTCGACAAGAACGACCTCGACGGCTCGGTCGACACATTCCTGCAGCGGCTGCACTATCTGCCGGTCGATGCCCAGGCCGAGACTGGCTGGGATGCGCTGGCGGACCTGCTCAAGGCGGGCGAGGATCGCATCCGTGCGTTTTATCTGGCGGTGGCGCCGGAACTCTTCGGGCCGATCTCGGAAAAGCTCGGCGCGCACCATCTCGTAACGCCGAAGACGCGCGTCATCATCGAAAAGCCGGTCGGCCACGATCTCGCCTCAGCGAAGGAGGTGAACGACGACGTCGGCAAATTCTTCGATGAGAGTCAGGTTTACCGGATCGATCACTATCTCGGCAAAGAGACGGTGCAGAACCTGATGGCGCTGCGCTTCGGCAATGCGCTGTTCGAGCCTTTGTGGAATTCGGCGCACATCGACCATGTGCAGATCACCGCCGCCGAGAGCATCGGCGTCGCCGGCCGCGCCGGCTACTACGACCACGCCGGCGCGCTGCGCGACATGATGCAGAACCACCTGATTCAGTTGCTCTGCCTTGTGGCGATGGAAGCCCCCGGGCACATGGACGCCGATTCGATGCGCGACGAGAAGCTGAAGGTGATCCGCGCGCTGAAGCCGATCGACGCCAGCAACGCCGCGCACCTGATCGTGCGCGGGCAATATCGCGACGGCTCCGGACCGGAAGGTGCGCTGCCGGCCTATACCAAGGAGGTCAATAACTCCTCGAGCACGACCGAGACCTTCATCGCGCTCAAGGCCGAGATCGACAACTGGCGCTGGGCGGGGGTGCCGTTCTACGTGCGCACAGGCAAGCGGCTGCCGGTGCGCGAATCCGAAATCGTGGTCGCTTTCCGCAAGATTCCGCACTCGATCTTCGACGCCAACGCCGGCACCATCGAGGAAAACCGGCTGGTGCTGCGCATCCAGCCGGACGAAGGCGTCAAGCTGTGGCTGATGATCAAGGATCCGGGCCCCGGCGGCATGCGGTTGCGCTACGTGCCGCTCGACATGAGCTTCGCCGAGCAATTCGGTGCGCGCAGCCCGGACGCTTACGAGCGGCTGCTGCTCGACGTGATCCGCGGCAACCAGACGCTGTTCATGCGCCGCGACGAGGTCGAGGCGGCGTGGGCGTGGATCGACCCGATCGCGGAAGCCTGGGAGAAATCGCGGGACGCGCCGAAGCCGTACCCGGCGGGAACCTGGGGCCCAACCGCGGCGATCGCGCTGATCGAGCGCGACGGGCGCACCTGGCATGACGAGTCGGCGTAGGGGCGGTTTTCGGGCGACCTTCTCCGGCCCTCGCTTGCGCTCGTGCGTTCGTTACTCGAAACAGGCTACCGGCCTGTTTCGTTCGCTGCGCGAACCGTTCCTCACCCCACCCGCCACGCTTCGCGTGGTCCCCCCTCCCCGGCTACGCCGAGGAGGAAGAAGCGGAGCGCGATGCCCTGCCTCCCGCCGCTTGTGCCCGGCGTTCCGCTCGGGGAGAAGCGGCACTCCAATTGCATCGTGCTTTGACCGGGATGGCGTCGCAAAGATGTCGCCTTCCCGGGTTCAATGGGCGACAATCGCCCTGAATCGAATTTCGAAAGTAGCACGTCGCGGCCGGGACCCCGGCCGAGAGGAGAACTGACATGGGCCTCAACGCGCGCATCGGCGAAGTGACCGAGCGGATCAGGCGGCGCAGCCACGGCGGGCGCTCGCTCTACGTGGAGCGAATGCACTCGGCTGCCGCGAACCGGGTCCGCCGCGACCACTTGTCCTGCTCCAACCTCGCCCACGGCTTTGCCGCATGCTCGCCCGGCGACAAGGCGGCGATCCGGGCCGGCGCCGCGCCGAACCTCGGCATCATCACCGCCTACAACGACATGCTGTCGGCGCATCAGCCCTACGAGCGCTTTCCCGAACTCATCCGCCAGGCGGCGCGCAAGGCGGGCGGCACGGCTCAGGTCGCCGGCGGCGTGCCAGCGATGTGTGACGGCGTGACGCAAGGACAGACCGGCATGGAGCTGTCGCTGTTCTCGCGCGACACCATCGCCATGGCGGCCGCGGTCGGCTTGTCGCACGACATGTTCGACGCGGCGGTGTTCCTCGGCATCTGCGACAAGATCGTGCCGGGCCTGCTCATCGCGGCGCTGACCTTCGGGCATTTGCCGGCGGTGTTCATCCCGGCGGGGCCGATGCCCTCGGGCCTGGCCAACCCGGAGCGGGCGAAGGCGCGGCAGCTTTATGCCGAACGCAAGATCACGCGCGAGGAGCTGCTGGAGGTCGAGGCGAAATCCTACCATGCGCCCGGCACCTGCACGTTCTACGGCACGGCCAACTCCAACCAGATGCTGATGGAGATCATGGGACTGCACCTGCCCGGCGCGTCGTTCATCAACCCGAATACGCCGCTCCGCGATGCGCTGACGCGACTCGCCGTGCAGCGGGCGCTGGCGATCACCTCGCTCGGCAACGAGCATACGCCGGTCGGCACGATCATCGACGAGCGCGCCATCGTCAACGGCGTCGTCGGGCTGAATGCCACCGGCGGCTCGACCAATCACACGCTGCATCTGGTGGCCATTGCCAGAGCGGCCGGCATCACGCTGACCTGGGACGACTTCCACGACATCTCGGAGGTGACGCCGCTGCTGGCGCGCGTCTATCCGAACGGCTCGGCGGACGTGAACCAGTTCCATCAGGCCGGCGGCATGCAGTTCCTGATGCGCGAACTCATCGGCGCCGGGCTGCTGCACGACGACGTACAGACCGTGTGGGGCGCGGGCCTCAAGGGCTATCTCAAATCGCCGGAGCTGACGCCGGCCGGCGACATCGCCTGGGTGGACGGGGCGAAGAAAAGCAAGGACGAGAAGGTGCTGGCGCCGGTCAAGCGGCCGTTCCTTGACGAGGGCGGCCTCCGGCTCCTGACCGGCAATCTCGGCCGCGCGGTCATCAAGATTTCCGCGGTCAACGCCGAGCACCAGGTAGTGGAGGCGCCGGCGATGGTATTCGACTCGCAGGATGCGCTGCGCGAAGCCTTCCGCGCCGGCAGGCTCAACAAGGATTTCGTCGCCGTCATCCGCTTCCAGGGGCCGCGCGCCAACGGCATGCCGGAACTGCACAAACTGACGCCGACGCTGGGGCTGCTGCAGGACAAGGGCTTCAAGGTGGCGCTGATCACCGACGGGCGCATGTCGGGAGCTTCCGGCAAAGTGCCGGCGGCGATCCACGTCACCCCGGAAGCGGCGGAAGGCGGGGCGCTCGCGCGCATCCGCGACGGCGACGTCATCCGCCTCGACGCGCCAGCTGGCCGGCTCGACGTGCTCGCCAACGCCGCGGACCTTGCGGCACGCGCGCCAACCGCGCCCGACCTCGCCGCCAACGATCACGGCCTCGGGCGGGAACTCTTCCGGATGTTCCGGGCGAACGCGCAGCCGGCGGAGCTCGGGGCCGGGGTGTTATAGACAAACTCAACCCTAAGCTGCATTGTGTTGGCTCCTGAATCGTGGGATGCCTCGATGTTTGCAATTCTTGAAAGGCGCCCTGAGAAAATCGAGGCGCAACGCAGACTAGTGGCCTCCATCGCCAAAGCGTGGCGGGGGAGTGAAACACGCACGGTTGTTTGGAGACCGAGCAGCCTAGAGCGTCCCGTAACCCACGACGCCCGGTATTGGTTCACCTCCGTGGCACCCAATAATCGGGGACAGCACGCCGCGATTTTGGAACGGTTTTGGACTCTACTCGCCTACCGGAAATCTCATCATCACTGTCGAACTCAATATTCCGACGGCATCTAATTCCCGGCGAGTGTCAGCTTTTTTTGCCCGCCATCTCGAAACGGGCGAGATTTACCTCATGCACGATGGGAGTGTCGGCGGCGGCAGAAAGGGGATAGGCCGCGAAGGCTATCTCGCTTGGATCGGTGCGAGACTGGTGACCGTTGCCAGTTCTGACGGCAGAACAAGAGATGGAGTCGTCGTAGCAAACATCAACGCCGCGGCCGCGGGCAAAGATATCGCCCGCTTTGTTGAATCGGTTGCCGACTTCAAACAGGCCGTTAAAGATGGCAGGGCAGACAGCCCGGCGTCGCGGCACGCGCGGCAGACCTACAAGGGGTACTTTGACGACTTCTCGGGTCGGAAACGTGGGCGGCTCGAACGCGAGATCGAATACGTCACTCGGCACGGGGATATCGTAAAGGCGATTCGCGATTGGCGGCTCAAAAAATCTCCGCCGCGGTCCGAGATTGTAAAAGAGCGTTTATCGACTTGGGCGTGGTCGAAGACGGCATTTTGCGTGAGCTTTATGAAGTCAAACCAAGTTGCGACCGGTACTCTTTGTACACCGCTATCGGTCAGCTCTTCGTCCACGCAAAAGCGACCGATTGCCAATGTCTTGTTGTGTTGCCCAAAGGTGAAAGAGTTCCGCCTGACGTTTCGTTGGCTTTCGAGCGCGCTGGCATTGCGGTGATTGAGTTCGAACTTCTCTCAGATACGGTCCGCATTATCGACAGAGAAAGGTGAGGTGCGCCGCGAAGCGGTCCGGCTATTCCTTCGCGCCCCGCTGCCGAATCCACGGCCTCGTGCCCGCGGGCACTTCGCCGTCGCCGGGCCAGGCGGGCTGGAGGTAATGTGGGACTTCCGGCCACTCGTGCTTTTCGAACGCGGCGATGACCAGCGGGTCGGTGGTCAGGAACGCGTCGATGCCGACGCGGGCCATGAACGGCACCTGGTCGATGATGTAGTTGCCCGAGGCGCGGATCTCGCCCCTGTAGCCGTCGCGCTCGCGCAAGAGCCGGGCGATCGAGAAGGCGCGGCCGTCAGCGTACTTCGGGATGGTGACGACGATCAGGGGAAAGCGCGGCAGGTCGGCGACGATGTCGTGCCAGTCGTTGCCGGGGTCGATCTGCAAACCGATTGGGGCGTTGCGCTGGCCAAGGGTTTCGCGCTCGGCACGCCAGCGCTTGAGGCTCAGGACCACGGGCGCATCGGCCGGCACCGGCTGGTCGTCGGCGACGACCTGCCAGTTGTCCGTAATGAAAGCACCGGACTTCCAGAGAGGCATGAAGTTACTCGCGCGACGGCCCGTCGTCATGCCCGCCTTCGCGGAGACGATGGGTGGAGTATTTCATCGGGAAGCGCGCGGCAAGCGAGATAGCGATCAGATGCCGCTGCCGTCGAGCTCAAGGTCGGTGTGGATACCGCATTCGGCCTTGCCGAGGCCACGCCAGCGGCCTGCGCGGGCGTCCTCGCCCGCCTCCACCTTCGTCGTGCAGGGCACGCAGCCGATCGACAGGTAGCCCTTGGCGACCAGCGGATGGGCCGGCAGATCGTAGCGGCCGGCGTAGGCCTTGAGGTCGGCGCTCGTCCAGTTGGCAAGCGGATTGATCTTGATGCGGCCGCCATCGGCCTCGAACACCGGGAGCGCGGCGCGGCCGCTGTTCTGAAAACGCTTGCGGCCGGTGAACCAGGCGTCGAAGCCAGCGAGCGCGCGCTGCAGCGGCTCGGTCTTGCGGTAGTGGCAGCACATGTCCGGATTGGTCATCCACAGCGCGCCGTGCTTGTCCTTGGCGGCGAGGCGCTCCGGGTCCGGCGTGATCGAGCGGAGGTCGGTGAGGCGCAGGCGTTCGGCAAGCTCCGAACGATAGGCGAGCGTCTCCGGGAAAAGCTTGCCGGTATCGAGGAAGATGACCGGCAGCGAACGATCGACCTCGGCAACCAGATGCAACAGCACGGCCGACTCGGCACCGAAGCTCGACACCAGCGCGACGCGACCCGGGAACAGCTCGTTGGCGGCGACATCGATGATGCCGGCGGCATCGCGCTTGCCGTAGCGGGCGTTCAGTTCTGCTGCGCCGTCATCGATAGCGGGGGCGATCTCCTCGGTAACGCGGGCGAGTGCGTCAAGCGGCGCCATAGAGGGCCTCCTTGAACGGCGCCTGGCCGATCCGGCGATAGGCCGCGAGGAAATTCTCCGAAGAATTCGTGCGCACCTTCAGGTAGGTCTCGACCACCGTCTCGACGGCGTCGATGACATCGTCGGACGAGAAGCCGGGGCCGATAATTTCGCCGACCGAGGCGGTCTCGTCGCCGGAACCGCCGAGCGTGAGCTGGTAGAACTCCTCGCCCTTCTTCTCGACGCCGAGGATGCCGATGTGGCCGACGTGATGATGGCCGCAGGCGTTGATGCAGCCGGAGATCTTGATCTTGAGATCGCCCACTTCCTTCTGGCGGACGGGATCGGCGAAACGCTCGGCGATGCGCTGGGCAATCGGGATCGAGCGGGCATTGGCGAGCGCGCAATAATCGAGGCCGGGGCAGGCAATGATGTCGGTGACGAGGCCGGCGTTGGCAGTGGCCAGGCTGGCGGCGGCGAGCGCCTCGTAGAGTGCCGGCAGATCGTGCAGGGCGACATGCGGCAGGATGAGGTTCTGCTCATGGCTGACGCGGATTTCGCCGGCGCTGTAACGCTCGGCCAGATCGGCGACGAGGTCCATCTGGTCGGCGGTGGCGTCGCCGGGCGTACCGCCGATCGGCTTCAGCGAGACAGTGACCAGCGTGTAGCCGGTGAGTTTGTGCGCCCAGGTGTTCTGGTCGACCCAGGCGGCGAGCGCCGGGTTTGTGGCGCGGGCGCGCTCGAGCACGACGCTCTTCGCCGGGCGGGGCGGCAGGTCCGGCATCGCGAAATAGGATTCGATGCGGTGGATTTCATCATCGGGCAACGCAAGCGCCCCGTAGCGGATGCGCGCCCACTCTTCCTCGACCAAGCGCTTGATCTCGGCAGCACCGGTCTCGTGGACGAGGATCTTGATGCGGGCCTTGAACTTGTTGTCGCGCCGCCCGAACAGATTGTACACGCGCAGCACGGCTTCCGTGTAGGAGAGCAGATCCTCGACCGGCACGAAGTCGTTGATGAGGTGGCCGATCAGCGGCGTGCGGCCGAGGCCGCCGCCGACATAGTAGGCGAAGCCGAGTTCGCCCTGCTCGTTGCGCTTGGCGTGCAGGCCGATGTCGTGGACCTGGATGGCGGCGCGGTCGCGATCGGAACCCGAGACGGCGATCTTGAACTTGCGCGGCAGGAAGATGAATTCCGGATGCAGCGACGACCACTGGCGTAGAATTTCCGCATAGGGACGCGGATCGACGACCTCGTCGGCGGCGGCGCCGGCGAAGTGATCGGCGGTGACGTTGCGTATGCAATTGCCCGACGTCTGGATGGCGTGCATCTCGACGGAAGCCAGATGCGCGAGGATGTCCGGAATATCCTTCAGTGCCGGCCAGTGGAACTGCAGGTTCTGCCGGGTGGTGAAGTGGCCGTAGCCGCGATCGTACTTGCGGGCGATGAAGCCCAGCATGCGCACCTGCGCCGGGTTCAGCGTGCCGTATGGGATAGCGATGCGCAGCATGTAGGCGTGAAGCTGCAGATAGACGCCGTTCATCAGGCGCAGCGGCTTGAACTGATCCTCGGTGATCTCGCCCGACAGGCGGCGTTCAACCTGCCCGCGGAACTGCTCGACGCGTTCGCTGACGAAGGCCTGGTCGAATTCGTCGTATCTATACATTTGGCGCCGTCCCGGTCGCGCCTCCGGCGCTCCTCGCCTCTTGGGGCACCGTCCCGGTCGCGCCTCCGGCGCTCCTCGCCGCTTGGGGCGCCGTCCCGGCCCTGAGGTTGGCGACTTCCTCCTCGCCGTAGGCGATCGTCGGGCCGCGGTCGGCGCGGATCTTTTCGCGCAGGCGCGTCGGTACCGGGACGCCGCCCTTCACCTCGACGTCGATCGGATACGGCTCGACGACGATGCGGGCGTCGTGTTGCGCCTTGGCATACGCGCTGGCGCTTTCGAGGTCCGGGCCGTCCTCGACGACGCGGGCGAGCGCGATGTCATGCGTCCAGCCGCCGTCGTGATCGAGGAACACGACTAGGCCATCGCGGAGATCGTTCGCGGTGATGACTTTCGCCGGGCCTTCTTTGGCGGCTTTGAACATCAGGCCGCCACCAATTCAGCAAGCGCGGCGGGCGCGCCGACGATGTTGCCCTGCGCCACCACCTCACCGACCAGGATGAGCACGGGCCCGGTGAGTTCGGGGCAAGCGGCGATGCGGGCGAGCTCGTCGAGGCGGCCGGCGTAGGCGCGGCGCTCCGCGCGCGACACGTTTTCGATCACCGCGACCGGCGTCGAGGCGTTCAGACCGGCTTCGATCAGGCGCCCGGCGACGGCTGCCGCGACGGTGCGGCCCATGTAGACGGCGACGGTGGCGCCCGCCAGCGCCAGACCGGCCCAATCCGGGAGCGTCCGGCCGTCGGCGTCATGGCCAGTGGCAAAGACGAGCGAATGGGCTCCGTCGCGCAGCGTCAGCGGAATTTCCGCCTCGGCGGCGGCGGCGAAAGCGGCGGTGATGCCGGGGACCACGTCAAACGAGATGCCCGCAGTGCGGAGCGCCGCCATTTCTTCGCCGGCGCGGCCGTAGATGAGCGGGTCGCCGGACTTCAGGCGAACGACGCGGTTGCCTGCCCGCGCCTCGGCGACGAGGAGCGCGTTGATTTCGTTCTGGCCGACGGCATGATCGCCCTTGGCCTTGCCGACGTAGATGCGGCGTGCGTCACGACGGCCCTGGGCAACGCTGGCTTCCGGGACGAGGCGGTCATAAACAATGACATCGGCTTCCTGCAGGACGCGCTGGGCGCGCAATGTCAGGAGATCCTCGGCACCCGGGCCGGCGCCGACCAGCGAAACGTGGCCCGAGCGGATGGGGTCGATCTCGAGTTCGCGCAACGCTTCGTCTTCGGCGCCGGCGAGATTGCCGGCGAACACCTTTTCGGCGACGGCGCCTGAGAAAAAGCGCGCCCAGAAGCGGCGGCGATCGGCGGAGCCTTTCAAGACGCGGCCAACACGCTCGCGCAGGCGATCGGCAAGGCCGGCGAGATCGCCGAACGACGGCGCCAGCATCGTCTCGATGCGGGCGCGCACGTGGCGGGAAAGAACCGGAGCAACGCCCTCGCTGCCGACGGCAACCGCCAGCGGCGCGCGGTTGACGATGGCCGGGGTATAGAAGTCGCAAAGCTCGGGACGATCGACGACGTTGATCGGCACGCCGGCTTCATGGGCGAGCGCAAAAATCTCGCGGTCGCCCTCCTCGGTTCCGGTGGCGGCGAAGACGAGCGCGGCGCCGGCGAGGTCGGCCGAGGCAGGACGGGCACCGCGCCAATCGCCGTGGGCGGCGATCAGGTCGGCGCCGGTGTCCTTGTCGAGCGATGGAGCGAAGACGACGATCTCGGCCTTAGTCTCGGAGAGCAGTCTTATCTTGGCGGCGGCCTCGGGCCCACCGCCGACAATCACGACCCGACGGCCGGCGACCTTGTGGAAGGCCGGAAAAACGGCGAGCTTGCGCGAGGTATCCGACATGGCGGTGAAAAAACTCCGTGACGCGCGGCGTTTGAAAATGCTTTTGACGGGCGTCACTCTTGCTGCTGAGACATTTAAGAATTCGATGTCAGCCGCGCCACGCTGCGCATTTCAAACTGACGGTTGCACGCGAAAAATCATTCCGAAACGGGGGCGCCGGACGAAATGCAGCCGGAAATCGCCGCTGGGGAAAACACGTCAAGAATTGTAGTGATTTAGCGGCGCGAGCCCCATCGGCCGCCGACAGAACGAAGGAACGTCTTGCCCTTTTGCGTCGACGCGGCGCGGGCCGGTCACATCAGCTCGCCGAAAAATGCATCGCCGGCAGGCAAGCGCACGCTACGCCCGCCAGCCTCGACGCCGGCCGCGAAACCGTGGCCCGGAAGGGACTCCGTCGCCATGCCAGGCGGCAAGGCGAAACGCCCTTCCTTCTTGCCGAGATTGAAGACGCAGAGGAGCCGCTCGTCGCCCGCAGCGCGCTGGAAGGCCAGCATGTCGTCAGGCGCGTCGAGGAAGGCGATGCTGCCCGAACGGAGCGCCGGGTGGGCGCGGCGGAAGGCGATGAGTTGCCGATAGCGCGACAGCACAGAATCGCCGGATGCATTCTCGAGATTGGCGGCGCGGGCGATATGTTCCGGCGCGACCGGCAGCCACGGCTTGCCGGTGGTGAAGCCGCCGGCCGGCGCGTTCGATTCCCACACCATCGGCGTGCGGCAGCCGTCGCGTCCCTTGAACTCGGGCCAGAAGCGGATGCCGTAGGGATCGACGAGATCCTCGAAACGGAGCGATGCCTCGCCGAGCCCCAGTTCCTCGCCCTGATACAGGCAGACCGAACCGCGCAGCGACAGCAGCACGCCGGCGGCGAGCACCGCAAGACGATCCTGATCCAGCCCGCAGGTGCCCGCCCAGCGGCTGACGTGACGCTCGACATCGTGATTGGAGAAGGCCCAGCACGGCCAGCCATCGCCGGCCATCGCCTCGTAGGCCTCGATGCTCTTGCGGATATGCCTGGCGGTGAACAGCGGACCGAGGAAGTCGAAGGTATAGCACATGTGCAGCTTGTCGCCGCCGGCCGTGTAAGCAGCCATCGTGGCCAGCGAGCGGACGCCATCGCCAACTTCGCCGACGGTAGTCCGATCCGGATAGCGGTCGAGGAGCGCGCGGATGCGCTGCAGGAAGCCGACGTTTTCCCGCTGCGACTTGTCGTAGACATGATCCTGGAAGCTGTAGGGATTGACCGCCGGGGCGTCGGCCGAGCCGCCGACCGCGGGCGGGTTCGATTCGAGACCCTCCGAATGGAAGTAGAAATTGACGGTGTCGAGGCGAAACCCGTCGACGCCGCGATCCAGCCAGAATTTGCCGGCGTCGAGTATGGCGTCCTGCACGGCCGGATTGTGGAAGTTGAGGTCGGGCTGCTCGGTCAGGAAATTGTGCAGATAGTACTGCAGGCGGCGCGTGTCCCACTCCCACGCCGGACCACCAAAGATCGACAGCCAGTTGTTGGGCGTGGTGCCGTCGGGCTGCGGCTCGGCCCAGACGTACCAATCGGCGCGCGGGTTATCCCGGCTGGAGCGGCTTTCGACGAACCAGGCGTGCTTGTCGGAGGAGTGCGACATCACCTGGTCGATGGTGACCTTCAAACCGAGGCGATGGGCCTCGGCGACCAGCGCATCGAAATCCGCGAGCGTGCCGAAGAGCGGATCGACCGCTTTGTAATCGGAGACGTCGTAGCCGAAATCCTTCATCGGCGACTTGAAGAACGGCGCGATCCAGATGGCGTCGACGCCGAGGTCGGCGACATAAGGCAGGCGGCGCGTGATGCCGGCGAGATCGCCGACGCCGTCGCCGTTGGTGTCCTGATAGGAACGCGGGTAAATCTCATAGATAATGGCGCCGCGCCACCAATCGGGGTCGTCCGCCGGCCGGAGATGATCTTGCGGCAACAGAGACTCCCCGTGGGCCCGCGTCCAATCGCGCCGGCATGGTGCCACAACGGCGGAAAAAATTGGAGACGGCGAAGCGCCACGGCAACCGCTCGCGCTTGACCTTTGACCATTCGCCGCCCGACAAGGGGCGACGATGGGCACGCAAGCAAACTACGCAGGGGGAAAACTGATTGCGGTCGACTGGGGAACCAGCCGGCTGCGCGCATGGCTGGTCGACGGCGGCGGCGCGGCAATTGCCGAAGCGGACAGCGACCAGGGCATTGGCGCGCTATCGGGTGGGCATGAGGCGGTGTTCGAGGCGCTGGTTGCCGATTGGCCCAAGGTGCCGGCGATCATGGCCGGGATGGTCGGCAGCCGGCAGGGCTGGCGGGAGGCGGCCTATGTCCCCTGCCCGGCAACGCCGGCGGCGCTGGCGGCGTCATTCTTTCGCTTTTCCACCGGCGGGGGCCGGCCGATGGCGATCGTTCCGGGCCTGGTGTTCCACGCGGCATGGCGCGATGGCGACGTGATCCGCGGCGAGGAAACACAGATGATCGGCATGATCGACCGGGAGCCCGCCTTCGCCGGCACGGTGATCATGCCCGGCACGCACTCCAAGTGGGTGCGGATCGACCGCGGCACCATCGTCGACTTCCAGACGTTCATTACCGGCGAGCTTTTCGCGCTCCTGTCGGAGAAATCCTTCCTGCGACACTCGGTGGCCGGCGGCGGCGGCGATCTCGTGGCGTCACCCGACTTCGGCCTGGCGATCGAGCGCACGACCGGCGAGGCGCTGCCGTTTCTTGCGTCGCTCTTTTCCGTCCGGACGCGGCAGCTCCTCGGCAACGTCAGCCGGGAGCACAACCTCGCCTACCTTTCCGGGCTGGTCATCGGCGGCGAGATCGCCGCGGCACGCGACCTCGGCGCGCTCGGGCCGGGGACGGCAATCCGCATCATCGGCTCGCGCTCGCTGGCGCGGGCCTATGCGAATGCGCTGGAGGTCGCCGGTTTCGACGCCGAGGCGCTCGACGGCAGCGAACTGGTGCTGGATGGCCTCACACACCTGGCGCGCACCATAGGATTTCTGGAGAAGGCAGCATGAGCCACGCGGTGTTCGCCGGTTACCGGCCGCTGATCGCGATTCTCCGCGGAATCACGCCGCCCGAGGCGGAGGCGGTGCTGGAGGCGCTGATCGGCGCCGGCATCGGGCTGATCGAGGTACCGCTCAACTCTCCCGATCCGCTGGAGAGTATCGAGAAGATGGTGGCGGCGGCGCGCGGACGGGCGCGTATCGGCGCCGGCACCGTGCTGGCCGCGGCGGACGTGGTGGCGGTGAAGGCCGCGGGCGGGCAGATGATCGTTTCGCCGAACTTCGACGCCGCGGTGATCGGGGCGACGCGGGCGGCGGGGCTCGACTCCTATCCTGGCGTGTTCACAGCGACCGAGGCGCTCGGGGCAATTGCCGCCGGCGCTCACGCGCTGAAATTTTTTCCGGGCGATATCCTCGGACCCAAGGGCATCAGGGCGATCGCGGCAATCCTGCCGAAGGGACTCCCGCTGCTGGCGGTGGGCGGCGTCGATGCTTCCACCATGGGCGACTACCTGAAGGCTGGCGTCGACGGCTTCGGCATCGGCATCAGGCTCTACAGACCGGGCCTGTCGGCGGCGGAGGTTGGCACGCGGGCGCGGCAGATGGTGGCGGCGTATGACGCGGCAGCGCCGCGCTGACGCAGCTACGGAGCCGAACCCACGCCCATGCGGTAGAGGACACGGTCGCGCTTGAAGAACTGATGGTAGAGCGCGGCGGCGACGTGGCCGCAGACTAGCGCGATCAGCAGCAGCGCGGCGGCGTAGTGGACCAGCATCGGCGGGAACTGCCAGAAATCCGGCAGCGCGCCTGACGCATGGAAGAACAGGATTGGCGCCGCTCCGGACAGCACCAGCAGGCCGATGCCGCTGGCGCCGAGCGCGATGATGACGATGTAGAGCAGGATGCGGACGACAGACTCGGCCGAGACCTGCCAGCGTGGCATGGCAGAGAGCGGCGCGGGCCGGCGGTCGATGAACCACCAGACGATGCGGAAGAGCGTGAGCAGCAGCACCAGGGTACCGAGCGGGATATGAATGCGCAGAAGCGCGCTCTTCACCGCCGGGTCGGCGGTGTTGGCGGCGGACAAGCCCAGCGCCAGCAACGCCAGAATGGCGAGCGCGGAGAGCCAGTGGATGGCGATAGCGACCGAACCGTAGCGGTTTGCGGAGCTTTTGGCGGACATGGCGACATCCCTTGTTCCGGCGTCGACGAGAGCATATATATAGCATACGATGCATCTATATAGCAAGCTATGTAATGTCTGAAATCGAATTGTCGATGGGCTATCTCCTGCACTGGGGGGCGCGGGTCATCCGGCGGCTGGCGGATCGACGGCTGAAGCGCCTCGGGCTTTCCGCCGCGCACCTGCCGATCATCTACGCGCTCGCCGAAAACGAGGCGATGGCGCAGAAGGCTCTGGCCGCCTACGCCTCGATCGAGCAGCCGACAATGGCGGCGACGCTGACGCGCATGGAGCGCGACAAGCTGATCGAGCGGCGGCCCGACCCCAACGACAAGCGCAGCTCGCTCTTTTCGCTGACGGCGGCGACGCGGAAGAAGCTGCCGGCGATCTGGCGCACGATCGAAGACCTCAACGACGAGGCGCTCCACGGCCTGCCGGAAAATCAGCGTCCGCAGTTCCGGCGGCAGCTCAACGCCATCATCGTGGCGATGGAGGCGCGGGTCGCCGCCGACGGCGGCAAGGCCGAGCGCTAGACGGTCAGATGGCGGCGCACGTCGGCGCCGTCCATGTCGGCACTGACGCCGGACAGCACGATCTCGCCGCGATCCATGATGGCGAAGGTGTCGGCGAGCTGACGGACGAAATCGAAATACTGCTCGACCAGCAGGATGGCCATGCCGCCCTTGCTCCGCAACCATTCGATGGCACGGCCGATATCCTTGATAATCGAGGGCTGGATGCCTTCGGTCGGCTCGTCGAGGACAAGCAGCTTCGGGCGCATGACGAGGGCGCGGCCGATGGCGAGCTGCTGCTGCTGGCCGCCGGAGAGATCGCCGCCGCGACGGCGCAGCATGTCGTGGAGCACCGGGAACAGGTCGAACACGTCGGGAGGAATAGTGCATTCCTCGCGCGGCAGCGGCGCGTAGCCGGTCTCCAGATTTTCCTTGACGGTCAAGAGCGGGAAGATATCGCGGCCCTGCGGGACGTAGGCGATGCCGAGGCGGGCGCGATCGTGCGGCGCCATGCGGCCGAGCGGGGTGCCGTTCAGGCTGATCGTGCCGCCGGCGATCGGCTGTTCGCCGACGATGGCGCGCAGGAAGCTGGTCTTGCCGACACCGTTGCGCCCCATGAGGGCGCTGATCTTGCCGACCTCGGCGGTGAGCGAGACGTGGCGGAGTGCCTGGGCGGCGCCGTAGTACAGATCGACGTTCTGGGCTTCGAGCATCGCGGTCATGGTCAACGCCCCAGGTATACTTCGACGACGCGCGGGTCGGCGGAGACGTGGTCGAGCGTACCCTCCGAGATGACGCTGCCTTCGTGGAGCACCGTCACCTTGACGCCCAGCGCGCGCACGAAGGTCATGTCGTGCTCGACGACGACGACCGACTTCTCACGGGCGATGCCCTTGAGCAGTTCGGCCGTCGCCTCGGTTTCGGCGTCGGTCATGCCGGCGGCGGGCTCGTCGACGAGCAGCAACTTGGGCTCCTGCGCCAGCAGCATGCCGATCTCCAGCCACTGCTTCTGGCCGTGGCTGAGATAGCGGGCGAGCACGTTGCGGCGGTCCTTGAGGCGGATGATCTCGAGAAGTTCGTCGATGCGCTCCGCTTCGGCGGGTGCCGTGCTGGCGAACAGGGCGTGGAAGGGCTGGCGACCGCCGGCCAGCGCCAGCTCGAGGTTGACGGCGACGGTGTGGCTCTCGAAGACGGTGGGCTTCTGAAACTTGCGGCCGATGCCGAGTTGCGCGATCGCCGCCTCGTCGAGCCTGGCGAGGTTGACGTTGCCGTCGAAATAGACTTCGCCGGAGTCGGCCTTGGTCTTGCCGGTGACGACGTCCATCATCGTGGTCTTGCCGGCGCCGTTCGGGCCGATGATGGCGCGCATCTCGCCCTTCTGGACGACCAGCGAGAGATCGTTCAGCGCGCGGAAGCCATCGAAAGAGACAGTGACGCCATCGAGATAGAGCAACGTGTCGGCGGCTTTTTCGATCATCGCCCTACTCCGCGGCGGCGGGATCGGGCGCCGGCGACGGCGGCAGATCCTCGCGCGCATCGACGGTCAGCCCGGCTGCATTGGGCGTCCGGGCTGCGGCCCTGGACGGCTTAGCGCGGCGTTCGCGGAGGAGGTCCGCGAGCGTTCCAACGATCCCCTTTGGCAGGAACAGGGTCACGGCGATGAAAAGACCACCGAGCAGGAACAGCCAATACGGGGCAAGGGCGCCGGTAGTGAAATAGCTTTTGGCGAAGTTGACGAGGATCGCGCCGACGATCGGACCGATCAGTGTGGCGCGGCCACCGACCGCCACCCAGACCACCACCTCGATCGAATTGGCGGGAGCGAATTCGCTGGGGTTGATGATGCCGACCTGGGGCACGTAAAGCGCGCCGGCGACGCCCGCCATGAAAGCGGAGAGAACGAAAACGACGAGCTTGTAGTTCTCGACGCGGTAGCCGAGGAAGCGCGTGCGGCTTTCGGCGTCGCGGATCCCGACCAGCACCTTGCCGAACTTGGAGGCGATGACGCCGCGGCTGATGAGCAGGCCCAGCGCCAGCGCGAAAGCCGACGAGAAGAACAAAGCGCCGCGCGTGGTGTCGGACTGCACGTTGAAGCCGAGGATATCCTTGAAATCGGTAAGGCCGTTGTTGCCGCCGAAGCCCATATCGTTGCGGAAGAAGGCGAGCAGCAGTGCGTAGGTCATTGCCTGGGTGATGATCGACAGGTAGACGCCGGTGACGCGGCTGCGGAAGGCGAACCAGCCGAAGACGAAAGCGAGCAGGCCCGGCACGATCAGCACCATGGGCGCGGCGAACCAGAAATGGTTCACGCCGTACCAGTACCAGGGCAGCTTGCTCCAGTTGATGAACACCATGAAGTCGGGAAGGATCGGATCGCCGTAGACGCCGCGGGTGCCGATCTGGCGCATGAGGTACATGCCCATGACGTAGCCGCCCAGCGCGAAGAAGGCGCCGTGCCCCAGCGAGAGGATGCCGCCGTAGCCCCAGATCAGGCCGACGGCCAGCGCCAGCAGCGCATACGTCAGATATTTGCCGACCAGCGGCACGACATAGCTCGGGACATGGAGCGCGCTGGATTCCGGCGTGTAGAGATTGAGCCACGGCACGACGACGCCGACGGCGAGGATCAAGAACAGGGCGAGGATCGTGTCCGGCTCGATGCCGCGGAAGAGAAAGCGGCCGATCATGCTTCCACCGCCCTCCCCTTGAGGGCGAACAGGCCGCGCGGGCGCTTCTGGATGAAGAGGATGATGAAGACGAGCACGACGATCTTGCCGAGCACGGCGCCGGCGACGGGTTCAAGGAACTTGTTGGCGACGCCCAGCGACAGCGCTGCGATGAGCGTGCCCCACAGATTGCCGACGCCGCCGAAGACGACGACCATGAAACTGTCGATGATGTAGGACTGGCCGAGGTTCGGGCTGACGTTGTCGATCTGCGACAGCGCCACCCCGGCGATGCCGGCGATGCCGGAGCCGAGGCCGAAGGTCAGCGCATCGACCCACGGCGTGCGGATGCCCATGGCGCTCGCCATGGCGCGGTTCTGGGTGACGGCGCGCATCTGCAGGCCAAAACGCGTGAAGCGCAGCACCACAAGCAGCAGGACGAACACGGCCGCGGCGAAGACGATGATCCACATGCGGTTGTAGGTGATCGTCAGGTTGCCGAGATCGAAGGCGCCGGACATCCACGACGGATTGCCGACCTCGCGGTTGTTCGGCCCGAAGATCGTGCGCACCGCCTGCTGCAGGATGAGCGAGACGCCCCAGGTGGCGAGCAGCGTTTCGAGCGGCCGGCCGTAGAGAAAACGGATGATGCCGCGCTCGATAACGACGCCGACGGCGCCCGAAACCAGGAAAGCGAGCGGTAACGCGATGGCGAGCGACCAGTCGAACAGCCCCGGCGCCTGCTCGCGGATCGTCTCCTGCACGACGAAGGTGGTGTAGGCGCCGAGCATCACCATCTCGCCATGCGCCATGTTGATGACGCCCATGACGCCAAAGGTGATGGCGAGGCCGATGGCGGCGAGCAGCAGGACGGAGCCGAGCGACAGGCTGTAGTAGAGGTTCTGGACGTTGTCCCAGATGGCAAGCTCGCCCTTGATGTTGGCGGCGGCGGTGCCGGCGGCGGCGCGCACGGCGGGCGAAGCGTCGCTTTTCAGTTCGGTGAGGATCGCGAGGGCGTCCTTGTCGCCGCGATTCTGGATGACCTGGACCGCCGCGACGCGGTCGGTCTCGGCGGCCTTGGGATCGGCAAGCGCGGCGGAGGCGGCCGCCTGCTGCATGACAAGCTTGATCCTGGGGTCGGTTTCCTTGGCGAGCGCCGCCTGCAGGGCGGGCAGCGCGCTTGCCTGACGGGCCTTGAAGACGGCGTCGGCGGCGGACAGCCGAACGGCGGGATCGGGCGACAGCAGCGTCAGCGCGCCCATGGCGGCGTCGATGCTGCCGCGAATCTTGTTGTTGAGGCGGATGCTCTTGGTTTCCGCCGGCGCCGGGCCGGCAATAGGCTTGCCGGTGGTCGGGTCGAGCAGGCTGCCGTCCGCGGCCTTGATGAAGACGGCCTTGGTGGCAGGATCGAAGACGAGCCTTTCGTCCTGCAACGCCTTGATGACTGCGGCCGTCTGCGGATCGCCGCTCGCCGCGACGGCGCTCAACGCAGCTTCAGTCGCCGGGAATGTGCCCTCCGCGAAACCGGGCAGTGCGTCGGCAAGGGAACCCGCTCGGGCACCGGCAAGCGCGACCGTCAGAAGGATTAAGGCTACGAGGAGGGAGGCAAGAAAATCGCGAAGCGTACGCATCAATCGATCCAGCTTCGGAGGAAAAGGAGGCGGCGCAGACGCCGCCTCCCCATGGCAGGCTCGCGAAGTGCTAGGAACTGCCGCCACACGCCTTCTTGACGGTGTCGTAGTTGCCGCACTTCAGCTTGACCCAATCGGAGGTCAGGTCCTTCGACTCCGGCAGGTAGGGCGACCAGGGCGAACCCGGGACCAGATCCTTCGTCTGCCACACCACGTCGAACTGGCCGTCGGCACGGACTTCGCCGATATAGACGGGCTTGGTGATGTGGTGGTTGGGGAGCATCTCGGAGACGCCGCCGGTGAGGTTCGGCGCCGTGATGCCCGGCAGCGCTTCGATGACCTTGTCGGGATCGGTTGTGCCGGCCTTCTCCACCGCCTTCACCCACATGTTGAAGCCGATGTAGTGGGCTTCCATCGGGTCGTTGGTGGTGCGGGTGTCCTTGCCGGTGAACTTATGCCAGGCGGCAATGAACGCCTTGTTTTCCGGGGTGTCGATCGACTCGAAGTAGTTCCACGCGGCCAGATGGCCGACGAGCGGCTTGGCGTCGAGGCCGGCGAGCTCTTCTTCGCCGACCGAGAACGCCACGACTGGGATGTCGGTCGCCTTGAGGCCGGCGTTGCCGAGTTCCTTGTAGAACGGAACGTTGGCGTCGCCGTTGATGGTCGAAACCACCGCGGTCTTCTTGCCGGCCGAGCCGAATGCCTTGATGGCGGCGACTTCGGTCTGCCAATCGGAGAAGCCGAACGGCGTGTAGTTGACCTTGATGTCCTCAGGCGCGACGCCCTTGGAGATCAGGTAGGCCTGGAGGATCTTGTTGGTGGTGCGCGGGTAAACGTAGTCGGTGCCTTCCAGTACCCAGCGCTTCACCGCACCGCCTTCGTCGCTCATCAGGTAGTCGACGGCGGGGATGGCCTGCTGGTTCGGCGCGGCGCCGGTGTAGAAGACATTCCGCTCGCTCTCCTGGCCTTCGTACTGGACCGGATAAAAGAGGATCGAGTTCAGCTCCTTGAAGACAGGCAGGACGGACTTCCGCGAGGAAGACGTCCAGCAGCCGAAGACCACCGAGACCTTGTCCTGGCTGATCAGTTCGCGCGCCTTTTCGGCGAAGAGAGGCCAGTTGGACGCCGGATCGACGACGACCGCCTCGAGCTTCTTGCCGAGCAGGCCGCCCTTGGCGTTCTGCTGGTCAATGAGCATGAGCATGACGTCTTTCAGCGTCGTCTCGGAAATTGCCATCGTGCCCGACAGCGAATGCAGAATGCCGATCTTGATCGTGTCGTCGGCAGCGGACGCGGGCGCGGCCATCGGGGCCGCGAGCGCGGTCGCGACGGCCAATGCGCCAGCGACCTTACGAAGTGACACCATTTGTATTCCCCCTGTTGAAACGGACGTCGTGGGAGGGACGCCATCGCGCCTTTTCGCAAGGGGTATGCCAGACGGGCCGACGCTGAGATTCTTGGCGGGCGACGGGGATGCCGCAGTGCAATGCCGTTTGTTTTGGCAGTGCAGCAGAAATTGCTGGCTAAGAATTAAGCGAGTCCGGAATTTCATCGAGGTTGCGAGGTGATCGTGGCACCCCGGGCGATGCTTGTGACGCCAGTCACTCCCTGCTTGCCTCTTGCATCGCCGTGACTTTACCGTGTCACCGGGTCTCCCTACACTCGGCGCTCATTGGCAAATTGGCCGGATGTCAGCGGAGTTGGGCGCATGCGCATGCTCGTTCACGGGGTTGGCCGTTATCTCCTGGCCGGCTTCGCCGCCTTCGTGCTCTCCGCGAGTTTCCTACCGGCCCCGACCGCCGCGGCTGCAGATCGCCGGGTTATCGTCACGCCGAACGCCGACTATCCGGGCGCCGACTCCAGCACGGTGAAGAATGTCGACCTGCCGGCCTGCCAGGCCGCCTGCCTGAAGGACAGCACCTGCAAGGCATTCACTTTCAACGCGAAGGCGGGTTGGTGTTTTCTGAAAACCGACTTCGGCTCCCTCACCGCTTCAACCGGCGCCACCGCCGGCCGCGTGGTGACCTTTGCCGACCTGACGCCCTCGCTGGAGCATCGGCGGCTGGTCGAACTCAACTTCCTCGACCAGGCGCAGATCGACGAGTCGCGCACCGAGATCGGCGACCTGAAGACACGGTACGCGCCGGGCACCGCGGGCTACGCGTCGCTGCGGGCGGCCGGAGGCGTGGCCTATCGCGCCAAACAGGTCAACGACGCGGCGGTCGATTTCGGCCAGGCGCTGGCCATCGCCAACGAGGATGTCGCGGCCTGGCTCGATTACGCGCACGCGAGCGCGCTGCGCCTGCCGGATCTCGATGCCGACAAGGAACAGGCGAAAGTCGATGCTACCGCCGCGTCGATCAATGCGTATCTGCGCGCGGACTCTGTTGCCGACCGCGCCGAGGCGCTGTCGCTGCTTGGCGACGCGCTCGCTACGCGCGAAATCTGGCTGCCGGCGATCCGCGCCTACCGCGCCAGCCTTGCGATCAAGAGCGATCCCGACGTGCGCGCGACCTACGACAAGGTGACCGCCGAGCACGGCTTCCGCGTCGTGGCGCAGGACGTGGAGGCGGACAGCGCCTCGCCGCAAATCTGCGTGAAGTTTTCCGACGAACTGCCGGTGACACGCACCGACCTCGCCGATTTCGTGACAGTCGACGGCAGCGACGGACTCGCCGTCGAGCCGCAGCAGCAGCAGCAGATCTGCATCAACGGCGTGAAGCATGGCGTGCGCTACACGGTACGGCTGCGCGGCGAGCTGCCGGCGGCAGACGGCGAGACGCTCGGCCATCCGGTGCAGCTCTCGCTCTATGTCCGCGATCGCGCGCCGTGGGTTGGCTTCGCCGGCAACGCCTACGTACTGCCGGCCGGCCCGGGCGCGGCCATCCCGCTGACCTCGGTCAACACCGAAAAGGCGAACGCCACGATCTACCGCATCGGCGACCGCGGCATCGCCCAGGCCGTGCGCAGCGGCAACTTTCTCAGCCAGCTCAGCACCTACTCGGCCGACGACATCGCCAACACGAGCGGCGAAAAAATCTGGGAAGGCACCGTCAGCATCCATTCGGAACTTAACCAGACCGAAACGACGGCGATCCCGATTTCGGCGGCGTTGCCGAGCATGAAGCCCGGTGCCTACGTCATCACGGCGAAAGCGGCGAATGCGCCCGACAGCGGTGACGAATACAGCAGCGCGCTGGCGACGCAGTGGTTCATTGTCTCCGATCTCGGGATGACCGCGCTTTCCGGCAACGACGGCATCCACGCCATGGTGCGCTCGCTGTCGAGCGCCCAGCCGGTGGCCGGCGTCAAGCTCCGCCTGATCGCGGTCAACAATGATGTGCTCGGCGAAGCGACCTCGGACGCCGACGGCACGGCGACGTTCGAGCCGGGACTGGCGCGCGGCACCGGCGGCCTGTCGCCGCAGCTGATGATCGCCGAGACCGGACAGGACTACGCCTTCATCGACCTGTCCCGGGCGGCCTTCGACCTCACCGACCGCGGCGTCGCGGGCCGACCGGCGCCGGCAAAGCTCGACGTCTTCCTGACGCCCGAGCGCGGCATTTATCGTCCCGGCGAGACCGTGCACTTGACGGCGCTGGTCCGCGACGACCGGGCGAACGCGGTCGGCGACCTGCCGATCACGCTGGTCGTGGAGCGGCCGGACGGCGTCGAGTTCCTGCGCAAGATGTTGTCGGACGGGGGCGCCGGCGGCTACTCCGCGGACGTGGCGCTGGAAGCCAACGCCATGCGCGGTTCATGGGCGGTGAAGCTCTACGCCGACCCCAAGGGCGACACGATCGCCGAACAATCGATTTTGGTTGAGGACTTCGAGCCGGAAAGGCTGGCGGTGACGCTCGACTCGACTGCGAAGATGCTCGACCGCACGCAGCCCAACTCGATCACCGTCGAGGCACGCTATCTCTACGGCGCCAGTGCGCCCGGCCTGCCGATCGAGGGCGAGGTCAAGCTGTCGCCGACGGATACGCTCGATGCTTACCCGGGCTACAAATTCGGCCTGACCGAAGAGAGCGTCGAGCCGACGCGTGAGCCGCTCACCATCGACGCCACCACCGACGACGACGGCAAGGCGACGTTCGACGTGACGCTGCCGGAGATCGCCTCCTCGACCAAGCCCTACAACGCTTCGCTGATCCTCAGTGTCGACGACACCAACGGACGCCCGGTGACCCGCACGCTCGACCGGCCCGTGGCGTCGAAGGGACCGCTGATCGGCATCCATTCGAATTTCGATGGTGACATCGGCCAGGGCGCGACCGCTTCGTTCGGCGCTATCCTGATCGGTGCCGATGGCGCGCGGATGGCCAAGACCGGCCTCACCTGGAAGCTCGAGCGCATCAACTCCAACTACCAGTGGTATCGCAGCAACGGCACCTGGGACTACGAACTCGTCACGACGACCAACAAGGTCGACGGCGGCGTGGTGGACTTCACCGCCGATGCGCCGGCGATGATCTCGTCGTCGGCACTCGACTGGGGCGATTATCGCCTGACGGTGCAGGACGGCGACAACACGGCATCGAGCGTCGAATTCTACGCCGGCTGGTATGAATCGACCGCCTCCTCCACGACGCCCGACACGCTGAAGGTCGCGCTCGACAAGCCGGCCTACAAGATCGGCGACACGGCGAAGCTACGGCTCGATCCACGCTTTGCCGGCACCGCCGTCATCCAGGTCATCGACGACCGGCTGATCGCGATGAAATCCGTGGACGTGCCCGAGGGCGGCACGACCGTCGACCTGCAGATCACCGACGCCTGGGGTCCGGGCGCCTATGTGACGGCGACGCTCTACCGTCCGATGGACGTGGTGGCGAAGCGCATGCCGGCGCGCGCGCTCGGCCTGACGTGGGCGAAGGTTTCGCCCGGCGACCGGCAGCTCGCCGTCTCGCTCGGCGTCGCCGACGAGATGCGGCCGCGCGGACCGATGACAATACCGGTGTCGATCGGCCACCTCGCGGCGGGCGAAGACACCTACGTCACGGTCGCCGCCGTCGACGTCGGCATTCTCAACCTCACCAACTTCAAGGTGCCGGCGCCCGACGACTGGTATTTCGGCCAGCGCAAACTCGGCATGGAAATCCGCGACATCTACGGGCTGCTCATCGACCGCATGCAGGGCGTGCCGGGTGAGGTGCGCTCCGGCGGCGACAGCGGCGCGGTACGGCTCACGGCGCCGCCGCCGACGCAGAAGCTGCTGGCGTTCTATTCGGGCATCGTGAAGGTGGACGCTTCCGGCAAGGCTTCGGTCTCGTTCGACCTGCCCGACTTCAACGGCAGCGTGCGCGTCATGGCGATGGCGTGGACCAAGTCCGGCGTCGGCCACGCGTCAAAGGACGTGCTCGTCCACGATCCGGTAGTGGTTACCGCCAGCATCCCGCGCTTCCTCGCGGTAGGCGACACGTCGCGGCTGCTTGTCGAGATCAACAATGTCTCCGGACCGGCCGGCAACTACACGCTCTCCGTGGCCACGGGCCCGGGCATCGGCATCGCCGACATCGACTCCTCGCGCACGGTGACGCTTGCCGCCAAGCAACGAACCTCGATCAATATTCCGATCTCGGGCGACCGGACCGGCGATTTCGATGTCAACGTCGCTCTTGCCACGCCGGGCGGTGAATCCTATCCGACCGGCCTGACGCTCGGCGTGCGCCCGCCGGGAACGCCGGCGACACGGCGGAACGACATTCCGGTCGCGGCGGGTGGTTCGTTCACCATCGACAAGGAACTGCTCGCCGACTTCGTACCGGGAACGGCGAGCGTGTCGGTGTCGCTGGGCGGCGCCGGGCCGCTCGACGTGCCGGGCATCCTGCAGGCGCTCGACCGCTATCCGTACGGCTGCGTCGAGCAGCTTACCAGCCGCGCCATGCCGCTAGTCTATCTCGACGACGTGGCCAGCTCGATCGGCCTTGCCGCCGATGTCGAGGTGAAGAAACGGGTGCAGAAGGCGATCCAGGGCGTGCTTGCCGACCAGGCGGCCTCAGGCAGCTTCGGCCTCTGGGGACCGGAAGGCGCCGGCAACGACCTCTGGCTCGATGCCTATGTCACCGATTTCCTGACCCGAGCATCCGAGAAGGGCTACGACGTGCCGCAACTGGCGCGCACACTGGCGCTCGATAACCTCTCGAACAGCATCGCCTCGGCGGCCGACTTCGACAAAGGCGGACAGGAGATCGCCTATTCGCTCTACGTCCTGGCGCGCGCCGGCCGGGCGGCGATCGGCGACCTCCGCTACTACACCGACTCGAAGCTCGACGCTTTCGCGACGCCGCTGGCCAAGGCCCAGGTCGGCGCGGCGATGGCGCTCTATGGCGACCAGCAGCGGGCGGCAAAGGCGTTCACCGCCGCAATGGCGGACCTCAACAAGGCGGAGGGTGCCCCCTACTGGCGCCACGACTACGGCACGGCGTTACGCGACGAAGCTGCCGTGCTCACCCTCGCGGCGGAGACCAAGTCGGAGGGCGTCGACATCCGGACGCTCGCCACCCGCATCGCCGCCGATGAGCGCAAGAAGAGCTACACCAGCACGCAGGAGAACTCCTGGATGTTGCTCGCCGCCGCGGCGCTGATCAAGGACTCGGCAAAGACCAACTTCTCGATCAACGGCGAGACAATCACCGCTCCCCTCTTCCGCCGCTACACCGGGGAGAAGGTCGAGGCGACGCCGGTCGCCATCACGAACCTCGGCAGCGATCCGCTCGACGCGGTCGTTTCGGCCTCCGGCATCCCGATCAAGCCGGAGCCGGAGGGCGGCAACGGCTTCAAGATCGAGCGCGACTATTTCCTGCCCGACGGAACGCCGGCCGACGTTGCCACGGTGAAGCAGAACGATCGCTACATCGTGGTGCTGACGGTGACTTCCGAGCACGACTTCGGCGGCCACCTGATGGTGGTCGATCCGATCCCGGCGGGTTTCGAGATCGACAACCCTGACGTTTCGGCGAACGGCGACACAGGCGCCTACAGCTGGCTCTCGACCGATACGCCGACGCACACGGAGGCGCGCACCGACCGCTTCATCGCGGCTTTCGACCGTAACGACAGCGACGCGACCGACTTCAGCGTCGCCTATTCGGTGCGGGCGGTGTCGCCGGGCGTCTTTGCGCAGCCTGCGGCGACGGTCGAGGACATGTACCGGCCTGAACTCAATGCGCGCTCGGCCTCGGGCAAGGTCGAGGTCGTAGGGCTGACGAAGTAGAGGCGAGAACGCCGCCATGGCGGACGAAACGTCCGGCGAACCTCGACCGACCGCGCTGTCCCACGGCTTGCGGCGCAAGCAGCGCGTGGCGCCGTGGCGCGTTGCCGCCGGTCTGGCGCTGTTCGTGATCGCGGCCGGAGGCGTCATCGTGCTGGCGGCAGTGCAGACCGTCGGCGAGATCGAAGCGGCGCTGCCGCCCCTGCCCGACCCCGCCTCCATTCCGACCTCGCCGATCGCCGTCGATCGCGACGGAAAGCTGCTCAGGCCGTTCACGATCGCCGACGGACGCTGGCGGCTACCGGTCAGCGAAGACTCCGTCGACAAACGCTATCTTACGATGCTCATCGCCTACGAGGACCGGCGCTTCGCCAGCCATGACGGTATCGACTTGCGGGCCATCCTGCGCGCGACCGGGCAGTTCGTGTTGGCCGGCGGCCACATCGTCTCGGGCGGATCGACGCTCACCATGCAGGTGGCGCGGCTGATCGACGACACCGGCACGCGCAGCATTGCCGGGAAGCTCCGCCAGATCGCAATCGCGCGGCAGCTGGAGGGCCGGTTCAGCAAGGAGCAGATCCTCACGCTCTACCTGACGCTGGCACCCTACGGCGGCAACATCGAGGGTGTCCGCGCGGCGAGCCTCGCCTATTTCGGCAAGGAACCGACGCGGCTGACCCCGGCGGAATCGGCGCTGCTGGTGGCGCTGCCGCAATCGCCGGAAGCGCGGCGGCCGGATCACGATGCCGCCGCGGCGAAGGCGGCGCGTGACCGCGTGCTCGATCGGGTGGTCAGCGCCGGGGCGCTCGACGCCGATACAGCCGCCGCCGCCAAGACCGAGCGTATTCCTGGCGGCCGGCAGCAGTTCCCGATGCTTGCCGCGCACCTCGCCAGCGAGGCGCAGGCGGCGCATCCGCGGGCGCCGGTCTATCACCTCACCGTGGCGCGCGATCTGCAAGCGTCGCTGGAGTCGCTTGCCGCCGACCGGGTGACCGGACTTGGACCGAAACTCTCGGTCGCCATCGTCGTCGCCGACGAGAACAGCGGCGATATACTTGCCGCGGTCGGCTCGGCCGGCATCTTCGAGGATGCGCGCGCCGGCCATGTCGACATGACGCGAGCGGAGCGCTCGCCGGGCTCGACGCTGAAGCCGCTCATCTATGGGCTGGCGTTCGAAGCCGGGCTGGCGCATCCGGAAAGCTTGATGGACGACCGACCGACCGGCTTCGGCAGCTACGAACCGCAGAACTTCGACGGAATCCATCGCGGCACCGTAACGGTGCGCGAGGCGCTGACGGAGTCGCTCAACGTGCCGGCGATCATCGCGCTGAACGCGGTCGGTCCGGCGCGGCTGATCGCACGGCTGAAGCGGGCCGGCGTCAACGCGGTCATGCCGGATACCTCAGCGCCGGGTCTGGCGGTCGGCCTCGGCGGGCTTGGCGTGACGCTTCGCGATCTGGTGGCGATGTACGCTGCAATCGCGCGCGGCGGCACGGCGGTGACGCTGCACGATGGCGTGGATGTGGACGCCAATCCGCCCTCTCCGGTCTTCGTGAGCGACGCAAACGCCGCGGCGCCGTCGGATGACGGGCCGAGCGGCGCGCCGGTGCTATCGCCGGCGGCAGCGTGGTACGTCGCCGACATTCTTTCCGGCACGCCGCCGCCGATCAACGGGTCGCCGGGCCGAATCGCCTTCAAGACGGGTACCTCCTACGGCTATCGCGATGCATGGGCGATCGGCTTCGACGGCAGCCACGTCGTCGGTGTCTGGGTCGGGCGACCGGACGGGACGCCGGTGGTCGGCCTGTCCGGCATCGTGACAGCGGCGCCGATCCTGTTCGAGGCGTTCGACCGCGTCGGCCCCAAGCGGACGCCGCTCCGCCCGCGGCCGGCGGGGACGATCGTGGCGACGACGCAGACCCTGCCTGCCCCGCTTCGCCACTTCCGCGTTGCCGGCGATGCGCCGACGCCCGACCCCGACACACCGGAAATCGCCTATCCGCAGGACGGTGTCGCGGTCGATCTCGGCATCCGCGACGGCGACCCGGCGCCGCTGATGATCAAGGTCCGCAACGGGCTGCCGCCGTTCACGTTCTTCGTCAACGGCGCGCCGATCGCGCGCGTGCCGTTCGCGCATTCGCAGACGTGGGAGCCGGACGGACCGGGCTTCGTGACGCTGTCGGTGGTTGACGCGGCCGGGAAATCCGACCGGGTGACGGTGTTCCTGCAGTAGCTTCCCGCGGCAACCCCACCCACCGCGCTTCGCGCGGTCCCCCCTCCCCGAGAAGTCGAGGAGGGATAAGGACTAGACCGACGTGTGCCAGGGGCCGTGGAAACCCTTGCCGGTCGAGTCGGTGCGCTCGAAGCCGTGGGCGCCGAAGAAATCCCGTTGGCCCTGGATGAGATTGGCCGTGGTGCGGGCGGTGCGCGACAGATCGAAATAGGCCAGCGCGGAGGCCAGCGCCGGGGTGGCGATCCCCTTCAGCGCGGCGGCGGCAACGACGCGGCGGAGGCTCGCCTCGCTGGCCTTCAGGTCGCTCGTGAACGGTTCGGTCATCATCAGGTTGGCGATGGCGCCGCCCGCGGCGTAGGCCTTGGCGATGTCGTCGAGGAAGACGGAGCGAATGATGCAACCGGCCCGCCAGATTTTCGCGACGGTGCCGAGCGGCAGTTGCCAGTTCCACGCCTCGGAGGCCTTCGCCATCACGGCGAAACCCTGCGCATACGCGGCGATCTTGCCGGCAAGCAGTGCCTGTTCCAGGTCGGCGAGCGCGGCCGCCTGCGTGCCGAGAGCATCGCCGAGTTTCATCGACGGCGAGCCGAAGAGTTTTGCACCGGCCAGTCGCTGGTCGCGGCCGGCCGAGAGGCCGCGCGCGGAGACCGCCGCCTCGATCACGGTCGCGGGGACGCCGAGGTCCTGCGCTTCCATAGTCGACCAGCGGCCGGTGCCCTTCTGACCGGCGGTGTCCTGGATGACATCGACCAGCGGCTTGCCGCTTTGCGCATCGACCGTGGAGAGAACCGTGCCGGTGATCTCGATGAGGTAGGACTTGAGCTTGCCCTCGTTCCACTTGGCGAAGATGTCGGCCATCGCCGGCGGCGCGAGGCCGAAACCGTCGCGCATGACGCCGTAGATCTCGGCGATCATTTCCATGTCGGCGTATTCGATGCCGTTATGGATGGTCTTGACGAAATGGCCGGCGCCTTCCGGGCCAAGCAGCGCGGCGCAAGGCTCGCCGTTGAACTTGGCGGAGATGTCGAGCAGGATTTTCTCGACGCGGCCCCACGCCTTCGGCGTGCCGCCGGCCATGATCGAGGGGCCGTGGCGGGCACCCTCCTCGCCGCCGGAAACGCCGATGCCCAGAAAATCGAGACCGAGCCCGTTGTATTCGTCGACGCGACGGCGAGTATCGCGGAAATTGGCATTGCCGGCGTCGATCAGCATGTCGCCCTTGGCAAGTTCCGGCACCAACTCGTGACCGACCTCATCGACCGGCGGACCGGCGAGCACCATGATGACGATCGGACGCGGCGGCGTGATCGCGGCGGCCAGTTCCTTGATCGTGTAACAGGGCGTCAGGCGGTCGGCGAGCTTCCCGGCTGCGGCGATATAGGCCTTCGTCTTTTCTGCTGTGCGATTGAAGACCGCAATGGTGTGGCCTTTCTCGGCCATGTTGAGCGCGAGGTTGGCGCCCATGACGCCCAGACCGACGAGACCGATTTCCGCCATTTGCTTCCTCCGAACCTGGCCGTTGCCGGCTCCTGTTTGTTGCCCGCGCGGGCGGGCAGACACTAGGCAAGATGACTGACGCAAACAATCTACGGGCGCCCACAATCGGGCCCGCGCGGCCTTTTGCTACAGCCCGAGTTCTTCTTCGCCGCGATCGAGGATGAGCGGGATGACGAGATCTTCCTCGTCGCCGAGATGACGGTCGAGCATGGCCATCAGACGGTCGGCTGCGTCGGCATAGGCATCGGCGGCGTAGCGCATCCTGTCGCCCTCGGACGCGGCCGTGCGCATGAAGGTGTTGGCGGCGTCGGCCATCTGTTCCATGACGGCGTGAATGGTGCCGTGATCTTTTTCCAGCACGTCGAAGCCCTTGACCAGCCGGGGCTCGGCGGCGTTGAAGATCGGGAACATCTGGTAATCCTCGATATTGTGGTGGCCTTCGAGGTGGCCGAGGAAGGTCTGCAGACGAGGCGCATACCAGGCGCGAAAGCGCTCGGGGGTGACCAGACCTTCGCGGAACTCGCCGGTGGCGCCCTGCAATTGCGCGCCGGCACGGCGGAAGCCGTTGTGAATCTCAAGCCAGAATCGCGCCATGCCGGCGAGATTGACGTGGTCCGGCCAGACCTCGCGCGGGTAACGCTCGAGAATAAAACGAAGGTCGTCCGGCCAGCCCGTGCGACTGATGAGATCAAGGTCGGCGACAGCGTCGGATTGTTCTGGGTGCATTGCGCTCATCTAGGGCGGCGGGAGCGCTGCAGATGCCAGCCTGCCGGCTACTGCGCCGATGGCTCGCGGGTGAGCGTACGCGCGACGGCAACGCGCCAACCGGCAAGCTTTTCGGCGCGGCGGGCGGAGGACATCTTCGGCAGGAAGCGGCGGCCGCGCTTCCAGCGCAGTGCGAACTCCGCCGGTGCGGCATAAAGGCCGGCCCGGTATCCGGCGAGGTAGGCGGCGCCCAGCGCCGTCGTCTCGAGAACACGCGGGCGATCGACCGGAGCGTCGAGGATGTCGGCCAGAAACTGCATGGTCCAGTCGGAAGCGACCATGCCGCCATCGACGCGCACCACGGGTGGCTCTGCCTCCGGCCAGTCGCGACGCATGGCGTCGATCAGATCGCGCGTTTGATAGCAGACCGATTCCAGAGCGGCGCGGGCAAGCTCCGCCGCCGTGGTGCCGCGGGTCAGCCCGAAGATGGCGCCGCGCGCATCGGCGTCCCAATGGGGCGCGCCGAGGCCCACGAAGGCGGGCACCAGGTAGACAGCCTGGCTGGCGTCGGATTTTTTGGCCAGCGCCGCGGTGTCGGCGGCGCGGCGGATGAGTTTCAGCCCGTCGCGCAGCCACTGGACTGCAGCGCCGGCGATGAAGATCGAGCCTTCCAGCGCGTAGGTCCGCTTGCCGTCGATCTGGCAGGCGATGGTGGTGATGAGGCGGTTGTTCGAGGGCACGGCCCGAGTGCCGGTGTTGAGCAGCGCGAAGCAGCCCGTGCCATAGGTGGACTTCACCATGCCTGGCGCGAAGCATGCCTGGCCGACGGCCGCCGCCTGCTGGTCGCCGGCAACGCCCAGAATGGGAATCGCGCGGCCGAAAGCGGCTTTCCCGGTGAGGCCATAGTCGGCGGCGCAGTCCTTCACCTCCGGCAACATGGCGCGCGGGACGTTGAATAGATCGAGGAGATGATCGTCCCAGCGGCCCTCGTGGATATTGAAGAGCGAGGTGCGCGAGGCGTTGGTGGCATCGGTGGCGTGAACCTTGCCACCGGTCAGGCGCCAGATGAGGAACGAGTCGATCGTGCCGAAGCAAAGCTCGCCACGTTCGGCGCGCTTGCGCGCTCCCTTCACATGATTAAGCAGCCAATTCAGCTTGGTGGCGGAGAAATAGGGATCGAGCAGCAGGCCGGTGCGGGCGGAGACTTCCGCTTCATGGCCGGCATCGCGAAGCGCCGCACAGGCGGCGGCCGTCCGCCGGTCCTGCCAGACGATGGCGCGGTGGATCGGTTTGCCAGTGCGGCGGTCCCAGACCAACACCGTCTCGCGCTGGTTGGCAATGCCTATGGCGGCGACCGCGGCAGCGTCCAGGCCGGCCTTGCGAATGGCGGCGCGGGAGGTCGCAACCACCGTCCGCCAGATTTCTTCCGGGTCGTGTTCGACCCAGCCGGGCGTTGGGAAATGCTGCGGGAATTCACGCTGAGCCATGCCGACAATCTGCAGATGGCGGTCGAAGACGATGGCGCGTGTCGAGGTAGTACCCTGGTCGATGGCGAGGACGTGTGTGGCGCTCACGCCGGTACCTTGTCGAGGTGTCGGTCCAGCGCTCCGACTTCATCGGGCGTCAGGCGCAGCCCGAGCTTGGTGCGCCGCCAAAGGATGTCGTCGGCAGTCTCGGCCCATTCGTGGGCGACCAGATAGTCCACCTCGCGCTCGCTCAGGCCAGCGCCGAATTCGCGGCCAAGGCCGGCGGCATCGGTGACGCCATCGAGCAATGTCGCGACGCGCGTGCCGTAGGCGCGGCAGAGGCGCAGTGCACGATCGCGATCCAGGAACGCGTAGCGCGCCACCATGGTCTCGGCCCATTCGTCGAAGGCGCCGGGAACGTCGCCGCCGGGAAGTGCGCTGTGGGCGGTCCACGCGGCCGTCATGTCCGGGAATCCCGGGGCGAGCTGCTCCAGCACCTGCTCGGCCAGCCGGCGATGGGTGGTGATCTTGCCGCCATACACGGAAAGCACCGGCGCCGAACCCTCCGTTGCGTCGAATGCCAGCAGATAGTCGCGGGTCACCTGCTGCGGCCGCCCGCTGCCCTCGTCCTGCAACGGGCGCACGCCGGCATAGCTCCAGCGGATCATGGTGCGCGACAGCGGCCGTTCCATATATTCGCTTACGGCAGCGAGCAGGTAGTCCGTCTCGCTATCGGTTATCGCGGCCGAGGCCGGGTCGCCGGAAAAATCCTCATCGGTGGTGCCGATGAGCGTGAAGTCAGTGCGGTAGGGAATGGCGAAGCAGACGCGGCCGTCGCCGTTCTGGAAGAGATAGGCCCGGTCGTGGTCAAACAGGCGGTCGACCACGATGTGACTGCCCTTGACCAGGCGGACGGTGGTCCGCTCCGGCAATTGCGCGATACCGGCCGCCACTTCGTCGACCCAGGGGCCGGCGGCATTGACCAGCGCCCGCGCCGTCACCGTTTCATATTGGGTGGCGTCCCGGTTGTTGTGCAGGGTGAGCCGCCAGAGGTTGTCCTCGCGGCGGGCGGCAATGCAGCGCGTGCGTGGGCGAATTTCGGCGCCGCGGTCGGCGGCGTCGCGGGCGCAGAGCACGACCAGGCGGGAATCGTCGACGGCACAATCGGAAAACTCAAAGGCGCGGCGGTAGCTTTTCTTCAGACCGACGCCAGCCGGATCGTTCGCCAGATCAAGGCCGCGGGTGCCGGGCAGCGTGCGGCCAAGGCTCAGATGATCGTACGCGAAAAGGCCGAGGCGGACGATCGGCCATGGGCGCATGCCGCTATGGTGCGGTAACACGAAACGTTGCGGCCAGACGATGTGCGGAGCCGTGTGCAGCAACACCTCACGCTCGGCAAGGGCCTCGCGAACGAGGCGAAAATCGTATTGCTCCAGATAACGCAAGCCGCCGTGGATGAGCTTGGTGGAGGCTGACGAGGTCGCCCCACCGAGATCGCCCTGTTCGACGAGCACCACCTTCAGGCCGCGGCCGGCAGCGTCGCGGGCGACACCACAGCCATTTATGCCACCGCCGATGATGGCAAGATCGAAGGCAGGTTCGGCCATGGCTTTCCCCGGAGTGCGCGCCACTTTCGCAATATTTCGATCAAACGCAACTGGCGGGCTGAAGGTTCAGCGTATAGTGGGCAAGACGGTCGCCGGGATGATCATCGGCTTCGGCGCGTCTCAGCGGAACCAATGCATGGCGCTCACCACCAATCCTTTTGTGGTTCTCTCCTATGTTGGCGGGCCGGCGCTGCTCACCAATGCAACATCGCTGCTGCTGTTGAGCACCGCCAACCGATTCGCGCGGGCGATCGACCGATCACGCTACCTCACGGGGCTGCTCAATAATCCGGCGCTGGAAGCGCTCCACGCGGTCGAGGTGACGGAACTGCGCATGACCGGCCGGAGAATCTGGCTGATCGGGCTGGCGATCTCGGGACTTTATCTGGCCGCGGCGATGTTCGCGCTGGCGACCGTCATGTCCATCGTGGGTGCGGTGGTCGCCCAACTGGCCGGCGGGGCTGTCCTCGACGTGATCGTAGTGTTCGCGGTCGTGCTCGGCCTGATTGGCTTCGCGGCGTTCGTAACAGCTGCCTTTGCACTGGTGATCGAGACACGCATCACGATGGGGTCGCTTGCCAGGGAATCCGCGGCGGCGATCGAAGCGATGGAGCAGGCCCTGAAGCGGCACTCGCGCCCCCGCGGCTGACTCGCGCGGCCGGCTGCAGCACGATGCTTGCTTGCCTAACCGCGATGGGCTCATCTCTGCCTTCGTCGACGATATCCAATCCATCGCGAGACCGCAGGCTCCTGCCAGGCGCCATTGGAAACTGGGCCGGCACGACCGACGTTAGCGCAGGGCCGGGAACGACAGGCGCTTTGGCGCGCCTGTCGTCCTCGGAGATGAATAGCGCCCGATCAGCTGTAGGGAACCAGCTTGGCGGTAACCGGCACGTTCGGATCGTTGACGTTCTCGGTGATCACCTGCTCGAGCTTGAACTTGCTGCCAGGCTTCGCCTTGATCCACTGCATCCCGAACAAGGGCGTTACGGCGATGACGTTGGGCATCGGGCCGACGTTGAAGTCGACCGGACCGACCGACGTCGTCACTTTCAGCGTGCTGAGAGTCTTGGCGAGGCCGGCCTTGTTGGTTGGATCGGCCGTCGTCTTCAGCGCTTCGACGCCAGCGTCGAAGATTGCCATGCTCGCGCCCAACTGCTGAGTGACTTGCTTGCCGGTCGCCGCCTCATAGCCATCGGCGAGCTGGTTCGCGGTGAAGCCGTTGACCGGCGACTTGTACGGCATCGCCCGATTCCACGGACCGGTGCCGGACAGATTGTAGCCGATGTCGCCGAGCGCCTCGATTTCCGACGGATTGCCGCCGGCTTTCGTGGGATGGGCAATCTTCACGGTCTTGGCGAGACCCTGCTGCGCGGCCTGGCGC
>DATCBY010000080.1:0-3366 GCA_036511595.1 Bauldia sp.
GCCGAAATGCCGCGCTTCGACACAGCCGTGCGCAGCAGGCCACGCTCCGCGAAGGCATCCATCTCTCGCACGCGATCCTATATCAGCAGCCGGAGAGTTGGCGGGACGCGCTGATCCTCACCGGCCACGCGTTCAACATGGTCGATCTCAACACCAGTATGGATCGGGACGACTGGAAGGCCCTCGACGCGGCCATGGACTCGCTCTTTGCGTTCATCGCGGACAAGGGCGAGGCGGGTGAGACCCTTGGCGGCTGGCTTGGCGATAGCCTGAGAATCGCCCGCGAACGTAGCACTGCGCGGCGTCGAACAGCGGGGGAGCCATGAAATGGCCACTCGCATCACCGACAGCATGGGGAGCCGAGCAATCGGCCCCCACATGCCCCTAGACGTGGCGCTGGCGGTCATTCCGTCCCTGCCCCGTCCTATCCTCGCCCAGCTCGTCGCGCGCGCGATCGAACGGCTGGATGAGATGGACGGCGACCCGGACCTTGAGCTAACCGGCGACCAGAATGAGGAGGACGACCCGGCCGAGGAAGACGACCCCGACACCGGCGTTGAGGACAGCCCGCAAGGCTTCGACCCCGAAACCGACCTTGGGGCCGAGGATGTTGGCGAAGATTGCCAAGGGGGCGAGGTGGACATGCGACCAATCGCCGACCCCGAAGCTTACCGGGGCCACATTCGACGCCTGAGATGCGAGCGCGCCTATCCATATCCGCGCGGGAGCTGGGGCCGGCAGGGGCAGACGCACCGCCTGTGGATTGCCGATTCCGACGAAGCCGCCCCTCGTTTCCGAGATGATTGCGCCCCCTGATTCCGAGATGATGTCGCCCCCCGGAGACGGGGCCGTGCTGGCTATGGCAGTTGTTGTTTCGTTCGCGTCGTTTCGTCAAGCCTCCTGAAGTGGTTTGGCGCGGCGCATGCTGTCGCCATCGAGGTCGAGGCGATGGGCGTTGTGGACGAGCCGGTCGAGGATGGCGTCGGCATAGGTCGGATTGCCGATCACCTCATGCCATGCCGCGATCGGCAGTTGGCTGGTGATGATTGTCGAGCGGCGGCCATAACGCTCTTCGAGGATCTCCAGCAGATCGTGCCGAGCCTGGGCATCGAGTGGTTCAAGGCCCCAGTCGTCGAGGATCAGGAGTTGGACGCTGCCGAGCTTGGCGAGGAAGCGGGCATAGCGCCCGTCGCCGCGCGCGAGCACGAGGCTGGCGAACAGCTTTGGCACGCGCTGATATAGGACCGAGCGGTCGTCGCGACAGGCCTTGTGGCCGAGCGCGCAGGCCAACCATGATTTCCCGACGCCGGTTGGGCCGCAGATTACGAGATTATCGTGGGCGGCGATCCAGTCGCCGGCGACCAGCTTGAGGAACAAGGCGCGATCGAGGCCGCGGCTGCTGCGATAGTCGATATCCTCCGGCGCCGCCTGGTGGCGCAGTTTGGCGAACCGCAGCCGGGCGGCGAGCTTGCGGTCGTGGCGGAAGCTCCATTCGCGGTCGAGCAGCAGCGCCAGCCATTCGGGATGGGTGAGGCGCTCGGCCTCGGCGTTGGCGGCAAGCTCGCCGAACGCTCTCGCCATGCCGGCCAGCCCCATCGCATTCAGCCGGTCGAGGGTAGGATGTTGAAGCATCTTATTCTCCTTCAGTGGTAGTAGCGAGAGCCCCGGATGTTGGGGTGGGCGATGGCACGATCGTCGCGCGCCGGTCGCGGTGCGGGCATCTGGTCGAGCCGGTTGTCGAGGATCGATCTGACCGACCCGTAGGTGCGTGCGCCGATGTCGAGCGCACGGCCGCAGGCTGCCTCGACCCGTTCACGGCCGAAGCCGCGGACCAGGCGCATGATGCCCAGGCAGGCGCGGAAGCCCTGTTCCGGATGCGGGCGCTCCTCCAGGATCTTCTCGCACAGCAATGCCGCGCAGGGCCCGACCGCGGCGGCGTCGCGCGCGATGCGCTCGATCGTCCAGTCGGCGAAGCGACGGTGCGAGGACGGCATGTGCTCGGATATCGTCGTGTGCCGGCCATTGCCCGATCCACGCATATGGGCGGCGATCCGCTCGCCCTTGTGGAACAGCTCGATCGTGCGCGCCGTGATCCGCGCCTCGATCGGCTCGCGCGCGAAGCGGTAGGGCACCGAGTAATAATGGCGCTCGATCTCGACATGATAGTCGAGCCCGGCGCGACGGCGGCGCCATTCGGCGAACACGTAGGGCTCCAGCGGGAGCGCCTTCAACGCAGGTCGGTCGATTGCCTCGAACAGCTGGCGACGGGTCTGGCCGACGCGGCGCATGATCCGGCGATCGTTGAGATCGACGAGCAGCTCGCCGATCGCGGCGTTGAGTTCAGCAAGGCTGTAAAAGACGCGGTGGCGCAGCCGCCCGAACAGCCAGCGCTCGACGATCAGCACGCAGGCCTCGACCTTCGCCTTGTCGCGCGGACGTCTCGGCCGCGTCGGCAGCACCGCACTGTCATAATGCGCCGCCATCTCGGCATAGCTGCGGTTGACCTGCGGATCGTAGAGGCAGGCCTTGATTACCGCGACCTTGGCGTTGTCGGGCACGAACAGCGCGGGCGCGCCGCCGAATGCCTCGAGCGCCCGCACATGCGACCCGAGCCAGTCGGGCAGCGTCTCGGTCCAGCTCGCCTCGACATAGGACAGGCTTGATGCGCCGAGCACCGCCACGAAGATGTGCGCGTCGCGCATCTCGCCGGTCAGCCGGTCGACGACCACCGCGACCTTGTCGCCCGCATAATCGACGAACAGCTTGTCGCCAGCGGCGTGGGTCTGCCGCATCGTCACCGGCAGCTTCGCCGCCCAGCCACGATAGAGATCGCAAAAACGGCTGTAGCGATACCCGTCGGGATGCGTGGTAATATATTCGTCCCAGACGATCTGCAGCGTCACGTGCTTGCGCTTGAGCTCACGGTGGATCCGCGCCCACTCCGGCTCCGGACAGCGGCGATGCCCGGTCTTCGTGCCCGCCGCGCGGTACAGCGCGGCTTCCAGCACCGCGTCGCTGACCTCCTCGCCAAGCGGCCAGGTCAACCCCGCCGCTTCGGTTCGCCTCAGCGTCTCGCGCACCGTCGAAGGCGCGGCGCCCACTCGGTAGGAGATCGCCTTGTGCCCGAGCCCCTGCTCGGACCGGTAGCGCAAAATCTCGCGGACCCGCCGCATGTTTACCCGCTCCGCCGGCATCATTCCCTCCCTCGGACAAGCAAAGGGAGCGAACCTAAACCCAGCAGCGGGCTCCGATCGTCACCACCGCTAAGGGGGCGACATCATCTCGGAATCAGGGGGCGGCTAATTCTCGGAACAGGGGAGCGGCATCATTTCGGAATCCGGGGGCGGCTTGCCTCGGAATCAGCAC
>DATCBY010000081.1:0-53911 GCA_036511595.1 Bauldia sp.
CGCCCATCATCACGTTGTTCGGAATGGCGGCACGTACGGCGTGGGCGACGGTCACGGCGAGCCGCATGCGGTTCTCCAGCGATCCGCCCCAATGATCGGTGCGCTTGTTGGAAAGGGGGGAAAGGAATTCGTGGACCAGGTAGCCGTGGGCGAAATGCAACTCGACGAAGTCGAAGCCGGCGCGCACGGCGCGGTGCGCCGCGGCGACGAACGCAGCCGTGACACGTTCGATGCCCGCCGCGTCGAGCGCCGTCGGGACATGCCAGTCATGGGCGTAGGGCACGGCTGACGGACCCACCGTCTGCCAGGGGTCGTCGTGGTGGGCGAGGGGACCACCGCCTTGCCACGGAAGGTGCGTCGATGCCTTGCGACCGGCGTGAGCCAGCTGGATGCCGAAACGCGTGTTCGGGGGAGCGACCCGGCGGGCGGCGGCAAGTGTGCGCCGGGCGGCAGCCTCGTTGTCGTCCGAATAGATTCCGAGACAGCCATGTGTGATGCGACCGCGCCGCTCGACCGCGGTTGCCTCGATTGTCACCATGCCGGCGCCCGACATGGCCATCATCATCCAGTGCTGCATGTGCCAGTCGGTCGCCGAGCCATCGTCCGCCGAGTACTGGCACATTGGCGCGACCGCGATGCGGTTCGGGAAACTGACCGTCCCCAGCACGACGGGGGTGAACAGAGCTGCGGTCATGGGATCGTCCGGATTGGAAGGGATAGTTTGGCGGCCTACTAGAATAGGGCTTCAGGTACGCCTGACCAGCGCCAGCCAAAGGCCGCCCAGCATCAGGATGGATCCCGACACACGGTTCATCAGCCGCACGCGGGCGGCGGTAAGAACATGCCGCATGCGACCGGCAAGCACGGCATAGATCGAGTCGGTAAATGTCGCGACCGCCATCACGATCAGACCAAGGACCATGATCTGGGCGAACGCGGGACGATGCGTGTCGACGAACTGCGGCAGGAAGGCGCCCAGGAACAGCACCGCCTTCGGATTGGACCAGTTTACCAACGCTCCCTGCAGTACCGTACGATGAACTGGCAGCGGCTTGACGGTTTTGTCGAGGCCAAGTTTGCCCGACGAGGTGAACATCTTCCAGCCGATCCAGATGAGATAGACCGCGCCGGCCAGTTTGATGATGACAAAAGCGCTGGCGACCAGCGTCATCACTGCCTGCAGTCCGAGGGCAACGACAAAGACCATGCTCAGCATGGCGATCTCGGAACCGAGAATGGTGAGAAGGCCTGCCCGGGTGCCGCGCGCCAGCGAATTTGCGACGACGATGCTGACCGACGGTCCCGGAACGATCGAAAATAGAAAACAGGCGGCGACGTAAGTGAGCAGCGCGGTCGCGGAAAACATGACTTTCTCCCCAAGGGCGGTGTTCCACCCCAGCGAAGTGAAGCCACGGCTTCGGCCCTACGGCAAGGGGGCCTTGGTATCCGGCACCTGCCAGTCCAACCTTTCGACGCCCGTGACATCGATCCCCGCGGCCAGCGCGCCGATCGTCGCGTCGCCCACAGGAAAGTCAGGGGTAATTTCGGCGAGCGGCATGAGAACGAATGCCCGGTCATCGATCTCATCCACCGGGCCGTAGGCGACAACGTCGATGTCCATTGTCCGCGGGCCCCAGGAAAATTCCTTGCTGCGATCGCGCCCGAGGTGGGCTTCGATGACACGGCAAGCGCGAACCAGTGCGGCGCGCGACAGCCCGGTTGAAAGTTCGATGGCGATGTTCAGGTACCAGGGCTGCTCTATCGGCCCGACGGGTGCCGTGCGGTAGTAAGCCGACCGGGCGACCATCCTCGTCTCCGGCAACGCCGTGAGCCGCAGGACGGCATCGTCCATCAGCGCCCGCCTGTCGCCCAGGTTGCCGCCGAGGCTGAGCAGTGCGGTGACGCTCACCGCCGCCGTTCGACCGTTGCCGAGAGGTCCGCGATGATGGCCTCGACCGGCGCGTTAGGCTTATGGACCGTGATGCGCGCCCGGCGGATCGCGGGAAACTGCTCCAGCAATGCGTCGGCGACCGCGGCCGCGAGGGTCTCGATGAGATTGTACGGCTGCGCGCCAAAGGCGGCGCTCGCCGCCTTGATGACATGACCGTAGTGCAGCGTGTCGTCGACCTTGTCGGAAGTCAGCGCCGCGCCGACTTCCGCAGTAAGGTCGATATCGAGGAGGAAATGCTGGCCGAGCGATCGCTCCGCCGCCAGCGCCCCGTGGCGGCCGTGCAGCGCCAAGCCGGTTATGCAAAAATCCGCTGTCGCCATGCGCGCCTCCCGTCGGCGGAAACTAAGCCGTCGCAGCAGGAAGTCCAGTTGGGCATTGGTTTTGATCTCGCGGAGGAAGGCTGTTACGCCTCGCTCCGCCCATGACATAGAGGCTTTGGCGATGAGCGGACGAAGGGCCTTGACGGCCGGCAACTGGAAAATGAACGGCGAGCGGGCGAGTCTCGGCGAGCTGAAGGCGATCGTCGCCGGTGCCGCCAATGCTGGATGCGATGTGGCGATCTGCCCACCGGCAACACTCATCGCCGCTGCCTTCGTGGTGACCGAAGGGTCGCCTGTCAGGATCGGCGGCCAGGATTGTCACGCCGAAAAATCCGGTGCTCATACCGGCGATATCTCGGCCGAGATGATCGCCGACGCCGGCGCGACACTGGTCATCGTCGGTCATTCCGAGCGCCGCACCGAGCACAAGGAGACCGACGCCGATGTCCGCACCAAGGCACTGGCGGCATGGCGGGCGGGGCTGGTCGCAATTCTTTGCATCGGGGAAACCCAGGAGGAGCGGCAGGGCGGCATGACCGACGCCGTGCTTGACCGCCAGATCGCCGGATCCGTCCCCGAAGGCGCCACAGCGACCAATCTCGTGGTCGCGTACGAGCCGGTGTGGGCGATCGGCACCGGCCTGACGCCGTCGCTGGATGACATTCGTGCTGCCCATACCCACATACGTCGGCGATTGGCTGAACGCCTCGGCAACGAGGCAGAAGCCATGCGAATCCTCTACGGCGGATCGGTCAAGCCGGCCAACGCCGACGAGATCATGGCGCTTCCCGGCGTTGACGGCGCGTTGGTCGGCGGCGCCAGCCTCAAGGCGGCGGATTTCCTAGCGATTGTCGCGGCTTGCGGCTGATCGCCAGCTTCAGTTCCCGGGTCTGGCATGCCCCGGTTCGATCGTGTACAAGGCGCCCGGCCCAAGGATTTCCCGGGCCAAGAACCCGGACAGAATAGTCGATGGAAACCGTCATCATCGTCATCCACCTGATGGTGATCGTTGCTCTTATTGCGGTCGTGCTGCTCCAGCGTTCGGAAGGCGGCGCGCTTGGCATCGGCGGCGGAAACGCGTTCCTGACAAGCCGCGGGCAGGGCAATGTGCTGACCCGCGCCACGGCAATTCTCGCCGCCGCGTTCTTTGCGACCTCGATTGCGCTGTCCGTGCTCACCCGCCTGACGGCGCCACCCTCGGCGATCCTCGATACCGTTCCGGCGGCAGCGACAACGCCGGCCACGACCCCGGCGGCGGGTTCCGCGACGACCCCGGCTACTGCCGGCGGGACGACCGCTCCTGCGACCGGCGGCATTCTTAACAAGCTGAACGACTACCTGAAGCCGCCGCCTGGATCGGCGCCGCAGGGCGATGCGACCACGCCTGGTACTGGCGGTACCGCCCCGGCGACCGGCGGCACGACAACCGTGCCGGCCGCGCCGCAAGTGCCGACCTCACCCTAGGATGACGCGACCCGTGCTCTTCAGCCCGGCGTGCACCAGACCCCGCCGGGAGAGGCCCCTCTTTGATTGGCGAGCGCGCATTTTGGTCACACCGAATCAGACAATCGGGAGCTAAGGTCGAGGCCCATGGCGCGGTTCGTCTTCATCACCGGCGGCGTGGTTTCCTCGCTTGGCAAAGGCATTGCCTCCGCGGCGCTCGGCGCGCTGCTGCAGGCGCGTGGCTACAAGGTGCGGCTGCGCAAGCTTGATCCCTATCTCAACGTCGATCCCGGGACGATGTCGCCCTACCAGCACGGCGAGGTGTTCGTCACCGACGACGGCGCCGAAACCGATCTCGACCTCGGCCACTATGAGCGTTTCACGGGGCGGCCAGCGAACCGCATGGACAACATCACCGCCGGGCGCATCTATCAGGACATTATCGCCAAGGAGCGGCGCGGCGATTATCTCGGCGCCACCGTGCAGGTCATTCCGCACGTCACCGACGCCATCAAGAATTTCGTCCGCGACGGCAACGAGGAATTCGATTTCGTGCTGGTCGAAATTGGCGGGACAGTCGGCGACATCGAGGGCCTGCCGTTCTTCGAGGCGATCCGCCAGCTTGAGAACGACCTGCCACGTGGCGACGCGGTGTTCATTCACCTGACGCTGATGCCGTTCATCGCCTCGGCCGGCGAACTGAAGACCAAGCCGACACAGCATTCCGTGTCGGCGCTCCGCCAGATCGGCATCCAGCCCGACATCCTGCTGGTGCGCGCCGATCGGCCGATCCCGCCAGAGGAGCGGCGCAAGCTGTCGCTCTTCTGTAACGTGCGGCCCTCTGCGGTCATCCAGGCGCTCGACGTCGGCAACATTTATCAGGTGCCGGCCGCGTACCATGCCGAAGGGCTGGATGACGAGGTGCTGGCGGCGTTCGGCATCAAGGATGCGCCGGCGCCTGACCTTGCCCGCTGGGACCAGATCACCGGCGCGATCTCGGGCTATGACGGCGAGGTCACCATCGCCATCGTCGGCAAATACACCGGCCTGAAGGACGCGTACAAATCGCTGGTCGAATCGCTCCACCACGGCGGCATCGCCAACACCGTGAAGGTCAATCTCGAGTGGATCGAGGCCGACACCCTGGAAGAGGGAAGCCCGGCGCAAAAGCTCGACTGGGTGGACGGCATCCTCGTGCCGGGCGGTTTCGGCCAGCGTGGCTCGGAGGGCATGATCGCCGCCGCGGGATTTGCCCGCGAGCATCGGGTGCCGTTCTTCGGTATCTGTTTCGGCATGCAACTCGCCGTCGTCGAGGCAACGCGGCATCTCGCCGGCCTTGAGAAAGCCAGCTCCAGCGAGTTCGGCGCCACCCCCGATCCCGTGGTCGGCCTGATGACAGAATGGTCGCGCGGTAACCAGCTTGAGAAGCGTGCCGCCGATGGCGACCTCGGCGGCACCATGCGACTTGGCGCCTACCCGGCCATGCTGCAGCGGGGTAGCCAGATCGCGGACATCTACGGCACGACGGAAATTTCCGAACGGCACCGTCACCGCTACGAGATCAACATCAGCTACCGCGACCGGCTGGAGCAGCACGGTCTGCGCTTCGCGGGTCTGTCACCCGACGGCATCCTGCCCGAGACGGTCGAGCTTGACGGCCATCCGTGGTTTATCGGCGTGCAGTATCACCCCGAGCTGAAATCGCGCCCGTTCGAGCCGCATCCGCTGTTCGCGTCGTTCATCGCAGCGGCGGTGGAGCAGAGCCGACTGGTCTGAGCCTCACCCCGGCTGGCGCGCGTATTCTTCCAGCGCCGTTTCGACCTTTGCCGCGTCGGTCACCCAGCCCAGCACATTCTCGAAGGCCCAGAGCGTTGCCTGGCGCGTGAAATCCGGGCCGGCGTGATTCACCGCGTCCTCGACGATGATCGGCCAGAAGTCGGCGAAGAACGCGCTCCGTGCAGTGCTCTCGACGCAGATGTTCGTCGCGACGCCGGTGAACAGGAGATGGCGGATGCCACTCGCGCGCAGGTGCGCTTCAAGGTCGGTGCGGACAAAGCCGTTATAGCGAGTCTTGCGGATGACCTTGTCGCCGGGCTGCGGCGCAAGGCCGTCGACGATGGCGGCGTCCCAAGTGCCGTCAATGAGGAGCTTGCCCGCATGCTCCGGGTATTTGCGCATCGTGTTGAGCGCGATCTCCTTGTGAGAGGCCGGCGTCGTCGGGTCGCCGGCGTCGCTGAGATCGGGCTTGAACGACATCTGCAGGTAAATGACCGGCGTGGCGGCGCGCTGAGCCGCCTTGAGGACACGCTGCGTCGCGGCGATCGCCTTCGGCGCGCCTGAGATATCGAGCCCGGCGATGTCGAACATCCCGCCTGGCGTCGCGAACGCGTTCTGCATATCGACAACGATCACGGCGGTGCGCCGCGGATCGAGTTCAACCGGCTCTGGCCGGGCAGTGAGCTTGACCATGCTTTCCTCCAGGGCCGGCCGCGAGCGTAACCATTCGGCCGGTGGATGGGGAGGGGATGTTGACTCCGCGACGGTGCCCGGCACAAGGAAGGCCGTCATCCCGACAGCCTCAGACCCCCGAAGGTCCGGTGCCCCGCGACATCGATCATCTTGTCCTTGCCGTCCGCGATATCAACGCCGCGCGTGCGACCTATGATCGGCTGGGATTCACGCTGACGCCGGTAGCGCGCCATCCCTTCGGCACGGAGAACTCGCTCGTTCAGATGCAGGGTTCGTATCTCGAGTTGCTGGCCGTCGCCGATCCCGCCGCGATCGTCGAGGCGACTGAGACGCGGTTTTCATTTGGGGCTTTCAATCGCGACTACCTCAAGTCCCGGGAGGGTCTGTCGATGCTCGTGCTGCGGAGCGCGGATGCGACCGCCGACCGGGCCGCGTTCGACCGGGACGGCTTGCCGGTCTATGAGCCGTTCCACTTCGAGCGGGTTGCCAAGGGTCCCGACGGGACGGAACGGAAGGTGGCCTTCTCGCTGACCTTCACCAGCGATGCGCGCGTGCACGGCGCGGCCGGCTTCTTCACCTGCCAGCATCACTACCCGGAAAATCTCTGGCGAGCGGAGTATCAGACCCATCGCAATGGTGCGCTGCACGTCGCTTCTGCGGTGATGGTCACGCGCGATCCGGCCGACGTCCATATCTTCTTCACGTTCTTCACCGGCCAGCACGACATCATGTCGACAAGCCTTGGTACGTCGTTCGCCCTTGGCAACAGCAGCGTCGATATTCTTTCGCCGGTGGCGTACCGCGCCTTTTTCGGAGAAGATTCCGGGCCCGATCCGCGGCGGTTGATGGCGTATCGGATTGCGGTTCGCGACATCGCCGTGACGCGGGTGGTGCTGGCGGCAAGCGATGTTCCCTTCACCGAGTTGTCGGATGCACTTGTGGTGTCGTCGGGATTTGCTCACGGCGCCGCGGTCGCGTTCGTGGCCGCTTAGGTTATAGTCGCGGTCGATGAAAACGAACTCGCACGTCAAAGCCGGTGCCGCCGTTTTCGGCAACGATCTGCCGTTGACCCTCATTGCCGGGCCTTGCCAGCTCGAGTCGCGCGCGCATGCCTTCGACATGGCGGGCCGGCTGAAGGAAATGACCGCCGGGCTGAAGATCGGTTTCGTCTACAAGACGTCGTTCGACAAGGCTAACCGCAGCAGCCTCAAGGGCAAACGCGGGCTCGGGCTGGGGAAGGCGCTGGCGATCTTCGCGGACCTCCGCAAGGAACTTGGCGTGCCGATCCTGACGGATGTGCACGAGCGCGAGCAATGCGCCGAGATCGCTTCGGTTGTCGACGTCCTGCAAATACCGGCGTTCCTCAGCCGCCAGACCGATCTGCTGATCGCCGCGGCGGAGACCGGCAAGGTCGTCAACGTCAAGAAGGGCCAGTTCCTGGCGCCGTGGGACATGGCGAATGTCGCTGCCAAGATCGTCGAGAGCGGCAATCGCAACGTTCTGCTGACCGAGCGCGGCGCGAGCTTTGGCTACAACACGCTCGTGAGCGACATGCGGGCGCTGCCGATCATGGCGGAGACCGGCTGCCCGGTGATCTTCGATGCCACGCACTCGGTGCAGCAGCCGGGCGGGCAGGGGACATCGACTGGCGGCGACCGGCGTTTCGTGCCGGTGCTGTCGCGGGCAGCGGTGGCGGTCGGCGTTGCCGGCGTCTTCATCGAGACGCATCAGGACCCGGACCACGCGCCGTCCGACGGTCCCAACATGGTGCCGATCGGCGAGCTCCCGGCGCTGATCGAGGAACTGATGGCGATCGACGCGATCGCCAAGCAGCGGCGCTAGGCGCCCTTCGGCGTAAATGCACCGTGAATCAGGTCGTTGTCGAAGCCGGCCGGCGGCTCGCCGTTGACGGCATAGTAGTAGACCGAGGCCGAGTAGATCGCGGAGAGCGCCGCGCCGACAAGCACGACGGCCAGAAGCGATACGCCACCGATGACGACAACCGGGATCGCCAGCGTCACATTTACATTGAAGAGATAGACGCCCGCGACGATGACCAGCACCGCGGGAACTGTCAGGAGACCCATGATGACGGAGATGCCGCCGTTGCCGATGAGGTTCTCGCCCCAGCTTTTGCGGAGCAGGGCGGCGCTCTTCTCGATCGCCTCGATCGGACCAATGCCGTCGGCGGCAAGTATCGGAACGACGAGGAAGGTTGCGACGGTCCATGCGATGCCAATGCCGGCGCCGAATATCTTGCCGATGATGCCGAGGCGCTCGCTGAGCAGGCGCGAAATAAGCCCCACCGTGGCGGAGATAACGGCGTAGCCGAAGATCGGGCCGATCCGCCGGACCGCCAGCCTGAGGGCGGAGAGAAGGGTGAGGTCGCGACCTTCCAGCCGGTCGATGGCCGCGCCGACGAGCGCGGTGTTGAAGAAAATGATGATGAAGTATTCGACGAGATAGAAGGCGAACAGCCAAAGGTAGTAGTTCCGGAAGCCGGCGAGGCCCGCGCCGCCGTTCATCGCGTCGAGCGTGCCGTCCGATTTCGCTTGCCAGACCAGCGCGCCGCCGACGGCAAACGTCGCCGCCCCCGAAAGGAGCGGCAGCGCCAGCAACTCGCCATCGGAATTGAGAATGGCGATGCTCGCCTTGATAAGGCGCCAGCTGCGGCTGAAGCTGCTGATTATGTCGGCCATCGGGCTTTCCTGTTCCGGAACGCATGTCGTCCGCGCGGACGAGACATGCCAGAACATCGTTCAAATTCGCTGAAGGAACGGTAAAGCCGCCTATTTGGCGGCGCCCAACGTGCGTTCGATCCGCCTATCGGGGACGAGCCACATCAACCCGACGAAGGAGTGACGAAGGAGTAAAGGGCGAGGGCGACCCAGGGCGTCCACACCAGCGCCACGAGAACACCGACGGAGTAGCACGCGGTCGAAATCCAGCCCTTGATCTCGGCGCCGACGGCCATCGCCAGTTGCGACTTGTCTCCCTGGGCGGCGATGAGCGTCCGCTCGAGAATATAGTAAGCCACAGCCGAGCAAAGCAGCACGATGCCGTAGAGCGCCACCGGCACCGGCGCGAAATGGTTCTCGCCCATCCAGCGTGTGACGAACGGCGTCAGCGACATCCAGAAGAGAAAATGGAGGTTCGCCCACAGCACGGCGCCGTTGACGTGACCGACCGCCTGGAACATGTGATGGTGATTGTTCCAGTAGATGCCGAGATAGAGAAAGCTCAGCACGTAGCTGAGGAAGATCGGATAGAGCGGCAGCAGCGCCTGCCAGTCGTCGCCGCCTTCGGGCATGCGCAATTCCAGCACCATGATGATGGTGATGATGATGGCGATTACGGCATCGCTGAAGGCCTCGACGCGACCCTTGTGCATCGCTCAGCCCCGGCCACGATAAGGCGCAACGCCCTGATCGGGCAGCCAGACGCCCTTGGGCGGCTCGCCCGTCTGCCAGAACACGTCAATCGGCATGCCTCCGCGGGGATTGAAGTAGCCGCCGATGCGCAGCCACTTCGGCTTGAGCGTTTCGACGAGGCGCCGTCCGATCGATACCGTCACGTCCTCATGGAAGGCGCCATGATTGCGAAATGAGTTGAGGTAGAGCTTCAGCGACTTCGACTCGATCAACCAGCCGCCCGGCACGTAGTCGATGACCATGTGCCCGAAGTCGGGTTGGCCGGTAACCGGACAGATGGAGGTGAATTCCGGAAAGGTGAAGCGGGCGAGATATTTGACGTCGTCCTGCGGATTGGGCACCCGGTCCAGAACAGCCTTATCCGGGCTGGCGGGAAGGGATGCCGGCCGGCCGAGCTGCAGGGGCGCGATGGGTTTTTTGCTCATGGCGCGGGCGTCTAGGCCGTTTTGCGCCACGAGGCAAGCGGCTGCGCTCAATGGCCGTCCCAGCTGCCAACTGCGGCTGGATTGCTGTCGAAATAAAACGTGCCGTGGAAGATGTGGGCGCCGGTGAGCTTGAAATCTGCCTTACCCGTGGCGCCGCCGGAATTCTTCCACGCGACGCGAAGATGGCCGTCGCCGCCGATGCTGCCGTTCTGGATTTTTCCCGTGATGCCGGCGCCGGAATAGGTGCCGCTCCAGGCGCTGCCCGAGCCCGTCAGCGTCAGCGAGCCGGGCGTCGAGCCGTTGATCGTGGTTTGCCAGGTGCCGGCGAAATTGGCTCCCGCAGAGGCGCTCCCGCTGGCGCCCGCGCCGGTGCCGGCGCGTGAGCCACCCCAGGGCTTGTCGTTGAGCGACGGCTCCTTGGTGAGGACGTTGTTGTAGCGGCCTTCGATGGTGGTCATTGCCGGTGGAAGGATGTTGAAACGAAGCCGGCCGGTGCGGCTGCCCTCCGTCCACGCTGCCCGCAGCTGACTGCCGATCACGACGCCGTTGGTAATGGTGCCGCCGGGATAGCTGCCGGTGACGTTGCCCTTCGCATCCCGCGTCAAGGTGACGGCCAGCTTCTGGCCGTTGGCCATGGTGTCCCATGCCCCGCTGAAGTCGATGCCCGCGTCGGGCTTGGCCGGGCCAGCGTCGACGGCGACTTCCGCTGTGCGCGTGCCCGAGATGCAGCACGCGTCGGCCTTCGCCGCCGGCGCCGTCGGTCGCTTCATGTAGCACGTTGCATTGGGGACGCCGTGCGTGCCGGCGGCTGCCCACGACCACGCGGCGCAGGTCGTGTCCTTCTGGCAGCTGAGCTGGCAGTTAGCGGGATTTGCCGACGCAAATGAGAAGTAGTCGGAACCCGGCCGGTCAAAGCCAGCGACTGCGCCGGCCGGCGCCGCGGGAAGCGGAGGGGGAGCCGGAGCGGGAGCGGGAGTTTGAGCCACTGCAGTCGGCGCCGCGTCGCAAATGAGAGCGACTGCGTCGATGAAAACACCGCTGGCGAACTTAATGGCCGTGGCGAGTTCGTCGGCCGGGCATTGCTGCGCGAAGCCGTGCGGCGACACGGCGTCGGTCAGGTTCGCGGGCTTACCGACGTAGTCGAAGTTGTACAGCGGCGGATCGAACTCATGCTGCATGACCATCCAGTTGTTGCTGAACGCACCGGGGTCATCGTTGCTGTATACCTTGAGGAAGCCGCCGCGGTTATACGGCGGTGCGAGCTCGCGGCAAGTGACGCCGAACATATCGACGAAGCCCTCCTGGCCAGCGTCGTGCTCGTCGCGGCTTACCTGCCAGGCGAGGCCGCCAACGGCCTGTGATGGCCCGCAATCGTGTACGCCGAACGCCCCGCCGCCAAAACCGCCACCGTGTCCCGCCGGTACCGCCGTGCCGTGCTGAAACGTGGTGCCCATCAGCGGCGCGCAGCGCACCGTGATCTGATCGATAAGGTCCCCCGAGCGCCCCTGGAAGCCCACTACATAGCTGCCGGCCGGGCAGGCGAGCGTGTGCCGGTTGCTGTTGTAGCGGCCGAAATCCTGGAACTCGGTATGGGCGGAGGCCGGCGCGACCGGCACGCTGACAAGGGCGGCGGCGAACAGCGTCACGGCGGCTACGAAAAAGGCGTGAAGGCGGATCATGGCGTGTCGTCCCCCAGAAAACAGGCACGTGCCTTCGCAGCCCGCGCCTGAACGACGGCTGAACGTTATTCTCCGGGAAGTTTCGCCCGCCGACAACCAGGCCGCAGCCGGTCGCGGATTAAACTGAATCGGGCGCCACCAGCTTTGCCGCCCCTCGATCATAGCGCCAGATGGCGCGGCCCTGCAGGTGTGTGCCGGCCCACCAGCGGTCGATCCCGTTCATCGCGATATGGTCGTCCTCGCCTGCGAGCGCATCTTCGCCGGCCATCGTCAGCTCCAGCTCCGCCTCCTCAAAGCGATCTTCGGTGGGCGCTGTCGCGAGCCCGGAGACCAGCGGCACGTCGCATGAGGCGAGGTCGTCGAGAATACGAAAGAAACTCCAATCGCCCATGAATGCCGCTTCCTCCTGACGAATGACTTCCGGGAATAGGCGCATCGGCGAGGTGGTACCTGCCGCAATCCCGGTGAGGATTGCCTGCTCGGTCCGGGTGAGCCCGTTTCCGGGCGCGGGGAGTTCTTGGAGGAACCGGTTCATCGCGGCCGTCAGATAAGGCAACCGCCCCCGGTCGATGGTTGCCGCCCGTGCCGCTACCTGCTCCGGCGTCGAGGCAGCCAGTGCCGACCATGTATCCCGCGCCACATCGAGGTCGGCCGCCACAATCGATCGCCCGCGTTCGGCGAAGCGCAGGATCGTGTCGGCACGCTGCGCGCCCAGAAAATCGTCGGCCTGCACGAGCGTCACGTCCTGGTGGCGCCGTTCGTCGGCAAGGAAGGACAGGATTTGCACTACCTGAAGCTGGTCGTAGAGATCGTGCTCGAACCACAATTCGATGCGATCGAAGTAGGCGTGGGCGCGCATGGTCGCATCGCGCTCGGAAAATTCAGCGGCTATGTCGCCAGCATCGATGCCAAAGCGCTGGGCGAGGTAAGCGACGCGCTTGGCCGAGGATGCTTCCAGTGTTCCGCCGACGATCGGTCCTTCGTGCAGCACATCGCGCCAGGGCAGAATGGTGCCTGCACGCCCGGCGAGGCGGAGAAGGTCGGCGGCGCTGTCGCCGTTGGTGAGGATGAGGTCGGCCATCGCGGGCGACCATTACGAAAGCGCGCGGCGATGTCACGTCCGGCTCGGTGCGGCTCGCTCTTCCGCGCGCCCGGCGCGTCCTGTAGAACGCCGCAATCGAGCCACGAGGGGAATCCATGACCGCGATCATCGACATCATCGGACGGGAAATACTCGATAGCCGCGGCAACCCGACGGTCGAGGTCGATGTCATCCTCGAAGACGGCTCGATGGGTCGCGCTGCGGTTCCCTCCGGCGCCTCGACCGGGGCGCACGAGGCGGTGGAACTCCGCGACGGCGACAAGAAGCGCTATGCCGGCAAAGGTGTGAGAAAGGCGGTTGCGGCCGTCAACGGCGAGCTGTTCGAGGCCATCGGCGGCATGGAGGCGGAGAACCAGATCCACATCGACAAGACCATGATCGCGCTCGACGGCACGCCTAACAAGGCACGCCTCGGCGCCAACGCGATCCTTGGCGTGTCGCTAGCGATTGCCAAGGCGGCCGCCGAAGCGAACACGCTGCCGCTCTATCGCTACGTCGGCGGCACCAACGCCCATGTGCTGCCGGTTCCGCTGATGAACATCATCAACGGCGGCGTTCACGCCGACAACCCGATCGACTTCCAGGAATTCATGATTGCGCCAATCGGTGCATCGACCTTTGCCGAAGCCGTGCGCATGGGCGCGGAAGTGTTCCACACATTGAAGAAGGCGCTGCACGACGCCGGCCACAACACCAATGTCGGCGACGAGGGTGGCTTCGCGCCCAACCTCACGTCCGCCACGGAGGCGTTGACCGTCGTGATGAAGGCAGTCGAGAAGGCGGGCTACAAGCCCGGCGACGATGTCTGCCTGGCGCTCGATTGCGCGGCGACCGAGTTCTACAAGAAGGGCAGCTACGCCTATGAGGGCGAGGGTAAGACGCGCGATGCGGCAGAGCAGGTCGCCTACCTTGCCGACCTCGCCAAAAAGTTTCCGATCGTGTCGATCGAGGACGGCATGAGCGAGGACGACTGGACAGGCTGGAAGGGGCTCACCGACAAGATCGGCGACAAGGTCCAGCTGGTCGGCGACGACCTGTTCGTCACCAACACGAAGCGGCTCAAGCAGGGCATCGACCGGGGCATAGCCAACTCGATCCTGGTCAAGGTCAACCAGATCGGCACGCTGACCGAAACCCTCGACGCCGTCGGCATGGCGCAAGGCGCCGGCTATACCGCCGTCATGTCGCACCGCTCCGGCGAGACCGAGGACACCACCATCGCCGATCTCGCGGTCGCCACCAATTGCGGGCAGATCAAGACGGGCTCGCTGTCGCGCTCGGACCGGATCGCCAAGTATAATCAGCTCATCCGCATCGAGGAGGATCTGGGCACGCAGGCGGTCTATGCAGGCAAGTCGGTGTTGGGCCGATAGAACGTCGCAGACGGCGCTTCGACCGCAACGCTCCGTTAAGCCTATTCCTTCACGTTGGCGGGAGACGTTCCGAGTCGCCCGCCGATGAAGACCCGCCAGCGCAAGAAAACCTTTTTCCGTCGCCTGTGGCTGCCGCTGCTGTCCGCGACGATCCTTGGATATTTCGGTTATCACGCCTTCACCGGCGCGTTCGGCATCTGGGCCATGGATCGGCTGGAGACCGAGGGTGCGCGCCTGACCGCCGAGCGGGACAAACTCGATGCGCAGCGGGCCGCCCTCCAGCGCCAGGTGGATACGGTCCGGCCCACCAGTCTCGATGCAGATGTGGTCGATTTCGAAGCACGCAAGGCACTCAACCTGATGCGGCCTGATGAGGTCGTGATCAGCCTGGGTGCAGCGCAGCAATCCCCGTAATATTTCGACTTGTTGCTGAAGACTGACCGAAACCTATGCCGATTCGGCATGCTCGGTCTGCGCATTTGGTCATGCCGTGACCTTGGATTGACTCACCCCATCAGTTAGCGTCTCCGGCAAGAACAAGAAAACTGATGCACATGGGGAGACGTCCATGCCCAAGGCAGAACGTCAGGCCAGCGGGCCGACGATTGTAGCTCCGGCGCGAAAACCGGATCGCGACGGCGATAGCAGCGTCACCACGAAGCCTGTGAATTTCACCCGCGACGAAGAACTGCGGGCTTTCTCGCTGATGCTTCTTATCCGCCGCTTCGAGGAGCGCGCCGGCCAGATGTACGGCATGGGCATGATCGGCGGATTCTGTCACCTGTACATTGGCCAGGAAGCCGTCGTCGTCGGCATGGAGATGGCGACAAAAGAAGGCGACCAAATGATCACCGGTTACCGGGATCACGGTCACATGCTTGTCTCGGGCATGGATCCGAACGGCGTCATGGCGGAACTTGCCGGCCGGATCTCCGGTTACTCGCACGGCAAGGGCGGCTCGATGCACATGTTCAGCCGCGAGAAGGAATTCTTCGGCGGTCATGGCATCGTCGGCGCTGCGGTGCCGCTCGGAACCGGCATTGCGTTCGCCAACAAATACCGCAAGAACGACTACGTCTGCCTGACCTACTTCGGCGACGGCGCCGCCAACCAGGGCCAGGTCTACGAGAGCTTCAACATGGCGGAGCTGTGGAAGCTCCCCGTCGTCTATGTCATCGAGAACAACCGCTACGCCATGGGCACCTCTGTCGCGCGCGCTTCGGCGCAGACGGATTTCTCGCGCCGCGGAATCTCGTTCAACATCCCCGGCGAGAAAGTCGACGGGATGGACGTGCGCGCCGTGAAGGCGGCGGGCGAAAAGGCCATCGCGGGATGTCGCGCCGGCAAGGGCCCCTACATCCTTGAGATGGAAACCTACCGCTATCGCGGCCACTCGATGTCCGACCCGGCCAAGTATCGCACGCGCGAGGAGGTCAACGACGTGCGCGAGCACCACGACCCCATCGAACGGGTCCGGGCACGGATGATCGAAAAGAAGCTCGCGACCGAGGACGAACTGAAGGCGATCGAGACACAGGTGCGCGATCGCGTCGTTGCCGCGGCGGATTTTGCCCAGGCTTCGCCCGAGCCCGATCCTGCCGAGCTGTGGACCGACATCACCCGTTAGGCACCGGCGGCGATAACGCCGCTTGATTGGCGAGCGTGGCTGTCGTGCCGCCGGCCTGAAAGCAAAACAGGAATTGCGCATGCCGACCGATATTCTGATGCCCGCGCTTTCTCCGACGATGGAGGAGGGCAAGGTCTCGAAATGGCTCAAGAAAGTCGGCGACAAGATCAAGGCGGGCGACGTCATCGCCGAGATCGAGACCGACAAGGCCACGATGGAAGTCGAAGCGGCGGACGAGGGGACGCTCGCCACCATTCTGGTTCCGGAGGGAACCGAAAACGTCAAGGTGAACACACCTATCGCGGTGCTCGCTGCCGACGGCGAGGCCGTTGCAGCACCCGCGGCGACCGCGGCGCCGAAGGTGTCGCCCGCTAGGCCGGCTGCGCCTGAGGCGAAAGCCGAGCCTGCTCCCGCACCTGCGCCAGCAGCCGCGGCGCCTGCCGCTCCGCATGTTTCGACTGCGGCCGATCCGGATGTGCCGGCCGGCACGGAAATGGTCATGACGACGGTGCGCGATGCGCTCCGCGATGCGATGGCCGAAGAGATGCGTCGCGACAAGGACGTCTTCATCATGGGCGAGGAGGTCGCCGAGTACCAGGGCGCCTACAAGGTCACCCAGGGCCTGCTGCAGGAATTCGGAGCAGAACGCGTGGTCGACACGCCGATCACCGAGCAAGGCTTTGCCGGGCTTGGCGTCGGCGCGGCGCTGGCGGGCCTGAAGCCGATCGTCGAGTTCATGACCTGGAACTTCGCCATGCAGGCGATCGACCAGATCGTCAACTCCGCCGCCAAGACCCTGTACATGTCCGGCGGACAGATGGGCGCCTCGATCGTCTTTCGCGGCCCCAACGGGGCGGCGGCGCGCGTCGCCGCGCAGCACAGCCAGGATTATTCGGCCTGGTACAGCCAGGTGCCCGGACTGAAGGTGGTCATGCCGCACTCCGCGGCCGATGCCAAGGGACTGCTCAAGGCTGCCATCCGCGATCCGAACCCGATTGTCTTCCTGGAAAACGAAATTCTGTACGGCCAACAGTTCGAGGTGCCGAAGCTCGACGACTTTGTGCTGCCGATCGGCAAGGCGCGCATTGCTCGCGCCGGCACCGACGTTACGATCGTATCGTTCGGCATGGGCATGACCTATGCGCTGAAGGCGGCGGCCGAGCTTGCCGGCATGGGCATCGAGGCGGAAGTCATCGACTTGCGCACGCTCCGCCCGCTCGATCTCGAAACCGTCATCAACTCGGTCAAGAAGACCAACCGCTGCGTGACGGTGGAGGAGGGGTGGCCGGTCGCCTCGATCGGCTCCTACGTCGCGTCCGAGATTACCGTTCAGGCATTCGACTACCTCGATGCGCCCGCGATCAAGGTCGCCGGCAAGGACGTGCCGATGCCCTATGCCGCCAATCTTGAGAAACTGGCGCTGCCCAACGTCGCCGAGGTCATCTCGGCGGTGAAGGCGGTCACTTATCGAAACTGAACGCATGGCCAAGGAACAGCCGATCCCGCCGGACGCAAGCGCGAGCGAGAGCGCGGTCGAAGTGTTGCGCGCGTTTGTCGTCGACGGCGGGCTGTCGATCTCGTTCGTCCGTGCCTTCGACGACCCGCAGATGTGGGGCATGGTGCTCGTCGACATTGCCCGTCACGCGGCCCGCGCGTACGAGAAGGAAGGCGCGATGAGCGAAGCAGACGCGCTTACCAGCATCGTCGACATGTTCACGGCCGAGTTGTCGCGCGCCACGGACCTCGGCAGGACTACCGAGACCAAAGACCGGGGCCACTGAGACATGCCGATCAACATCCTCATGCCGGCGCTATCGCCCACGATGGAGAAGGGCAACCTCACCAAGTGGCTCAAGAAGGAGGGCGACGAGGTCAAGTCCGGCGACGTGATCGCCGAGATCGAGACCGACAAGGCGACGATGGAGTTCGAGGCGGTGGACGAGGGGACGATGGGCAAGATCCTCGTTCCCGAAGGCACGCAGGACGTCGCCATCAACCAGCCCATCGCGATTCTCCTCATGGAGGGCGAGAAGCCGGGTGCGACGGCCGCTCCCGCTGCGCCGCCGAAGGCGGCAGCGCCTGTGGCTGCGCCCGCCGCGCCCAAGGCCGCGCCGGCAACTCCGGTCGCGCCGAGTGCCGCCGCTCCGAAACCTGCTCCGGCGGCTGCACCTGCCGCGTCAACCGACGGCACGGGTGCGCGCACATTTGCCTCGCCGCTTGCCCGCCGGCTGGCAAAGGAAGCCGGGATCGACGTGGCGCGGGTGCAGGGCAGCGGCCCGCGTGGCCGCGTGGTGAAATCGGACATCGACGCCGCCCGCTCGGGCAAGGCGCCGATGGCGGCGGCCTCCACCGGCACATCGATCGCGAAGCCGGCGGCACCGCCGTCGATGACCGATGCGCAGGTGATGAAGCTCTTCGACGACGATGAATACACCGTCGTGCCACACGACAACGTGCGCAAGATCATCGCCAGGCGGCTGGTCGAAGCGAAGACCACGATCCCGCATTTCTACCTGACGATCGATACCGAGATCGACGCGCTGCTGGCGCTGAGGACGCAGCTTAACTCGTCGGCGCCGCAAAAGGACGGCAAGCCGGCGTGGCGGATTTCCGTCAATGATCTCATCATCAAGGCGCTGGCGCTGGCGCTCATGCGCGTGCCGGACGCGAATGTCACCTGGACCGAAGCCGGGATGCTGCACCACAAGCGCGCCGATGTCGGCGTCGCGGTGTCGATTACTGGCGGCCTCATCACGCCAGTCGTGCGACATGCCGACAACAAGCGCATTTCGGAGATTTCCAACGAGATGAAGGATCTTGCCGCGCGCGCCCGCGTGCGCAAGCTGGCCCCGCAGGAGTACCAGGGCGGCACCAGCGCGGTGTCGAACCTCGGCATGTTTGGCATCAAGGATTTTGCCGCGGTGATCAATCCGCCGCACGCCACGATCCTTGCCGTCGGCGCAGGCATCGAGACGCCGGTGGTGCGCGACGGCAAGGTCGAGATCCGCACGATCATGACCTGCACGCTGTCGACCGACCATCGCGCCGTCGACGGGGCGCTGGGCGCGCAACTCATTTCTGCGTTCAAGGACTTCATCGAGAAACCAGCGGGCATGCTTGCGTAGGGTCATTCGCGGCGTCGGCGCCCTTCTCATCGCCATGATCCTTTCGGGCTTTATCGCCGGCACGATCCAGCTCGAGTTTGCCGTCTGGTTCGGCTCGCGCGAGGAATTCATCGTCATCGAGATGGGACTGGTGCTGCTGATCCTCGCCATGACCGCGACCTTCGGCGTCGTGCTTCTCGCCGGCGCCGCGGCGATGGCTGTTCGCTGGACGGCCATCGCTTTCGTGGTCGCGCTCCTGCTGGTCGCGGTGGCATTGGAAATCTTCAGCGTTTCCGCAGACGGAGGGCGCGTGCTGCGAGGCGACCTGCCGTTCCAGGTCGAACTGGTGATCCCCGGCCTCGTCGCCATCCTCATCCAGTGGTGGCTGCTGCACCGGCATGTTCGGGCGAGGGCGGCGTAATCGGTATGGCGGCGCTGCACACGAAGATTGGGGTCGCGTTGCAGCGCATGTTAAGGGTTCGCGACCAAGCGGGAGAGCAAGGCCATGGCTGATACCTACGACGTCATCATCATCGGCTCGGGGCCGGGCGGCTACGTCGCCGCCATCCGCGCCGTGCAGCTCGGCCTGAAGACCGCGATCGTCGAGCGCTCCTACCTCGGCGGCATCTGCCTCAACTGGGGGTGCATCCCGACCAAGGCGCTGCTGCGGTCGGCCGAAATCTACCACTACATGCAGAACGCCAAGGACTATGGGCTCTCCGCCAAGGACGTCAGCTACGACGCGGCAGCGGTGGTGAAACGGTCGCGCGGGGTAGCGACACAGCTCTCCAACGGCGTCGCCTTCCTGCTCAAGAAGAACAAGGTCGACGTGATCTGGGGAACCGCCACGATCACCGCACCCGGCAAGCTGTCGGTGGTCGCCGCCGAAAACCCGCCGAAGGGCGCGCTCGGCGCCGGCGACTATGCCGCGAAGAACATCATCATCGCGACAGGAGCGCGACCGCGCGCGTTGCCGGGGCTGGAGCCCGACAAGAAACTGGTGTGGACCTATTTCGAGGCGATGGCGCCGGACAAGATGCCGAAGTCGCTGCTCGTCGTCGGCTCGGGCGCCATCGGCATCGAGTTCGCGTCATTCTACCGGACGATGGGCGTCGAGGTGACGGTCGTCGAAATCCTGCCGCAAATTTTGCCGGTGGAAGACGATGAAATCGCGGCGCACGCGCGCAAGCGCTTCGAAAAGGCCGGCATCAAAATCCATACCGAGACGAAGGTCGCCAAGCTCGCCAAGGCGGCCGACTCGGTTACGGCCAGCCTCGAGTTCAAGGACGGCAAGAAGGAAGACATCAAGTTCGACCGCATCATTTCCGCCGTCGGCGTCGTCGGCAACGTCGAGAATCTCGGGCTGGAGAAGCTTGGGGTGAAGCTCGACCGAGGTATCATCGTCACCGACGCCCATGGCCGCACGAATGTGCCCGGCATCCTTGCCATTGGCGACGTCGCCGGGCCGCCGATGCTGGCGCACAAGGCCGAGCACGAGGGTGTCATCTGCGTCGAGGCGATTGCCGGACAGAAGCCGCACGCTATGGACAAGCTGAAGATACCGGGCTGCACATATTGCAACCCGCAGGTCGCCTCCGTCGGTCTCACCGAAGCAAAAGCCAAGGCGGCGGGCTTTGACATCCGGGTCGGTAAGTTTCCCTTCATCGGCAACGGCAAGGCGATCGCGCTCGGCGAGCCGGAAGGACTGGTCAAGACGATCTTCGACAAGAAGACCGGCCAATTGCTGGGCGCCCATCTGGTCGGCGCTGAGGTGACTGAGTTGATTCAGGGCTTTGTCATCGCTATGAACCTTGAGACGACCGAGGAAGAACTGATGCAAACGGTCTTCCCGCACCCGACGCTTTCGGAAGCGATGCACGAAAGCGTCCTCGCCGCGTACGGCAGGGTGATCCACGTTTAAAGAACGGTCGCAGGGAGACCGTGATCCACGTTTAAAGAACGGTCGCAGGGAGACGCACTAATGACGAGTTCACGATTGGGCGCCCGGATTGCGGTCGCGACGGCCCTCGCGCTCGCCGTGGTGGGCTTGAGCGCCACGGCAGGAATGACGACCGATATCCGGCAGGCCGGCCCCACCGTCAATGTGACCGGTGATGGCGGACAGGTTCAGGCGGGCGGCGCAAACGTCACCGTGTCGGGCAACGCGACCAGCGTGCGCGCCGCTGGCGCGCTCGTTTCGGTCAATGCCACGACCACTGCCGGCATCTCCGCCGCCGGCGCACAGGTCACGGTCGCCGGCACGGTCGGCGGCAACCTCAAGGCTGCTGGCGCGGTCCTCGATATCAGCGGCACCGTCGGCGGCAACGCCGACATCGCCGGCGCGGTCGTGAAGTCCGGCCTCGTCGTGACCGGGCGCCTTCGCGCCGTCGGAGCCAATCTTACGCTTCTGCCGGCCACCGACGTCCATGGCGATCTCATGGCGTTCGGGGCGGTCGTCACCATCGCCGGACACACCGGCGGCAAGATCGCTGCAGGCGGCGCCATCGTGACGTTCGACGGACAAGCGGATGGGGCCGTCGAAATCACCGGCAAGCGCGTCATCATCGGACCGGATGCGAAGATCGCCGGCGATCTCACGGTGCGTTCGCCGAACGCTCCGGAGATCGCGACGGGCGCCGTCATCAGCGGCACCGTGAGCCAGGTCCAACCGTCGACGTGGTGGTCGGTTGCGCCGTGGACTTGGGCCGTAGCGTTCGCGGCCGCGGTGGCGGCCGGTACGATCCTGGCCGGGATCGTACTGATGCTTTTCGGCGGTCACGTTTTCCGCGTCGCCACCGAGAACGTGCGCCATCGTCCGCTGTCGAGCTTCCTGTTCGGGATCCTCGTGTTCGTGCTCATACCGTTCATCGCCGCGATCCTGATGCTCACCATCGTCGGCATTTCCATCGGCTTGGCCGTCCTATTCATCCTGCCATTCCTGGTGATCTTCGGACACGCCGTGGCAGCCGCCGGGATAGCGGCAGGATTGCTCATCCGCCGGCGCGGCGAGCTCGGCGTCGGTTCCAGCCTGCTCATGCTGATCATCGGCGCGATCGTGCTCGTCGCGCTTGGCCTCATCCCCTGGGTTGGCCCGGTGATCGTGGCGATCGCCATCGTGCTGGGCACTGGCGCCTTCACCCGCACGATCGGCGGACGGCTTCGCCGCGTCGACCCGGTCCTGCCGGTCTAGCCGGTGGGGCAGCGGTCCGTGACGTTTGGGCGACGGCCATTTTGCGCTAGTCTCCGCGCGCTGAGATCGAGTCGGACTTGAGGCCAATCTGGCGAGAACACGAGCGAGGGCGCGATGAACGGGCAGACGCAGTCGATAGTGTCCTGGATTGTCATTGGCCTGATCGCCGGTTTCCTGGCGAGCGTAATCGTCGGCGGTGGCGGCGGCCTTCTCGGCTGGCTGATTGCCGGCCTCATCGGGTCGGTGGTGGGCGGCTTCATCGCCCAGCAGACCAAGCTTCGGCTTAACCTCGGCAATCCCTTTCTGGAGCAGGTGATCATCTCCGTCATCGGCGCGATCGTCGTCCTGATCGTCGCCCGCATCATCATTGGCTGAGGGTTCGCGTATGAACGGCGTCGGCTTAGTCGGCTCGATCTTCATTGGCGGGATTGCCGGGTGGATCGCCGAGCGCGTCATGGAGGCCAAGATGGGCATCGTCGCCAATGTCGTCCTCGGCATTGTCGGTGCGCTCGTCCTCAACGCCATACTGCGTGCCCTGAACGTCGTGCCACCTGCCGGATGGCTGGCGCAACTGGTTGTCGCGGCGGTCGGCGCGATCCTGCTCATCTGGGCCTACCGGGCGATTCGAGGCCGAACCGTTTGAATTCCGGCTGAAATGCATGCCGGATATGCACGGGGCGGCGTGAATTCGGCGGGCGGCGGATGGCCGGCGTGCTATATAAGCACCTGATGTAACTGCCTTTCGCGGAGCCGGTCCCGACCGGGAGTAGAACGCGGCAATGACCAACCTGATCGACACGATTTCGGCGCCGCGCCCGCGCCACCCGGAAAAGGCCCACCGGCCGGACACGCCGACGCTGCGCAAGCCTGACTGGATTCGGGTCAAGGCGCCGGGGTCGCGGGTCTATCGCGAGACCTCTGCCATCGTGCGCGAGCATGGCCTTGTGACCGTGTGCGAGGAGGCGGGCTGTCCCAACATCGGCGAATGCTGGTCGAAGAAGCATGCCACCTTCATGATCATGGGCGACACCTGCACGCGCGCCTGCGCCTTCTGCAACGTGCGCACCGGAATGCCAGGCCCGCTCGACCCGGATGAACCCGACAAGATTGCCGACGCCGTCGCCACGCTCGGCCTCAACCATGTCGTCATCACCTCGGTCGATCGCGACGACCTCGCCGATGGCGGCGCGGAGCATTTTGCGCGCGTCATCGTGGCGATCCGGGCGCGCAGCAGCACGACCATCGAGATCCTGACGCCCGACTTCTTGCGCAAGGAGGGCGCGATTCCGCTGATCGTCGCGGCCAAGCCCGATGTCTTCAACCACAATCTCGAGACCGTCCCATCGAAGTACCTGACGGTGCGCCCCGGCGCCCGCTACTTCGCCTCGCTCCGCCTGCTGCAGCAGGTGAAGGAGCTTGACCCGCAGATGTTCACCAAGTCGGGCATCATGGTCGGCCTCGGCGAGGAGCGGAACGAGGTACTGCAGCTCATGGACGACCTGCGCGCCGCCAACGTCGATTTTCTTACCATCGGCCAGTACCTGCAGCCGACGCGCAAGCATCACCCGGTCGTGCGTTTCGTGCCGCCGGAGGAATTCAAGGCGTTCGAGACTATCGCTTACGCCAAGGGCTTCCTGATGGTGTCGGCCAGCCCGCTCACCCGGTCCTCGCATCATGCCGGCGACGATTTTGCCCAGCTGCGCGCGGCGCGGGCGGCCCGCGCCGGCGCCTGACGGTCAATGCCGAAATACGCCAGCGAGCGGCCCGTGACGCATAGCGCGGAAGAGATGTTCGCGCTTGTTGCCAACATCGAGGACTATCCGAAGTTCGTTCCACTCTGCCAGGCGCTGGTCGTTCGTGGGCACAGCAAGGAAGGCGACCGGGAGATTGTCGTCGCCGACATGACGGTCGCCTACGGTCCGGTGCGCGAGACTTTCACCACGCGCGTCACCCTCTACCGCCCGGGACATACGATCGCCGCATCCTATCTCGACGGACCGTTCCGTCATCTCGACAGTTCCTGGTCTTTCGTCTCGACCGGCGAGAAATCCTGCACCGTGCATTTCGCCATCGACTACGAGTTCCGCTCGCGCAGCCTTGGCCTGCTGATGGGGAGCGTGTTCGACACGGCCTTCCGGAAGTTCGCCGGTGCGTTCGAGGCGCGCGCCGACGCGGTCTACGGACGCGGCGCCTAACGCGCCAGGGCGTCGAGCATGGCCAGCGCCTCGCGCACCGTCGCCAGCCGCACTTCCGACCGGCCGATATCGCCGAACCGCTGCTCCCGGTGAATGATCTCGCCGCCGCGGCGGACCGCCGCGAAATGAACCAATCCAATCGGCTTGTGCGGCGACCCGCCACCCGGACCGGCGATGCCGGTCACCGCCACCACCAGATGTGCCTCCGACCTTTTCAGCGCGCCCTCGGCCATGGCGCGCGCCGTTCCTTCCGACACCGCGCCTCCGTTCGCCAGCAACGCCTCCGGGACTCCGAGCATGTCGGTCTTGGCGATGTTCGAGTAGGTGACGAAACCCCGTTCGACGACCGCCGAGGAGCCGGGCACTTCCGTGAGTGTCCCGGCGACGAGACCGCCTGTGCAGGACTCTGCCGTCGCGATTGTGAGGCCCATCCGCGTACACCGCGCGATCAGCTCGGTCGCGGCCGGCAGCAATTGAGCGAGATCGGTCATGGCGCGAAGGGCAGGCGGATGGTGGCGACGGCGTGGGCGGCGACGCCTTCGCCGCGCCCGATGAAACCGAGGCCCTCGTTCGTGGTTGCCTTGACGCCGACCCGGGCGACCGGGATGCCGCAGATCTTTGCAATACTGGCGCGCATCGCCTCCCGGTGCGGGGCAATCTTCGGGCCCTCGCCGATGTAGGCGACGTCGAGATGGGCGATGGCGCCGCCGCGTGCCCGCACGCGCGCCGCGGCGTCGGCCAGGAAACGATCGGAGGAGACGCCGCGCCATTTCTGGTCGGACGGCGGAAAATGCTGGCCGATGTCGCCGTCGCCGAGCGCGCCCAGCACCGCGTCGGTCAACGCATGCAGGACCACGTCCGCGTCGGAATGTCCGATAAGCCCGCGCGTGTGCGGAATTGCAACGCCGCCCAGCATCACCTCGCTGCCGGGGCCAAGGGGATGCACGTCGTATCCTACCCCGACGTGAACCTCGCCGGCGCGGAGCAAATCTTCGCCCGCCAGCCTGCGGTCAGCGCCAGCAATATCGGCTGCGGTCGTCAGCTTGATGTTGCAGGCCTCGCCGGCAACGGTGCGCACCTCGATGCCGGCCCACTCCGCCACGGCCGCATCGTCGGTGAAACTCATGCCGGCAGAGCTCGCTTTCTGGTGGGCCTCGTGGATAGCGGAAAACACGAAGCCCTGTGGCGTTTCGGCCGCCTCCAGGTGTGTCCGATCGATCGTGGCGACGATGCGCCCATCCTCAACCCGTTTCAGCGTGCTGGACACGGGCAGGGTGGGCGCCACACCGCGGGTGCCGGCAAGCGCGGCGATGACCCGATCGATCAGTCCGGCGGATACGAACGGCCGCGCGGCGTCCTGTATGAGGACAAGGGAGGGAGCATTGTGCATCAACGCATCCAACCCTCGGAGCACGGAAGCTTGGCGCGTCTCGCCGCCGTCCACGGCGGGTCGCAGCTTGGGATGGTGCAGTGCAAGAGACTCGTAAAGCGCCTGATGCCGCGCGCCGATGATGGGCTGGACGATATCGATGTCTGCATGATCGAGAAAAGCCCGGAGGACACGGCCGAGGATCGGAGTTCCGCCAACAGACTGATATTGCTTTGGAATATTGCCAGGTTGGGCGCGTGTACCGCTTCCGGCGGCGACGACAAGGGCTGCGGTATGGGAGCGGTTAGCCATCAGGGGATGCCTTGGACAATCCGGGTTCCTCCCTTATCACGCTCCTGCCCATTTCGCACTTGCTCACACCGGTGAATTGACTAATCTATGGGCAACAGAGTGAGTGCCTAATCGCTATGCGGTCGGATGCGTTCATCGCCAAGCTTGCCACGCCGCTAGCGGTCGGGCCGACGAAACTACCTAATCGCATTTTTCTGGCGCCGATGTCGGGGGTATCCGATGCACCGTTCCGGGCCGTTGCCGCGGCCTATGGTGCCGGCCAGGTGACTTCGGAGATGATTGCCAGCGAACTACTCGCACGCGGCAATGCCGAGGCCACGCAGCGCGCCGAAAAAGCCGGCGAGGGCCCGCACGTCGTGCAGCTGGCCGGGCGCGAGGCGCGCTGGATGAGCGAAGGCGCCCGGGCCGCCACCGACGCCGGGGCCGATATCATCGACATCAACATGGGTTGCCCGGCCAAGAAAGTGACCGGGGGTTATTCCGGTTCTGCCCTCATGCGCGATCTCGATCATGCGCTTACGCTCATCGACGCGACCGTTGCGGCAACACCGCTGCCCGTGACACTGAAGATGCGGCTCGGTTGGGACCACCGGTCGATCAACGCGCCGGAGCTGGCCAGCCGAGCCGAGGCGGCGGGCGTGCGGCTCATCACCGTCCACGGCCGCACGCGCTGTCAATTCTATACGGGCAGAGCCGATTGGGCTGCGATCCGCGCCGTGAAAGAAGCCATCACGATACCGCTCATCGCCAATGGCGACCTGACATCTCCCGCCGATCTTGGCCGAATGCTCGCGCTCACCGGGGCCGATGGCGTCATGATCGGGCGTGGCGCCTACGGGCGTCCGTGGCTGCCCGGCCATCTTGCCGTCTACGCGGCCACGGGCGTCATGCCGGCGGCACCGTCGGACAGCGAGCTGTTGTGCCTCATCCTCCGGCACTACGAAGCACTCCTCGCGCACTACGGTCCCTGGGTTGGCATCAAGGCGGCGCGCAAACATCTCGGTTGGTATCTCGCCGATCGCGTCCTGCCACCGTCGCTGCGCCAAGCGCTGATGACGGGCACCGACGCCGGTCAGGTCATGCGACTGCTGGAGACGGTGTTCGCCACAGCCGAGCGGCAAGCGGCATGATCGCCGAAGCCACCACCGTCAGCCGCAATCGCGCTGCCGGAGCCGTCCTTGATGCGCTGCCCCACCCCGTTGTGCTCATCGATGGTGACGGTGGCCTGGTCGAGGCCAACATCGCAGCGCAGACCTTCTTCCAGGCGTCGACCAGCGTTCTGCGCCGGCATCCGCTTGCCTATTTCGTCCCCTTCGGCAGCCCATTGCTCGCACTCGTCGATCAGGTGCGTGCGCGCGGCGCGCCGGTCAGCGAATATCGCGTCGATATCGGCACTCCCCGGAACGGCGGCGAGCATGTCGTCGACATCTACGCCACGCCCAGCATCGACCCGCCGAATTGCGTCGTCGTCGTGCTGCAGGAACGATCGATGGCGGACAAGATCGACCGTCAGCTCATGCACCGCGGCGCCGCGCGCAGCGTCTCCGGCCTTGCTTCCATGCTTGCCCACGAGATCAAGAACCCGCTTTCCGGCATCAGCGGCGCCGCGCAGCTTCTGGAGACCTCGGTCAGCGATGAAGACCGCGAACTGACCCGCCTCATTCGCGACGAGGCGGACCGCATCGTCAAGCTCGTCGATCGCATGGAAGTATTTTCCGATGAACGACCGATCGAGCGCGAGCCGGTCAACATCCACGTCGTGCTTGATCACGTGCGCCGCCTTGCCCGCTCCGGTTTCGCCCGCTCAATCGCCATCAAGGACGAATTCGATCCTTCCTTGCCGTTGGTCTATGCCAATCGAGACCAGCTGGTTCAGGTGTTCCTCAATCTGGTGAAGAACGCCGCCGAGGCGGTGGGCGGTGCGGCGGACGGCGAAATCGTGCTGACCACGGCCTACAAACCCGGGTTCCGCCTGTCGGTGCCCGGCAATCCGTCGAAGGTCACGCTGCCGCTTGAGTTTTGCGTCCGCGACAACGGCGGCGGCGTTCCCGACGAACTCATTCCCCATCTCTTCGAGCCGTTCGTCACAACCAAGGCCAACGGCACCGGCCTCGGTCTGGCGCTGGTCGCTAAGATCATCCGCGACCACGGCGGCGTCATTGAATGCGAGTCGCAGCCAAAGCGAACCACCTTGCGTGTGCTGATGCCGGCGTATCCGGGACCGGCCACCGATGCCAGGGACGACTGACATGCCGCTTGGCAATATTCTTGTCGCCGACGACGACGCTGCAATCCGCACGGTCCTCAACCAGGCGCTGTCGCGCGCCGGCTATTCCGTGCGGCTCACTTCCAGCGCGGGAACGCTGTGGCGCTGGGCCAGCGAAGGGGAGGGCGATCTCGTCATCACCGACGTGGTCATGCCGGATGAAAACGCGTTCGATCTCCTGCCGCGCATCAAACGGGTGCGGCCCGATCTGCCGATCATCGTGATGAGCGCGCAGAACACGTTCATGACTGCCATCCGGGCGTCGGAGCGGGGCGCCTACGAATATTTACCGAAGCCGTTCGACCTGAAGGAACTGATCGCGATTGTCGGCCGGGCGCTATCCGAGCCGAAGACGAAGCGCGTGGACCCACCTGCCGGCGATCCGACCGATACCATTCCGTTGGTCGGGCGATCTGCCGCGATGCAGGACATCTACCGGGTTCTCGCCCGGCTGATGCAGACCGACCTGACGGTGATGATCGCCGGCGAGTCCGGCACCGGCAAGGAACTCGTCGCCCGTGCCTTGCATGACTACGGCAAGCGACGGAACGGCCCGTTCGTCGCCATCAACATGGCCGCAATCCCGCGTGACCTGATCGAGGCGGAGCTGTTCGGTCATGAGAAGGGCGCCTTCACCGGCGCTCAGGCGCGCAGCGCCGGCCGCTTCGAGCAGGCTGACGGCGGCACGCTATTCCTCGACGAAATCGGCGACATGCCGATGGAAGCCCAGACCCGGCTTCTGCGCGTCCTTCAGCAAGGCGAATATACGACCGTCGGCGGACGCACCGCGATCAAGACCGACGTACGTATCATTGCCGCGACCAACAAGGACCTTCGCATCCTGATCAATCAGGGGCAGTTCCGCGAGGACCTGTTCTTCCGGCTGAATGTCGTGCCGATCCGCTTGCCGCCGTTGCGGGAGCGGAGCGAGGACGTTCCCGACCTGGTTCGCCATTTCTTTGCTCTCGTCGAGCGTGAGGGGCTGCCGGCAAAGACGATCGAGCCGGCCGCAATGGAGCGGCTGAAGCGCTATCGCTGGCCAGGCAATGTCCGCGAGCTGGAGAACCTTATCCGCCGCCTCGCGGCCCTCTATCCGCAGGAGACCATTGCCGAAGGCGTCATCGATACGGAACTTGACCAGCCCCATTTGCCCGCGCTGCGGGGCGAAGAGGGGACCGAAGAAACACTCGCCGGTTCAGTGGAACGTCATCTCAATCGTTATTTTCGGGATTTTGGCGATGGTCTGCCGCCGCCGGGGCTCTACCACCGGGTCCTGCGAGATGTGGAAGGGCCGCTGATCGGCGCGGCCCTGGCGGCCACTCACGGAAACCAGATTCGTGCGGCCGAACTGTTGGGCGTTAACCGCAACACACTGCGCAAGAAGATCCGCGAACTGGAGATTCAGGTGATCCGCAGCGCGCGATAGCGACGATTGGCTGCCCTCCGCTGTTGTTTTCTGATCACAATGTTGTTGCAATTCAGTCCCACCTTGCCATAGGCGTTGTTTGGCGCCGGGTGTGGCCGTGGAGCGACAGATTACAATGACGGTGGAGGCGGCCCCTTTGGCCGACCCAATTCAGGGGCAGGAGCGTCGGCGCGGCAGTTTCGACTACGCCCGCCTGATCCGGGCATTGGGCTATGCCGCGGTCGTTCTTTCCGTGGCGGCCGCGACGGGCACGTTCTTTATCCTCATGGGGCTGACTCCGGTCGCGCCTACGCCCGACGTGGTGTTCACAGCGATGATTGTGAACGGGGCGCTGGTCTCGTTCCTGCTGCTGGTCGTCGCCTGGGAAGTGATCCGCCTGATTCTGGCCAATCGCCGTGGACGGGCGGCAGCGCGCCTGCACATTCGCATTGTTGCCCTGTTCAGCCTGGTCGCGGCCGCCCCCGCTGTCCTCCTTGCGGTCACGGCGAGTTTCTCGCTCGACCGGGGCCTCGACAACTGGTTCTCCACGCGGACGCGGGCCATCGTCGACAACTCGTTGTCGATCGCCCAGGCCTATGCCGAACAGCAGGCTGTCCAGCTGCGCACGGACACGCTCGCAGTAAAGGCACAGCTCGAGCTGGCGCCGTCATTGATGTCCGAGGATCCCAAGCGTTTTGAGAATTTTTTCGCCGGACTGGCTCGCGACCGCAATTTGCCCGGTGTTTTTGTCGTCGACGAGCAGGGTGGCCTGATCGCCCAAGCGACCTCGTCGTCGCGCAGTGACTTTCCGCCGCCACCGCAGCCGGCAATCGATGCGGCGAAGGACAAGCCCTCCGAGGTGGTCCTGGTGACGCCCGGGCCATCGAATGTAATCGGTGCGGTTACCGGGTTGTCCGGCTACAGCGGCCTCCTCCTGTACGCCGCCCGCCCACTCGACCCGAAGGTCGCCGGCTACCTCTCCATGACCAACGAGAACGTAAGCGAATATCGCATCCTCGAAGCGACGCGTTTCGGAATGCAGATCGCGTTCGGAATACTCTTCCTCGGTATCACCGTTGTCGTGATCCTCTCGGCGATCTGGCTGGGCATCGGCTTTGCCAACCGCCTGGTCGCACCGATCCGCCGACTTATCGATGCCGCCAAGGAGGTCTCCGCCGGCAATCTCCGCGTCTCGGTGCAGCCGCGCAATTCCGACGGCGATGTCGGCGCGCTTGGCGTTACCTTCAACACCATGACCGCCCAGTTGCGCGGCCAGCGTCAGCAGCTGGTGGCCGCCAGCGAACTCAATGACAGTCGCCGTCGCTTCACCGAAGCCGTGCTGTCCGGAGTGACCGCCGGAGTCATCGGCATCGATGCCGGCGGGCGCATAACCATAGCCAACCGCAGCGCGTTGCAACTGCTTGATGCCCCCGAGCGGTCGGTGGATGCGCCGATCCGCGCGCTATCGCCGGAACTGGGAGTCGTGATTGATCGCGCGCTCAGCGAAGGACGCCCGGAGCACCGCGACCAGATCAGCATCATGCGCGGCGGGCGCGAACGTACCATCAACATCCGCGTCACCACCGAGCGTGCCGCCGGCCAGGCCTACGGCTACGTCATCACGCTTGACGACATTACCGACCTCGTCACCGCGCAGCGGACTTCGGCCTGGGCCGACATCGCCCGGCGCATTGCTCACGAAATCAAGAATCCGCTCACCCCGATCCAATTGTCCGCCGAGCGCCTCAAACGGAAATTCGGCCGGGTCATCGTCGACGATCGCGATGTCTTCGACCAATGCACCGACACCATCATCCGGCAGGTGGGCGACATCGGCAGGATGGTCGATGAGTTCTCGTCATTTGCCCGCATGCCCAAGCCGGCGTTCGTGACGGGTGATCTGGCAGAGCCGATCCGCGAGGCGGTATTCCTGATCAGTGTCTCGCAGCCCGACATCTCCTTCCTGACCAGCGTGCCCGAGGAGCCGTTGCTCGGGCGCTTTGATGCCCGGTTGCTTGGCCAGGCACTCGCCAACGTCATCAAGAACGCGACCGAGGCGATTGCCGCCGTGCCACCCTACCCGGGGTACAAGGGCGAAATCTCCGTATCGGCCCGTAACGAGGGGAATCAGATCATTGTCGACGTGGCCGACAATGGCGTCGGTCTGCCACGGGAAAACCGCCGGCGGTTGCTTGAGCCTTATGTCACGACACGCGAAAAGGGCACCGGCTTGGGTCTCGCCATTGTGACCAAGATCATTGAAGAACACGGCGGACGCGTCGAATTACTTGATGCGCCTGCCGTGGCGACCGGCGGGCAGGGGGCAATGATTCGCATCACGCTGCCCCGGGTAGAGGCTGGTGCGACCTCTGTCACACCGGTTGCCGTCGAACAAAACGTCTCGGTCGGTTGAGAAGAGTAGAACAGGCATGGCTTCGGACATTCTGATCGTTGACGACGAAGCCGACATTCGCGACCTCGTCGCGGGGATCCTCGGCGACGAGGGTCATGGCACGCGGACAGCGGCCGATGCGGACAACGCGCTCAGCCAGATCGCTGCGCGACGTCCCTCACTTGTCTTCCTCGATATCTGGCTGCAGGGCAGCCGCCTCGATGGGCTGGCGCTGCTCGATGAGATCAAGAAGGAACACGCCGACCTGCCGGTCGTGATGATTTCCGGCCACGGCAACATCGAGACGGCGGTCTCCGCCATCAAGCGGGGCGCTTACGACTACATCGAGAAACCGTTCAAGTCCGACCGCCTTGTGCTGATCGCCGAGCGCGCCCTTGAAGCCTCGAAACTTCGTCGCGAGATCCGGGTGCTGCGCGAGCGTTCCGGCGACGCCAACCGTCTGCTCGGCGCCTCGGCCGCCATGAATCACCTGCGCTCGATGATCGAGAAGATCGCGCCCACCAATAGCCGCATCATGATTTCCGGTGCCTCGGGTGCCGGCAAGGAACTGGTCGCGCGGACCGTGCATGAACTGTCGACGCGCAAGCAGGGGCCTTTCATCGTTCTCAACGCGGCCACCATCACGCCGGATCACATGGAGCACGAGCTTTTCGGGACGGAGCCGTCGAATGGCGCCGCTCGCAAGGTCGGCGCCATGGAGGAAGCCCACGGCGGCACGCTCTATCTCGACGAGGTCGGCGACATGCCGCGCGAGACGCAGAACAAGATTCTGCGGGTGCTGGTCGATCAGACCTTCCTGCGCGTCGGCGGCGCCAACCGGGTGAACGTCGATATCCGCATCATCTCCTCCACCGGCCGCGACCTTGAACGCGAAATCGCCGAGGGCACCTTCCGCGAGGATCTCTTTCACCGGCTGGCGGTGGTTCCTCTGCGCGTGCCGGCGCTCGCCGAACGGCGCGAGGATATCCCGATGCTCGTCCGCCATTTTGTCGAGCAGATTTCCCGCTCTACCGGCCTGCCGCTGCGCACCATCGGCGACGACGCCATGGCGGTGCTGCAATCACATGACTGGCCGGGCAATATTCGCCAGCTGCGCAACAACGTCGAGCGGCTGATGATCCTGGCCCGCGGCGATGCCTCGGAAACCATCACCGCCGAGCTGCTGCCGGCCGAGATCGGCGAGATGCTTCCGACGACTCCGGGCAGGGCAGGGGGCGAGCACCTGATGTCGCTGCCGCTCCGCGACGCCCGCGAGATCTTCGAGCGTGAGTACCTCAACGCCCAGGTCAACCGCTTCGGCGGCAATATCTCGCGAACCGCCGAATTCGTCGGCATGGAGCGTTCGGCGCTTCATCGCAAACTGAAGTCGCTCGGCGTCGGTTAGGCGCCGCATGTTGCGCGTCGCTTACGTCAACGGCCGCTACGTGCCGCACGCACAAGCCGCCGTTCATGTCGAGGATCGCGGGTACCAGCTTGGCGACGGCGTTTACGAAGTCTGCGAGGTTTCCGGCGGTCGGCTGGTTGACGAGCGTCGCCATATTGCCCGCCTTGATCGTTCGCTGGCGGAGTTGCGCGTCCGCTGGCCGATGACACCGGCGGCGCTGGGCGTTGTGCTGCGCGAGGTGGTCCGCCGTAACCGCGTCGTCGATGGTCTTGTCTATCTGCAGGTGACCCGCGGTGTCGCGCCCCGCGACCACGCCTTTCCGGTCGCGGCTGTTTCGCCTGCCCTCGTGGTAACCGCAAAATCGATCCCGATTGCCTCGCGCGATGCGCGCGCCGCAGAGGGGGTGGCGGTCATCACGGTGCCCGACAACCGCTGGGCGCGCGTCGACATCAAGACCATCGCGCTCCTGCCAAACGTGCTCGCCAAGCAGATGGCGCACGAGGCGGGTGCGTTCGAGGCGTGGTTCGTCGACCGCGAGGGGTTCGTCACGGAAGGCGCATCCACCAACGCCTGGATCGTCAGCGCCGACGGCGGGCTGGTAACGCGGCCGGCCGAGACGGGTATCCTGCGCGGCGTCACCCGCACCGTCCTGCTTGATGTCGCAGCGGGCGAGGGGCTTCGCCTGGAGGAGAGGCGTTTCTCCGTCGCCGAGGCGCTCGCCGCCCGCGAAGCGTTCCTGACTTCGGCGACGACGGCGGTGACGCCGATCGTCCGCATCGACGGAAAGAACGTCGGCAATGGGCGTCCTGGCCCGCTGGCGAACCGGCTTCGTCCAGCCCTTCGCGCGGCCGCGGAGACAGCCCCCGCGTGGTCGTCACCCCTGTCACAACCGGACATTTGACCATCCGGACAATCTTGCCGCACGAAAATCAAGGTGACGCGGGCGGCAACTATCGGCAGACTGCCGCCGCGGATTGGTCATTCTCCCAAGAAAGCGACTGACGCTCCCGAAAGCGGGAAAAACATCCAAGAGTCAAAGAAGATGGCGGACCGCGCACAAAATCTCCAGGACACCTTTCTAAACTACGTTCGCAAGCAGAAGACGCCGCTGACGATCTTTCTGGTCAACGGCGTGAAACTCCAGGGCATTGTCACCTGGTTCGACAATTTCTGCGTTCTCCTGCGCCGCGACGGGCACTCGCAGCTGGTGTACAAGCACGCCATCTCGACGATCATGCCCGGCGCGCCGCTGCAGATGTTCGAGCCCAGCGAGGAAGCGGCGACTGATCGGCAGGCGGATTGAGCGAAGCTTTCGAGGGCGGCGAGGACAGCGAGCCGGCGGAGATCCCGCCGGGCTCGCCGGAGCGCGCCCTCGTGCTCGTGCCCGTATGGCGGAGCCGTGGCAAGTCTTCAGGGCCTGTGCGCGATCCTGACGCCCGCGTCGAGGAAGCGGTCGGTCTGGCGCGCGCCATCGATCTGGACGTGATCGCGGCGCTGCCGGTGCCGATCGTGGCGCCGCGCCCGGCGACGCTGCTGGGCTCCGGCAAGGTCGAGGAGATCGCCACGCGGGTCGTGGACGAGCGCATCAGCCTGGTGATTGTCGATGGGGTGCTGTCGCCGGTGCAGCAGCGCAACCTCGAAAAGGCCTGGAAGGCGAAGGTCATCGATCGCACCGGCCTCATCCTCGAAATCTTCGGGGAGAGGGCGCAGACCAGCGAAGGCGCCCTGCAGGTCGAGCTCGCGCATCTCAACTACCAGAAAAGCCGCCTCGTGCGCTCGTGGACGCACCTTGAGCGCCAGCGTGGCGGCTTCGGCTTTCTCGGCGGCCCCGGCGAAACGCAGATCGAGGCGGATCGTCGCGCGCTGGAGGAGCGTATCGCGCGCATCGAGGCGGACCTTGCCACGGTCGTCACCCGCCGGCGCCAGCAGCGCAAGAACCGTAAGAAGAGCGGCGAGGGGCTTGTCGCCCTCGTCGGCTATACCAACGCCGGCAAGTCGACCCTCTTCAACGCGCTTACCCACGCCGGTGTCTTTGCGGACAATCGCCTGTTCGCCACCCTCGATCCGACTCTCCGCAAAATCGAGCTGCCGCACGGCTCCTCCGCGATCCTCTCGGACACGGTCGGATTCGTTTCCGACCTGCCGACGACGCTGGTGGCCGCGTTCCGCGCCACGCTCGAGGAGGTGGTCGAGGCCGATCTGATCCTGCACGTCCGCGACATCTCGCATCCTGACAGCGAGGCGCAGGCTGGCGATGTCGCCAAGGTACTTGCCGAACTTGACGTGGACGTACGCGCGCCAGCCAGGGTGATCGAAGTCTGGAACAAGATCGATCGCCTGCCGCCCGAGCAGCGGCCGCCGCGCATGACGCCGTCTCGCGCGAACGGCGAGACCAACACGCCGGCGGTGGTCGCCGTATCGGCGCTGACCGGCGAAGGGCTGCCCGAGCTGCTGGAGCTGATCGAGCAGCGCATCACCGGAAGGCGCCGGAGCTACACGGTAGCCCTGACGGGAGCCGGCCTCGGCGATTTGCACAAGCTCTATGAGATGGGCGAGGTGCTGGAGCGCAGCGATACCGACGAGGGCGCAACGATCGCCCTGGTGCGCATCCCCGCCGACCGCGACGGGCAGTTCCGGCGCGCCTTTCCGGACGCCAAGTCGGCGGAGTAGGGCGCGAGTCCCCGTCTCCGCCGTTAATCTTTTTCGGTCGCCTTGGCCCGTTGCCAGAGCGCCTCCATCTCGTCCAGCGAGGCTTCACCCACCTTGCCGGCGGCGGCCGTCAGCCCGTCCTCGACCGCGCCGAAGCGGCGCACGAACTTGGCGTTGGTCCGGCGCAAGGCCTGATCGGGGTCGACCTTCAGGTGCCGCGCCAGATTGACCGCCGCGAACAAAAGATCGCCGACCTCATCCTCGAGCCGGTCGGCCGCATTGCCCTCGATTTCAGCTTCGATTTCGGTGAGTTCCTCGCGCAGCTTGGCGAGAACCGCCTTGGGATCGTTCCAGTCGAAGCCGACGGTTGCGGCTTTCTGCTGCAGTTTCAGGGCGCGCATCAGGGCCGGTATTGCCGCCGGTACTCCATCCAGCAGCCGGGCGTGCGTTACGCCGCGTTCGCGTTTCTCCTCGGCCTTGATGCGCTCCCACTGACCCTTGTCGGCGCCGGCGGCGCGGGAGGCCGCATCACCGAAGACGTGCGGGTGGCGCCGGATGAGCTTGGTGGTGATCGCCTCGACCACGTCGGGGAAGGCGAAGGCGCCGGCTTCCTCGGCCATCCGGGCGTGATAGACGACCTGGAGCAGGAGATCGCCGAGTTCGACGCGCAGCTCGCCCATGTCGCCGTCGGCGATTGCCTCCGCGACTTCGTACGCTTCCTCGATCGTGTACGGCGCGATCGTCGCAAACGTCTGCTCGACGTCCCATGGGCAGCCGGTCCGCCTGTCGCGCAGCGCCGCCATGATGTCGATCAGCCGGGCGATGTCGCGTGATGGCGTCATGAAAACCTCCCGTGGGGTCCCGGAAAACGTCGGCCGACGGTACCAGTGCGCGGCAGACGACGCTGCATGATCGCCGGGGAAGCGTTCGAATTCCCGTGGAAGACCGGCCGCTGGGTGCCATCCATAAGTCGCATAAGATATATTATGGAACTAATCCAAGGTGGTTTGGACGATGGTCCAGAGCCTCGCTCTACGGTGCATCCAGTTCGATCTGCATCTCGTCGTAAGCCGGCTCGACGCCGGACGGCACTTCGCGCTTCACCGTGGCGTAGTCGAGATCGATGTGCATGTGGGTCAGGATCGCCCGCCGGGGCTTGATGCGTTCGATCCAGGTCAGCGCTTCGCTCAGGCTGAAGTGACTGGGGTGCGGCCTGCGGCGCAGCGCATCGACGATCCATACTTCGAGATCGGCCAGGAGCGGAAGCGATACGTCCGGAAGATCGCTGAGGTCGCACGAATACGCCAGCCCGCCGATGCGCAGTCCGAGCGTGTCGATGTCGCCGTGGATCTGCCGGAACGGCGTGATCATCAGCACTCCGCCGGCGCCGTCGATCGTTAACGGCTGGCCGGCCGTGATCGGATGATGTTTCAGGATCGGCGGATACGAACTGCCGGGCTCCGCGGCAAAGCAATAGCCGAACGCCGTTTCGAGTCGCTCCATAGTCGCCGCGTCGGCATAGACGTCCACAAGGCGGCCTGTGTTTTGCCAGAAGGCCCGCAAGTCATCGATGCCGTGGGTGTGGTCGGCATGGCTGTGGGTGTAAACGACGCCGTCGAGAGAGTTAACGCCGGCGGTCAGCAGCTGCGCGCGGACATCGGGACCGGTGTCGACCAGCACGCGCGTGACGCCGTCTTGGTCGATACGCTCGACCAGGATGGAGCAGCGCAGGCGCCGGTTTCTCGGCTCGCTGGGATCGCAACCGCCCCAATCGTTGCCGATGCGCGGCACGCCCGGCGACGAGCCGCAGCCGAGGACGGTGACTTTCAATCTGCCGGTCAAGGCGGCGGCACCTTCGCGAACAGGCGCATAAAATTGTCCGTAGTTGCCGTAGTCAGTGCCTCCGGCGATACGCGCTTGACCTCGGCCAGAACTTTTGCAGTTTCAACTACGTAGGCCGGCTCGTTACGCTGGCCGCGATGCGGAGCCGGCGCCAGGTATGGTGCGTCGGTTTCGACGAGCAGCCGGTCCATCGGCACCTCCGCCGCAATCGCCCGCAAATCGTCGGAACGCTTGAAGGTCAGGATGCCGGAGAAAGAAACGTAGCCGCCGAGGGCCAGTCCACGCCGCGCCAGTTCGGCACCCGAGGAGAAGCAATGAAGCACGAAGGGGAAAGCCCCCTTCCCGGTTTCTTCCTCGAGGATATTTGCGATGTCCTCGTCGGCATCGCGGGCGTGAATGACGAGCGGCAACAGGGTCCGTCGCGCCGCTTCGATGTGGCGCACAAAGCCGATCCGCTGGGCGTCGCGCGGCGAGTTGTCGTAATGGTAGTCGAGGCCCGCCTCACCGATGGCCACCACCATCGGGTCCTCGGCAAGCTGCACGAGATCATCGGCGGTGATGTCGAGTTCTTCGGCGGCGTTGTGCGGATGCGTCCCGATCGAGCAATAGACGCGGTCGTATTGCCGGGTGATCTCCCTGAGGGCGGCGAAGCGTGCCACGCGCGTCGAGATCGTCACCATCGTCTCGACGCCGGCCGCCTTTGCCCGCGCGACAACGGCATCGCGCTCCAAATCGAAATCCTGAAAGTCGAGATGGCAGTGGCTGTCGACGAGCATCGGCTCAGGTCCGTTTCCCGGCCCCGTCGTCGGGTTCGACGTAGCGCGGAAAGACCGGCGCCGGCTCCGGCAGCTTCATACCGTGGGCGAGCCGGCCGTTGTCACCAAGCGCCGCAAAATCGCGCGCCTCCGGCCGCACGGCCAGCAGGTCCAGCAGCTTTCCGGCAGACTCGGGCATCACCGCCGTCGCGAGGATCGCCACTTGGCGGATGACTTCGGCGGTGACGGAAAGCACGGTGCCCATGCGTACCGGGTCGGTCTTTTTCAGCGCCCATGGAGCGGCGGCGGCGAAATAGCGGTTGGCATCGGCGACGACTGCCCAGATGGCGTTCAGCGCTTGATGGATCTGCTGCGACTTCATCGCGGTCCGGCAAATACCGAGCAGCGCGTCCGCATCGGCAAGCAGCTTCTTGTCGTCGTCGGTGAGCTTCATCGCCTCGGGCAGCACGCCGGCGCAGTTGCGCGCGATCATCGACAGCGAACGCTGCGCCAGGTTGCCGAGGTCGTTGGCGAGATCGGCGTTGATGCGCTGGACAATGGCTTCGTGGCTGTAGCTGCCGTCCTGTCCGAACGGCACTTCACGCAGGAAGAAATACCGCACGGGATCGCGGCCGTAGGCTTCGATCATCTTGAATGGATCGACGACGTTGCCGACCGACTTCGACATTTTCTCGCCGCGGTTGAACAGGAAGCCATGGGCAAAGACACGCTTGGGCGGCTCCAGGTCCGCTGACCACAGGAACGCCGGCCAGTAGACCGCGTGAAAGCGGACGATGTCCTTGCCGATGACGTGCAGGTCGGCTGGCCAGTAGCGCCAGAGCGGCGACTGCGCGTCGGGAAAGCCGACGGCGGTGATGTAATTCGTCAGCGCATCGACCCAGACGTACATGACATGCCTGTCGTCGCCGGGAACCTTGATGCCCCAGTCGAAGGTCGTGCGCGAAATCGACAGGTCCTTCAGGCCGCCTTTGACGAAGCTCATCATCTCGTTGCGGCGCTCGTCCGGACCGATGAAGTCGCGGTTGGCCTCGTAGTAAGCGAGGAGCTTTTCCTGATAGGCGGAGAGGCGGAAGAAATAGCTTTCCTCTTCCACCCACTCGACCGGCGTCCCCTGCGGCCCGTAGCGGACGTTGTCGGAGCGCACTTCGGTTTCGGATTCGCCGTAGTAGGCTTCGTCGCGCACCGAATACCAGCCGGAGTAGGTGTCCTTATAGATGTCGCCCTTCGCTTCCATCCGCCGCCAGATCTCCTGCGACGAGCGATGGTGGCGCGGCTCGGTGGTGCGGATGAAGTCGTCGTTGGAGCAGCCGAGCGCGTTGACCATCGACTGGAACAACGGCGCATTGCGGTCGGCGAGCGCGCGCGGCTCCATGCCTTCGCGCGTCGCCGTCTGCTTCATCTTGATGCCATGCTCGTCGGTCCCGGTGACGAAGCGCACGTCGTACCCGTCGAGCCGCATGAAGCGCGCGATGGCGTCCGTCGCCAGGGCTTCGTAGGCGTGGCCGATGTGGGGCGCGCCGTTCGGGTACGATATGGCGGTGGTGACGTAGAATTTCGGCGCGGGCATCGCCGGTCTCGCTCTGGTTTCGCGCGTCGGGTCAGGCGGGCAGACGGAAGGGTTACGTGCGCGTCGCGCGCGCGAGCGCCATCAGGATTGAGAGCACGGTGCGCTTGCGATCGAGATTGAGTTCGTCCGTCTGTTCGGTCGAACGGCGCAGGTTGTCCCATACGCCCGCCCACCTTTCAAGCGGGGTGCGGAGCGCCGACGGGCCCGGCGGGACGCCGCCCTCGGGCTCGGATTCGCCACGCACCCGTCGGTTCAGCCAACCCGCCAGGAGGTCGCGGAAGCTCAGCCAGGCGTCGTCGTTTCCGCGCCCTGAGACCTTGTCGGCAAAGGCATGGGCGTCCTCCATGTCGATGTCGGGAAGCCGGGCCAGCAGCCGCGTGAGGTCGCGGTAGGTCTGGATGCCGTCGCCCTCGATAAGCACGATGGCGCGCCGGAGGCTGCCCTCGGCCAACGCGGCGGCGAGCTCCATGTCGGCGTCGGTCTCGCCGTGGGCGCGCAACGCCGACACGATCGCATCGGCCGGCAACGGCGCCAGTTCCAACCGCCGGCAGCGCGAGCGGATCGTGGCAAGCGCCCTCCCCGGCGCGTGGCTGACGATCAGGAAGAGCGAGCGCGCCGGCGGCTCTTCGAGCACCTTGAGCAGCGCATTGGCGGAACTCTGGTTCATGTCGTCGGCCGGATCGACGACGGCAATGCGCCATCCCGCCTCGCCGCTCGTCGAACCGAAGAAGGCGATCGTCTTGCGAATCTCCGGCACGGTGAGCTCGGTGCGGAAGCGCTTCGCCTGTTCGTCGTAGGGCCGTTCGAGAACCAGCAGGTTCGGGTGGGCGCGATTGGCGACCTTGCGGAACGCCGGTTCGTTTTGCGCAACCGATAGATCGTCGGCGGCGGCGACCGCCCTGCTCCCTTCATCCGGATGCGCCAGCACGAAACGCGCGAAACGGTAGGCCAGCGTCGCCTTGCCGATGCCCTTGGGACCGCCGACCAACCATGCGTGGTGCATGCGGCCGGAACGATAGGCATCGAGCAGCGTCCGCTCCGCCGCGGCGGAGCCGAACCACGCCGGCTGCTCTTCCGGTGCGGGCCAGCCTTCCAGCCGGTCGAAATGGATCAGGTCGTCGTCGGCGACCGCCGCAGACCGCGCCATCTCAGGCTGCCCTGTCGATAAGGCGCGCGGCGACGGCCTGCCAGACGACGTTGGCCGTAGTCTGTTCGCCCTGCGTGGCGTCGACCACGAGGCACCGCTCGGGCTCCGCCCGCGCGATCGCCAGGAAGGCCTCGCGCCGCGCCTCATGCAGAGCGAGGTCGTCGCGCTCGAAACGATCCGCGGGCTCGCCACTCGCCGCCGTCCGCTGCGCAGCCCGCGCCAGCCCGACATCCGACGGCACGTCCAGAACGATCGTGAGATCCGGTTGCGTCCGTCCGACCGCCACCCGGTCAAGCGCATCGAGAACGCCGGAGTCGACGCCACCGCCGACGCCCTGATAAACGCGCGTCGAGTCCGAGAAACGGTCGCTGAGCACCCACTTTCCCGCCCGCAAGGCCGGACGGATTACCCGCTCGACGTGGTCGGCGCGCGCCGCGGCGAACAGCACGGCTTCTCCGTCAGGGCCGAGCTGTTCGGCGATCCCGGACAGAAGCACGCGGCGGATTTCCTCGGCCGTCGGCGTGCCGCCCGGTTCGCGCGTCGCCACTACGGCATGGCCGGCGGCAGTCAGTCGTTCACCCAGCAGCCGGATCTGGGTCGACTTGCCGGCCCCCTCCCCGCCCTCGAAGGTTATGAATTTGCCGGCCATCGCATCCTGGCTCCGCCCCCGCTCGGGCGTCTTCGACCATCGAAGATGGCCGCCAGCCGGTCAAGCCCGGCCGCTTCACCACCAGCCGAACAACAGCTCGCCGAGCCCGCTCTGCGTTCGCTGGCGCACAGTGCCGACGCCGATGTCGTTCGCCGCGTAAACTTTCGCTTCCCGCACCAATTGATCGTTGGAGGTAAGTTGCAGGGTGCCAATCTCCTGTCCGGCCTTGATGGGCGCTTTTACCGGACCCTGGTAGACAATGCGGCCCTTCATGCCATCGCGAGCGCCATGCGGCAGCAGTGCGTCGATGGCGCCCTTGCCGACCAGGTCGACACTGCCCCGGTTGCCGCCGAAGACGCGGGCCTCACCCAGCACGTCACCGTCCTTGAAGAAGCCGACCCGCTCGAAGGAGGTAAAACCCCAGTCCATCAGCTTGCGCGCTTCCTCTCCCCGCTCCTTCGCCGATTTGGTCCCGTTGATCACCAGGATGAGTCGCTCGCCGCTGCGCGCCGCCGACGCTACCAGTCCGTAACCCGACTCCTCCGTGAACCCGGTCTTCAGCCCGTCGGCGCCAATGTTCATGTCGAGCAGAGGGTTGCGATTATACTGGCGGATCTTGTTCCAGGTGAACTCGGTCTGGCTGTAGATCGGGTAGAACTCGGGGAAGTCGGCGATCAGGTGCTTTGCCACCCGCGCCAAGTCATGGGCGGTGACGTATTCGTTAGGGTCGGGCAGTCCCGTGGCGTTGGTAAAGTGCGAGCCGGTGAGACCGAGCTTCGTCGCCTCGGTATTCATCATCTCGGCAAAAGCGGTTTCGCTGCCGGCGATGCCTTCCGCAAGTACGATGCAACCGTCGTTGGCCGACTGAATGATGCCGCCGTGGATCAGATCATCGACGGCGATCGACGAGCCCAGCTTGGCAAACATGGTCGAGCCGCCGGACGCCGCACCGCCGCTCCGCCACGCGTTCTCACTGACCACGAACTGATCGGTGAGATGCAGTTTGCCGCTCTTCAACGCGTCGAACACCACCGCCATGGTCATCAGCTTGGCCATGCTCGCCGGCGGCATGCGCGCGTCGGCATCCTTCTGGAAGAGGACGGAGTCGCTTTCCGCGTCGACAAGGATGGCGTGCTGCGCGGTGGTCTCGAATACCGGCGCCTGCGCCAGGCCAGGCCTGGCGGCGGCCATCGCCATCCAAAAGCTGCAGACGAAAAATGCGGAACGCAGGGGCACGGTTATCGTCACTTTACTTCGCCGCCCGCCGCACCCCTCCATAGCAAGCCCGACGCCCACGATGCAACAATTGGGGGCCGCCTGGAGCGGCCACATGATCAATAGGGGATGAAAAGCTGAAGGACCGTCCAGCGCCTGTCTTAGCGGGCCGTGACGAAGACGCCGTTGAGGCCGATCTGCTGGGCTGCCGCGACAACCGCGGAGGGCGGCACGGACGGATCGACCGTGACGCGCACAACCGTCAGCGACCGACCCCCGATCTGCTCCTGATCGGTGACCACCCGACCGAACCGGCCGAAGTTCGCGGCGACACGGCCGGCGTTCTGAGGATCGCCGAAAGAGCCGATCTGCATAACCTGCGCCGGCACCGCTGCGGCTGCTCCCGCCGCCTGCGGTGCAACGCCGAGCTGAAGAGCCTTTTTCGCCGTTGCGCGATTGAGCGCCGTCTGCAGGGCGTCCGGCTGGGCGAGACTATCAGCGGCGGCCTGCGCGGCGGTGACCGACGATGACGATGCGTACGAACTCACAAAACCGGTGCGCATGATGAGGGGCGCCAGCGGATCGTCATTGCCATCGGTCGCCGGCGCGTAGACTGGATCGAGGACGAGCGGGCCGGCAACGGCCGCCTGGACGGGCGCCGGCCGATAGGTCGCGAGCACCGGACGCGGCACGGCGGCAACCGAAGCCAGCGCCACCGGCGCGGACGGCACCGGCGCATTGTTGGCGGCGAACATCGAGCCGCCGGCATCCGGGCCGCGGTATGATGCGAGCAGTTTGTTTCCGTCGAGCCCGTCCATCTGCGCCGGCCCGACATAGTCGACCTTGACGTTGGCGGTGCCGGCCTGCTCGAAACCGAGCATGCCGGCGACGCGCTCCGAGACGTCGATGATGCGGTCGCTTGCAAACGGCCCGCGATCGTTCACCCGCACGACTACGGAGCGGCCGTTCTCGACGTTGGTGACGCGCGCGTAGCATGGCAGCGGCAGCGTGGGATGCGCCGCGGTCAGGCCGTTTACGTCATAGACTTCGCCGTTGGCCGTAAGCCGGCCGTGGAAAGCGTCGCCGTACCAGGACGCCAGGCCGACGGATGAATAGCGCGGGTTGTCGCGCGGGATGTAAGTCTTGCCGGCTACCCGATAGGGATCGCCGACTACCGCGTGTCCGCCGCCCTTGGGCAATTTTCCGCCGGCGTAGACGCGCGGGCTTGCAGCACCGTAGCTGCGCTCGCTGAAATATTCCTTCGAGTGGGTGTTGTAGCTGATGCGTGAATTCGGCGAGGAGCATGACGCCACAATGCCGGCGGCGGCGACCACCACAGCCAATCGAAGGGCCTCACGGCCTACCACGCGACGCTGTCCGCCGCGCACGTATGACTGGCCGCCCGACATGCCACGAACGTGGCAACGCCGTCTTCACACCGGAGATTCAAACTCGCCCCTCGTCCGCCGCTTGCCCCAGCTCACCCCAATTGATCGTCCGAAGACTCTTAATCGCGGGTTAACGAGGCACACGCGAATGAATCAAAGCCCCGCCGCTTTAGCAAGGTTCGACGCCCGCCAGGCGGGAGTTTCCCCCGTGTTGCACAGGAAATCAGGCTTTGCGGCTGCACGCCGCTGGGGATATCCCGCGTCGCGGACCGGCGGCGAGAAAATACCGGGACTGATTCGGGGTTGGTGATTCGCAGCGGCACGACACGGCAAGCGAACGCTCGATCACAATCGTTGTCATGCACAAGCGAAGAGGCCCAACCCGCATCGAAGCGGATTGGGCCTCTGATACAAGTCTCCGAGGCGCCTACTGACCGAGTTGGTAAGCGAGACCGAATTTCACGAGGTCCAGGCCGCCGCCCGTCTTCACTTCGACGTTGGTGTGCGCTCCCGTGCATTGCGCTGAAAGAGTGTCGAACCAGATATGATCGTATTCGACATTCAGGGAGAGCTTCTGGGACATCTTCCAGCCGACGCCGGCGCCAGCGGCCGGACCGGTGTGCGACATGCCGAAATTGCAGCCGGAATTTGCGGCGTAGTTGAAGTTGCCAGCCGCGAAACCGGCGTCCCCGTAGAGCAGCAGAGGCCCGTTAGTCCACCCGAGCTTGGCGGTCCCCAATCCCAGCGCGTTCCACGTGCCAGTGCCGGCGGACGATCCGCTCGGTATGCTGCCGGTTATGTTGGCGATGTCGAAGGCACCCTGCAGGCCAAACACGAAACTGGAAGGAAGCTGCCAGTTGTAAGCGACCTGAAAGCCGCCGAGCCAGCCCGATTGGGTGTAGGCGAAGCGGCGGGAATTTTGGACGGTGGCGCAATTCGGCTCGTTTGGGGCACCGAAGTTCCAGCAGCCGGAGCGATCGGCCCAACTGAAGCCGCCTTCCGCGCCGACAAACAGGCCGCTCCACTCGGGAGAAGCCGGCGCCGCGGACACCGCGCCGCACATCATGCCGATCCCTACAACAGCGGTCGCAACACGCAGCAGTGCATAGTTCATCAAAGTCTCCCCCTTGTGGCGAAAATCGCGATTGGCGGCAATCTACTCGGAACGAACTGCCTGTGCGCGGTCCAGCCGCGTCGGTTGGCAATTTTTATGTGGATTGTCTTGCCGATCGGCGGCGCGCAGCATCGCACCTGCGGCAGGACATCACCATCACCGTGCCGATACCGTCGTTCGCCAAATATGCGCGGAGCTCATTCCGCGGCAATCGGGTGGCAATTCGGTTTTTGCCATCCCTGGCGACCGCTGGTAGACGCTTGTTTCTGACATGGATGGGTGGCCGAGCGGTTGAAGGCACCGGTCTTGAAAACCGGCGAGCCCGCAAGGGTTCCGTGGGTTCGAATCCCACCCCATCCGCCAAGCCTCCGCACCGACCAATTGAATATGATTTCTTCTTCCAGGCGTCGGCCCGGCGCCCTACCCGGAGTCATCGCTTGGCTCGGGTTTCGACGATAGGCACATTCACGATGCCGACGACGCGGGCGTTCCACCCACGCCGCTGAAAAACCTCGCAGATAATCGAACATGCCGTTACATTGCTTGGAAGGCTGCGGCTCGGAACTCCGGCTGCAACGCCAGCCGGCGCTAGGCGAGGATCGTGATGCTCGGATTATCCGAGCGATTGACGCTGTCGATGGCTCTAGGGTTGCTGCTTCTCACCTCCGGCGTTGCCCTGGCTGTGCAGAACAACGGCGGCGGGAGCTACAAGCCCGGCCGAGATCCCTGCCAACTCACGTATCAGGCGTGCATCAGGCGCTGTTTGAAGTCCTATGGGCGCGACGGCACGCCGTCATGCGAAGAACGCACCTGCTGGCCGCAGTATGTGGCGTGCACAAATAGGAACTAGATTTCGCGATTCGCCACTCGGCACGCCAAGCGAACGAACAGGTCTGGGCAGAGGCTATCCAGGACGCCTCAGCCCGCAGGCGAAAGACGGAGCTGCACTTCTCGCCACGCATCGTACTTCGCGGCCGGTAGATGATACGGGCCACACTGCGGGACAGCACGGAGCGCGCTTTCAGTCGCCTCCTTGCCGTAAACAGACGCCGGGAATTCGATCACGCCCGGTCGGCCAACAACAGAACCATCCGGCTTCATGCGAAAGTCGACGGTGACCGAAACCTGTTTCGGATCGGTCCAGCCTTTTGGCAGCTTCCAGCAACGTTCGACTTGCGCCCGCAATCCATCGAACTCGGCGGCGGTCATTTTGGAGTCGGCACCGGCCTCGCCGGGAGCGACCGTGGCGGCCGGCGGCGGCGCCGTCACCGGTGGCGCCACGGCGGACGGCGGCATCGGAGCAGCCGCCTGCCGGGAAACCGGCGGCGATAACTCTGCGGGGGCGGGTTGATCGGCAGACGGTTTCGGCTGGACGCCCGCGTCCGGCTTTGGCGGCGTAGCTGGCGATGTCTTGCCGCTGGCGTCGTTCGCCTTCTTCGGATCTGGCACGAGCAGAACCGGGATGGTTTGCTCGGTCGGCTTGCCGCCCCAAAATCCGTCAAGCCTGACAAAGCCAATGCCGATCAGGAGCGCGTGGCCGATCACCGACACGGCAAGTCCGATCGCAACTGCGGCAACCCACGGCCGCGCCGGCTCCGCGTCGGCGAACCGGTCTGTTGCCTCCGGAACGGTCGCCGGGTCTGGCGACGTCATCGCCAACGGAACGGAACGGTCGACAATCTCTCAATGACCGAGGTTGGCGCGATCCGGCACGGTGGTCTGCTCGTCGGCAGAGCACAGATTTGCCTCGTGAAGAATATCAGCGAGATGCGAAGGGTCGCACTGATTGGGCGGCGGCGGCGGAAACGTCACCCAGTAGTAGTGATGTTCCTGATTGGATTTCTTCTCCGCGGCTGCAGCTCCGCCGGCCGCAATCGACGCAATAACAACCGCCAAGGTCAGGGCGCGATACATGTGTCTCCTCCGCAGTCTGGACGGTTCAATCATCAACATAGGTCTCTTTGCGGAGGAGGAAAGCGATAGTTCCTGCAGTAAACCGGAAATGAACGGGCGCATGATTGGTTTTCGCGGGGCAAAGACACGCTAAAACGCAACCAGCCCGGGCGGTTTTACGCGCCCGGGCTGGAGTTGTTCGGATAGTGGACGCCGGGGCTAGAAGCCCAGCTTGTAGCCGAGAGCCAGATTGATTTTGTCGGCCACCAAGCCGGCGCCGTTTCCGGTATCCTTCCAAGCGTACCCCACGGCCACGTATGTCGCTTGGCGGGGGTCGATCTGATAAGTTAAACCAGTCGCGACCTTCGGCGTGACCCAAGTCTCGCTGAACGCATTACGGTAGCGCGCGTTGACCACATTCCAGGTCCACTTGGAGCTCAACTTCCAGTCAACCGTTCCACTTACAAGGTAATAAGCGCCGACGGCCGGGCTGGTCGCCGAAGTGCTCGAATACGCCGCCGAATTGTATCCAACCCCCCCGCTGACGCCGAATGTGAAAACATCCTGCTTCCACTTATAACCCAGCGTTGTTTCCGGCTGGAATGCTCCGGTACCGAAGGACGAGTTTGTCGGCGCCGTCGCATTCGCGGTCGCTTGCAGCGAGACACCAAGCGAGAAGCCGTTACCCAAATTGTGGGAGTAGCCAAACTTGAGGTAGGTGTCCTTGTAGGCATTAGGTGATGTCGCGCCCCACTCCGGGCTGAGCTCGAGGCTGAGAGAGTCGCCAAGCGGCGTCGGAGATGGCGCGGTAGGCGCGCCAGCAGAAGCCGGCACAGCCAATGTCAGCAGCGCCCCGGCAAATATCGAACTCGCAATAATTTTCATCGAACAGACCCCTCTGCTATGCCGGCACCCAAGGCGCTGCCCCAGCCGACGTATCCACAGGTTATACACGCCAGCATTTGCGGCGGTAGACGCTATCTCGCGTCGGCCCCAAAATCGGCAGTATGTGTGGCGGCAGTGCAACTATTGCAAAGGCAACATTGCGTATTGCGGAGAACGGCAGTGCCAAAACAACCGCTGGCTCCGGTGCTTTACACTCTCAGGCCAGCTTAACCGGCTAAATTAATCTTCGGAATACTGGCAGCGGAGAATTGCCGATCTTGTGACCAGCTGATGATCAATCCCCAAGCACAGACTGAGTTGTGCTTATTTAGGCCAGTATATTGGAGTGACATGACACGTTAATGACAAAACGACGACAGGGACGAGCCGCCCAGTTGGTGGCTAGCGTCAGCCTCATGGGCCGCGGCTTCGGGAATCGCGCGGCGATATACCTTGCACCAATTGGAACCGAAGCAAATGAAGGCGGTCCTCGCCCGCGTCAACCTGCCCGATTTCGGGATGCCCCTGGGGCCGCCCGAAATGTCGGGCCGAGTCTATGCCTCCCGGCTCGCCAGCCTCATCGACCGGGTCGGCGCCAGTGGATTGCAGATCCTCCTGATCTACGCTGACCGGGAGCATTCCGCCAATCTCGCCTGGCTGACCGGCTTCGATCCGCGCTTCGAGGAAGCGCTTCTCATATTGCTCCCGGGCCGCACCCCGGCGCTTTTCGTCGGGCCGGAAAACTTCGGCTTCGCCGCCACAGCGCGGATTGATCTGTCTGTTGTGCCCTACCCGCCCTTTGGCCTTATGGGCCAGGACAGGAGCCGCACCCCTCCGCTCGCTGATCTTCTGCGCGATCAGGGCGTCGCCGCGGGGATGACGATCGGCATCGCCGGATGGAAATACTACGGCGAGGCCGAGAGCCCATCTGCGGCGACGTGGTCCGAGGCCCCCTCCTTCATCGTCGACACGCTGCGCGCTATTGCGGGCCCCTCCGGCTCGGTCGTCAACGCCGGCGCCCTCTTCATGCATCCGACCACCGGTTTGCGGGCCGTCAACGAGATCGACCAACTCGCCGCATTTGAGTTTGCCTCTTGCCACACGTCGCAGGCGGTGAAGAACGTGCTCTTTGGCGTGCAGCCCGGCATGAGCGAATTCGAGGCGGCGCAGCTGCTGGCTCCGGTCGGGCTGCCGCTAAGTTGCCATCCGATGTTGACCGCGGGCCCGCACGTTGCCCTTGGGCTCGGCAGTCCCGGCCCGCGCAGAATGGAGCGCGGCGATCCGTTCACCGTCGCCTATGGGGTGTGGGGCGCCCTCACCTGCCGCGCCGGTTGGCTGGTAGCCAATGCCGGCGAATTGCCGATTGCGGTGCGCGACTATGTCGACAAACTCGCTGCCCCCTACTTTCTCGCGGTCGCCGAGTGGTACGAAACCGTTGGCATCGGCGTCACCGGGGGCGCGCTCGACGCCGTCATCCGGCGTCATTTAGGCGATCCGTTCTTCGGTCTGTTCCTGCCGCCCGGCCATCTCATCCATCTCGACGAGTGGATGAATACGCCGATCTATCCCGGCAGTGAGGAGCGCCTCGTGTCCGGGCAGGCGCTGCAGGTGGACATCATCCCGGCGACGGGAACCCCGTACTTCACCGCCAATATGGAGGACGGCATCGCCCTTCTCGATGCCCGCGGACGCGCGGAATTTGCCGAGCGCCATCCTGCGGCGTGGCAGCGCATTGGCAAACGCCGCACCTTCATGGAGGACCTGCTCGGAATTCGGCTGAAGCCCGAAGTGCTGCCGTTCAGCCAGATTCCGGCCTATCTGCCGCCATTCATCCTGGCACCTGAAATGGCCCTCGTCCGAGACCCCTAGAACATATGTATTGTGCGGATGATTGACGCCCCTCATTGCAACGGCCTACAAGGATCGCGCGGACACGGGAACCGCAAGCCCGTCGCCGGAGGACTTTCGGGAGCAATAGACGGCGATATTGTTGCCGGGCCGCCTGCCCCGAAAATTGCGACCTGATCTGAAGCGACCATTGATCTGAAACGACCATAGGGAGAGAAAACGTGAGAAAAATTCTGACGGTAACGCTGGCCGCAGCCGGGCTTCTTGCCACGGTCGGGCTTGCGGCTGCGCAGACGGTTGTCGGTGTTTCCTGGAACAACTTCCAGGAAGAGCGCTGGAAAACAGACGAAGCGGCGATCAAGGGCGTGCTCGATGCCGCCGGCGCCAAGTACATCTCGACCGACGCCCAGTCGTCGGCCGACAAGCAGCTTACAGACGTCGAAAACCTGATCTCGCAGGGCGCCAACGTCCTGATCGTGCTCGCCCAGGACTCCGACGCTATTCAGCCGGCAGTGCAGAAGGCGGTCGACGCCGGCATTCCGGTCATCGGTTATGACCGCCTGATCGAGAATCCGAAGGCGTTCTACATCACCTTCGACAACAAGGAAGTGGGTGTCATGCAGGCCAAGGCGGTGATGGCCGCCAAGCCCAAAGGCAACTACGCGATCATCAAGGGCAACTCGGCTGACCCGAACGCTGACTTCCTGCGGGCCGGCATCGAGGAGGTCATTGGCGGCGCGGTCAAGAGCGGCGACATCAAGATCGTCGGCGAGACCTACACCGACAACTGGGACCCCGCGAACGCCCAGAAGGAAATGGAGCAGATCCTGACCGCCAACAGCAACAAGATTGACGCTGTCGTGGCGGAGAACGACGGCATGGCTGGTGGTGTCGTAGCCGCTCTCGCGGCACAGGGCCTCGCCGGCTCGGTTCCGGTTTCCGGCCAGGACGGCGATCACGCTGCTCTGAACCGCGTCGCGCTCGGCACCCAGACCGTGTCGGTCTGGAAGGACGCGCGCGCACTCGGCAAGGGCGCGGCGACCATTGCGCTCGCGCTAGCCAAGGGCACGGCGATGGACAAGGTCGAAGGCGCGACCATGTTCAGCGGCGGCCCGAAGAAGGTCCCGATGAACTCGGTCTTCCTGACCCCGGTTCCGATCACCGTTGACAACCTCAACGTGGTCATTGACGCGGGCTGGATCACGAAGGACGAAGTCTGCAAGGGCGTGAAGGCCGGCTCGGCTGCCAAGGTCTGCGGCTAGCACGACCGACTTGCGAAATTGTGTCCCGCGCTGTCTTCTGACGGCGGGGGACACATGCTGTAAGACGACCTCACCGGGAAGGTTCAATGGTGACTGAGGTTTCGGGCGCGCCGGCGCAACGCCTTGAGCCGCCGACGTTTGGCGCGGTTGGCCGCTTCATGCAGGCTACCGAGATCGACGCCCGCCTCCTCGGCATGATTGTCGCCCTGATACTCATTGGCGTCGGTTTTCAATTCGCCTCGGGCGGCGTCTTTCTAACACCCCGCAACCTGTGGAACCTGTCGGTGCAAACGGCGACGATCGCCGTCCTCGCCAACGGCATGGTTCTCATCATCGTCTCGCGCAACATCGACCTGTCGGTGGGATCCCTCATGGGCTTCCTCGGCATGATTATGGGCGCTGTGCAGACCGACTTCCTGCCGCCGCTGCTTGGCTACGATCACCCGCTGTCGTGGATCATCACCATTGTCATCGGCGTCGTCGCCGGCGTAATCGTCGGCGGCTTTCAGGGCTATATCATCGCCTATCTTCAGGTTCCCGCCTTCATCGTCACGCTCGGCGGCCTGCTGGTGTGGCGCGGCGCCGCGTGGTGGGTGGCGAGCGGCAAGACGCTCGCGCCGCTCGACACGATCTTCCAGATTTTCGGCGGCGGCGGCGCCAACGGCTCGATCGGTGCGTTGGCGAGTTGGCTCGTCGGCCTTGTGGCCTGCATCGCCGTTGTCGCCAGTATCGTGAATGGCCGACGACAGCGGCGCCGGTTCAATTTTCCACTGCGCCCCGTATGGGCGGAGGTGACCCTCGGAGTCATCGGCTGCGTGGTTGCGCTCGGTGCCGTAGCGGTGATCAACGCCTACCCGATGCCGGTCGGCCTCGCCAAGACCTATGCGGCCGCCCATAACATTCCGTGGCCGGACAATGGACTATTCATCTCGCTGGGCATCGCCATTCCGGTCCTGATCGCTATCGGCAGCGCGATGGTCGTCGCATTTATCACGAGCAGGACGCGGTTCGGGCGCTACGTGTTTGCCATCGGTGGCAATCCGGAAGCGGCGGAGCTCGGGGGCATCAATACGCGCTGGGTGATCATGAAGACGTTCATCCTCATGGGCGTGCTCTGTGCCATCGCCGCGGTGATCGCAACCGCCCGCCTCAACGCCGCGACCAATTCCCTGGGCACTAACAACGAGCTCTACACGATCGCCGCGACGGTCATCGGTGGCACCTCGTTTGCCGGCGGTGTTGGAACGATCGCTGGCGCCATGCTCGGCGCCCTCCTCATGCAGACCCTTCAATCGGGCATGCAGCTCATGGGCATCGACTCGCCGTTGCAGAACATTGTCGTCGGCGCCGTCCTGGTACTGGCGGTGGGCATCGACACCTACTACCGGCGCCGGACGGCCTGATCGGGGACATGCCCATGACCGAAAATCGGGTTTCCCTGGTCGAGATGCGCAACATCTCGGTTTCCTTTGGCGGCATCCATGCCGTCGATCACGCCACCATCGACGTTTACGCCGGCGAGGTCGTCGGCCTTGTCGGCGGCAACGGCGCCGGCAAGTCGACCCTGATGAAGGTGCTCTCGGGAGCGCAGCGGGCGGACTCGGGCCAGATATTCATCGACGGCAAGCCGGTCACTATCAACAACCCGCGCGACGCCAAGGCGCTCGGGATCGAAACGATCTACCAGACGCTGGCGCTCGCCGACAATATTGACGCCTCGGCGAATGTATTTCTCGGCCGCGAGATGATGACCTCATGGAACACGCTCGACGATGTCGCGATGGAAGCGGCGACGCGCAAGGTGATGGGTCGATTGAACCCGGCTTTCCAACGGTTCAAGAATCCGGTCAAGCAGCTTTCCGGAGGCCAGCGCCAGTCGGTCGCCATCGCCCGCGCCATCCACTTCAATGCGCGCGTGCTGATCATGGACGAGCCGACTGCCGCGCTCGGACCGGCCGAGACCGCCCAGGTGCGCGACCTCATTCGCCATCTTCAGAAGGAAGGCATCGGCATCTTCCTCATCAGCCACGACATTCACGACTTGTTTGATCTCGCCGATCGCATCACCGTCATGAAGAACGGCCGGCTGGTCGGGACCGTCAGCAAGACCGACGTCACCACCGACGAAGTGCTCGGCATGATCATCGGCGGCACCCGGCCCGCCCACGCGACCGTCACCAACGCCTATGGCGAAACGCCAGTGACCGCCTGATCCTGC
>DATCBY010000082.1:0-48527 GCA_036511595.1 Bauldia sp.
AGGCCGACGTGTTCGATTACATCGAGCGCTTCTACAATCCCAGGCGCCGGCACTCGACAATCGGATACCTCAGCCCGCTGGAGTTCGAGGAGCAGATGCGATTAGCTTAAGCCAGTGTCAACCGAACCGGCAGCAGCTCAGCCAGACCGCGCTCGTGTTTCCGCACTCATTAGCGATACAGCTAAGAGGTCTTTGCTCGAGGAATTGCCGCTCAGTCACGACCGCGCGGCGCTCGACACGATAAAGATGATAGACGTTATTTGGACCAATGGCCGTTCAATCGCGAGGGCCTTCGAGGTGGAGCACACAACGGCGGTTTACTCGGGATTGCTGAGAATGGCGGACCTGCTTGCGCTGATACCGAACATGGACATTCGGTTCGATATCGTCGCTCCTGACGAGCGGAAGGATAAGGTGTTCCATGAAATGCGCCGCCCCGTTTTTGCACTTCTTCAAGCTGGCCCGCTGTCCGATCGCTGCGCATTTATCTCCTATGACAACGTGAACGCCCTTCATGGTTTGGAGCACTTGTCCTATGTCAACCAAAACATCTTGAAGGAGTACGAAGACGAAGTTGAGAACGTCGAATAGTGAGATTCCGCGGCTCACGTGCGCCAAACGCGCAATGTGCAATTCTCTGAACTCATCAGTGCGCATAACTAGTTGATAAATAAGCGGTATTTGCCGCGACATTTTCTTGCATCTCCCCCCTCCAAACTCCATATTCCCCTAAGCAAATTCCACTGATTCCCAAGGTCTGTTTTGGCTGACGAAACTCCGCCCCCCGGCGCTGGCGATCCTGAGGGCAAGACGCCCGGTTTTGAGCTGATCTCGATCTCCGACGAGATGCGGCGGAGCTACCTCGATTACGCCATGAGCGTGATCGTGAGCCGGGCGCTGCCCGACGTGCGCGACGGGCTGAAGCCGGTGCATCGGCGCATTCTTTTCTCGATGCACGAGAACGGGCGCGACTGGAACAAGCCCTATCGCAAGTGCGCGCTGATCGTTGGCGACGTGATGGGCAAGTATCACCCGCACGGCGACGCCTCGATCTATGACGCGCTCGTGCGCATGGCGCAGGAGTTCTCGCTGCGCCTGCCGCTGATCGACGGGCAGGGGAACTTCGGTTCGGTCGACGGCGATCCGCCGGCGGCCATGCGCTATACCGAGGCGCGGCGCGCCAAGGTCGCCCATGCGCTGACCGAGGACATCGACAAGGACACGGTCGATTTCCGCGACAACTACGACGGCTCCGAGAAGGAGCCGGTGGTCCTGCCGGCGCGCTTCCCGAATTTGCTGGTCAACGGCGCCGGCGGCATCGCGGTCGGCATGGCGACCAACATCCCGCCGCATAACCTCGGCGAGGTGATCGACGCGGCGGTGGCGATGATCGACGATCCCGCCATCTCGATGGAGGCGCTGATCGAGATCGTCCCCGGCCCGGATTTTCCGACCGGCGGCATCATCATCGGGCGGAGCGGCGCGCGCCAGGCGCTGATGACCGGGCGCGGCTCGATCCTGGTGCGCGGGCGGGTGACCACCGAGACGATCCGCAAGGATCGCGAGGCGCTGGTCATCACCGAGATTCCCTATCAGGTGAACAAGGCGACGATGATCGAGAAGATCGCCGAGATGGTGCGCGACAAGCGCATCGAGGGCATCTCCGACATCCGCGACGAGAGCAACCGGCTGGGCATGCGCGTCGTCGTCGAACTGAAGCGCGAGGCGATGGCCGACGTCGTCTTGAACCAGCTCTACCGGTTCTCGGCGCTGCAGTCTTCCTTCGGCGCCAACATGGTGGCGCTGAACGGCGGCCGCCCCGAGACGATGAACCTCCGGGACATGCTGCAGGCGTTCGTCGCCTTCCGCGAGGAAGTCGTCGGCCGGCGCACGAAATTCCTGCTCGGCAAGGCGCGCGACCGCGCCCACATCCTCGTCGGGCTCGCCATCGCCGTCGCCAACATCGACGAAGTCATCCGCATCATCCGCACGTCGAAGGACCCCAACACGGCGCGCGAGGAACTGATCTCGCGGAAGTGGGACGCCAAGGACGTGGCGCCGCTGATCGCGCTGATCGACGACCCGCGCCACCGCATCGAGGAAGACGGCAGCTACCGGCTGTCTGACGCGCAGGCGCGCGCCATCCTGGAACTGCGGCTGGCACGGCTCACCGCGCTTGGCCGCGAGGAAATCGACGAGGAGCTGAACAAGCTCGCCGTTGAGATTTCCGACTACCTCGATATTCTGCGTTCGCGCCAGCGCGTGCGCACCATCATCAAGGAAGAGCTGGCGGCGATCCGCGAGGAATTCGCGACACCGCGCAAGACCGAGATCGTCGAAGGCGGTGCCGCCCTCGACGACGAGGATCTCATCCAGCGCGAGGACATGGTGGTGACCGTCACCCATGCCGGCTGGATCAAGCGCGTGCCGCTCGACACCTACCGGGCGCAGCGCCGCGGCGGCAAGGGCCGCGCGGGCATGGCGACCAAGGAAGAAGATTTCGTCACGCGGCTGTTCGTCGCCAACACGCACACGCCTATCCTGTTCTTCTCGTCCAAGGGCCAGGTCTACAAAGAGAAGGTGTGGCGGCTGCCGCTGGCGGCCCCGCAGGCGCGCGGCAAGGCGCTGATCAACCTGCTGCCGCTGTCGGAAGGCGAGCGCATCACCACCATCATGCCGCTGCCCGAGGATGAAGCCGACTGGGAGACGCTCGACGTGATGTTCGCCACCACGGGCGGCACGGTGCGGCGGAACAAGCTGTCCGATTTCGTCGAGGTGCGGCGCTCGGGCATGATCGCCATGAAGCTCGGCGAAGGCGAGGGCATCCTCGGCGTCGAGACCTGCACCGAATCCGACGACGTCATCCTGACGACGGCGCAGGGGCGCTGCATCCGCTTCCCGGTGCCGGAGGTGCGCGTGTTCGCCGGGCGCAATTCCGTCGGCAACCGCGGCATCACGCTGGCCGAGGGCGACACGCTCATCTCGATGGCGATCCTCCGGCATTTCGACGCGACCGCCGACGAGCGCGGCGCCTACCTCAAGATGAGCCGCGCCGTGCGCGGCGAGGGCGAGCCGGTCGGCGAGGAGGCCGAGTCCGACGAAGAAACATCGGCCGGCGAGCTGGCGCAGGTGCGCTACGTCGCGATGAGCGCCGCCGAGCAGTTCATCCTGACGGTCTCGGTCAACGGCTACGGCAAGCGCACCTCGTCGCACGAGTACCGGGTGACCGGCCGCGGCGGCAAGGGCATCGTCGCTATGGCGGTCAACGATCGGAACGGCCCGCTGGTCGCGTCCTTCCCGGTCGAGCACGCCGACGAGATCATGCTGGTCTCCGACGGCGGCCAGGTGATCCGCATGCCGGTCGACGACATCCGCATCATCGGGCGCGGCACGCAGGGGGTGATCGTCTTCCGCACGGACGACGCCGAGAAGGTCGTTTCGGTCGAGCGGCTGAGCGACGACGAAGCGAGCGAGACGCCCGTGGGCGATGCGCCGGCGGCGTAACGCCGACTGCCGCCCTCACATCTGCCAATATTTCCGGTTGGGATGATGGCGTCGCGGGCGACGGCCCGCCAGCGCGGGAGAACCAGCATGCAGAAGATCACGCCGTTCCTGTGGTTCGAAAACCAGGCGGAGGAGGCGGCGAATTTCTACGTCTCCATCTTCCCGAATTCGCGCATCGTCTCGACGCAGCGCTACGGCGCGGCGGGACCGGGTCCCGAGGGTTCGGTGATGCTGGTGGCCTTCGAGCTGGAGGGGCAGGGCTTCACCGCGCTGAACGGCGGGCCGATCTACAAGTTCACGCCGGCGGTTTCGTTCGTCATCGATTGCAAAAGCCAGGGCGAGGTCGATCACCTTTGGGAGAAGCTCACCGACGGTGGTCAGGAGCAACCGTGCGCGTGGCCGACCGATCGCTACGGCGTCACGTGGCAGGTGGTGCCGGAGGCGCTGCCGCGGCTTCTCGCCGATCCCGACAAGGCGAAGGCGAAGCGCGTGATGGAAGCGATGTTCAAGATGCGCAAGATCGACATCGCGACATTGAAGCGCGCGGCGTGCGGCTGAGGCAAAAAGAAAAGCCGCCGGCCCGGGGGGAGGAGCCAGCGGCTTCGTGTGCGCCCTTGGGGTGGGCGGCAAAATGCAGGAAAGCTAGTTCACCTGGAAAGCTAGTTCACCTGGACGCGTGTGAGAACCGAGACGCCGCTGTCGGGACGAGTTTCGACGGTGACGTAGCTGTTGTCGTTGCTCGTCGCGACCATCGGAAGGCGATCGGCTTTGGGCGCCGCGTCGTGGGTGTTGAGGAAGGACGCGCTCGCCACGCCAACTGCAAGAGTTGCCACAACGGTGGTCGCCAGCATCACGGAGGAAATAAGCGGAGCCATGTTCGTCTCCTTGTTCCAAATTCTGTACCGAGATAACCCGAAGCAAGCTGAATGGTTCCGGATGCTTTCGTTCATCTGCCGTTCATCGGCCGAAAGTTGGCGGTTTCCCGCGATCTCCGGACCGAATCTTTTGCTATCGCGCCGTCTGCCTGACCACCTATGTGGGTGGCGCGCCCGTCGTTTGCTGTGACCTTGATCACGCAGGGGGCGGCTTCTTGCTGGGGCAGGGGGATCGGGCTATTGAAGCCGCGCCTTTGACCGCGCCCCTAGAGGTGCTGCTTGCCGCAGACGATGCGCATTGCGTTCTACCCTGGCACCTTCGATCCGGTGACCAACGGCCACGTCGATCTGCTGCGCACGGCGCTGACGATTGCCGACCAGGTGGTGGTGGGGGTGGGCGTCAACGCCGGCAAGTCGCCGATGTTTTCACTCGTGGAGCGGCTGGAGATGGTCGGCGCCATGATCGGCGAACTGACGCACGGGGATCAGGCGCGCGTCATCGGCAACGGCTTTGACGGTCTGACGATCGACGCGGCGCGGAAGGCGGGCGCCTCGATCATCGTGCGTGGCGTGCGTGACTCCGCCGATTTCGATTACGAAATGCAGATGGCGGCGATGAACGGCGACCTTGCGCCGGAAATCCATACAGTGTTCGTGCCGGCAAAGCCGGCGGTCCGCCACATCACCGCCACGCTCGTGCGTCAGATCGCGACCCACGGCGCCGACGTTTCGCCGTTCGTACCGCCGGCGGTCGCCAAGGTGATTGCCCGGCACCTTTCCCGCTGACCGCCAAAAAGGCGGCCGCACCCGAATTCGTGGAGTCTGCCTTGACCCGTTCGATGATCCTGCTTGCCTTCGTGCTGCTTGCCTTGCCGCCGGCGATCGCCCGCGCCGCCCCTGCCGTCGATCCGCAGAACACGATCTACATGGACACGACCAAGGGCCGTGTCGTCATCAAGCTGCGCCCTGACCTGGCGCCCAATCACGTCAAGCGCGTGAAGGAATTGACACAGCAGGGCTTCTACAACGGCACCCCGTTCCATCGCGTCATCGCCGGATTCATGGCGCAGGGCGGCGACCCGACCGGCACCGGCCGCGGTGGCTCCAACCTGCCCGACCTCAAGGCCGAGTTCACCAACACCAACTTCGTGCGCGGCGTCATCGGCGCGGCACGCGGCAACGATCCCGACTCGGCCAATTCGCAGTTCTTCATCTGCCTGGCGGATTGCTCGTTCCTGAACGGCCAGTACACCGTGTGGGGAGAGGTGACCCAGGGAATGGAGAATGTCGACAAGCTCAAGAAGGGCAACCCCGACGTCGACGACGGGCAGGTGGCCAACCCGGACAAGATCGTAAAGATGCAGCTCGCGGCGGACGCGAAGTAGAAACAAGCGAACAGGAGATGACGATGGCGACCAAGAGCGATCCCGAGAACACGCTCAAGATGGAAACGTCCAGGGGCAACGTGACGATCAAGCTGCGTCCCGACCTCGCGCCCAACCATGTTGCGCGCATCAAGGAACTCGCCCGCGAAGGTTTCTACGACGGCATCGTGTTCCATCGCGTCATCGACGGCTTCATGGCGCAGACCGGCGACCCGACCGGCACCGGGATGGGCGGCTCCGGCAAGAAGCTCAAGGCCGAGTTCTCGAAGGAGCCGCACAAGCGCGGAACGCTGTCGATGGCGCGAGCCGCCGACCCCAATTCCGGGGACAGCCAGTTCTTCATCTGCTTCGCCGATTCCGCGTTCCTCAACGGCCAGTACACCGTCTGGGGCGAAGTAACCGAGGGCATGGAGAACATCGACAAGATCAAGCGCGGCGAGCCGGTCAAGCATCCGGACAAGATTCTTAGTATGAAAGTTGCGGCGGACGCGAAGTAGCCGCACCAGCGATGCGGGAACGGCGCCACCGCTGGCCCCGCCTTCGCGGGGATGAGCGGAGAGCGTATGATGCGTCCGGTTCACTAGCGGGGCACCAGCGCCATGACCAATCAGCCGCCAATGCCAGACCAGATGCCGCCGCCTGACTGGCGCGAGCAGCGCCACGCCGAACGCTGGCAGCGCCGTCAGGAACGCCATGCGAGAGGCTGGGGCGGCGGCGCCTGGATCGGCGGCGTCGTCCTCATCTTTTTGGGGGTTGTCTTCCTGGCCCAGAACATGGGGGCGCCGCTGCCCAAGAACTGGTGGGCGGTGTTCATCCTGATACCGGCTGTCGCGTCGTTCAGTTCGGCGTGGACGCTTTACCGCCGCTCCGGCGGGATGATGACCGCGGGCGTGCGCGGCGGCGTCGTGGGGGGCGCGATCCTGACGCTGCTCGCCATATCGTTCCTCATCGGTCTCAACTGGGGCCGGTTCTGGCCGGTCATCCTCATCCTGGTTGGGGCCGCCGTTCTGGGCGGCGGCATCTGGCGGCGGTAGCCACGTTCACACGCCGATCAGGCTCTCGCGAGTGAGTTGACGCGGGCAAAGGCGGCGGTGTTCATGCCGCCGGCGCGACTCGCGCTGCCTCGGCCAAGCCGGCGAACCGGATTTAACCTGATGACGACGCGCCCCGTCCTGCTGACCATCGTCGCGATGCTGGCCTTTGCGGCCAACTCGATGCTCTGCCGGCTGGCGCTCGGCCACCGACTGATCGACGCTGCCAGCTTCGCCAGCGTCCGGGTGATCTCCGGCGCAGTTACGCTGGCTGTCATCCTGCTGGTCCGGCACGGCGGATTGACCCGGCCGCCGGCGAATTGGCGCGCGGTCATATCGCTGTTCGTCTATGTCGCGTTTTTCTCGTTCGCGTACCGCTCGCTGAGCGCCGGCACCGGCGCGCTGATCCTCTTCGGCGCGGTGCAGCTGACGATGTTCATCGTCGCGTTGCGACAGGGCGAGGCGTTTTCGCTCGCATCGTGGGGCGGCCTGGCGGCGGCGGTTCTCGGGCTCGTCTATCTTGTCTCGCCGGGTGTTACCGCGCCCGATCCGCTCGGTGCTATTCTCATGGCGGTCGCCGGTATTGCCTGGGGCAGCTATTCGCTGCTCGGCCGGCGCGCCGGCGACCCGCTGGCGGCGACCGCCGCGAACTTCCTCTTTGCGGTGCCGCTCGTGGTCATCGTCAGTTTGATCTTCGCGCGCGACTTCAGCGTGTCGACCGAGGGGTTGGTTCTGGCGATTGCGTCCGGTGCGGTCGCGTCGGGCTGCGGCTACGTCATCTGGTATGCCGCGCTCGCCGGCCTCACAGCGACCCGCGCCGCGACCGTGCAACTTTCGGTGCCGGTGATCGCGGCATTTGGCGGCGTCGGGCTGATGGGCGAGACGGTGACGGCGCGGCTTGTCATTGCCTCGGTCGCGACGATCGGCGGGGTCGCCACGGTGCTGGCGCAGCGTGCCGCGCGGCCGGTGGTGGTGAAGTAGCGACACCCATGCGCGTCGACCTCTTCGATTTCGACCTGCCAGACGAGCGGATCGCGCTACGGCCGGCGCGGCCGCGGGATGCCGCGCGCATGCTGACCGTCAGGCCGGAGGCGCCGTTCGGAGATCGCTTCGCGCGCAACCTGCCGGAGCTGCTGCGCGCCGGCGACATGCTGGTGCTGAATGACACCAGGGTTATCCCGGCGGAATTGCGCGGGGAGCGCGTGCGCGATGGAGCCTCCGCAGGCATCAGTGCGACGCTTATCAAGCAGCTGGCGCCATCGCGCTGGCAGGCTCTGGCGCGCGGCGCAAAAAAGCTGACCGCTGGCGACCGTGTCCGCTTCGGCGCCCTGAACGATGCGGCGTGCCTCATCGCAGGACTCGACGCCACCGTCGAAGCAAAGGGCGAGGCGGGCGAAGTGACGCTGGTGTTCGACCACGCCGGGCCGGCGCTCGACGAGGCCATCGCCGCAATCGGACATGTGCCGCTGCCACCGTACATTGCCGGCAAGCGGGCGGAAGACGGCGAGGACCGCCGCGACTACCAGACGATCTATGCCACGCAGGAAGGCGCGGTCGCGGCCCCGACGGCGGGGCTGCATTTCACCGACGCGCTGTTCGCGCGGCTCAAGGATGCAGGCATCGGCTGGCGGACACTGACATTGCACGTCGGCGCCGGAACCTTCCTACCGGTGAAGGCGGAGGACACCTCGGCGCACGCCATGCACGCCGAATGGGGGACCATCCCGGCAGAGACCGCTGAGGCGCTCAATGCGACGCGGGCGGCCGGGGCCCGGATTGTCGCGGTCGGCACGACATCGCTGCGGCTGCTGGAGAGCGCCACGGGAGACGACGGAATGATCCGGCCGTTTGCGGGAGAGACTTCCATCTTCATCACGCCCGGCTACAAATTCCGGGCCGTCGATCTGCTCATGACAAATTTCCACCTGCCGCGTTCCACGCTGTTCATGCTTGTCTCGGCCTTCGCCGGACGGGAGCGCATGCTGGCCGCCTATGCGCACGCCATCGCCGCGGGCTACCGGTTCTATTCGTATGGGGACGCTTCGCTGCTGTGGCCGGCGCCATGACCAACGTCTCCTTCCGCCTCGCGGCCACCGACGGTGCCGCGCGCACCGGGGCCCTGTCGCTGGCGCGCGGCGTGGTGCGCACGCCGGCGTTCATGCCGGTGGGTACCGCCGGCACCGTCAAGGCGATGACCATGGACACGGTGAAGGCGACCGGCGCCGACATCATCCTCGGCAACACGTATCACCTGATGCTGCGGCCGGGGGCGGAGCGGGTGGCGGCGCTGGGCGGGCTGCATGCCTTCGCACGCTGGGATGGTCCGATCCTTACCGACTCGGGCGGCTTCCAGGTGATGTCGCTGGCCCAGCTTCGCAAGCTCGACGAGAGCGGCGTTACCTTCCAGTCGCACATCGACGGCTCGACACACACGCTGACGCCGGAGCGCTCGCTGGAAATCCAGGGGCTGCTCGATGCCGATATCCGCATGCAGCTCGACGAATGCGTGGCGCTGCCCGCGGCGCCTGACGAGATCGAGCGCGCCATGCGGCTCTCCCTGCGCTGGGCCGAGCGATCGAGAGCGGCGTTCGGCAATCCGGAGGGCAGGGCGCTGTTCGGCATCGTGCAGGGCGGCGACAACCCGGCGCTGCGGACCGAATCCGCGGACAGGCTGGTGGCGATCGGCTTCGATGGTTATGCGGTCGGGGGCCTCGCTGTTGGCGAGCCGCAGGCGACGATGCTGGCGATGCTCGACGTCACGGCGCCGACGCTGCCCGTCGACCGGCCGCGTTACCTCATGGGCGTCGGCACCCCGGACGACATCGTCGAATCGGTGGCACGCGGCATCGACATGTTTGATTGCGTGATGCCGACGCGCGCCGGTCGCCACGGTGTTGCCTACACGCGCTTCGGCAAGCTCAACTTGAAGAACGCCCGCCACGCCGACGATCCGCGCCCGCTCGACGAGGAGGCAGGATGGGCGCCGGCGCGGGACTATTCCCGCGCTTACCTGCACCATCTGGTGAAGTCGGAGGAAATACTCGGCGCGATGCTGCTCTCGTGGAACAACCTCGCCTATTACCAGCGGCTCATGGCGGATATCCGCGCGGCGATTACCGGTGGGCGCTACGCGGACTTTGTCGCCGGGACCAAGGCGGCGTGGGCGCGCGGGGATATTCCCGCGCGCGCTTAGTCGCCGGCCTCAGATCGACGGGCTGTCGTCCTTGAGGATCGTGACGCCGTTGATCTTCCAGGTGCCGTCCGGCTGCTTTTGCAAGGCGTAGAGCGCGATATACGCCTGGCCGTCGGAGCCCTTGATGTAGACCTTCTGCATCGGTCCGGCGTCGGTATCGAGGGCTTCGCCGAACGTGACCGACTCCGGCCGGTAGATGGCCGGATAGCCGCCCTTCACCATCGCCATGAACAGGGCGGCACTCGGGTAGTACGTCTTGATGTTGGGCGAGGCGAAGCCGTAGGCGGTGGCGCCGTCGTCGTGCTGGAAGGCGCCGATCTGGCCGGAGATCACCGCCTGCATCGCGGCGCGGTCGGCCGGCGAAAGATCGTCGGCATTGGCCGCGAAGGGCAGGAGCGCGGCAAGCAGGAAAATCAGAGCTGCGAAGCGACCGATAAAGCGCGGCATGTTTCACCTCCCGTGTCTCTCGCCAGTATACGCCGGAGCACGGCCAATGGTTTCACGGGTCGGCTGCTGGCGGCCGGCGACGGCTTGTGGTGTGATGACGACAGCGTAGCGAGGGCCGCGATGAAGGCAGTGTTCGTTCAGGTAAAGTGCCATCTCGGCAAGGCCTACAAGGTCGCCGAGGAGATCGCCGAAGCGGAGATCGCCTCGGAAATCTATTCGACGGCCGGCGATTTTGACCTCCTGGTGAAGTTCTACGTGCCGGACGATGTCGATACCGGCCATTTCGTCACCGAATCGGTGCAGCGGTTCGAGGGCATCCGGGACACCCGCACGATCGTCACCTTCAAGGCATTCTAGGCCGGCGGCAATTGTTGACCGGTGGGGAAGCGACTTATAGGGTCCGCCGCACTTCCGGAAAGGTAACAGGAAGAGCGCGTAGCTCAGCTGGCAGAGCGGACGACTTTTAATCGTCAGGTCCCGGGTTCGACCCCCGGCGCGCTCACCAAATTCCCGGCCTGCTTGCCCGAATCCTGCTGTCGGCTGAGCCCGGCAGGCTATTTTTTTGAAGGCCGGACCGACCGGCGTCGATTGGAGAAGGATCGATTGTTGAAGCTCTACCACGCGCCGAATTCGGTGTGTTCGCAGAAGGCGCGCGTCGGTCTTTCTGAAAAGGGCTTGTCCTTCGAGAGCGTGGTGCTGGACCTCGCTGCGGGCGATCAGTTCAAGCCCGCGTACCGGCGACTCAACCCTAACGCGGTCGTCCCAAAGCTGGTCGATGATGGCAAGGTGGTGATCGAGTCGAGCATCATCATCCAGTATCTCGACGACCTCGCGGCAGCGCCCCGCCTCATGCCGGACGGCGCCTATCCGGCCGCCCACGTCCGCCACTGGCTGCTGCGCTCGCTCGAGATCCACGCCTCGGTTAATTCGCTGAGTTTCGCGACCGCCTACCGGCTGGGGCTGATGAAATTGCCGCGCGAGGAACGCGAGGAAATCTACCGGCGCATCCCCGACCCGGCGAGAGCGGACAAGCGGCGCGATCTTGTCGAGAAAGGTGTCGCCTCATCGCACGTCGACGAAGCCATCCGCGCCTTCGCGCGCGTGTTCCGGGACATGGACGCCGATCTCGCCGCCGGCGGTCCCTGGCTGATGGGCGCGCAATACACTTTGGCTGACGTCAACCTCATCGCCTACATCGACCGGCTCGATCGGCTGGGCCTTTCGGGTTTTGGCGTACCCGCCATCCCGAGATCGGTGAATGGCTGGAGCGTTCGCGCGCGCGCCCAAGCTACAAAGAGGCGATTGCGGCGTTTATCCCGGCAGCGGCTGTGCCCGCAATGCGTGCAGCCGGCGCCGAAGCGTGGCCGGTCATCGCGAGCAAACTCGCCGCCTGACGGCCTTCCCGCGGCGAAAAAACCAGCGAAACCGGCCATCCAGGCCGCTGCCATCCCGGCGTTTTTCTGCAATCCTGACGCTTTTTATCGATCGGCTTAACCGCTTTTCAAGCCAGCTTTGATAAACCGCCGCGGGGTTGAGGAGAAAACAGTCGCCTAAAGGCGGCGTCGGGTGAGGGCGGGCGTATGCTTTCCAAGACTGGGCAGTCAAATCCGGATATCGCCGAGAAACATCTCGGGCGCATCCTCTCGGTTCGCGGCTCCGAGGCAAGTGTCGGCCTCGTCGAGTGGTCGTGGACCGACACCAACGAGGCCCGCGCCACGGTCGGCAAGTTTCTCGGCATCCGTTGCGGCGAAAAGCTGGTCGTCGGCGTCGTCACCGAGGCTTCGATCCAGACCGTGCCGGTGGCCCGCGAACGCGGCTACGCCGTCACCGTGACGGTCGACCTCATGGGCGAAATCCAGGAAGTCGACGGCAAGGCCCGCTTCTCACGCGGCGTCACCGAGTATCCCTCGATCGGCGATGCGACCTTCGTCATCAGCCACGAAGAACTGAAGGTCATCTACGACATCTCGGGCAAGGACACGATCGACATCGGTTCGCTGCAGCAGGACAATTCGCTGCGTGCTTACATCAACATCGACGAGATGCTGTCCAAGCACTTCGCCGTACTCGGCACGACCGGCGTCGGCAAATCGAGCGGCGTCGCGGTTATCCTGAACGAGATCCTTGAGCGCCGTCCCGACCTGCGTATTTTCCTGGTCGATCCGCACAACGAATACGGCCACTGCTTTGCCGATCGTTCCCAGGTCCTGACGCCCGGCAACCTGCGCCTGCCGTTCTGGCTGTTCAACTTCGAGGAAACGGTGGACGTCATTTTCCGCGGCCGCCCCGGCGTCGATGAGGAACTGGACGTTCTCGCCGAGCTGATCCCCATCGCCCGCAAGGCCTACGCCGTCGGCGACCGGTCTTCGCGCAAGAGCGATCCGCGCGCCGGCTTCACGGTCGACACGCCGGTTCCCTATCGCATTGCCGATCTCATTTCCCTGATCGACGCGCGCATGGGCAAGCTCGAGAACCGCACCTCGCGGACGATCTGCAACAAGCTGCTCATGCGCATCGAGGGCGTCGTCAACGACCCGCGCTATGCCTTTATGTTCGCCAACGCCAACGTCGGCGGCGACACGATGTCGAATGTTCTGAGCCAGCTGTTCCGGTTGCCGACCGAGAACCGGCCGATGACCATCATGCAGCTCGCCGGCTTCCCGGTCGAGGTGATCGACTCGGTGGTTTCGGTGCTCGGCCGCATGGCCTTCGACTTCGGCCTGTGGAGCGACGGCAAGCTGCCGCTGCTCTTCGTCTGCGAGGAGGCGCACCGCTACGCCTCGGCCGACCGCGGCGTCGGCTTCGGCCCGACCCGCCGCGCCATTTCGCGCATCGCCAAGGAAGGCCGCAAGTACGGCGTCTTCCTCGGCCTGATTACCCAGCGCCCGGCCGAGCTTGACCCGACCATCATCTCGCAGTGCTCGACGCTGTTCGTCATGCGCATGTCGAACGATCGCGACCAGTCGCTGGTCCGTTCCGCGGTCTCCGACGCCGCCGCCAACCTGCTTGGCTTCGTGCCGTCGCTTGGAACCCGCGAAGTCTTCGCCTTCGGCGAGGGCGTCGCGGTGCCGACCCGGCTGCGCTTCAAGGAGATCGCCGCCGAATATCTGCCGCGCAGCGAAGCGGTCAGCAGCGCCGACACCGACTTCGGCAAGAACGTCGACCAGGAGTTCATCGACCTGGTGGTCGACCGCTGGCGGACCGCGACCCTCTCCGGTCGCCTGCGCAGCGAGCCGGCGCCGGAACCGGAGGCGGCCCCCGCCAAGCCACTTTCCACGACGGCTGCCGTGCAGCAACGCCTTGATCCGGCCCGCTACCGGCTTCTGAAGAAGCCCGCGAAGGCTTAGGCGCGCATCGCCGCAGGGCCGGGGCATTGCGGCATTCCCGGCCTGGGGGTAGGGACGAGCACCTTCCCCGAGGCAACACCCCATGGCCGACCAGCCCCCCGACAACCGCGCTCAGATGGCGTCGCCGTCTTACATTTTGCCGGCGCTCGACAGCGAGTACCTGTTGGGCGACTCGATGCGCGGGACGCGGTTCCTGCTTGAATACGCCAAGGCGGAAGAACTGCTGCGCGCGTGGAGCGTGCGCTCGACGGTGGTGGTCTTCGGCAGCGCGCGGGTGATGCCGGGTGGCAGCGACGATCCGCGCGCGGCGACGGCGCCCTTGCCGAAGAACGCGCGGCCGCGCCCGGGCGCGCAATCGGGGCGCTGGTACGACGAGGCTCGCACGCTCGGGCGGATCGTCTCGGAGCGCGGCGGCGCCCTGATGTCCGACAACGGCGTTCGTGACAACGTCATCGCCACCGGCGGCGGTCCCGGTATCATGGAGGCCGCCAACCGTGGCGCGCACGACGCCGGCGCGCCGTCTATCGGCTTCAACATCCATCTGCCGAACGAGCAGGAGCCGAATGCCTACTCGACGCCGGATCTGACGTTCCTGTTTCACTATTTTGCGATGCGCAAGATGCATTTCGCCATGCGCGCTGCCGCGTTGGTGGTCTTTCCCGGCGGCTTCGGCACATTCGACGAATTCTTCGAGCTGGTCACCCTCGTCCAGACCGGCAAGATGAGGCGCATTCCGATCGTCTGCCTCGATCGCAATTATTGGACCAAGGCCATCAATTTTCCGATGCTGGCTGAAGACGGCGTCATCGCCGAAAGTGACCTCGACCTGTTCTCGTTCGTCGACGACGCCGAGGAAGCCTGGCAAACGCTCGTCAAGCTGGGCTTGGCTGTTCCTCCGGCGCCGGGCGTCGCGCCGCAACCGGACATGGAGCCCCACGCGCGATATGTCCGGCCGGATTGATCGCGCCGCGATTCAGGCTACATATTGACGGCAATGAACATCGCCGTTCCCGCCATCAAGCCAGCGTTGATCGACCCGTTCGGGCGCACCATTACCTATCTGCGCGTGTCGGTCACCGACCGGTGCGATTTTCGCTGTGTCTATTGCATGGCGGAAGACGCGACCTTTCTGCCGAAGAAGGACGTCCTGAGCCTCGAGGAACTCGACCGGCTTTGCTCCGCGTTCGTAGCGCGCGGCGTGCGCAAGCTGCGCCTCACCGGCGGCGAGCCGCTGGTGCGCAAGAACGTGATGTCGCTGGTGCGCGGGCTGTCGCGGCATATCGGGCGCGGGCTCGATGAATTGACGCTGACCACCAACGGCTCGCAGCTGGCACGCTTCGCGTCGGAGCTGGCCGACAATGGCGTCCGGCGCATCAACGTCTCGGTGGATACGCTTGACCCGGCGAAGTTCAGGAAGGTCACCCGCTGGGGCGATCTCGACCAGGTGCTGCGCGGGATCGAGGCGGCCCGCGCCGCCGGCCTGGAGGTGAAAATCAACGCGGTGGCGCTCAAGGGCGTCAATGAAAACGAGCTCGACGATCTTATCCGCTGGACGCACGGGCTCGGCATGGACCTGACGCTGATCGAGACGATGCCGCTCGGCGAAGTCGGCGCCGACCGCACCGACCAGTACCTGCCGCTCTCGAAAGTGCGCGCCGAGCTGGCCGGGCGCTGGACGCTGCAGGACATCGGCTACAAGACCGGCGGGCCGGCGCGCTACGTGCGCATCGCCGAGACCGGCGGGCGGCTCGGCTTCATCACGCCGCTGACGCACAATTTCTGCGAGGGCTGCAACCGCGTGCGCGTTACCTGCACCGGGACGCTGTACATGTGCCTCGGGCAGGAAGATGCCGCCGACCTGCGCGCCCCGCTCCGCGCCTCGGAAGGCGACGACCCGCTGCAGGCGCCGATCGACGAGGCCATCGGCCGGAAACCCAAGGGGCACGATTTCGTCATCGACCGCGCGCATTTACGCCCGGCCGTGGCGCGTACGATGAGTGTCACCGGCGGATAGGACGATGAAGGCGAAAAGTCACCCCGACGGCGCGGACGCTTCGGCGAACATCACCAAGCGGATCAAGGAGCTGGGGGATTGGCGGGGAGAAACCCTCGCGCACATGCGTCAGCTCATCCACGATGCCGACCCCGACATCCTGGAAGAGTGGAAATGGATGGGCACGCCCGTCTGGTCGCACGACGGCATCGTCTGCACGGGGGAATCCTACAAGCAGGTCGTGAAGCTCACCTTCGCTCGCGGCGCCTCCATCCAGGACCCGAAGAAGCTCTTCAATTCCAGCCTTGAAGGGAACACGCGTCGCGCCATCGACCTCCGCGAAGGCGAGAAGATCAATGCCGCCGCCTTCAGGCAACTCATCCGCGCCGCAGTGGCAGCCAATAGCGCCGCGCTTGCCAAACGGGCGGCCAAGAAGAAGAAAGCCCGATCAACGCGGCGGGGCGTTCATTCTTTCGGCGCCCTTGAAGAATTTGCGCGCGATCTTCAGCAGTTCGCCGTCGCTCGGATGATCGAGCGCCTCTACGCCGACGACTTTCTTCGCAATCTCCGGGTCGTGCCTCTGGAGGTGATGCAACAGCTCCGTCTTCGCCGTGCCTGGACCCGCGATCAGGATCTCGTTGGCGTCCTTCACCGCTTCGCCGACGCTGTGGAAGTAGTGCTGGTCCTCGGGCGCGCGGCCCGCGTCGCCCTTGCCGGACTTGTGGTGGAGATGAACGTGGCGGTCGTGCGGATGGAGCTTCCACTCGGTCGCTGTATCGCGCGAGATCGTGAAAACCTTGGCCTGCTCGTGGTCGATCCAGACGGCGGCGTCGCTCATTGGCGTTTCTCCTCGTAGGCGGTGGAGTAGAGGTCTGGGCCACGGCTTTCGCCGGGTCAAGGCTGCCGGCGCGCCTGCGCCGAAGCGCCGCCTCGCGCCAGTCTCGCATAAAGGTGACTGTGGCGACGGCGCGGTGAATTCTATAAGGGTCGCCGCAACCTGAAAGGCGCGCCGGCAATCATGGCTATCGACGTATCCTACGGCGGCGCCGGCATTGCAGGGCTGGTCTCCTTCCTGTCGCCATGCGTGCTGCCGCTGGTGCCGCCGTACCTCTGCTACATGGCGGGCGTCAGTCTCGACCAGCTCACCGGCACCGCGGAGGAACGGGTGGCGCGGCGAACCGTGCTGCTTTCGGCGGTGGCGTTCGTGCTTGGCTTCTCGACCGTGTTCGTGACGCTGGGTGCGACGGCTTCGGCAGTGGGTCAGCTGGTGCGCACCCACATCGAGGCACTGTCGCTGGTCGGCGGCATCGTCATCATCATCATGGGGCTGCACTTCCTCGGCGTCTTCCGCATCGCGCTTCTCAACCGCGAGGCACGCTTTCAGGTGCGCGATACGCCGGCAGGAATGATCGGGTCGTACATTATGGGGCTGGCGTTCGCCTTCGGATGGACCCCCTGCATCGGGCCGGTGCTCGGCACCATCCTCGCCGTGGCGGGCGCCGAGCAGACGGTCGGGCGCGGGGCAGGGCTGCTGGCAGCTTATTCGCTGGGGCTTGGCATTCCGTTCCTGGTCGCCGGGTTCTTCGCCGCCCCGTTCATGCACTTCCTGCGGCGGTTCCGCAGCCACCTTGGCACGGTCGAGAAAGTGATGGGCGGGCTGCTGGTGGTGACCGGGGTTCTCTTCATCACCGGGCAGATCTCCATGATCTCGTACTGGCTGCTGTCGACGTTCCCGGCCCTGGGGAGCATCGGCTAGACCAGCCGAATCGCGTGAAAATCGGGCATAGTGGCGGGACAACGACGCGCCATTGTTCAGCCATACGGCCGGCGCGAATGGCGCCACTTGCCGACAACGATCGAGGGGACAATGCCGAAGCGATCCTGCCTTGCCATTATTCTGGCTGCCGGCGAGGGCACCCGCATGAAATCGGCCACGCCGAAAGTGCTGCACAAGGTCGGCGGCCTGCCGATGCTGGGGCACGTGCTGAAGGCGGCCGCCGGCGGCGGGGCGACGGAGGTCGCCGTGGTAATCGGGCCGAAGGCGGACGCGGTCGCGCTATTCGTCCAGACCGCCGCGCCGCATGCCACCCTGCACGAACAGCGCGAACGGCTGGGCACCGGCCATGCCGTGCTGGCTGCCAAGGCCGCCATCGCGAAGGGCGCCGAGGACGTGCTGGTGCTCTTCGGTGACGCGCCGCTGGTGACGCCTGCCACGCTGGTGCGGGCGCGCAAGGCGCTGGCCGGCGGCGCCGACATGGCGGTGGTCGGTTTCCGCACACAAAGCCCGACGGGCTACGGGCGGCTGATCGAGGAAAAGGGGCGCCTCGTCGCCATCGTCGAGGAAAAGGATGCTACCGCCGAACAGAAGCGCATCGGCTTCGTCAACGCCGGAATAATCGCGTTCCGCAGCGAAGGACTGCTGCCGCTCCTGAAGAAGATCGGCAACCAGAACGCCAGGGGCGAGTACTACCTGACCGACGCGGTCGCGCTCGCCGGCGCCGCCAGGCGGAAAGTCGTGACGGTCGAGGCCGATGAGCATGAGGCGGCGGGCGTGAACGACCGCATGCAGCTTTCCCACGCCGAGGGCCTGTTCCAGAAGGCGATGCGCGAGACGGCGATGGAGGAAGGCGCGACCATGACGGCGCCGTCGACGGTCTGGTTCAGCTACGATACCCAGATCGGCAAGGACGTGACTATCGAGCCAAACGTGTTCTTCGGGCCGGGCGTCACGGTCGGCGACAATGTCGTCATCCGCGCCAACTCGCATATCGAGGGCGCCCGTATTTCATCGGGCGCCACCATCGGCCCGTTCGCGCGGTTGCGCCCCGGCGCACTCATCGGCGAGCGCGTCCACATCGGCAATTTCGTCGAGGTGAAGAACGCCAAGATCGACGAGGGCGCCAAGGTCAATCACCTGACCTACATCGGCGACGCACAGGTGGGAGCCGCGGCCAACATCGGCGCGGGCACCATCACCTGCAATTACGACGGCTTCGACAAGCACTGGACCAAGATCGGCGCCGGCGCCTTCATCGGCTCCAACTCGGCGCTGGTGGCGCCGGTGACCATCGGCGCCGGCGCCAACGTCGCCGCCGGCAGCGTCATCACCCATGACGTGGCGGACGATGCGCTGGCGGTTGCGCGGGCGCGCCAGGAGGACAAGCCGGGCTGGGCGAAGAAATACCGCGAGCGGCGCGTGCAGGAGAAGGCCGCTTCAAGGCCAAAGGCTAAATAGGCGGGCGTTAATCCGCCTATCAACCACGTCATATGAATTGACTTTCCGCGACGAAAACACGCGGGCTATATGCGTGGCGCGCGGACCCTCGGGAGTTAACGACACGAATGTGCGGGATCGTCGGTATCCTCGGCCAGACACCAGTGGCGCCGCTTCTGGTCGATGCGCTGAAGCGGCTCGAATATCGCGGCTATGACTCGGCCGGCGTGGCGACACTGGAAGGCGGCCACCTGACGCGCCGTCGCGCCGAAGGCAAGCTGAAGAATCTTGAAGCGAAGCTGGCCAGCGCGCCTCTGTCGGGTCACGCCGGCATCGGCCACACGCGCTGGGCGACGCACGGCGCGCCGACCGAGCGCAACGCGCACCCGCACTCGACCAAGCGGCTGGCGCTCGTCCACAACGGCATCATCGAGAATTTCCGCGAGCTGAAGGACGAGCTGATCGCCGCGGGCGTCAGGTTCGAAACCGACACCGATACCGAGGTGATCGCGCAGCTCATCGAGCAGCAGCTCGACGAGGGCCTGTTCCCGAAAGAGGCGGTCGGCGTCGTGCTCCGCCGCCTGACCGGTGCGTTCTCGCTGGCGATCATCTTCGAGGGCGAGGACAACCTGATGATTGGCGCCCGCCAGGGCGCGCCGCTCGCCATCGGCTACGGCCGTGACGAGATGTTCTTCGGCTCCGACGCCATCGCGCTGGCGCCGTTCACCGACCGGGTGACCTATCTGGAAGACGGCGACTGGGCGGTCCTGACCCGCGCCGGCGCCACGATCTACGACGAGGGCGGCAATCTCGTCGAACGGCCGATGGTCCACACGGTCGCGTCCAGTCTGATGGTCGACCGCGGCAACTATCGCCACTTCATGGCGAAGGAGATCCATGAGCAGCCCGAAGTGGTCGGGCACACGCTCTCGCACTACCTCGATTTCGCCGCCGCGCGCACCGCTCTGCCGAAGAACGCCGCCATAGACTTCGCCGCGCTCGATCGGCTGTCGATCACCGCCTGCGGCACTGCGTTCTACGCCGGACTGGTGGCGAAGTACTGGTTCGAGCGTTACGCGCGCCTGCCGGTCGATATCGATATCGCCTCGGAGTTCCGTTATCGCGAGCAGCCGCTGACGCCGAGGGGGCTGTCGATCGTGGTGTCGCAGTCGGGCGAGACGGCCGACACGCTGGCCTCGCTGCGCTACGCCAAACGCCAGGGTCAGAAGGTCGCGGCCATCGTCAACGTCCAGGAATCGACCATCGGACGCGAGGCGGATTTCATCCTGCCGACGCTCGCCGGTCCTGAGGTGGGCGTTGCCTCGACCAAGGCGTTCACCTCGCAGCTGGCCGTGCTGGCTTCGCTGGCGATCGCCGCGGGTCGCGCGCGTGGAAACCTGAGCGAGACCGATGAGGCGAAGCTCGTGCATGGGCTTTCCGAGGCGCCGCGGCTGATGAGCGAGACTCTCCGGCTGGAGCCGAAGATCGAAGCGCTGGCGCGCGAGATCGCGCACGCCAAGGACATCCTCTACCTCGGGCGCGGTACGAGTTACCCGATCGCACTGGAAGGCGCGCTCAAGCTGAAGGAGATTTCCTACATTCACGCCGAGGGATATGCCGCCGGCGAACTGAAGCACGGGCCGATCGCGCTGATCGACGAGGAAATGCCGGTGGTGGTCATCGCGCCGTTCGATCACATTTTCGAGAAGACGGTATCGAACATGCAGGAAGCTGCGGCGCGCGGCGGCCGCATCATTCTGATCACCGACCGCAAGGGCGAGGCGGCGGCGTCGATCAAGGCGATGGAAACATTGATCCTGCCGGAAATGCCCGCGGCGATCACGCCGCTGGTCTATGCGCTGCCGGTGCAACTGCTCGCCTACCACGCTGCCGTTTTTCTAGGCACTGACGTCGATCAGCCGCGCAACCTGGCAAAATCGGTCACCGTCGAGTGAGACGGTCGCACGGCAACTCATTCTCTGGCATGATGATTGCCGAGGGGTTCTGGTGGGCGTCATTCGCCATAGAGGTGAGCGGCGATGGAACCAACGGACGAACCTAAAGACGACGCGGGCGGGCCGAATCTCGGTGAGATTCTGCTGCCGCCTGAACCGATGCGCGCTCGCTCGCGCACGATGGCGCGCCTGCGCGGCTATTTCCTGACCGGCATCGTGATTGCCGCGCCCCTCTTCCTGACGATCACCATTACCTGGTGGTTCGTCCAGTGGATCGACAACCTCGTCGATCCGTTCATCCCGCCGTTCTACCGGCCCGACAGCTACCTGCGGTTCTCGATACCGGGCTTCGGTCTGGTCGTGGCGCTGGTCTTCATCACGCTGCTGGGCTTCCTGACGCGCAACTACGTCGGGCGCCGCATGGTCCAACTCGGCGAGGACCTGCTCGGCCGCATGCCGATCGTCCGCGGTCTTTACCGCGGCCTGAAGCAGATGTTCGAGACCGTCATCGCGACGCGGGCCAACGCTTTCAAGACCGTCGGCCTGATCGAATATCCGCGCAAGGGCACGTGGGCGATCGTATTTCTTGCCGGCGACACGCGCGGCGAGATCGAGCACCGCGTCAACGACACGATCTCGGTCTTCCTGCCGACGACCCCCAATCCGACGTCGGGCTTCCTGCTCTTCGTCAAGCGGAACGAGGTGACCATCCTCGACATGACGCTGGAGGAAGCGGCGAAGCTGGTCATCTCGGCAGGACTGTTGACGCCTGAGTATTCGCCGGCAACCGCCAAGCGGCGACCGCGCCCGGTCAGCGACGTCAACCTGCCCGGAGCAGCCTGATCGCCTCGTCGCGGCCGAAGAGATAGAGCAGCATCCGCAGGGCCTCGCCGCGCGTCGTCGTCAGGTTTGGATCGGTGGCGACGACCAGCCGGGCGTCGTCGCGGGCGAGTTCCATCAGGTCGGCGTGGCGGGTGAGATCGGCGATCCGGAAGCCCGGCATGCCCGACTGGCGGGTGCCGAGGATTTCGCCGCCACCGCGCAGCTTCAGGTCTTCCTCGGCGATGCGGAAGCCATCGTTGGTCTCGCGCATGATGGCGAGGCGGTCGCGGGCGATCGGGCCGAGCGGCGGCTTGTAAAGCAGCAGGCAGACCGATGGCCGGTCGCTGCGCCCGACGCGCCCGCGCAACTGATGCAGTTGTGCCAGGCCAAAACGCTCGGCGTGCTCGATTACAATGATGGTGGCATCGCTGACATCGACGCCGACTTCCACCACCGTGGTCGCCACCAGCACGCGGACATCTCCGGCGACGAAGCGGGCCATAACCGCATCGCGCTCCGCGGGCTTCATGCGGCCGTGAACGAGGCCGACGACCGGGCCGAGCTCCTCGGTAAGCATGGAGAAGCGTTCCTCGGCGGCGGCCACGTCGAGGAGTTCGGACTCCTCGACAAGTGGACACACCCAGTAGGCTTTGGCGCCGTCGGCAATCGCGTCGCGCACGCGGGCAACAACTTCTTCCAGCCGATCGAGCGGTATGGCGCGCGTATCAATCGGCCGGCGGCCGGCGGGCTTCTCGGTCAGCCGCGAGACGTCCATGTCGCCGTAGTAGGTGAGCACGAGGGTGCGCGGGATGGGCGTGGCCGTCATCACCAGCACGTCGGTGGCGCCACCTTTCGCGGTCAGCGCGAGGCGCTGGTGAACGCCGAAACGATGCTGCTCGTCGACGACCACCAGCGCGAGATCGCGGAAATCGACGCCGGCCTGGAAGAGCGCATGGGTGCCGAGCAGGAGATCGATCGAACCGTCGGCCAGCCCGGCGACGATCGTGTCGCGCTCCTTGCCGCGCTCGCGGCCGGTCAGCACCGCCATGCGGACTCCCGCGGCTTCGGCCAGCGGCTGGATGGTGCGGGCGTGCTGGCGGGCCAGCAATTCGGTCGGTGCCATGATCGCGGCCTGAGCGCCGGCTTCAATGACATTGGCGGCGGCCAGCAGCGCCACCACGGTCTTGCCGGAGCCGACGTCGCCCTGCAGCAGGCGCAGCATGCGCTCGGGCTGGCCGATATCCGCCTCGATGTCGGCCAGCGCGGCGGTCTGGCTTTGGGTCAGCGTGAAGGGCAGGGCGGCGAGAAGCTTCGCGCGGATGCGTCCGTCGCCGCGCCGCGCCTGCCCGATCGAGCGGCGCTGGTGCTCGCGCATCAGCGACAGCGCGAGCTGGCGCGCCAGCAGTTCGTCGTAGGCGAGGCGGGCGACATGCGGGGCCTCTTCCTCGAATTCCGCCGGGCTCTCGGGATGATGGATACGGACCAGAGCGGCCGCGAACGTCGGCCAGCCGCGCTCCTCCGTCAGGGCGGCGTCAAGCCATTCCGGCAACTCGGGCAGGTGCGCGAGGGCGTCGCTGATGGCCTTCGCCAGCGTTTTGCGCGACAGGTTGGCGGTCATCGGATAGACCGGCTCGATCAGGGGCAGGCTGCCGAAATCCTCCTCGGCCACGATGTAGTCCGGGTGAACCATCGTCGGGCGGCCGTTGAACCACTCGACCGCGCCACTGACGTAGCGCGTGGCGCCGACTGGCAGCGTCTTTTCCAGCCAATCGCCCTTAACATGGAAGAACACAAGGCCGATCTCGCCGGTGTCGTCATGGGCGAAGACGCGCCAGGGAATGCGCTTGTTGCCCCGCGGCGGAGCGGCGTGTCGATCAACCCGCACTTTCAGCGTGACGATGGTGCCTTCGGCAGAGGCGGCGATTCCCGGCTGGCGGCTGCGGTCGATGACTCCGATGGGTAGGTGGAAAAGTAGATCGACAACCCTCGCCTCGGCCCCCTCCGGCGCATCGAGCAGGCGGCCGAGCGTCTCGCCAAGCTTCGGCCCAATGCCGGCGAGGCTCGTGACCGGGCGGAAGGGCGGGTTGAGAAGATCGGGGCGCATCGTGCTGATTTTCTAGCACGGCTTCCACGCGGCCTCACCGGGCGAACATTTCCGCTGGCGCACCTGACAAACCCTTGTCGCATCGCTATATCAGCGGCCGGAAGCGACGCGCCGGATTCGGCACGGCGCCGGTTTTCTATTGGGATTGCGGTTGATGGGCGGTGGCCACGATGGGGCGGATGCGGTGCGGCGGCGGCGGTTGACCTTCCGCGCCTGGCATCGCGGTATGCGCGAGGTCGATCTGCTGCTCGGCCGGTTCGCCGACGCTTCCGTGCCGGGCATGGACGAGGACGGGCTGGTGGCTTTCGAGGCGTTGCTCGATCTGCCCGACCCGGAAATCCTGTCGTGGCTGACCGGGGAGGCGCCTGTCCCGCCGGAGCACGACTCGCGGTTCGTGCGGCAGCTATTGGCGTTTCACGGATGAGCGCGGCGTATCTCACGGTCGAGCAGCGCGCCTTGCAGGCGGCGCTGGCGCGCGGACGGGCGCTGACGCTGGCCGCCGTGCCGGACGGCCTTGTCGGCAAGACGCTGGCGGATGGGCTCAAGGCGAGCGCCGCCGATCGGCTGCTCTTCGTCGCCCGCGACGGCCAGCGGTTGGCGGAGGTATCGCGGGCGCTGGCTTTCTTCGCCCCGGACATCGAGGCGTTGGAGTTTCCGGCGTGGGACTGCCTGCCCTACGACCGCGTTTCGCCCCACGTCAGCGTTGTCGCGGCGCGCATGGCGACGCTGGCGCGCCTTTCAGCCCCGAAGGGCAAACCGACCATCGTGCTGACGACGGTTAACGCGGCGCTGCAACGCGTGCCCGAGCGAAAGCTGGTGGCGCAGGGCGCGGTATCAGCGGTGGTCGGCGGCGACGTCGCCATGGATGATTTGACGGCGTGGCTGGAGACGAACGGCTTCCTGCGCAGCCCGACCGTGCGCGAACCCGGCGAGTATGCGGTGCGCGGCGGCATCCTCGATCTCTACGCCGCCGGCTGGCCGGAACCCGTGCGCCTGGATTTCTTCGGCAACACGCTGGAATCGATCCGCACTTTCGAGGCCGAGACCCAGCGCACCATCGAGAAACGCACCCGCATCGACCTGGTGCCGGTTAGCGAGATGGTACTGACGCCCGAAACGATCGGCCGCTTCCGCGAGCGCTACGTCGCCATATTCGGCGTCGCCGACCGCGAGGACCAGCTCTACCACGCAGTCAGCGAGGGCCGGCGTTACGTCGGCATGGAACACTGGCTGCCGCTGTTCGCGGATAAGCTGGAGACGCTGTTCGATCACGTCGGCGCGGCGCCGGTGATGCTCGACCATCTGGTCGAGGAGGCGATCGGCGAGCGGCTGGAGCAGATCGCCGACCACTATCAGGCCCGCCGTCATGCGCAGGAAACGGGCATGGCTGGCGGCGGCGCGCCATACAAGCCGCTTGCGCCGGAACAGCTTTATCTGACGCAACCGGAATGGGATTCGTTTCTCGCCAAACGCCAGACCGGGCGGATAACGCCGTTTGCCCAGCCGGAGGGGGCAGGCGTCATCGACATCGGCGGCCGGGCGAGCCGGACCTTCGCGGCGGAGCGGGCCGACGAGAAGGCGAACGTGTTCGATGCGGTGATTACGCACGCCCGTGCGCTGATCGCGGCGCGCAAGCGTGTGGTCGTCGCGTGCTGGAGCGAGGGTTCGCGCGACCGGATGGGACAGGTACTGGTCGACCACGGGCTGACGCGTCTCAAACCGGTCGGCGGCTGGCCGGAGGCGGCCGGCCTGGAACCGGACTTCGTTAGTCTCGGGATCATCGGGCTGGAGGCCGGGTTCGAGACGGCGACGCTTGCCGTCATCGGCGAGCAGGACATCCTCGGCGACCGGCTGGTGCGGCCGCACGCCAGGCGGCGGGCGTCGAACTACCTCGCCGACGTAACGGCGCTCGCCGAGGGCGATCTCGTCGTCCACATCGACCACGGCATCGCCCGCTTCAACGGACTGAAGACCATCGAGGCGCTCGGCGCGCCCCACGATTGCCTCGAGCTGCTCTACGCCGGTGGCGACCGCGTCTATCTACCGGTCGAGAACATCGAACTGCTGTCGCGCTACGGCTCGGAGGATACCGGCGTCCAGCTCGACAAGCTGGGCGGCGTCGCCTGGCAGTCGCGCAAGGCACGGATGAAAAAGCGCATCCGCGAGATGGCGGCGGCGCTGATCAAGGTGGCGGCGGCGCGGGTGACCAGGAGCGCGCCGGTATTGACGCCGACCGAGGGCGCCTATGACGAGTTTGCCGCCCGTTTCCCCTACGAGGAAACCGAGGACCAGCAGACGGCCATCGACACCACGTTAGGCGATCTGGCCGCCGGGCGGCCGATGGACCGGCTGATCTGCGGCGACGTCGGCTTCGGCAAGACCGAGGTGGCGTTGCGCGCCGCGTTCGTGGCGGTTATGGGCGGCAAGCAAGTGGCGGTGGTCGTGCCGACGACGCTGCTGGCGCGACAGCACTTCAAGACGTTCTCAACTCGCTTCGCCGGCCTGCCGGTGAAGGTGGCGCAAGCTTCCCGGCTCGTCGGCACGAAGGATCTGGCGGCCGCCAAGGCGGGCATCACAGACGGGAAGGTAGACATCATCGTCGGCACCCATGCGCTGCTCGTCAAGGGCATCGCGTTCCGCGATCTGGGTCTTCTTGTCGTCGACGAGGAGCAGCACTTCGGCGTCAAGCACAAGGAACGGCTGAAGGAGCTGAAGGCCGATGTGCATGTCCTCACGTTGTCGGCAACGCCGATCCCGCGCACCCTGCAACTGGCGCTGACCGGCGTCCGCGAATTATCGCTGATCACGACGCCGCCGATCGACCGGCTCGCGGTGCGTACATTTATTTCGCCATTCGACGGGGTGGTGGTGCGCGAGGCGTTGCTGCGCGAACGCTATCGCGGCGGCCAGAGCTTCTATGTGTGCCCGCGCATCAGCGACCTCGGCGAGAGGCGCGCGTTCCTCGCCGAGCATGTGCCCGAGGTGAAGGTCGGCGTCGCCAATGGCCAGATGGCGGCTGGCGAACTGGAAGACATCATGACCGCCTTCTACGACGGCGCGTACGACGTGCTGCTGTCGACCTCGATCGTGGAATCCGGCCTCGACATCCCGACCGCCAACACGTTGATCGTCCACCGCGCCGAGATGTTCGGGCTGGCGCAGCTTTACCAGTTGCGCGGCCGGGTCGGGCGCTCGAAGCAGCGTGCCTACGCGCTGTTCACGGTGCCGTCGGATCGCACGCTGACGGGCACGGCGGAACGGCGGCTGAAAGTGCTGCAGTCGCTCGACACGCTGGGCGCCGGCTTCCAGTTGGCCAGCCACGACCTCGATATTCGCGGCGCCGGCAATCTCCTCGGCGAGGAGCAGTCCGGCCACATCAAGGAAGTCGGCTACGAACTCTATCAGCAGATGCTGGAAGAAGCGGTCGCTTCGCTGAAGTCGGGCGGCGATGCCGAGGAAGAGGCGCGCTGGTCGCCGCAGATTACCATCGGCATGGCGGTGATGATCCCGGAGACGTACGTCGCCGACCTGCAACTCCGCCTGTCGCTCTACAAGCGGCTGGCCGATCTCGACGATCAGCCGTCGATCGAGGCGTTCGCGGCGGAGCTCATCGACCGTTTCGGGCGGCTGCCGGACGAGGTGAGGCATCTCCTCGAGATCGTTGCGATCAAGACGCTCTGCCGCAAAGCCAATGTCGAGAAGGTCGACGTCGGGCCGAAGGGCGCGGTCGTGGCGTTCCGCGAGAGTGCGTTCGCCAACCCGACGGGTCTGCTGCGCTGGCTGGCCGAAAAGAAAACCGAGGCGCGGGTGCGGCCGGACCAGACGGTCGTTTTCATGCGCGATTGGGGCGATGTCGGTGGCCGGCTGAAGGGAACCGCCGGTATTCTCGGCATTCTCGCGCGGCTGGCGGGCGAGGGGGAAAAGGCCGCAGCCTGAGGAAATACGTACAATTTTAGGCAAGGCTTAGGGACTAAGAAAAGCCGCCTTAATACACGCCGCGGTATGCATTCCCGTGTGGAACGCCAGCGGCCAAAGACCTTGAACGTCGAACATTTCCAGTTCCGTCAGAGCGAAGCGCTGCTGCGCACCGTCCTCGAAAATGCTGCCGTCGGCATGGCGCTTATCGGCACCGACGGACGACTGATCTATACCAACCGCGCTTATGCCGAGATGCTTGGGCGTGATCGCGACGAGTGCATAGGCCTCGGCGCCGCCGACCTGGTTCATCCAGACTATCTCGCCGATGCGGACGACCAGCTGGCGCGCCTCGCCCGCGGTGAAACGGAAGGCTATCAGACAGAGCGACGCTACAAGCGCAAGGACGGTGGCTTCGTGTGGGCGTTGACCTCGGCGTCGATGCTGCGCGACGAGCGAAACGGCAAGCCGCTCTACGTCATCATCCAGGCGACCGACATCGGCGCGCAGAAGCGCGCTGAAATCAAACTTGCGACCAGCGAAAGCCGCTGGAACCGCTCGCTGGAGGCCGCCGGCCAGGGCGTGTGGGATTACGATAACACCCGTCGCACCATGTTCCTGTCGCCTATGTGGTACGCGATGCGCGGCCTCGTGCCCCAGGCGGACCCCGCGAGCAACGCGACCGAAGATTGGTTGGCACGCGTTCATCCGGAGGATCGCGAGCGGGTGCGTCATCTGGTGACGACGGGAGGCGAAGCCGAACGGGTGTCGTTCGAATACCGCGAGCGGCACAGCGACGGTCACTATATGTGGATTCTCAGCCGCGGCGCTGCGGTTGAACGCGACGCGAGCGGCGCCCCCATCCGTTTCGTCGGTACCGACACCGACATCACCGCCATCAAGGCCATCGCCTCGGCGCTCGACGAAGAGCGCGAGAAACTCCGCGTGACCTTGCAGGCGATCGGCGACGGGGTGATCTCGACCGACGCCGATGCGCGCGTCACTTTCCTCAATCCGGTCGCCGAACAGATAACGGGATGGACTTCAACCGAAGCGATCGGCCGCAAGATCGACGATGTTTTCGTGGTGGTTGAAGAAACGAGCGGCGCATCGCTCGCCTCGCCGGTCACACAGGCACTGGAACGCCAGGAACTCGCCTATCTCGGTAGCGATGCCGTGCTCGTCAGCCGTTCCGGCGAGCGGCGCGCCGTGCGCGACTCAGCCGCGCCGGTACGCAGTTCGGACGGCGAACTGATCGGTGCGGTGCTGGTCTTCCAGGACGTCACGAACGCCCGTGCTGTGCAAAAGGAACTTGCGCATACCGCCATGCACGATGCGCTGACCGGCCTACCCAACCGCCGCGCCTTCGAGCGCGCGTTGACGGTGGCCACGGATAGCGCCCGCGCCGAAAACCGTGATCACGCCGTATGCTTCATTGACCTCGACCGCTTCAAACTGGTCAACGACAGCGCCGGCCACAGCGCCGGCGACGTCGTGCTGCAGCAAATCGCCCACGCCATTCGGCGGGCATGCCGGAACCAGGACCTTCTGGCGCGTATCGGTGGCGATGAATTCGCGCTCCTGCTCTCGGATTGTTCGCCGGCCGGTGCGATGCGGGCAGCACAAGAGGTGATCGATACGGTTGCCGGAGTCCGCTTTACCAGTAACGGCGTCACCCACGACATCGGCGCCAGCGTCGGCGTTGCCATCGTGACGGCGTCCTCCCCACACCTGATGGAACTGATGCGCCAGGCGGATGCGGCCTGCTACGCCGCCAAGGCCGCCGGCCGCAATCGCGTCGTGATGTACGATCCAGCCATACACAACCCGAAGCCTCTGGCGGAAACCGCCTGAGCTCTCAGTAAGATGGCGGCGCGGCTACCTCGCCCGCCACCCGACGGATGGCCTGAACAATCGCCTCGACGGACTGGGCGCCGACGACGCCATATTTGCCGCCCAGAATGAAGCAGGGCACGCCTGTGACACCGATACGATATGCGTCCTCGATCTCGGCCCGTACGGCATCGCTGTCGTCGTCCCGTTCGAGGCGGGCGGCAATGTTGGCGCCTGACAGTCCCACCTCGCTCGCGAGCGACGCGAGGACCGCGTGGTCGCCGACGTCCCTGCCTTCGCTGAAATAGGCGGCAAACAGCCGCTCGACCATCGCTTCGCCTTTGCCGGCATCCGCTGCCCAGCGGCCGACGCGATGGGCCTCCAGCGTATTGGGGGAGCGGGTGATGCGGTCGAAATTATAGGTGATACCCTCGGCACGGCCGAGATCGGCTAAACGCCGATGGCCCTCGTCGAGCGCAGCAAGGCTGCCGAACTTGCGGATGATATGGGCGGCGCGATCCTCGCCTTCGCGGGGCACCGTCGGGTCGAGGCTGTACGGCCGCCAGCGGATCTCCACCGGAATCTCCGGCACGCGGGCGATGGCATGCTCAAGCCGGCGCTTGCCGAGATAGCACCACGGACAGACGACATCGGAAACAACGTCGACTGTAATCGGAGAGAGCGGCACGGGCTGATCCATGGACATGAGATATGTCAGTCAATCCCGCGCTTCAACTCCCGGGCTTTACCCACCATGTCGGCAGGGAAAACCCGGTGAGGGCAGTAGTTTCCGGATGCTGGATGCGGCTCCATCGGGCGACCCATTGGTCGGGCAGATAGAAGAACGGAACGACGTAGTAGCCGGAGATGAGTACCCGGTCATAGGCGCGCACCGCGGCGACGAAGTCTTCGCGCGTTGACGCCGACAGCATGGCCGAAATCAGGGCGTCGATCGCCGGCTGCCTGGCGCCGGGATAGTTGAACGAGCCTTGTGAATCGGCTGCCGCGCTGCTCCATCGATTGAGCTGCTCGTTGCCGGGCGACAACGACGCGCTCCAGGTTGCGCGCACCATGTCATAGTCGAAGGTCTTGCGGCGCAGCTCGAACTGGGTCGAATCGACGGTGCGGATAATGACGGCGACGCCAATACGCGCCAGCGTGCGCTGGTAGGCGAGGCCGAGCTTCTCGTCGTCGCGGTTGCTCACGAGCAGCTCGAAGGCGAATGGCGCACCGGTCGCTGCGTCGACCATGGTGCTGCCGCGCAGCTCGTAGCCTGCGGCCTTCAATTCATCGACCGCCTGGCGGAGCACCGTGCGATCACCGCCGGCGACGTCGGCGTTCACCGCCCTATAGGTGCCGTCTGTCACGTCAGCCGGGACGACGCCGGGGAAGGGGGCAAGCAGCGCCTTCTCGGCATCGCCGACCGGGCGGCCGATCGAGGACAGGTCGGAATCGTTGTAGTAGCCGGAGGCACGCTGGAAGGCGCCGTAGTAGAGGTTCTTGTTGATCCAGTTAAAGTCGAGCAGGCTGGCCAACGCCTGCCGGACCCGCACGTCGGCGAAGATGGCGCGGCGGGTATTGAAGGCGAAACCGGTCATGCCTTTTGGCGAGCCGGTATGGAAGGTTTCCTTGACGACACGGCGATCGGTGACCGCCGGGAAATCATATGCGGTGTTCCAGGCGGCCGGATCGCTTTCCAGCTGGACGTCGTAAAGGCCCTTCTTGAAGGCCTCGAACAGCGTTTCGGTATCCCGGTAATACTCGAAGCGGATCTCATCGTAGTTGTCGAACCCGCGCTTGATCGGTAGATCCCTGGCCCAGTAGTCCGGGTTGCGCCGGAATACGGTGAAGTCGGGCGCGTGAATCTCGGACAAGACGTATGGACCGCTGCCGATGATCGGCGTCAGCGTCGATTTGTCGAAAGTGTCCGCGTTGATCGCGTGCTTGGGCAGAATCGGCATCAGCCCAAGGATCAGCGGCAGCTCGCGATCGTGCGACCCGTCAAGGTCGAAGCGGATGCCGCGATCGCCGACCTTTTCCACCCGCGCGATTTTCTTGAACATGACGCCGTAACTCGGCCGGCCTCTGTCGCGCAGCAGTTCCATCGAGAAGATGACGTCGTCGACGGTAATGGGGACACCGTCGGAGAAGCGCGCCTTCGGGTCGAGGGTAAATTCGACCCAGCTCCGGTCGGGCGGCGTCTCGACGCTTTCGGCGATGAAGCCGTAGAGGGTGAAGGGCTCGTCGGCGCTGCGCGCCAGCAGCGTCTCGTAAACGAGGTTGCCGAACAGCGGGTCAGCCAGGCCGCGCGCCGAGGTAGTGCCGCCCTGAACGATGAAAGGATTGAGACTGTCGAACGTGCCGACGACGCCGTAGGTGATCCTGCCGCCCTTGGGGGCGTCGGGGTTGACGTAGGGAAGATGATCGAAATTCGCCGGTAAAGCCGGATCGCCGACGATGGCGATCCCGTGGACCGGCGCCCCTGCGGCAATCTGCGGCATGATGCCGAGGCCGAGGGTAGCGGCGATGGCCGCGGCGAGCGGCCGGCGCAACGCCATCGACAGGACTGTCGCACTCATCGTTCCGTCACGAATCCTTCCTGACCAGCCGCGCGATGGGCGCTCGGGCCCGCAAGGGCCGCGGCGCCAGTTAACCTAGCACACCGATTCGGTCGAAGCCGCGAGCCCCACCGCCGGCTCGCGCTGGAAATCATGCGGCGGCCGGGCTAAGGAAGGCGGGGTCGCAGCCACTTTGCCGCCGCATTTGACCGCCAAATCGCGCGTCGTGCGCCGGCGCGGTCAGGTTGGGCCGGAGGACACAGGGCAGATGCCGGATCGCGGGATGCGGACGCGGCACAAACAGGGATCACACTCGATGATGTATTCGGGGTTTGAGCGTTTGGCGGGCGGATGGCAGCCGACGGTGATCGTCGCGGCGATGCTGCTGGCCGCGGCGACGTTGGAGGTGGCTGCGGCTCCAGCCGCTCCGGCGCCCGCTCCCGCGGCAGCCGCCGCGGCACCTGCTGCTCCGGCAATCGCTCCCGTGGCTGCCGCTCCTGCCGGCGGCACCCCATTGTGGACGAAGACCTGCGAACAGAATCCGACGACCAAGCAGCCGGTCTGCAATACCGGGCAGGAAATCTGGCTCAACAACGACGGCAGTGTGCGCGCGTCATTCGGCATCCAGCTCCGGCCCGACAAGAAGTATTCGATCGCCGGGTTTGTGCCGCTCGGCTTCATCATTCCGGCGGCGGTCCAGATTACGATCGACGGCGACAAAAAGGGGATCGCACAGTTCATGCAGTGCAATCCGCCGCTTCAGAGTGTTCCGCCCGGCTGCTTTGTCGCCGGGGAGGTTGCCGACGACTTCATCGCAGCCATGCGGAAGGGCACGAAGATGGCGCTGGTAGTGACCAACAACGCCAACCAGCAGCTGCCGATCGAACTTTCGCTGAATGGCTTCGGCAAGGCCTTTGACGGCGATGGGATGGATCCGCAGGCCGCAGCGCGCGAAGCGATCCAGAAGAGCAAGGAATTCCAGGATGCCGCCAAGGCTGCCGCGCAGCGCATGATCGACAAGCAGCGCCAGGATACACCGGCGCCCGCCAACTAGCCGGCGCAGCTGCAGCGGCGGTTCGGGAGCGCGCCAGCGGACAACGCCGACGCCATTCGTTCTTTAGGACGCGCCATTAGTTGAGGTCGCGATCGCGCGCGACATACACGTCGCCCTTGCGCTCGACGAAAAGTTCATTGATCTGCGGGTGACGCAACGGCTCGCCGGACTCGTCTGGCAGCAGGTTCTGCTCGGAAACGTACGCGATGTACTCGCTCTCCGCATTCTCGGCGAGCAGATGGTAGTACGGCTGGTCCTTGCTGGGACGGACGGCCTCGGGGATCGCCTGCCACCATTCCTCGGTGTTGTCGAAGACGGGGTCGACATCGAACACGACGCCGCGGAACGGGAATACCCGGTGGCGCACGACCTGCCCGATCGAGAACTTTGCGATCCTTGCCCTGTCCATCATTGGCCGCTCCGGCCGCCCGACGCGCATGGTGTCCTGACGCGGTTTAAGGGCATGTTGAGATGAGGAAGTCAAACCGGGTGGAGAAGCGCATTACAGCCGGTCGCGGCGGGAATATTGGGGCGCCGCCGGCAGCGATTGCGGGGCATGATCGGCCGGGAAGCGCGAATGATTCGCGACCGTCTGGAGCGCGAGGGGTGGCATCGCCGATGGCGCGGGGGCAATGAGCGAGATCGTCACGCTTCTGTTTCCCTTTTTCGGGCTGATCCTGCTGGGCTATGCGGCGGGATATTTTCGGCTGATCAACGTGGAGGCGCTGGCCGGGATCGAGTTCTTCCTCTTCTACGCCGCATTGCCGGTTCTCTTTTTCCAGTTGATCGCGACAACCCAGCCGGGCTCGCTGCAGGGTTGGTCGTTCGTGGCGACCACGACGTTTGCCACTTATTGCGCCTTCGCCATCGCGTTTTCGATCGGAGCGCTGCTCAACGGCGGCAACGTGCCGGAGGCGACGATGCAGGGGCTGGTCGGCTCGTATTCCAATACCGCCTACCTCGCGCCGGCCCTGGTCATCGCTGCTTTCGGCTCCGCTGCGGCGGCCCCGATCGGACTGATCTTCTCGTTTGACACTGCGATGCTGCTCGTCGTGACGCCGCTGATGATGGCGCTCGGCGGCACCGTGCGCACCGATCCGGCCAGGCTTGCACAGGGGATCGCGCGCGATGTCCTGCTCAATCCGATCATCGTTGCGGTCATCCTTGGCTTTATCGCTATGGGCTTCGGCGTGCGGCTGCCGACCGGGCTGGACGCCGCGCTCGCGCTGCTGCGTGGGGCGGCAACGCCGGTGGCGCTCTTCGTAGTGGGCGTCGGTCTTTCGTTCCGCGCGCTGGGACCGCTGTCGAAGGAAATGCCGGCGCTGATCGCGGTCAAACTGATCGCGCATCCGTTGATCGTCTACCTGCTGTTGACCTGGATTGGCGGCTTCGACCCGCTCTGGGTCCATACCGCCGTGCTGGTGGCGGCGCTGCCGCCGGCAGCCAACGTGGTCGCCCTGGCCCGGCGCTATCACACTCTCGGCGAGCGAACCTCGGTTGCGGTTCTGCTGGTCACCGTGATCGCGATCGCCACGGTCACGCTGACGCTGATACTCATTCTTGACGGGATGCTCCCTACGGACCCGTTCCGCTAGCCGGCCAGGCCCTGGCGCATGGCCGCGTGGCGCAGCGCCGGGATGCGGTCGAGCAGGAAAAGGCCGAAGCCGCGCAGCGCCTGGACCGGCAGGAAGTCCGTGAGCAGCGTGCGGTTCAACGCATTGACGGCGACGGTCCGCGACAGAACCTCGGCCCGCCTGGCGCGATCGTAGGCGACGAGGTGGCCTGCATCGCCGGGATCCGGTGCCTCGCCGACGACATCCACCAGTGCCGCGACGTCACGAAGGCCGAGGTTCAAACCCTGCGCGCCGATCGGCGGAAACAGATGGGCCGCCTCGCCGACCACAGCGACCCGACTGGCGGCGAAACGCCGGGCGGTCATGCCCGACAGCGGGAATACCTGACGGCTTCCCTCGACCACGACGGCGCCAAGGATGGATGCGGAACGCTCCTCGATCTCCGCAGCGATGGCGTCGTCCGGGAGGGCAAGCCGCCGGCTGGATTCTTGCGGCCGATCCACCCAGACCAGGCTGGAGCGGTTGCCCGCGAGCGGTACCAGCGTGAAAGGACCGTGCTCGGTATGGAACTCGGTGGAGGTGTCGCGATGGGGAAGGGTGTGGCGCACGTTGCAGACGAGCGCCGCCTGATCGTAGCTCCAGGTATCCACCTCAATTCCGGCGGCATCGCGCATGCGCGAGCGGCGGCCGTCGGCGGCGACGACCAGACCTGCCGTGACCGACTGGCCAGTCGAAAGCCTGATGGTGACGTTGCCCTTGACGATTGCCGAGTCGGCCAACGCATTCTTGCGGATGACGCCGCGCTTGGCCACCGCACGCTCAAGTGCCGCGACGAGATCGGCGTTGGCGACGTTGTAGCCGAAGGCCGGCAGGCCGATCTCACCGGCGTCGAAGGTGACCTCCGGCGCCCGCAACAGGCGGCGCGTGCCGTCGGCGATGCGGATACGGCGAAGCGGCGCTGCCATGGCCTGCAGCTCGGCACAGACACCCAGGCGCTCGAGGAGCGCGACGGAGCCGACGAGCAGAGCGGCGGTTCGCTGGTCGGGAGGCGGCTCGATCGGCGCGATCAGCGTTACGTCGCGGCCGGCGTCCGCGAGGGCGAGCGCCGCCGTCAGCCCGACCGGGCCGCCGCCGACAACCGCGATCGCGGCGTTGATCATAATGCGCTGGTGGTGGCCGCAGCGTTGGTCGTGTTGCTCGTGCGCGACGGCTCCGACCATTCCAGGAATTGGCCGGCGACCCACGATCCCACGAACAGCGCAATGACAAAGAGATAAACGTCGCCCGGCACGAGTCCCAGATCGGCGATGGCCGGACCCGGGCAGAAACCCGACAGGCCCCAGCCGACGCCGAAGATGGCGGCGCCGATCAGCAGCGGCGCGTCGACCCGCGTACGACTGGTCTTGATGAACGCCGCGGCGGCAATCGGTTTCGCCAGCCCCAGCCAGCGGTCCAGACGCAGACCGAAGAAGGCCACGATGATCCCGCCGATCATCACAAAGGCGAGACTCGGATCCCAGCGGCCCGAGGGAATGGCGCCGAGGTCGAGGAAGTTCCAGATCTTCTGAGGGTCGGTCATGCGCGCGACCGAGAGGCCGAAGCCGAAGAGGATGCCGCTGACGGCGGCGGAAACGAGGGCGATGCGGGTGTCGCTCATCAGACGACGTGCCTCACGATGAAGACGGCGATCATCGCCGCGACCATGAACGTTCCGACCGCCACGAACGAGCGCACCGACAACCGCGACAGGCCGCAGATGCCGTGGCCGGAAGTGCAGCCGCGACCGACGCGCGTGCCGATACCGACCAGCAGCCCGGTGCCGACCAGCCATGCCGGCGACAACGTGATGACGGGAAGCGTGCGCGGCACTTCGGCGAAGATCGAAGGCGCCGCCACGAACCCCAGCCACGCACCGACGGGCAGGGCGACGAGAAATACGAACCGCCAGAGTTCGTCGCCGCGGCGGACCGGATAGATGCCGCCGGCTATGTTTGAGATGCCGGCGGTGCGGCCGTTGACCAGCCACAGAATGGTGGTCGCCAGGCCGATAAGAAGGCCGCCGACGGTTGCCGAGAGGGGAGTGAAGTTTTGCATGATGCTGATTCCGGCAGGATTTTCAGTAAGATATGAACGTTGTCCCCATCCGGCAAGGAACCTACGTCTAACTTAGCCGGCTGGCCGCCAAAGTCTTGCCAGCCGATGTGAGATGGGCGAAAGCATCATCCGGCCGGCGCGCGAGCCGTGCGGGGGGCAAAAGTCGGCATGAAGAACCTGAACGTCAACGTCTGGGCCGTTCACGTGCTGACCTCGAGCGGCGCCGCCTTGTCGTTCGCGGCGGCCATTGCTGCAGAGCACAAGCAGTGGCAGCTCGTCTTCCTGTTCCTCGGCATCGCCATGATCGTCGATGGCATCGACGGACCGATCGCTCGCTGGCTCGACGTCACCAAGCGGCTGCCGTGGTTCGACGGCGCGATCCTCGACCTGGTGGTCGACTACACCACGTATGTGCTCATCCCCGCACTGGTGCTGGCCGAGAGCGGGTTGCTGACCGAGCCGTATGTCGCCACGATCGCCGGCATCGTCGTGGTCGTCGTCGGCGCGCTCTACTTCGCCGACAAGCGCATGAAGACGGAGGAGTCGGCCTTCCGCGGCTTTCCGGCCGTGTGGAACGCGGTCGTCTTCCAGCTCATGGTCTACAAGTTTCCGGAGCCGATCACGCTGCTGGTGGTAGCTGCCTTCGCCGTGCTCACGTTCCTGCCGGTCGAGTTCGTTCATCCGGTACGGGTCAAGCGCCTGCGCGGATTGACCCTTGCGATGGCGGCATTGTGGAGTTTGCTCGCCGTCGTCTCGCTGGCGGCGAACCTCGATCCCGGGCCGGTGGTGGTGACGCTCTTCGCGCTATGCAGCCTTTATTTTGCGCTCGTCGGTGTCTATCTGCAGCTTACGCAGCCGGCCGCGGAGCCAACCTAGCGATGCCCTTCTTTGACTGGATCACCGATCCGGCCATCATTGCCTCTTTCGTGACGCTCACGGTGCTGGAGGTTGTGCTCGGCATCGACAACATCATCTTCATCTCGGTCATTGTTGCGCGCCTGCCGGAAGTCGAAGCCAGGCGGGCCCGCCAGATCGGACTGGCGCTGGCCCTGGTGTTCCGGATTGCCCTGCTGTCGGTTCTCTTCGCGCTGATCGGACTTACCACGCCGGTCGTCACCCTGCTCCGCCACGGTTTCTCGTGGCGCGATCTGATCCTGCTGGCCGGCGGCCTGTTCCTTCTCGTCAAGGCCACGCAGGAGATTCACAAGGATGTCGAGGCCGTCGACGAGGACGGCGCCAACCTGACCAAGCGCGCGGCCGGTGCCTTCGGCGCGATCGTATTCCAGATCGTGATTATCGACGTGGTATTTTCCATCGACTCGATTGTCACGGCAATCGGCATCGCCGAGCAGATCGGTGTGATGATCGCCGCGGTCATCGTCGCCGTGGGCATCATGTACATAGCCGCGGGAACGGTCTCGGCTTTCATCCATCGCCACCCGACGGCGCGGATGCTGGCATTGGCGTTTCTGCTGATGATCGGCTTTGCGCTTGTCGCCGATGGTTTCGGCTTCCACATTCCGCGCAACTATCTCTACGCCGCGATGGCGTTCTCGTCGGCCGTCGAATTTCTCAACGTGCTTGCGCGACGCAACCGGCAGCGCAACAAGACATGACGGGGGCCGGCCACCGGCTTCGCCTGGCTGCCAAAGGAGCGAAGCAATGCCTCAGGTGATCCGCATCGAGCGCCACGGCGGTCCGGAAGTGATGGAGTGGATCGAGCTGCCGATGCCGGCACCCGGTCCTGGCGAAGTATTGCTGCGGCAGACGGCGATCGGGCTGAATTTCGTTGACGTGTACCAGCGCACTGGCCTCTACCCGACGTCACTGCCGGCCGTGATGGGGAGCGAGGGTGCCGGGGTGGTCGAGGCGCTGGGCAGCGGCGTGACGGCGGTGAATGTGGGTGATCGCGTTGTTTACCAGGGCGCCCCCGGAGCCTACGCCGAAACGCGCGTCGTGCCGGCCGAGCGCCTGATCCGGTTGCCGGCCGGCATCGACGACCGGACTGCGGCCGCAGCTTTCCTTAAGGGAACCACCGTGAGCTTCCTGCTTCTGCGCACCTTCAAGGTGGCGCGCGGGCATACGGTCCTTTTCCACGCGGCGGCAGGCGGGGTCGGCCAGATTGCCTGCCAATGGGCAAAGGCACTAGGCGCTACCGTCATCGGGACCGTCGGGTCAAATGACAAGATGGCAGTCGCCCGGGCCAACGGATGCGATCACGTCATCAACTACCGCACCGAGAATTTCGCCGAGCGGGTAAAGGAAATTACCGGAGGGGCGGGCGTCGAGGTAGTCTACGACGCCGTGGGCAAGGACACGTTTTACGGTTCCCTCGACTGCCTGAAACCGCTTGGCATGTTTGTCTCCTTCGGCAACGCGTCGGGTGTCGTTCCCGAATTTCCGATCCGGCTTCTCCAGCAGAAGGGATCCTTGTTCGCAACCCGGCCTGCCGGGCAACATTACCTCGGCAAGCGGAGCGATCTCGAGGCGGCTGCCGCATCGCTGTTCGCGGTGCTGGTGGACGGATCGGTGAAAATCGAGATCGGCCAGACCTTTCCGCTGCGCGATGCGGCGCAAGCGCATCGGGCGCTCGAGGACCGCAAGACCGTCGGCGCCACGGTCCTCCTCCCGTGATCGAAGATTTGGCGGGATTTGGTGAAAACAGAAGCAGCCCTGCCAAAAAATAGCGTTTGATCAACGATTGGGCATAATCCATTGTAGCCGCTTGGGTTCTGCCACGCGGGCAAGGGCGCGGCTGAGTGCTTTGGCACGCGCATGATCGGCAGGCAGCGGCCTGGTGCACAGAAACGATGACGCAATGGGACGCCTGACGACGCATGTTCTCGACACCGCATCCGGCAAGCCGGCGGCAGGTGTGAAGGTGGAACTTTACCGCATCGGACAAAGGGACGAGCGGCTGACGGAAGCAAAAACCAACGCCGACGGCCGTGTCGACCGGCCACTCATCGAAGGCGACGCCTTCGTGGCCGGTGTCTACGAATTGCGCTTCCACGCCGGCGACTATCTGCGCGGCGCCGGCACTGCCCTGCCGGACCCGGCATTTCTCGATGTGGTTCCCATCCGCTTCGGCATCGCCACGGCCGGCGACAATTATCACGTACCGCTGCTGCTCTCCCCCTATGGTTATTCGACGTACCGGGGGAGCTGATGCGTCCGACTATCCGTTTCATTCGCCGTGGCAGGCTGGTCGAACTGGTCGATGTGCCGCCGACGATGTTGCTCCTCGATTATCTCCGGGAAAACGAGGGGTCGACGGGCACCAAGGAAGGTTGTGGCGAGGGCGATTGCGGTGCCTGCACGGTGGCCCTCGGCCGGCTGCGCAACGGGCGGCTCGTCTATGAACCGGTCAACGCCTGCATACAGCTGCTCGGACAGGTCGACGGTACCGAGGTGGTAACGGTCGAGGACCTCGTCCAGTCCGGCGGCACGCTGCACCCGGTCCAGGTGGCGATGGTCGAGCACCACGCCTCGCAGTGCGGCTTCTGCACGCCGGGGTTCGTGATGGCGCTCTTCGCCCTCTATCAGTCGACCACCGGATCGGTGACACGCGGCGAAGTCAACGATGCCATTGCCGGCAACCTTTGCCGCTGCACCGGCTATCGTCCGATCGTCGACGCGGCGATCGCCGCCTGCGCCGAGCCGCGCAGGGACCGCTTCCAGACCGGCATCAACGACATGACCGGCGTCTTGTCGTTCCTCTCCGACGGCGAGGACGTCTATGTCGGCAACGACGATCATTTCTTTGCGGCGCCGGGCTCGCTCGACAGTCTGGCGGCGCTCTACGAGAAGCACCCGGACGCGACGATCGTGGCCGGCGCCACCGACGTCGGGCTCTGGATCACCAAGCAGCTTCGCGAATTGCCGAAGATCATCCATGTCGGCAAGGTGGTGGGCTTCGACAAGGTCGAGGACACCGGGCACGAAATCGTCATTGGCGCCGGCGCCACTTATGCGCAGGCAGAGCCGATGCTCCAGCGCATCGACCCTGACCTCGGCGAGCTGCTCCGCCGACTTGGTTCCAGACAGGTGCGGGCGTCGGGAACGGTCGGCGGCAACGTCGCCAATGGCTCTCCCATCGGCGACATGCCACCGGCGCTCATCGCCCTCGACGCCAAGATAGAAATGCGGAAGGGGCGGCAGGTGCGCTCCATGCCGGTCGAGCAGTTCTACATTGAATACGGCAAGCAGCAGCGGGAACGCGGCGAGCTGGTGACCAAGATCACCGTGCCGCGCCTGCGCACCGATCACGTGTTCCGCTGCTTCAAGGTAAGCAAGCGGTTCGACCAGGATATCTCCTCGGTGATGGGGGCGTTCCGCTTCAGCGTCAACGGCGACGGGCTGATCACCGAGGCGCGGCTGGCCTATGGCGGCATGGCCGGAATTCCGAAGCGCGCGAGCAACGCCGAGCAGGCGCTGACCGGCCAGCAGCTGCGCGACTCGAAGGCGTGGGCGCGGGCGTTCGCGGCGCTGCGCGAAGACTTCTCGCCGCTCGACGATCACAGGGCGAGCGCGCGCTACCGCATCGAGACGGCGCATTCCTTGCTGGGCAAGGCCTTGATCGAGGCGGCCGGTACCGCAAGCAACCGCACCCGCGTCGTCGGGCGGCGCGAGAAGGCGGAGACCGATGCCGCCCGCTGACATGCAGGTGCCGACGGTCGTTCCGGGCGCGACGCCGCAACAGGTTGGCGCCGACCGCTTCACGATTGTGCGTCAACCCTACGCACACGACAGCGCCGTCAAGCACGTCACCGGTACGGCGCAATATATCGACGACATGCTCGAGCCGATCGGCACGCTGCACCTCGCCGTCGGCTACGCGCCCATCGCTGCCGGACGTGTCACCTCGCTCGATCTCGAAGCGACGAAGGCGTCGCCTGGCGTGGTTACCGTGCTGACCGCCGCCGACATTCCTGGCAAGAACGATATGAGCCCGAAGGAGATCGGCGACGACCCGGTCATTGCCGGCGACACGGTCATGTTCTACGGCCAGGTGATTTTCGCCGTGGTCGCCGACACGCGCGACGAGGCGCGCCGGGCGGTACAGAAGGCGCGGATCAGCACGGCGCCTTCGATGCCGGCGATCGATATCGACGACGCGCTAGTCGCCGATACCAAGGTGCTGCCGGACTACGTCTTCCAGCGCGGCGAGCCGGCCGAGGAAATGATTCGCGCGCCTCGCCAGGTGACCGGCGAATTTCGCATTGGCGGTCAGGAGCATTTCTATCTCGAGGGACAGATCGCGCTCGCCATTCCCGGCGAGGACGGCGACATGCTGGTGCACTCCTCGACGCAGCACCCTACGGAAGTGCAGCACGTCGTCGCGCATGTTCTTGCCATCAACGACAATGCCGTGACCTGCGAAGTGCGGCGCATGGGCGGCGGCTTCGGTGGCAAGGAAAGCCAGGCGACGCAGTGGGCGGCGCTGGCGGCGCTGGCCGCCTGGAAGACTGGCCACCCGTGCAAGTTGCGGCTCGACCGCGACGATGACATGACGATGACCGGCAAGCGCCACGACTTCCGGGTCGACTATTCGGCCGGCGTCTCGCGCGATGGCGTGCTCCGCGCTGTCGACGTGACACTGTCGGCGCGTTGCGGTCACTCGGAGGATCTGTCGCTCGGCGTCGTCGATCGCACCATGTTTCACGCCGACAATTCCTACTACTACCCGGCGTGCAAGATTCTCACCCGGCGCATGCGCACCAACACGGTCTCCAACACCGCCTTCCGCGGCTTCGGCGGCCCGCAGGGGATGCTGTTCGCCGAGCGCATGATGGACCATATCGCATACGTTGCCGGCCGTGATCCGCTCGACGTGCGTAAGGCAAACTTTTACGGCGAGGTCGGCCGCGACCGCACGCCCTACGGCATGCGCGTTGAAGACAACATCTTGCCGGAGCTTATCGGCGATCTCGAGATGACCTCGAATTACCGCGAGCGACGGCAGGAGATCGCCGACTTCAACGCGTCGAGCCCGGTGCTGAAGAAAGGCATCGCACTGACGCCGGTAAAGTTCGGCATATCCTTCACGCTGATCGGCCTCAACCAGGGTGGCGCGCTGGTCCATCTCTATCGCGACGGTTCGGTGTCCTTGAACCATGGCGGCACGGAGATGGGGCAAGGGCTGTTCGTCAAGGTCGCGCAGGTGGTCGCCGAAGAGTTCGGCGTGCCGCTCGACAAGGTGAAAATCACCGCGACCTCGACGGCGAAAGTACCCAACACCTCGCCGACCGCGGCGTCGGCCGGCACCGACCTCAACGCGCAGGCCGCGCTCATCGCCTGCCGCACGATCAAGGACCGGCTCTACGCCTTCATCGAGGAACGCTGGAACATCACGCGCGAGCGCGTCGATTTCACCGACGGCAACGTGCTCGTCGGCAACACCGCCATGACGCTGGGTGAGCTGGCGACCATGGCGATCGCCAGCCGCATCCAGCTGTCGTCCACCGGCTACTACAAGACGCCGAAGGTGCAGTGGGACCGCGAGAAGGCAAACGGGCGGCCCTTCTATTATTTCGCCTACGGTGGCGCTTGCTCCGAAGTGATCATCGATACCATGACCGGCGAGATGCGGGTGACGCGCGTCGATATTCTTCACGACGTCGGCAAGTCGCTCAATCCGGCGATCGACATAGGCCAGATCGAGGGTGGTTTCGTTCAGGGAATGGGCTGGCTGACGACGGAGGAACTGGTCTGGGATTCGGCCGGCCGGCTGCGCACGCACGCGCCCTCGACCTACAAGATTCCGACGGCGAGCGACGTGCCCGACGATTTCCGCGTGGCGCTGTTCGAATCCGGCGGCAACCGCGAGGACTCCATCTATCGCTCCAAGGCGGTGGGCGAGCCGCCGCTGATGCTGGCGCTCTCGGTCTTCTCGGCGATCACCGATGCCATCGTCAGCCTCAAGCCCGCCGTCATGCCGCGGCTAGACGCACCGGCGACCCCGGAGGCGATCATGCGCGCCATTCGCGCGTCGAACGGGTCCGAGACATGAGCGACGCCGCGCCAACGGTGTGGGGGCGGGTTCTGGCGTCGCTCGATCGCCATGGCCGCGCGGCAATGGTGACCATGGCGGCGATCCGCGGTTCCTCGCCTCGCGAGGCGGGTGCCCGCATGATCGTCAATCCGGACGGAACCTTCACCGGCACCATCGGCGGCGGCACGCTGGAATGGAAAGCCATCGCGATTGCCCAGGCTTCTCTTGCCAATCCGAACGCCAGCAAGGCCGAGGCGCGCGGTTTCGCGCTGGGGCCCGAACTCGGACAGTGCTGCGGCGGCAACGTTGAACTGATCGTCGAGATCATCGAGAACAGCCAGCGCGCCGCGTTTATGGAATTCGCGCAGCGCGAGGCGGCCGGACATCTCACCACGCGCGGCCGCCTATCGGCGGAAAACGGCGTCGAGCGCGAGATCGTCGATCAGCCGATGGAACCAGGGAGCGCGGCGTTTGCCGGCGGCGTTCTGACGGAAGGCTTCGGCGACGACCGTCGCGAACTCTACCTTTTCGGGGCTGGCCACGTCGGTCGCGCATTGGCGTTGGCGCTGGCGCCGCTGCCGTTCGCGGTCACCTGGCTTGACCCCCGCCCGGATGCGTTCCCAACGCATGTGCCGAATAATGTCTCGCTCAAACATTTCGAGGAGCCGGCGGCGGTGCTCGGCGGCGCGGCGGATGGCAGCTTCGTCCTGGTGATGACCCACAGCCACCCGCTCGATCTGGCTATCGTTCACGCGGCGCTGGCCGACGGCCGGTTCCCCTACGTCGGCCTGATCGGCTCCAGATCGAAGCGCGCGCGCTTCGCGCGCCAGCTTGCCGTGGCGGCTGTGCCCGCGGAGCGCATAGCCGGTCTCGTCTGCCCGATCGGCGTCGCCGGCGTTCATTCCAAGGCACCGGCGGTGATCGGGGCCGCGACCGTGACCGAGATGCTGATCCGCGACGAGGCGCTGCGTGCCGCCAGCGGCCACGGCCACGAATTGAGAAGGATCGGCTGATGAACGAGGCGCCGTCGCTGTCGCGGGCGGAAGGCTGGGTTGGCGTGCCGACGCTCGAGGCCACCGGCATCATCAAGGATTTCGCGACGCTGCGCGCCAACGACAACGTCAATTTCTCGATCCGGCCGGGCGAGATTCATGCGCTGCTCGGCGAGAACGGTGCCGGCAAATCGACTCTGGTGAAAATTCTCTACGGCGCCCTGCAACCGAGCGCCGGTGAAATCCGCTGGAAGGGCAATCGCGTCACGATTTCCAACCCGGCCGCGGCGCGCAAGCTCGGCATCGGCATGGTGTTCCAGCACTTCTCGTTGTTCGATGCGCTGACCGTCGCCGAGAACATCGCGCTGGCGATCTCCGATACGCCGCTCGCCGAACTCAAGCAGCGCATCACCGCCGTCTCGGCGGAATACGGCCTGCCGCTCAATCCGGACTCGATCATCGCCGACCTTTCGGTGGGCGAGCGCCAGAGAGTCGAGATCGTGCGCTGCCTGTTGCAGGAACCCGAGCTCATCATCATGGACGAGCCGACCTCGGTGCTGACGCCGCAAGAGGCCGACGACCTTTTCGTGACGCTGAAGCGGCTATCGTCGGAGGGCGTATCGGTCCTCTACATCAGCCACCGTCTCGAAGAGGTGCGTGTCATCTGCCATCACGCCACGATCCTGCGCCACGGCAAGGTGGTTTCCGAATGCGATCCGCAGAAGGAGACCGCGGGCCGTCTGGCCAGCATGATGGTCGGCGCGGAGTTGCGGAAAATTTCGGCGCCACCGGCCGTGGGAGCCGATGCGCCGGTGCGGCTCGCGGTGAAAGACCTGTCGCTGCCGAAGCCGCACGCCTTCGGCGTCGCACTGGAGCACGTGTCCCTGGATGTGCGCGGCGGCGAGATCGTCTCGATCGCCGGAGTCGCCGGCAACGGGCAGGACGAACTGTTCGATGCGCTTTCGGGGGAACGCGCCGCCAACAGCGCTGACGCGATCCGCATCGACGGCGCCGATGTCGGTCGGCGGCACGTCAACGCGCGACGCAAGCTGAAGGCGGCGTTCGTTCCGGAGGAACGGCTGGGCCACGGGGCCGTGCCGCGTTTCAAGCTGTCGGAGAACGTCATTCTGACGCGTCACGGCACCGGCGAAGGGCTGATCAGCAGCGGCGTGGTGCGCTTTGGCGAGGCCCGCGATATCGCCGGCCGGGTGACCGAGCTGTTTGACGTGCGCAAGGGCACGGCCGATCCGGAAGCGGCGTCGCTTTCGGGCGGCAACCTGCAGAAATTTGTCGTCGGGCGCGAGTTCGATCGCAAGCCCGGCGTGCTGGTCGTCTGCCAGCCGACGTGGGGCGTCGACGCCGGCGCCGCCGCGACCATCCGCCAGGCGCTGATCGACCTCGCGCGCTCGGGCTCGGCGGTGCTAGTCATCAGCCAGGACCTCGACGAGATTCTGGAAATCTCCGACCGCGTCGCCGTGATCTCCAAGGGTCACCTGTCGCCGACGCGTGACGCCCACGGCATCTCGCGCGAGGAGATCGGGCTGCTCATGGGCGGCTCGCACGCACATCCGGCGGGGGAAGCGCATGGGAATTGAACTCGTCCGCCGCGCCGAGCGATCGGCGACGCTGGCAATCTTCTCGCCGCTGCTGGCGCTCCTGCTCGCGGTCATCATCGGCGGAATCATCTTCGCCATCATCGGCGTCAACCCGGCCAAGGCGCTCTACGCCTATTTCATCCAGCCGCTGGCCGCGCTGTGGTCGGTGAAAGACCTGATCGTGAAGATGACGCCGCTGGTGCTGATCGGCGTCGGCCTTGCCATCTGTTACCTGTCGAATACCTGGAACATCGGCGCCGAAGGGCAACTCGCGCTAGGCGCCATCTTCGGCTCGATCATTCCCGTGTATTTCCCGCAGTGGGGCGGGCCGGTCGCCCTCGTCCTCATGCTGCTGCTCGGTATCCTGGGCGGCATGGTGTGGGCCGCGATCCCGGCGATCCTGAAAGTCCGATTTGGGACCAACGAAATCCTGACCAGCCTGATGCTGGTCTACGTTGCGCTGCTCCTGCTCGACTGGGTGGCGCGCTCGCCGTGGCGCGATCCGCAGGGGCACAACTTCCCGAACAGCCGGCCGTTCGGTCCGGGGCAGATCCTGCCGTCGCTGTTCGGGATCAAGCTGAACTTCTTCCTCGCTCTGATTGTCGCGGTCGCCGCCTGGTACATGCTGCGCAACATGCTAACCGGCTTCCAGATCCGCGTGCTGGGGCAGGCGCCGCGTGCCGGCGCCTTCGCTGGTTTCAGCCAGAACCGCATGATTATGCTGGCGTTTCTGATTTCCGGCGGATTGGCCGGACTGGCCGGTGTGTGCGAGGCGATGGGGCCGCTGGGCCAGCTCCGGATCAGCGTCTCGCCCGGCTACGGCTTCACGGCGATCATCGTCGCCTTCCTTGGCCGGCTGAACCCGCTCGGCATCATCGTCGCCGGTTTCGTGCTGGCGCTGTCACTGGTCGGCGGGGAAGCGGTGCAGATCAAGTTCGGCGTCTCTTCGCAGTTCGCCAATGTCTTCCAGGGAATCCTGCTCTTCCTCGTGCTGGCGACCGACACGCTGATCTTCTACCGAATTCGCATCGTGCGCCGAACTCTGGCTCAGATCGCTCCGGCCGTGGAGGCGACGCATGGGCGCGGCTGAGATCACGGGCCTGCTGCTGACTATCGTGACGGCCTCCATGCCGCTGCTCATCGCCGCTATGGGCGAACTGGTCGCCGAGCGGTCGGGCGTGCTCAACCTTGGCGTCGAAGGCATGATGGCGGTGGGCGCGGTCGTCGGGTTCATCGCCGGATACCTCACGGGCGTCCCGGCGATCGGCGTGCTGGCTTCGATTCTTGCGGGCGCGGCGATGGCGGCACTGTTCGGGCTGGTGACGCTCGTATTCGTCGCCAATCAGGTGGCGTCGGGTCTGGCGCTCACCATCATGGGGCTCGGGCTCTCCGGGTTGATCGGCGATAAGTACGTCAGCATCCCGGGCCTCGGCCTGCAGCGCATCCATATTCCGGTGCTGACCGATATTCCCATCGTCGGGCCGTTGATCTTCGGCGAGGACCCGCTCGTCTATCTGGCGATCGCGCTCGCCATCGGCGTGTCGTGGTTCCTGTTCCGCTCGCGCGGCGGCCTGATCGTGCGCGCGGTCGGCGACAATCACGTCTCGGCGCACGCCCTTGGCTACAACGTCATCCGCGTCCGCTTTCTGGCCGTGTTGTTCGGGGGCGCCTGCGCCGGTCTGGCCGGCGGCTATCTCTCGATCGTCTATACGCCGCAATGGACCCCCAGCATGACCGCCGGCCGCGGCTGGATCGCGCTGGCGCTGGTCGTCTTCGGAACCTGGCTGCCGCTGCGGGTGGCGATCGGAGCGGTCATTTTCGGCGCGGTCGGCATCCTGCAGTTGAATGCGCAAGGCTACGGCGTTCCTGCGCCGGCTCAGTTCCTGACCATGCTGCCGTATGTTGCCACCGTGGTGGTCTTGGTGGTCATCTCGCGCAATCGTATGCTCCTCAGGTCGAACACGCCTGCCTGTCTCGGGCAGTCTTTCGTGCCTGATCGGTAAATCTTTGCGCCGGACGGGTCACCGGCGCGAGTCTTGCTAGTGGTG
>DATCBY010000083.1:0-3889 GCA_036511595.1 Bauldia sp.
TAGACCACGCCCGCACGGCTCTCGCGGGCTGGCGGCGCGACTACAACACCGACCGACCGAACTCACGCCTCGGCTGGCTAACCCCGGCCGCTTACGCCGCCACCTTCACCATTGCCGCACACGCGGCAGCAACCCGCCCGATCCAACCCGCATAAATAGGCCGGACACATGGATGCATCCGACCATGTCATCGACGTCAAAATATCCTTGCATCAACGGGGCCGTCCACACATGGTCCCGGTTTGTGAGACGCGGTGCCAATGCCGCCCTTGCCGAACTTTGGGACGATCTGTGGCCGCTCGCCATTATCGGCATGATGACGCTGCCGATCGCGGCGTGGATGTTCCGCAACCGGCTCACCTAGCGTTTTGGGCCCATCTCCGGGCGGCATACGGCTGCGTTTTTTTTCGCGGCGTAGGTCGTCCACGTTCTCGACGAGACGCTCACGAACGGCGGCTTCGTCAAATGGATCGCGAACAACTTCTGGCCGACGTATCACATGCGGATGTTCTTCTGATTCAACGCGGCATTCATTACGGCAATTGTGGTAAGCAACGTGCTCTTTGACGGCTTCGGCGGACGCTGGGTGATCCTTCATCTCAGCAGATTCGCGGCAGCTGCTCGCCGCTCAGCATGTCAATGATGCGAGTGCCGCCGATCGGCCCACGACACGATACCCGTCCCGCCGCGCCGGTAACGATGGTGCCGATCATCGCCGCGCCGGCACTGACCTGGTGGCGAGACATGATCTTAAGCGCCGACGAAGCCTGATCGGCCGGAACGAAGGCAACGAAGCGGCCTTCGTTGGCGACGTGAAACGGGTCCAGGCCCAAGATTTCGCAGGCCGAGGCAACGTCGGCGCGGACCGGAATCGCCCTTTCCTCGATGGCGATAGCAACGCCTGCGGTCTCGGCTATCTCGACCAGGGCTGAAGCCAGGCCTCCCCGGGTAAGATCGCGCAGGCAGTGGAGGTCAATACCGGCTTTGAGGAGGGTGAGCACGGGTTCCGCGACCGACGCGCAGTCGCTCTCGATCACTGACTCAAACCCCAGACTCTCGCGTGCCGCCATGACGGCAATGCCATGCCGGCCAATATCGCCCGAGAGTATCACCGCATCGCCATACCGCACGCTGCGCGGCTCGATCGCGTAGGGCGCGACGATTGTGCCGATGCCAGCGGTGTTGATGAAGATGCCGTCGGCCTTGCCGCGATCTACGACCTTGAGGTCGCCGGTGACGATGCGGACGCCGGCACTGCGCGCGGCATCGCGCATCGACGCGACGATCCGACCGAGCAAGGCGGTATCCAGCCCTTCCTCCAGCACAAAGCCGGCGCTGAGACAGGTCGGGCGCGCTCCGCACATGGCAAGATCATTGACCGTGCCATTGATTGCCAGCCGCCCGATGTCGCCGCCGGGAAATACAAGTGGTTTGACGACGTATGTGTCGGTGGTGAAGGCGATCGGCCCGGATAATTCGAGCCGGGCTCCATCGTGCCGGCGGGAGAGCTCGGGACCGTCGAAGGCTGGACGGAAGATCGTGTCGAGCAGACGCTCCGTCGCCCGCCCGCCGCCGCCGTGGGCTACCTGGATGGTCTCGTCACCGGCAAGCGGCACGGGACACGCGAAATCGCCGTTCGGCATCGGCGATCTATTCTGCCGCCACGGCGGCTTCGGCGCCGCGGTAGCGGTAATAGGCGGCGCAGGTTCCCTCGGACGAAACCATGGTGACGCCCAAGGGATGCTCCGGCGTGCAGCGCTTGCCGAAGGCAGCGCAATCGGTGGGCCGCTTCTCGCCGCAAAGGACCAGCCCGCTGATGCATTCGCTGGAACGTTCCTCGCGCAATCCAACCGTGCCGAAGCGCTCCTCGGCATCGAGGGAGCGGTAGGCGTCCGCCAACGCCAGTCCGCTCTCGGCGATCTCACCGATGCCGCGCCAGCGCCTCGGGACGACCCGAAAGACCTCGCCCATGAGGTCCTGCGCCGTCTGGTTGCCCGAACGCTTCACCGAGCGCGCATACTGGTTCTCGACCTCCGCCCTGCCCTCCTCCAGCTGGCGAACGCAGAGATAGACACCCTCGAGGATGTCGAGCGGCTCGAAGCCAGTGACCACGATCGGGACATGATAGCGGACCGCAATCGGGAAATATTCCTCAAATCCCATCACCGTGCAGACGTGGCCTGCAGCTAGAAAACCCTGGATGCGATTAGTTGGGCCGCGAAGAATCGCCGTCATCGCGGGAGGGACCAGAACATGAGAGACGAGCAGCGAGAAGTTGGTCAGCCCGTCGCGCTTTGCCCGGTAGGCGGCCATGGCGTTCGCCGGCGCGGTTGTCTCAAACCCGACCGCGAAGAACACCACCTCGCGCGTCGGGTTGGAATGAGCGATGTCGACGGCATCGAGCGGCGAGTAAACCACGCGAACATCCGCGCCGCGCGCCTTAGTGGCGAGCAGGTCGGTTTCGCTGCCGGGCACGCGCAGCATGTCACCGAAGGAGCAGAAGATCGTACCCGGGCGGGCGGCGATTTCGATCGCCTTGTCGATGTAATCCACCGGCGTGACGCAGACGGGACAGCCGGGGCCGTGAACCAGGGTCACCGCTTGCGGCAGAAGCTGGTCGATTCCGTAGCGGACGATGGCGTGGGTCTGGCCGCCACAGACTTCCATGATCTTCCATGACCGGGTGACCAGGCGGGCAATGGCGTCGGCGTACCTACGCGCCGCGGCAGGATCGCGGTATTCGTCGCGATATTTCATGACAAAGCCTCTCCGCGAAGCTCCGCCTCGATCTCGCCGATACGCTCGAGATGCTCGAACACCTTCTCGGCTTCGGCTGCATCTATCACGGTGAGCGCAAAGCCGACGTGGACCAGAACGTAGTCGCCGACTTCGGCTTCCGGAGTGTAGGCAACGTTGATCTCCTTGACGACACCGCCAAAGTCCACCCGTGCCGTGCGCGTGACCGGATCTCCGCCGGACAGTGACAGAACAAGTCCCGGGATCGCCAGGCACATCAGACGCCTCCCATGGTTGCGGCCCAGTATGCCTGGCCGAGCGCCAGTCCGCCATCGTTCGGCGGCACCTGCTGCGGCCAGTACGGAGTCATGCCGGCGGAACTGAGCGCCATGACCGTCGCCTCCGTCAACCGCGCATTCTGGAAACACCCGCCGCCGAGAACGACCCTCGGCTCGCCGATATGGATGGCAACTCCGGCGATGGCTGCGGCAAGGCCGGCATGAAAAGCCGCCGCGATGGCGCCCGGCGGCGCGCCGGCGCGAACGTCGGCGATGATCAACTCCAGCGCCGGTGCCCAGTCGACGATCAGCGGCTTCTCGTTTCCTCCCGGAAGAATTGGAAACTCGTACGCGCCCACGGCCATGGCGTCGACGGCGATCCCTTCCAGCTCCGCGGCGGCTTGCCCCTCGTAAGTCGTGCGCTGCCGAAGGCCGATCAGCGCGGCGACGGCATCGAACAGCCGGCCGGCGCTGGTGGTGAGCGGGGCGTTGACGCCGCGTTCGAGCATGACGCCAAGCGTCGCTTGTTCCGCCGGCGCGAAGGCCGCGACCGGCGCGAGGTCGGTCATGGCGAACGCGTCCCGGCCGAACGCCGAGAATAACAGGCCGATCGCCGAGCGGCGCGGCTCACGAACGGCCGCCTCACCTCCGGGCAGGCGGAAGGGGCGAAGATGCGCGACGCGCTCCCACCCCGACCGAGTGAGATGGATGAACTCACTGCCCCACACCGTTCCATCGGGACCAAACCCGTTCCCATCCCAGGCCACGCCAAGCACCGGCGGGGTCAGGCGATGTTCGGCCATGCAAGCCGCAATGTGCGCAACGTGGTGCTGGACCGCGAGTGTCGGGACTCCGAAAACGGAGGCCTGGCCTGT
>DATCBY010000084.1:0-24227 GCA_036511595.1 Bauldia sp.
ATGAGATCGCACAGAAAAAGGCTTCCGAGGCCGGCCAAAAGAACAAGGAAGGCTATAGAGACTACGTCGGCACTGAGCTCGTCGAGCGGCCCTTAGCAGACGCGTTGGTTGCCGAGGCGGGAGAACCGCACCGCGCCGATGGCGAACAATCGGTCTGGCGCTTAGTGAATCCGATCGATGATGTCGGAGAACTCCAAGCGCTGGTCGAGGACCTTTACGCAACCGAGCGGAAAGACCGTCGCTACACCTTCAAATATTCCCCATCCGGGCCGTTGAGCGTTATTGCACGCCTCGATGCACGCACAGGAACGTTCTTCGTTAACGAAGACCACCAGCTCGTCCGCGAGTTTGCCGGCAAACCCGACAGCAAGCGGCTTTTGGAAGCATTAATCGTCGCCGAAGCGTTGCTGGAGGTTTATCTGCGCGCTGCCGCGATTCAACCCGAGATCGTCAGCGATCTGTTGGAACGACGAGATAGCCTGTTGCGGGGCTTGGCACTGGACGAGACCTATTCGCTTGCGTCGCTGGCAAGAGCGCTCCGTGACGCAACGGCGAGCGCCATCGAACTTGAGATCGCCTTGGTCGGCGCGTTGCGTGCATTGGGGTTTGGGGCTCGTCACATCGCCGGAGCGGGAGAGCCCGACGGGCTCGCACAATACCTCATCCATGGTACGGGGGAACAATCTTTCACCTTGGAAGCGAAGAGTAGCAAGGATGTGCCAGCGCTTTCGCAACTCGATTTTGCCGGCCTTCACTCGCACTTCAAGTCGAGCGGCGCGCAGGGATGCCTGCTCGTCGCTCCATCCTACCCCGCGGCCGACGATCCTGAGGGCGAGGTCAGCAAGCGAGCAGTACAGCAACGCATAAGCTGCTGGACGATCGAGCAATTGGCGCAGCTCGTCGAGCGCGCTGAGCGAAGGCATGTAAACGCGCGGAGCCTCCAGGACATCGTCCTCACCGTTTATGCCCCCATCGACGTCACCGCAGCCGTCAAGAAGCTGATGTCCGATCCTACCTTCGATAAGGTCGACCTCTACGTGGCGATCATCGCTGCTCTTTCGGACTTGGAGAACCGCCTTCGTAGCACCCCCCGCAACATTTCGATGATAGCGGCGGAAATCAGCCGCGACAAAAAATTTGAGGGGGTGGACATGCCGCATATTCGTGACGCCGTGACTGACTTAGCGCGAACTAGCAGCGGAATGCTCCATGTGTCAGACAAGGACGAAGTTTCCGTCATCGGCGCGCTCGATGAGTTGCGGCGACGAATCAGCCACATAACGGGCGAAACGGCACCCCCGCGGCGGCGCGGAACATTCCGATCGAATGCAGACGAAATGGGAGATCATGTTTGACTTTCGACTGCTGCGGCACGCCGACTTTACGTCGAGCGACGCGGCGATCCTTAATGCGGCCTCGCGCTTGGGCCTTTTGCTTGTCCTGACCCCCCAGCGCCTCGCGGGGCTGCGTGGAGCGGGCAGGACGTGGAACGCCGAGCGGGAAAAATCGCGAACCATGCCAGAGCCGTCGTGCGTTGCGCGACACATGAGGGCGACGCGGCAAGAATGGATTCAGAATCAAGGGTCTAATTAAGGGGCCAGAATGGACATAAAGGAAAAATCTTAGCAAAATCAATCATGGTATAATCCAGGCGCCCCAGCCAGTCCCTGACCGTGCGCTAAAGCCGCCGCCGCAGCGGGAAGATCTGGATGTCGTAGCGGTCGGCGAAATAGCCCCAGAGGCCGCGCGGCGCCACCAGCATCACCGCCGCAGCCAGCGCGCCCAGTGTGATCAGGTACCAGGTGCCGAAGTGGGCAAGATAGTCTTGCAGAAAATAGAGCACGATGGCGCCGACGATCGGCCCTTCGATGGTGCCGATGCCGCCGATCACCACGATGAAGATGACGTAGGCGGTCCAGTCGAGCACGGAGAATGCGGCATCGGGCGAGACCCGCGCCTTCTGCAGGTAGATGAGCGCGCCGACGAGGCCGGTGCCGAAAGCGGCGATCACGTAGATGGTGAGGCGCGTGCGAAAAGAGTCGACGCCGAGGCTGACCGCCGCCGTTTCGGAATCGCGAATTGCGGCAAGCGCCAGGCCCCGGCGGGAGCGCAGCAGGAAATAGACCAGCGCCAGCGTCCCTGCCAGCAGCAGCAACGCCAGCCAGTACACCGCGATGTCGCGCGCTTCCGGCGTGCGCACGTCGAACGTCTCCTTGATCCAGGGGAGTCCCGTCATGCTGTTGGTGATGTCGGGGCCGAGCGAAGTGCCGGTGCCGCCACCAAGTGTCGTCTTGAACTGCGCCAGCACCAGCCGGAACACTTCCGCCGCCACCCAGGTGCCGATCGCGAAGTAGGCGCCGCGCAGGCGAAAGACGACCAGCGCCGTCGGCAGTGCCAGCACCGCGGCCACCACGCCGCCGGCGACAATGCCGAGCAGCGGGTCCCAGCCGAGGATCAGCGCCGCCGCGAACAGGGCATAGGCGCCGAGCCCCACGAAAGCCTGCTGGCCGACCGAAACAAGGCCGGCATAGCCCGCCAGCAGGTTCCAGTATTGCGCCAACGCCAGCATCGTGAAGACGAAGAAGAGGTCCTGCATCAATGCGCGATTGCCGAGCAGCGGCAGCAGGATCAGGACGATCACCACGATGGCCAGCGCCGCAAGCCGGATCTGGATCCCGTATCTTTCGGCGAGGGCCCGCCAGGATGCGCCGTCCGCCATCGCCGGCCTCAGTCGAAGGCGCGCGGAAAGAAGCCGCGCGGCCGCAGGATGAGGACGACGAGAAACGCAACGTGGCCAGATAGGATCTGCCACTCCGGATGGATGCGCGCGCCGACCGTCTGGGCGACGCCGACCACGATGCCGCCGGCGAGCGTCCCCCACAGGCTACCGAGGCCGCCGATGATCACCGCCTCGAAGGCGTAGATCAGTCGTGCCGGCCCGGTCGTCGGGTCAAAGGTCGAGCGGCTGCCGAGGAAGAAGGCCGCGACTGCGCACACCGCCAGCGCCAGCCCCATGGCGATGGCATAGATATGCTGGTTGTTGATGCCGACGAGCTGCGCCGTCTCGGTGTCGTCGGAAGTGGCGCGGAGCGCCCGGCCGAGGCGCGTGCGATAGAAAAGCTGGTTCAGCCCGAACACGACCACGATCGCCGCGACAAAGCTGAGCAGCGGCATGATGCCGATGGCAATGCCGCCACCAAGCGACAGCGATTGGTTGGCGATCTCGCCGATCGGTAGTCGCCGTGTGTTGGCGGAGAATCCCTCCAGCAGCGCGTTCTGGATGACGATCGAAAGGCCAAAGGTCACCAGCAGCGGCGGCAGGATGTCCTCGCCGAGCGTGCGGTTGAGGAGGTAGCGCTGCAGCACGTAGCCCAATCCGAACATCAGCGGCAACGCGATCGCAAACGCCACGACGGAGTCGATGCCGGCATACTGGGCGAGCGCCAGCATGAGATACGCCGCCGCCACGATCAGGTCGCCGTGAGCGAGATTCACCAGCCGCATGATTCCGAAGATGAGCGACAGGCCGGCCGCGTAGAGCGCGTAAAGCCCACCGAGGAGCACGCCCTGGAGTATGGTGTCGAGCGCCGCGGTCATCCCGTCAAATCCCGAAGTACGCGGTGTGGATGGCTTCGCGGCTGAGTTCGCCGGGCTTGCCCGAGAGCGTCATGCGGCCCTCCTGGAAACAATAGACGCGATCCGAGACCGCGAGCGCCTGGACGATATCCTGTTCGACGATGACGATCGCCGCGCCTTCCGCCTTGATCGTCGGCAACGCCGCGTAGATGTCACGGATGACGATCGGCGCGAGGCCAAGACTGATCTCGTCGCAGAGTAGCGCGCGCGGATCGCCCATCAGGCCGCGACCGATGGCGCACATCTGCTGCTGCCCGCCCGAGAGCGTCGTCGCGGGTTGGTGGCGGCGCTCGGCGAGCACCGGGAAAAGCTCGTAGATGCGCGCGAGCGTCCATTTTCCGCTGCGCCGATGCGCCCCGACTAGCAGATTCTCCTCGACCGACAGTGAGGGGAAGAGCTTGCGTCCTTCCGGTACCAGGACCAGCCCATGCGCCAGATTGTCGTAGGCTTTCGTTCCGCTGATGTCGGCGCCGTCGAACATGACGGAGCCGGGAGTGCTCGGCAGCAGGCCGGCGACGGTCTTCAGGAACGTCGACTTACCGGCGCCGTTGGCGCCGATGATGGCGACGGTCTCGCCCTGTTCGACCGTCACGCTGATGCCGAACAGCGCCTGGAAGTCGCCATAGAAAGCCGTGAGGTCGCGAGTCTCGAGGAGCGCCATCAGGCTTCGATGCCGAGATAGATTTCGCGGACCGGCTTCGAAGCCATCACCGTCCGCGGATCGCCCTCGGCGATCTTCCGTCCGAAGTTGAGGACCAGCAGCTTGTCGACGACGGCGAGCAGCGCATGCACCACGTGTTCGATCCACACCACGGTGACGCCGCGGCTGCGGATGTCGCGGATTGTGCCGACCAGCTGGTTGCATTCGCTTTCCGTCAGGCCGCCGGCAATCTCGTCCAGCAGCAGCACGCGCGGTTCGGTCGCCAGCGCCCGCGCCAGTTCAAGCCGCTTGCGCTGCAGGAGCGTGAGAGTCCCGGCACGGCGGTTGGCAAGCGCCAGCAGCCCGGTACGCTCCAGCGTGTCGCGGCAGGCATCACGCACCGACGCTTCGCTGCGGTTCCGGCAGCTCGTGGCGCCGACTAGCAAGTTTTCGAACACCGTCAGATTGCCGAAGGGCAGGGGAATCTGGAACGAGCGCGCGATGCCGGCCCGCGCCCGCATTTGCGCCGGCGCCGAAGTGATGTCCTTTCCGTCGAGGCGGATGGTACCGCGATCGGCCGCGAGCGCGCCGGTGATGAGGTTGAACATCGACGTCTTGCCGGCGCCGTTTGGCCCGATGATGCCGAGCGCCGAATTCGCTTCGATCGAAAGGTCGAGATCGTCGGCGACAACCACCGAGCCGAATGCCTTCGACAATTTTTCGATTTCGAGGATCACGGGGGCAGGCGGCCTGTGGAAAGTTGAATCGGCGTCGCGGGCGGCCAATAAAAACCACGAACGCCGTGGAAACGAAATAGGGGAGGCGGTGACCGCCTCCCCGTTGGTGGCACAGTTATGAGTAAGTGATCGGTTCCATCTTGCCGCCCGCCGGAATCTCCGGCGCGTGCGTGTTGTCGACGATCAACAGTTCGAACTTGCCGTCGGCCTTCCGTCGCCATTGTCCGCCGACGAGCGGCGTCTTGCAGACATTCTTGGCGGCGAAGGGCGGCACGTTGGCGCCGTCCCATTTGACCGACCCGACGATGGTCTTCAGGTCGGTTGCCCGGATGGATTTGACCAGCGAGTTGGCATCCTTCGGATCTTCGGCGCGCTTGATGATGTCGGTCGCCATCTCGAACAGCGAATGGACAAAGCCGATCGGCTGGGTCCATGGGCGGCCGGAGTCCTTCTCATAAGCCTTCGCGAGTTCCGCCGCCGACTGTCCGGTAAGAGAAGACTTGAAGGGATGGCTCGGCGTCCACCAGACTTCCGACGACAGGTTATGGCCGGCGGGGCCAAGCGCCTCGACCGATTCGGGGAAGAGGATCGCTTTGCCGACGGTAATCGCCTTCGGCTTGAAGTTTTGCTGGTTCGCCTGGTTGCGGAACGTCGTGAAATCCGGCGGCAGCACGACACCCGACACGATCTCGTCCTTAGCATTCTTGAAGGCGGTGATCTGCGCCGAGAAATCGTCGGTCAGATCCTGGTAGCGGCCGGGGTCGGTGACCGTGTAGCCAGCCTTGGTGAAGGCCGGCGGCACGCCGTTGACCGGATCGCCCCAGGCATTGCCGTCGGCGTCGTTCGGGAACAGGCCGCCGATCTGCTTGTTGGTGTCGAGCTGGTTCCACATCGAGGTGAAGACGGCGATGACGTCTTCGAGGCCCCAGAAATAATGATAGGTCCAGTTGAACGGCTTCCACGCCGGCGGTCCGCCCGCCGGGTCCGCCTGCCGGCCGATGAAATACGGCTGCCACGGCGAGTTGGTGGAGACGCACGGCATTTCCTCGATTTCGCACTGTGTCGAAACCGGGTTCACCGTCTCCGGCGTCTCCGCCGTCAGCATCATGTCGATCTTGTCCTCGACGATCAGCTGCTTGGCGACTTCCGCCGCGCGGTTCGGATCGGACTGGCTGTCCTTGACCACGATCTCGACGTCAAAGGTGCCACCGGCGCCCTTGATGCCGTTCTTGGTCAACTCGTTGAAGGCCTTGATGTTGAACTTGTCGGACGCAGCGAATGCCGCGAGGGGCCCGGTCTGCGGCGTGACGAAGCCGAGCTTGATCTTCTTGTTTGCGGCATGCACGGCCGGCGCAAAGATCGGCCCGGCTGCCATGGCGGCGCCGAGTGCCGCCGAACTCTTCAGGAATGTGCGACGACTTGGCCGCACACGAATGACATCTCCCATGTGCCTTCCTCCCACTTCTTTTCTTTGAACCCGAGTCGCCAGACTCATTTTTGTGCCCGGACGAGACAACCGCTGGCGCTTGACGGACTCGATCCCGTATTCGAGAATAACCGTTCGCTTATCGAACAGTAGTTCGTTATTCGGCCATTTTCTGCGAGGTTCACGGGAGTGTCAACGGTAAAGCGCCGGCCATCTCAGGCGCGCGCGTCGGTCGTCGAGCCCGCGATCGCGCCGACCCGCTTTGGACCTGTTGCCGGTCGCGATGGTAAGGAATTCATGGCATCCCTCGCCAAGGGGCTCGCCGTCCTCGCTGCCTTCGGCCCGGCGCGTCCGTCCATGAGTCTGACCGAGGCCGCGGCCGTCGCCGGCCTGTCGCGGGCCGCCGCCCGCCGGGTGCTGCTGACGCTGGGCGAACTGGGCTACGTCGAGCAACACGGCCGTGACTTCGCCCTATCGCCGCGGATTCTCGACCTGGGCTTCGCCTATCTGTCCATCCTTTCTTGGGTGGAGAGGGCCGAACCGCTCCTCAAAGAGCTGAGTTCCGAGTTTCAGGAAGCGGCTGCCGCCGCGACCCTTCACGGCTTTGAAGCCATTGTAGTTGCTCAAAGTTCGGCCGCCGTTTGGATCATGTCGTCAACCACGGCGATAGGCACGCGTCAGCCGGCGTTTCATTCCGCCCTTGGTCGGATCCAGTTGGGCCATCTCGATGACGAGGAGATCTGGAAACGGCTGCGCGCCGCCGTCATCGAGCAATACACTCCGAGCACGATCACCGATCTCGGCGCCCTCGTGGAACGCGTGAAATCCGATCGGGCCCAGGGCTTCTCGATGGTCGACGAAGAACTTGAACGCGGCCTGCGCGCCCTTGCCGTGCCGCTGGTTTCCCGAAGCGGCACCGTTGTTGGCGCCATCAACCTGTCCGGCCACTCGGCCCGCACCACCCGCAACGAAATGCGTGACCGCTACCTTCCCCGTCTCCGGGAAACCGCCCAAACAATCTCGAAATTCATCGTCTGATACTTGGGCGATCTTGCCAATCGGCGGCTGATTTCCTATCGTGTTCGAAATTCGCACATACGTTCGATTATCGAACCGGTGCCGCATAAGGGAGGGAACCCAATGGACGCTATGGTTCGTGAAGACGCCGCCGCTTTCGCCAAATTGCCCGAAACAATCGGAAGCGCTTCGTCTTCCCGTCCCCAGAACGGAAAGGAGTTCATCGACTCTCTGGATGATGGCCGTGAGGTCTACATCTACGGCGAACGCGTAAAGAAGGTCACCGAACACCCCGCCTTCCGCAATACCGCGCGCATGACCGCCCGGCTCTTCGACGCCATGAGCGACCCCAAGCACAAGGACAAGATCCTCGTGCCGACCGACACCGGGAACGGCGGCATGACCCACGCGTTTTTCAAGGCGCCGAAGTCGGCCGACGATCTGCTCAAGGGCCGGAACGCCATCGCGGAATGGGCCCGCCTGACCTACGGTTGGATCGGCCGCGCCCCGGACTACAAGGCAGCCTTCCTCGCAACGCTTGGAGCCAATGCCGCCTTCTACGATCCGTATTCGGACAACGCCCGCCGCTGGTACAAGTTCTGCCAGGAGCGTGTGCCCTTCGTAAATCACGCCATCATCCATCCGCCGGTCGATCGCGACCGTCCGCCGAATGAAGTCTCCGACGTTGTCTGCCACGTCGAGAAGGAAACCGACGCCGGCCTCATCGTCTCCGGCGCCAAGGTCGTCGCCACCGGATCGGTGCTCACCAACTACACTTTCGTCGCCCACCACGGCCTGATTCCCGTTCAGGACAAGAACTTCGCCGTGGTCTTCATGATCCCGACGAACACGCCCGGAGTGAAGTTCATCTGCCGCACCTCGTACGAGATGACGGCCACCGTCATGGGCAGCCCCTTCGACTATCCGCTGTCCTCCCGTCTCGACGAAAACGACGCGGTGTTCATCATGGATAAGGTGCTCGTCCCCTGGGAGAACGTCTTCGTTTACGGCGACATGGAGAAGGCCAACAACTTCTTCCCGCGCACCGGCTTTCTGCCGCGCTTCGTCGTCCATGGCTGCACCCGCCTTGCCGTCAAGCTCGACTTCATCGCAGGGCTGTTGCTGAAAGCGGTCGAGGCGTCGGGCACCAAGGACTATCGCGGCGTTCAGGCGAACGTGGGCGAGGTCATTGCTTGGCGCAATCTCTTCTGGGGCCTGTCGGACGCGATGGTCCGGGATCCCAAGCCGTGGATCGGCGAGTACGTTCTGCCCAACATGGACCCGGGCAACGCCTACCAGATCATCGCCACCATGGCCTACACCAAGGTCAAGTATCTCATCGAGCAGACGGTCGCCTCTGGTCTCATTTACCTGAACAGCCATTCCAGCGACTTCAAGAATCCCGAGATTCGCCCGTACATCGACCGCTTCATGCGCGGTTCGAATGGCTACAAGGCCGAGGAGCGCATCAAGCTGATGAAGCTCTTGTGGGATTCGATCGGTTCCGAGTTCGGCGGCCGCCACGAGCTCTACGAGATCAACTATGGCGGCTCGACGGAAGAAATCCGCCGCTACGCACTTTTCGGCGCGATGGCTTCCGGCAATGCTGACAAATTCAAGGGCTTCGCCGAGGAGTGCATGGCGGAGTACGATCTCGACGGCTGGCGGGTCCCGGATCTCACCGATCCCGGCGCCTTCAGCTATCACGCCCGGGGTGGCAAATAGGAATGAGCCGGGCCGCAATGAGCCAGATACGTCCGCTGAACAGTGCCGACCCGGCCCACTTTCGCCGGGTGATGGGGCGGTTCGCCAGCGGCGTCACGGTCATCGCCGCTTCCGTCGATGGCGACATCCGTGGCATGACGGCGAACGCGTTCATGTCCGGCTCGCTCGATCCGCCGCTGTGTGTGATTTCGGTGGCCAAGCGCGCTCATATGCACAGCCATCTGCAGGCAGCGGGTGCCTTTTCGGTCAACGTTCTCGCCGCCGGGCAGGAAGAATACGCCACCAATTTCGCGGGCCGCCCGGTGGAAGGACTGCGCGTCGGTTTTCGCGAGATAAACGGCATTCCTGCCATAGTCGGCACATCGGCGCTGATTACCGCTACCGTCTCCGCCAAGCACGACTGCGGCGACCACACCTTATTCATCGGCGCCATCATCTCGATGGCTGCGGATGACCAGCCGCCGCTCCTCTACCACGCCAGCCGCTTCGCGGCCCTGGTCCCGCTCCGCGAGCCATCCCCGGCGTTGCCCGAGTTCTGGTAGCCGAACACGGCCGGGCATCCCGGCGAGGCTTCGGCGCGATGGCGCGCCTGACGGACAGGTCGGATGGCGTCGCCTCTTGGCTTGCAACCCACTATTCCCGGCAGTAGCGTGTTCGGAAATCGCACATATGTTCGACTATCGAACGCACTCTGTTGAATGCCGCCCGCGATTTGGGATTCGTGCGAGTTAGCGGGCGATTCGTAATCAAAACAAGGGAGGAAGCCATGAGCGTAAATTCGAAAAATGCCGGCGGCATCCGCGCCGGAAAGAAACTATCGAGACGTGAACTGATTGCAGCCGCAGGCGCGGGCGGACTGGCTTTGGCCATCGGCGGCCGTCGCGCCTTCGCCGATGATGCCACGTTGAAAGTCGGCTTCATCAGCCCGCGCAGCGGCGCACTTGGTGGCTTCGGTGAGGGCGATGGCTACGTGCTCGACACCGCGCGCAAGGCTTTGGCGAGCGGCTTCAAGGTTGGCGACAAGACCTATCAGGTGACAATTGTCGACCAGGACACCCAGTCGGACCCTGCGCGCGCAGGCCAGCTTGCCAAGGACCTCATCAACAACGGCAAGATCGACATGATGCTGGCCACCTCGACACCCGAGGTGATCAATCCGGTTGCGGACGCTTGCGAAGCCGCGGGCGTTCCCTGCTTGTCGACTGTTGCGCCTTGGGAATCCTTCTATTTCGGCCGTGGCGCCAAGCCCGGCACACCGAGCCCGTTCAAGTGGACGTACCACTTCAGCTTCGGTACCGGCGAGTTCGCCAAGACCTACCTTTCAATGTGGGACAACGGCGGCATCAAGACCAACAAGAAGGTCGGCGTGCTCTATCCGAATGACGCGGATGGCAACGCCATCCGCGCCAACCTCGCGCCGCTGCTTGCCAAGGGCGGCTACACCATCGTCGATGCCGGCCCGTATGAGGACGGCACCACGGACTACGCCGCGCAGATCGCGCTCTTCAAGAAAGAGAAGTGCGAAATCTTCAACACCTTCCCGATCCCGCCGGATTTTGCCGCCTTCTGGCGTCAGGCGTCGCAGCAGGGCTACACCAAGATGGTCAAGATCGCGCAGATCGCGAAGACCGGTCTGTTTCCGTCGGATATCGAAGCTGTTGGCGATCTCGGCAACAATCTCGCCGGCGGCGCGTACTGGACGAGGACCTTCCCCTACAAGTCGTCGCTCACTGGAATCTCGGCGGCCGATCTTGCCGACGGCTACGAAAAAGCCTCCGGCAAGCAATGGCAGCAGCAGCTTGGCGCCAGCATGTCGTTGCTGGACGGTGGCTTTGCCGCGTTGCAGGCTTCCGGCACCCCCAACGACAAGGCCGCGGTCGCCAAGGCCCTGTCGACGCTCAACACCACCACGATGGTCGGCAAGGTCGACTTCACCTCGGGACCCGTCCCCAACGTCTCCACTGCTCCAATCATCGGCGCGCAGTGGGTCAAGGCGCCGGCCGGATCGAAGTTCAAGGTCGAACTCGTCATCGTCGACAACGTCACCGACCCGAAAGTGCCGATCGCGGCCAAGCTGAAACAGTACAACGCCTGACCCGGTCGTTCGGACGCCGGCGCCTGAGATTGGCGGCGTAATGTCGTCATCGCCGGGCCAGCCCCCACTGGAATCCACAAGCGCTTCGACGGCGCTTGTGGCCCTGCCGGGCATTGACTTCGCCTCGGTCCAAGTGACGCCGGCAAAATACGTCTGGTCATGGTCGATCGCCGCCAGACCAACGGGAAAAGCCCGCATGCTCTACGGTAAGACAATCGTCGTCACGGGAGTCTCCTCCGGCATAGGCGAACGGACGGCTGAACTCGCCGCCGATCTCGGTGCGGATGTCGTCGGCATCGACATCCGCAAGCCTGCCGCGCGCCTGGCATCTTTCGTCGAGGCCGATCTCTCCGCTCCGGCTTCGATAGAGCAACTGGTGCGGCGGCTACCGAAGCGGTTCGACGCGCTGTGCAACGTCGCTGGCGTATCGGGAAACACGGGTGCCGCGAAGACGCTGGCGGTCAACTTCTACGGATTGCGTGCGCTGTCGGAAGCCGCTGCCGGACAGATCAGGGAAGGTGGCGCCATCGTCAACGCTGCTTCGATCGCCGGCTTCGGCTGGCGCGCCAACCTAGAGCGGGCGAAAAACCTGGCTGGCGTGCAAGGCTTCCCCGACGTCGACACCCTGGTGTCGGAGTTCGGCATCAAGGACGGCGAAGGCTATCCAGTTTCCAAGGAGGCGTTGCTGCTGTGGACCTTCCGCGCTGCGCACCAGCCGCGCTTCAAGAGCCGCGGCATCCGCGTCAATTCGGTCAGTCCCGGCCCGGTCGAGACGCCCATCCTCGGCGAGTTCCGCGCCGTCCTCGGTGACGCTCGCGTGGAAAGCGATATCACACGCGTTGGCCGCGCCGGCACCGCGGCGGATATCGCCCCCGCCATCCTCTTTCTCTGTTCCGACGGCGCCCGCTGGATCAACGGCGCCAACCTTCCCGTCGATGGTGGTCTGGAGGCCTCGGTCAACGCGGAAGTGCTCGGCTTCTAGGTGGCGGGCTCGGCGATCGACGGCGATAGCCACGTGTCGCCGATCCAGCTCTTCTCGTCGTGCGTTTGACGATGCCGGGTTGGTTTTGTACCAAACTAGTTCTGCGGCCAAAATCTTGGCATGCAATGCCAAATGTGGCTAGGACAGGAGGCGGCATCCAAGCAGAGCAAACGCCACGACCCCGCCGACAAGGACATGAGACCATGATCGCTCGCCGCCCGGCGACGGACAACGCGGTGCGCAAGAAAGCACGGCCCGGGCGGCGGCACGCCGGCGGCGATCTGCAATTGGGCCAGCTCGAGGAATTCGTCGGGTTCCATCTGCGTCTGGCGCAGGACGCCTCGTTCCGCGCTTTCGCCGGTCGCTCCGGCATCGCGCATCTCAAGCCCGGTCGCTTTGCGGCAATGATGTTGATCCGCAACAATCCCTGCATCACCCAGATAGAACTGAGCCGCGCCATCGGCCGCGACAAGTCGTCGGTGACGTCTCTGGTGCAGGAGCTGAACCGCCGCGGGTTGGTGGCGCGCGTTCCCTCCGCGAACGACGGCCGCAGCATCACGCTCACGCTGACCAGGAGCGGCGAGGCGACCCTCGATGTGCTGCTGGTTCATGCCCGCCAGCACGAACGCCAGCTTGACCGCGTCCTCGGCAGCAGGAAGGCAGCCTTCATCGCCACCCTGAAGAAGATCGCCGATACGTCCGCCTGAATGCGTCGGCAGAAAAGCAGAATCCGAGCATCTGATGTCCGCTGAACGTACGCAGGTTTGCATCATCGGCGCCGGCCCCGCCGGGCTCTTTCTCGTCCACATGCTCGCCCGTGCTGGCATCAACGCGATCATCCTGGAGGACCGCTCGCGCGAATACGTCGAGAACCGTATTCGCGCCGGCGTATTGGAGCAGGGTACCGTTGACCTGATGAAAGAGCTGGGCCTCGGCGCGCGCATGGTGCGCGAAGGGCTGGTTCACGAAGGCATCGAGCTGCGCTTCAACGGCGCCGGCCATCGCGTCGATTTTCCTTCCCTCACCGGCGGCAAGCGGATCGTCGTCTACGGTCAGAACGAGGTGGTCAAGGACCTCGTCGCCGCGCGCATCGATTCCGGCGGCGGGATCCGCTTCGGCGTCTCCGATGTCACGCTGCACGACATCCAGAGCGAGCGCCCGCGCGTGCGGTTCATCGAGGCCGGAGAGCCGCGCGAGATCCTCTGCGATTTCATCGCCGGCTGCGACGGTTTTCACGGCGTCAGTCGCCCCTCCATCCCTGACGGGGTGCTGACCTCCTACGAGCGTGTTTATCCGTTCGGCTGGCTCGGCATCCTGACCGAGTCCCGCCCGGTGTCCGACGAGCTGATCTACACCCTCAGCGATCGCGGCTTCGCCCTGCTGACCATGCGTTCGCCGACCGTCTCCCGCATGTACCTGCAGTGCGACCCGGACGACGATCTTGCCAACTGGACCGATGATCGCATCTGGGATGAGCTTCACAAGCGCAACGCGCTCAACGGCCGCGACTTTCAGATTCCCAAAGGGCCGATGCTGCAGAAAAGCATCACCCCGATGCGCAGCTTCGTGATCGAGCCGATGCAGTACGGGCGGCTGTTTCTGGCTGGCGATGTCGCCCATATCGTCCCGCCGACCGGCGCCAAAGGACTCAATCTCGCCGTTTCGGACGTGAAATATCTGACCGACGCACTGGTCGCTTACTACCAGAACGACGGCACCGCGCTTCTCGATGGCTACTCGGCGAAATGCCTGCGCCGGGTGTGGAAGGCCCAGCGCTTCTCGTGGTGGATGACGACCTCGCTCCACCTGAATGGCGCGGATGGTCCCTTCGACCACCGCCGCCAACTCGCCGAGCTCGACTACGTCGTCGGCTCAAAGGCCGCCATGGCTTCCCTTGCGGAGAACTACGTCGGCTTGCCTTTCGAGTAATTGTTCGGGTGGCGTCGCTTTGCAATTGCGCGACGAAAACCGTTTGGTGCGCTATAAAAATCTGAAATCGGGAGGAAGTGCGTGACCAGTCGTCAACCGCTGATCGTCGGCATAGGAGGCACCCTCCGCGAAGGTTCGACGTCCGAGCGAACGCTGCAGCTGGCGCTTGGCCAGGCGCGTCAGATGGGTTGCGCCACGCAAATCTTTTCAGGCGCCAGGATCAACCTGCCGCCGTTCGATCCAGCCGACAGGCAGCGCACGCCGGAAGCCAGCGCGCTGGTCGAGGCACTGCGTAAAGCCGACGGGGTAGTGCTTTGCTCGCCCGGTTACCACGGCACGGTTTCCGGCCTCATCAAGAACGCGCTCGACTACATTGAGGATCTGCGCGGCGATGTCCGCACCTACCTTTCGGAACGCGCCGTCGGCATCATCGTGTGCGCCGATGGTGTCCAGGCGATGGGCTCGACGCTCAATACGCTGCGTTCGGTAGTGCACGCATTGCGCGCCTGGCCGACGCCGTTTGCCGCGGTCGTCAACTCCAACGCCAAGCCGTTCGCTGCCGATGGCACCTGCGTCAGCACGGAAGTCGAGCAAAGCGTCAAGTTGACGACGGCACAGGTTGTCGAATTCGCGCAGATGCGCGCCGCCGTCGATCAGGATGCGACCGCGAAGAAGGATGCCTCACAGCCGTCGACAGCGGAACTGTCGGAACGGATGGCGGCGATGGAAGTCACGTTCCGGCTCATGGGCTGACCGGCAAGAAGACTGCAGCTGCGGAGGAAACGATGAAGGCGCGCTTCAATTTCATGCATTTCATGCCGTACGTGCACCTTCCGCCGGAGCACAAGGAATTCCATTCTCTTTGGGTGAACTTCCCGAACAAATACTACGACCCGCATAAGGCGGCGGTCCTTTACGAGCGCTACCTCAGCGAATTTGAGTACGCCGACAAGGTCGGCTTCGACGCCGTTGTCGTCAACGAGCACCACAACACCAGCTATTCGATGATGCCGGCGCCAAGCCTGATCGCCGCAACGCTGATCCCGCGCGTGAAGAATGCGCGCATCTGCGTCTGGGGCACGCCGCCCAATCTGGAATACCCGAATCGCCTGGCCGAGGAATACGCCATGCTCGACGTGTTGTCGGGTGGCCGCCTCGAGGTCGCGTTCCCGCTCGGTACCGGCATGGAATACTGGGCGAACCCGGTCAACCCGGCCACCGCCCGCGAGCGCCACCGCGAGTCGATCGACATCATCCTGAAAGCGTGGACCGAAGACGGCCCGACCAGCTACTACGGCGACTTCTACACCTATCGCTATCTGAATCCGTGGGTCCGGCCCATGCAAAGGCCGCATCCGCCCTGCTACATCGTCGGCACCGGCAGCCCGAGACCATCGAGCTCGCTTCGGAACTGGGCTTCGGCTACTCAGCGGTGTTCGTAACCAAGAAGCGTGCCAGGGAACTGAACGACAAGCTGCGCGAACGCTCCGCCGCCCACGGCAATCCGGTCCGCCCCGATCAGTTGCCGCTCGGCGTCATCGCGTACGTCGCCGAGACCCAGGAAAAGGCCGAGGCCGAGTTTGTCGACCACATGCGCTTCTTCGTCGAGGATGGCTTGCGCACGGCGCCGCAATACCTGGCGCCTCCCGGCTACCTTTCCGTCGAGCAGCTCAAGGCGCGCGCCGCCGTGGGTGACAAGCTGCACGGCTCGTTCAACTTCAAGATGGTCAGCGATGCGCTGTTCGTCGCCGTCGGCACCGCCGACCACGTCGCCAATCTGATCGGCGAGTGGGGTGAGATGATGGGCACCACCCATTTCAACATTCAGGCCATGCTTGGCGACATGCCGCACTGGAAGGTGATGAAGAATCTGCAGCTGATTGCCGAGGAAGTAATGCCGCGCGTGCGCGGCAGCGACCGTGGCGCCCAGGCTCTGGCCGCCGAGTAGGGGGGACCTGTCGTGGCCGAACTCAAGAAGAACACGCTCAGCATCAACCGCATCGATACGGTGGTTTACACCGGCGGCACCGGCGAGCCCCTGCTGTTCCTGCATGGCACCGGAACCTTCCACGGCTTCGAATTCGCCAAGGACTGGGCCGACAAATTCCACGTCATCCACCCCCACCATCCGGGCTTCGGCGAATCCGGCGACGCCCCGGCGATGGACACGTTCCACGACTACGTCATGCACTACGTTGAGATGCTCGACATTCTGGGCGTCGACAAGGTGCACGCGGTCGGATTTTCGCTCGGCGGCTTCCTCGCCGCCCACTTCGCCTCAGAGCATCCCGAGCGCGTGAAGACGCTGTCGCTGGTGGCGCCGGCCGGCATGCGCAGTAAGGAACACCCGATGCTGGACGTGCTGATGGCGAGCAGCGAGCAGATAGTCGAATCGATGGCGTTCGACTTCGAGGTGCTGAAGCCGTGGCTGCCCACGGGCCCGGACCCGGATTTTCTCGGCGCCCGCTACCGCGAGGCCGCCAGCATGGCGCGCCTGTTGTGGGAGAAGCCGTGGGACCAGAAGTTCCTGCGCTATCTCCACCGCATCACCATGCCGACGCTGATCGTCTGGGGGCAGGAGGATAAGATCATCCCCTTCCAGCACGCCGACCTGTGGAAGGCGAAACTGCCCAATGCCAAGGTGAAGGTCTTCAAGAACGCCGGCCATCTTGTGCTGGATGAGAAGCGCGAGGCCGCCGACGCCGTAGCGGCCTTCGCCGCCTGACGGCCCGTGTCGTGAATCGTCATTGGGCGGGCAACTCAGCCTGAAGACAGATGGTGCAGTACGATCCCGCTGGCGGTGGCGACGTTGAGCGAATCGAGCTTCCCGGCCATGGCAATGCGGACGGTGCGCGCCCGCGCCAGCACCTCCGCCGGCAGGCCCGGCCCCTCGCTGCCGAATAGTACCGCCATCCGTTCGCCGCGCGTGACGTCCGCCAGCCCGGTCGCCCCGGCGGGACTAAGCGCCAGCGTGTCGAAACCATGCCGGGTGAGGAGTGCCAGGCCATCCTCGCCGCGCGGCAACCGCGCGAACGGCACCCTCAGCGCACCGCCGACCGAGACCCTGATGGCCTTCCGGTAGAGCGGGTCGCAGCAGTCGCTGTCGAGGACCACGGCGTCGGCGCCGAAGGCGGCGACGTTGCGAAAGATTCCGCCCATGTTGTCGTGGTTGGCGATACCGAAGAGCACCACCACCAGAGCGCCGGCGGTGAGGCCCGCCAGCAGCGCGGTCGCACCGATCTCGGGCGCGCGCCGTCCCAGCGCCAGGATACCGCGGTGCATGGGAAAACCGGCGATCCCATCCATGATCTCTTGGCTCACCGCATAGACCGGCACGTCGGCCGGGAGTGCCGCGATCGGTGCCGACAGGCCCGCGATCCTCTTTTCCGCAATGAGCAGCGATACCGGCGCGTGGCGCGCGCCGCCGAGGAGCACCCGCACAACCACCTCGCCCTCGGCGATGAACAGTCCCTCGCGGCCGACAAGGTCGCGCTCGCGAATGGCCCGATAGGCCGCGATGCGCGGGTCCGCAGGGTCATCGATGCGAATTGGGGATGGCAAACCGGTTCGCGTTCCTGTCTTTTGGACGAAGCCCGATGCGGACCACGAGGACAATCGCATGGACACGCCTGCGGACGTGAGCGGAAAGCGGATGATCGTCACCGGCGCCACCGATGGCATTGGCCGCGCGGCGGTGAGGGCGTTGGCCGCCGCTGGCGCGGAACTGACCATCGTCGCCCGCAACCCGGCAAAGGCTCGCGCCACCGTTGCCGAAATCGCGGCGGCGCGACCCGGTGGTCAGGTCGATGTTGTGATCGCCGATCTGTCGGTCCAGGCCGACGTTCGCCGCGCCGCCGCCGAGATCGCCGCCCGCTATCCGCGCGTCGACGTTCTCATAAACAACGCCGGCGCCATGTATTCGCCGCGCTCTGTCACCGCCGATCGCATCGAGATGACCTGGGCGGTCAACCATCTCGCGCCGTTTCTGCTGACCACGTTGCTGCTCGATCGCCTGAAAGCGAGCGCGCCGTCCCGCGTTGTCACCACGTCTTCCGCCGCACATATCGGCGCGATCATTCCCTTCGATGATCTCAACGCCGAGCGCGGCTATCGCAGTTTCAACCGCTACGGCCAGACCAAGCTCGCCAACATTCTCTTCACCACCGGGCTTGCCCGTCGCGTCGGCGGCAGTGGCGTCACCGCCAACTGCTACCATCCGGGGTTCGTCGCCACCCGCTTCAATCGCAACAATGGCGTGCTGATGAGCCTCGGCATGATGCTCGCCAAGCCGTTCGCCCGCACGCCCGAAAAGGGCGCCGAGACGCTGGTGTGGCTCGCCACCGCCCCCGAAGCCGCCACGATGACCGGCGGCTATTTCTTCGATCGCACGTTGACCACGCTAAGCCTTGCCGCGCAGGACACAGACTGGTCCGAGCGCCTCTGGCAGATCAGCGAGGAGCAGGTCGCCGCATCCGCGCCCGTCAGGTAACCACGGAGGGCGCGTTCCTCTCTGTCCGCTTTGCCAGTTCCGACAATTCAAGCGCCGCGCCGACCAGCGGCTTCAACACGTCCTGCGTTTCCAGATCGTGCTTCGCCGGGTCCGGCTCGAAATGCTCGACGTAAAGGCGGAGCGTCGCCCCGACGGTTCCCGTGCCCGACAGGCGGAAGACGAAGCGCGAGCCGTTATCGAAGAGTACCCGGATGCCCTGTTGGCCGGCGTGCGAATGATCGACCGGGTCGTCGTAGGCGAACTCGTCGGCGGTGATCACCTTGTGTCCGGCTAGCGGCTTGCCGGCGAGCGTCGGCAACTGGTCGCGGAGGTGCTGCATCACGCCTGCCGCCGCGGCAGCGTCCACCGCCTCGTAGTCGTAGCGCGCATAGTAGTTCCGCCCATACGTTCGCCAGTGATCCTGCATGACCTCCTCGACGCCCTGCTTGCGCCGCGCCAGAATATTGAGCCACAGCAGCACCGCCCACAGGCCGTCCTTCTCGCGGATATGGTTCGAGCCGGTGCCGGCGCTCTCTTCGCCGCAGATGGTGACCAGCCCGGCATCGAGCAGGTTGCCGAAGAATTTCCAGCCGGTCGGCGTCTCGTAGTGACCGATGTTCATCTTGGCGGCGACCCGGTCCGCCGCCGCGCTGGTTGGCATCGAGCGGGCAACGCCCGTGATGCCGCTGCTGTAGGCCGGCGCCAAGTGCGCGTTCGCGGTCAGCACGGCCAACGAATCAGACGGCGTCACGAACCGTCCGCGCCCGATGATGAGGTTGCGATCGCCGTCACCGTCCGACGCCGCGCCAAAGTCCGGCGCGTTCGCCCCCATCAGCAGGTCGTAGAGGTCCTTGGCGTTGACGAGGTTCGGGTCGGGATGGTGGCCGCCGAAGTCGGGCAGGGGCGTTCCGTTCACCACCGTCCCTGCCGGCGCTCCCAGTGTCATTTCCAGGATCGCCTTGGCGTATGGCCCGGTGATCGCGTGCATGGCGTCGAAGCGCATGCGGAAGCCCGATTTGAACAAAGCCCGGATCGCGTCGAAGTCGATCAGTCCCTCGACCATCGTCTGATAGTCCGCCACCGGGTCGATTACCTCGACGGCCGCGCCGCCAACCTGCACCGTCCCGCGACGGTCGAGATCGATGTCCGGCATCTCGATCGTCAGGAAGCGCGCGATCGTCTTGGTCTTGGCGTAGATCGCCTCGGTGACGCCTTCCGGCGCCGGACCGCCGTTGCCGGCGTTGTACTTGATGCCGAAATCGCCGTCGGGTCCGCCCGGGTTGTGGCTCGCCGAGAAGATGATGCCGCCGAACGCCTTGTTCTTGCGGATGAGGTTCGAGACAGCCGGCGTCGACGCCAATCCGCCCTGGCCGACGATGATGCGGCCAAAGCCGTTGGCGGCGGCGACGCGGATTGCCACCTGGATCGCCGGGCGATTGTAGAAGCGCCCGTCGCCGCCGATCACCAGCGTCTTGCCGGCGAACCCGCTGAGCGCATCGAAGATCGACTGCAGGAAATTCTCGACATAGTGCGGCTGCTGGAAGACCGTCACCTTCTTGCGCAGTCCCGAGGTTCCCGGCTGCTGCCCATCGAATGGCTTGGTCGGGATCGACGTCACCGTTGCTGCTGCGGGCCTTAGGCTCATCGGGCGGCTCCTCGCTTCATACCTCTATCCTATAGGGCCGACCGCCATCGCGGCCACGGGCTGCGGCACAATCCCGCGCTTTGGCTGAATTCATGGCTTCCCCGCTTCGTTGACTTGCGAAGGTCGCCAAGGCTAATTCAACCGAGCGTTGGGGCAGGTAGCCTTGCCATGCGGCGGGATGGGCCAGACGCCCGCGTTTGGTAGTAGTGCATGCGATTGACGGCGACGCCGCCCTCCAGAGCTGAAGTCGTACCAATCGCGCCGGCCGCAGGTTTGCGATGAGCGATCGCGCGGCGCGCCGCTTTCTCGTCACGGGGGGTGCCGGCTTTATCGGGTCGGCCGTCGTCCGTCACCTGATTGCAAACACCGCCCATGAGGTGGCCGTCGTCGACAAGCTCACTTACGCCGGCAATCTCGAATCGCTGGCCCCGGTCGCGGCGAGCCCGCGCTATCGCTTCTTCCGCGACGACATCGCCGACGGGCCACGCATGCGGCAACTTCTCGCCGCGGTGCGGCCCGACGTAGTCCTCCATCTCGCCGCCGAGAGCCACGTCGACCGGTCCATTGAGGGGGCAGGGGCGTTCGTGCAAACCAATATCGTCGGCACCTTCACGCTCCTCGAAGCCGCTCTCGACCACTGGCGAAGGCTTCCCGTCGGGGCGCGCGAGCAATTCCGTTTCCACCACGTCTCGACCGACGAGGTTTTCGGCACGCTCGGGCCGGAAGGCACCTTTGATGAGGGTTCGCCCTATCGGCCGAATTCGCCCTACTCAGCCTCGAAGGCCGCCTCCGATCATCTGGTGCGCGCATGGTACGCCACTTACGGGCTACCGGTCGTCATCAGCAACTGCAGCAACAATTTCGGTCCGTACCAGTTCCCCGAGAAGCTCATCCCGCTGATGATCCTGAACTGCCTTGAGGCGAAGCCGCTGCCCGTCTACGGCAAGGGCGACAACGTTCGCGATTGGCTCTACGTCGAGGACCACGTCCGGGCGCTCCTTCTGGTCGCCGAAAAGGGCCGCATCGGCGAAACCTATGTCGTCGGCGGCGAGGGTGGTCTCACCAATCTGGCCGTGGTCAAGGCGATCTGCTCCCTCGCCGACCGCCGTTCGCCGGATACTGCCGGTGGCCCGCGCGAGCGCCTTATCCGCTTCGTTGCCGATCGCCCTGGGCACGATCTCCGCTATTCTGTCGATGCGGCCCGGATTCGGGATGAGCTTGGATGGCGGCCGCAGGAGACGTTCGGCTCGGGTATGGAAAAGACCATCGACTGGTATCTGGCCAATCGCGATTGGTGGGGGCGCATCAGGTCCGGCGTTTATGCCGGCGAGCGTCTGGGGCTCGTTCCGTGATCCTTGTGCTCGGCGGCAGCGGCCAACTCGGCCAGGAACTCGCCGCACGCGCCGCGGCCGCTGGCGTGCCGCTGACGGCGCTTGGCCACGGCGAAGCCGATATCGCCGATCCCAAGGCTATGGCGCTCGCCATCGCGAAAGCCCGGCCGAAGCTTATAGTCAACGCCGCCGCTTATAACCAGGTCGACAAGGCCGAATCCCAACCTGCCGAAGCTCAGCGCGCCAACGCGCTTGGCCCTTCGGTCGCGGCCACCGCCGCGCGCCGCGCCGGCCTGCCGTTCGTGCACATATCGACCGACTACGTTTTCGACGGCGAGAAGATCGGTGCATATCGTGAGGACGACCCGGTAGCGCCGCAGAGCGTCTATGGTCGCAGCAAGGCGCTGGGCGAAGACGGGGTTCGCAACGGCAACCCGCAGCATCTCATCCTGCGCACGGCGTGGCTTTTCGGCGCCTACGGTTCCAACTTCGTCACCACGGTCCTGCGTCTTGCTGCCGAGCGCGACAGCCTCGGCTTCGTCGCTACCCAGCACGGGTCGCCGACACCCACCGCCGATCTCGCCCGCGCCATCCTCGTCGCCGCGGCGGCCATCGAGCGCGGCACCGCCCCTTGGGGCACCTATCACGTTGCCGGCGCCGGCAGCGCATCGCGCTACGACATGGCGGTCGCCATAGTCGCCGCCCAGGAGCCGTTCACGCGGCGCCACCCTACGGTCAGCATGGTCGGCGACGGCGAATATCCCACCGCCGCGCGACGCCCTCTGAACAGCGTCCTCGACTCCACCAAGTTCCGGTCGGCCTTCGGCTACGCGCCCGGCGACTGGAAAACCGGCATCAACCGTGCCGTCGCGGAAATCCTGCGCAAGCAGGCGCAAGCGTGAGCCGCAAGGGTATCATTTTGGCGGGTGGCGCCGGCACGCGGCTGCACCCGCTGACGCTGGCGGTCTCCAAGCAGCTCTTGCCCGTCTACGACAAGCCGATGATCTACTATCCCCTCTCGACCTTGATGATTGCGGGGATCCGCGAGGTGCTGGTCATCACCACGCCCGAGGATGCACCGTCGTTTCGCCGCCTGCTCCGCGACGGCAGCCAGTGGGGAATCCAGCTCAGCTATGCCGTTCAGCCAAAGCCGGAAGGCCTCGCCCAGGCTTTTGTCATCGCCGCGCCCTTCCTCGCCGAAGCCCCCTCCTGCCTCGTCCTCGGCGACAACGTCTTTTACGGGCACGGCCTCTCTGACATGCTCCGCGCGGCGAGCACGGATACCGACGGGGCGACGATCTTCGCCTATCGCGTCGACGATCCGCAGCGCTACGGTGTCGTCGCCTTCGGTGCCGACGGCGACGCCGTCTCGATCGAGGAGAAGCCGAAGCAGCCACGCTCTAACTGGGCGGTTGTCGGGCTCTACTTCTATGACGGCAGCGTTGTCGATCGCGCCCGCCGGCTGCAGCCGTCCGCCCGGGGCGAGTACGAGATAACCGATCTCAACAATACCTACCTCGCCGACCGCGCCCTGCGCGTCTCCCCGCTCGGCCGCGGCTTCGCCTGGTTCGACGCCGGCACCCATGCCTCGCTGCTGGAAGCCTCCGAATTCATCGCCATCGTCCAGCGCCGCCAGCGCCAGCTGGTCGCCTCGCCGGAGGAAATCGCCCACGCGGCCGGCTGGATCACCTCCGCCGCGCTGGCAGAGCAGGCAACCCGCCTCGGCAATACCGGCTACGCCAGGATGCTGCGAGCCGTGGTCGACGAGCGCCGCGCCGGAAGCAAGGACTGACACAATCCGAAGGCAGCGGCCGGATCTCTGTTGATGTTTCCGAGGAAAGTCGCCTGCGCGGCGTGTCGCGGCCGGTGCAACGCGTTATGCTTCGCCAATTGGTTTCGACAGGAGGCGAGGAAGCGGCGGATGACGGAAAACGGAATCGCGGCGGGGGCCAGCAAGAAACCGCTGCTGACATTCGCCATCGCGGCCAAGGCAGTCGATGACGCCGCCGAATGGCACTTTCGCAATCGCATGCTGACTGCGACGCTACGCTCGATTTTCAACCAGACCGACGGCGATTTCCACGTGATGGTTGCGCTTGACCGCGCGCCGGAGGTCGAATTCGCGAATGACCCGCGGTTCGAGTTCGTGCCGTTCAAGGTCGGTCCGACAGCCGGCCTGAGTGAGGCCCATGTCGATCAGGCCCGCAAACTGTACGCCATGGCGTCGGTCGTGGCAGAGCGGGGTGGCGGCTACTTCATGCCGGTCGATATGGATGACTTCGTCAGTCGGGATCTGGTTGCCTACGTGCGCGCCAACCCGCATCCCAACGGATATGTGCTGCGGAGCGGATATGGCCTGGACGCGCGTCTCAACATTGCCGCGCCGATCTATGATGTCGGGAAGCCGGCCGGTCCGCTTGACAAGGCGTGCGGCACGAGTTCGATCATCAATCTTGCGCCGCAGGACGTGCTGTCCGTCGGGACAGAACCGTCGCGCTATACCCGCTTGCGCCGGGAGGGCCACTACATGGCTCTTGAATATGCGGTCGAAGAGGGCCGGCCACTCGCCGTGGTC
>DATCBY010000085.1:0-25034 GCA_036511595.1 Bauldia sp.
AGCGGCGACCAGACGGTTGACGGCCCCGTCGAGATCGCGGCCATGGCTCACCACCACGCGGGCAATATAGTCGAGCACGGCGGGCGGAAAATTCATGCCGGCGAAGCGGAAGGTTGCCTGCTCGGCACGCTTGCCGACGATCGCCCGGCGCAGGTCGGTATCAAAACCGTTGATCGGCACGACGAGGCCGCCGGAGAGCCGCGAACGCACCCGCTCGTCGAGCATTTCGAGGTCGCGGGGCGCGGAATCGCCGGCGACCACCACCTGTTTGGCGCCGCCCAGCAGGACGCTGAGGGTGTGGCCGAACTCGGTCGCCGATTTGCCCTGCAGGAACTGCATGTCGTCGATGAGCAGCAGGTCGATCTCGCGCAGCGCCTCCTTGAACGGAATCGCCGAGTGGCTGCGCAGCGCCGCCACGAAGCGGAACATGAAGTGCTCCGCCGTGAGATAGACGACGTTGCGTCCGGGTTGCGCCATGCGCGCCGCCCGTGTGATGGCGTGCAGCAGATGCGTCTTGCCGCGCCCGACGCCGGCGTGGATGTAGAGCGGATTGTAGCTCGCCGACTTGCCGCCCATCGATTCCGCAACCGCCTTGGCGGCGGCGAAGGCGACGCGATTGGCGGCCCCTTCGCAGAACGTCTGGAACGTGTAGCGCGGATCGACCGGCGAGCCGCCGAGGCCGCCGTTCAGGTTGCCGTTGAGGACCTCCGGCTCCTGGCCGCGCCGCGTCATCACGCTGGTCGCGGCGAGCGTCGCCGGCGGCACCGCCGACAGCATCGGCGCGTTGCTCTTTTCCGCATCGGCCGGCGCCTTGAAGCGCATGGCGCTGCGCACGATCAGTTCGACCCGCGCGATGCCCTTGCGCTCGCCGTCCCACAGCGCCAGCAACCGCTCGCTGTAGTGCGCCGAGATCCACGACTTCAGGAAGCGGGTCGGCACCGACAGAAAGACCGAACTGACATCCGCCTCCTCGAATTCCACCCGCCCGAACCAGCTTGAAAAGACATCCTCGCCGAGTTCCACCCGCAGACGTTGCTTCACCCGGTCCCATTGTTCGCTGGTTGGCCGTTCCGTCATTTTTTCAGCCGCCGCCATATGCCTGGCCTCCTCGTTGTGCTTTCCGCCGCTTGCCGCGCGCGCGGTGGACCTGTTCTGATTCCCGGACGCCGATGTTTGCCCCGCGCCCTCTCTTCCCGATTTTGTGTCGTCGCCTGACCCCGCCGCCGGCTCACGACTGCACCCATGGCAGACCTTCTCCCTTCCAGCTGTCCCCAGTTGCTCTATGGCGCTCGCCGTCGAGTCTTCCCTCGAAGCCATGCGCTACGTTGAATGCCTGGCTGTATCCTGCCGCCGTCGCCGCTACCGCCGCCTGCCGGCTGCGATTGCCCGAACGACAGATGAAGTAGAGCGGCGCGTCCTCGCGCACGCCGTGACGGGCAAGCTCGGCCTTCAGACGTCCGATGAAATCCGGGACAAGCGCGCCGGTGGCGAAGTCGTCCCATTCGACGAACACCGTCGCCTTGCCGATGGAGGCCAGCACGGGCACGCCGACATAGGACCACTCCGCCTTTGTGCGCACGTCGATGAGCGTCGCCTCGGCCTTGTTGGCGAGGTCGGCCCACGCGGTCCTGACATCGATATCGCCGGCATACGCGCCAGCATGGCTTCCAGACATAGGTGGCCCCTCACGCGCACCACCACGCCCGCCGCGGGGTGACGCGTCGCAATTAAACTCAATGGAAGATCTGCCCCCGAAAAATACACCCGGAGGAATAATCTATGGGTTCCGCGAAAAATCGCAGAACGAACGTTGACCGAAAAGATTAGTCCGCATCTACACGCTGAACTTGCTCCGGGAAGCCTCCCAAGAGCTGTTTCAGACTGACCGCACCTGTTGCAAACGCCGTTGCCTCAATGCTTTTTCTGCCGGCGTCGCGAGAGAAAGCTATACAGCGACTCTGGCCCCCGCAATGCCCCGCCACCCCTCGCGCCGATCATGACGGCATGGGAGCGATGAATCCGGGACGTCTCCTGTGGGAGAGCGGTGGATAAGTCGTTGCGGAGTCAAAGGCTTCATTTCCTCGCCGCGCGCCAATCGGTATCTCCAGCAAGCGGCCAAATTTTTTTGAGTCGCCAACCTTTCGTTCACCATGAATCCGGCTGTGCCCGGTCACCCGTCCGCATCGCATTGAATCACATAGGGAATGAATGCGAAGCCGGCACCCGTTTGCCGCACCGCGCAAACCCGCGGCGCGACTCAGGTTCGCGCCTTAGCCGCCAAACGAAAAAGGCCCGGCTGCTGGCCGGGCCTTTCTGTGCAGAAGTGGACTCTCGTTCTACGCGCCGACGGCCTTCACGCGCGCCGCGAGTCGCGAAACTTTCCTGGAGGCGGTCTTCTTCGGAATGACGCCCTTGGAAGCCGCGCGCATCAACTCCGGCTGCGCCGCCTTGAGGGCGGCGGCAGCGGCGGCCTTGTCGCCCGAGGCGATCGCCTCGTCGACCTTGCGCACGTACGAGCGTACCCGGCTCACGCGGTTGCCGTTGGACACGGCGCGGCGCGCGATCTTGCGCGTTGCCTTCTTGGCGGACGAAGTATTGGCCATACGCTTGCGGTTCTCTTCGAAAAAGGGGACGGGAGCGCGAGCTTCCCCGCACCTCGAATTTGGCCGCGCTTATAGGCTGGAGGGGCCGGGCCGTCAACGCTTCGCAGCACCGCCAGAGCGCGGGCCGGCCTAGCGATTCCTGAAGTCGGGCGGCCGCTTGGCCAGGAAAGCCGCCATGCCCTCTTTCTGATCGGCGGTTGAGAAAAGCGCCTGGAACAGCCGGCGCTCGAAGCGGACGCCCTCGGCCAGCGGCGTCGCGAAGGCGCGGGCGACGCTTTCCTTGGCGGCCAGTACTGCCGGCAACGAAAGGGCGGCGATTTTAGTCGCTACGCCCATGGCGGCCGCCATCAGTTCGGCCGCCGGCATGACGCGCGAGACCAGCCCGGCGCGCTCGGCCTCGGCGGCGTCGATGGTGCGGCCGGTGAGGATCATGTCCATCGCCTTCGCCTTCCCGACGGCGCGCGGCAGGCGCTGCGTGCCGCCCATGCCGGGAATGATGCCTAGGGTGATCTCAGGCTGGCCGAACTTCGCTGTGTCGGCCGCGATGATGATGTCGGCGAGTTGCGCCAGTTCGGCGCCGCCGCCGAGGCAGAAGCCGGCGACGGCCGCAACGATCGGCTTGCGCGTGGCGGCGATGCGGTCCATCCCCGCCGCGTAGTCGCTCCTGTAGGCGCCGGCGAAGGAGAGGTCCGCCATCTCCTTGATGTCGGCGCCGGCCACGAACGCTTTCTCCGAGCCGGCGATGACGATGGCGCCGATGCCGTCGTCGGCGTCGTACGCCTGCAGCGCATCGCCGATCTCGCCGATCATCGCGGCATTGAGGGCGTTCAGCGCCTGTGGCCGGTTGAGCGTGATGACGGCGACGCGGCCATCGGTCGAGGTGAGGATAAACTGGTAACCCATCGGATCCTTCTTCTTAGCGCTGGCAGACCGGACAATAGAACGTCGAGCGGCCGGAGTGGACTTTCCGCCGGATGACGCCGCCGTCCTTTCTTGGACACGGTTCGCCTTCCCGGTCGTAAACGGCGAAGGCGTGCTGGAAATCGCCGAGTTCGCCGTCGGCACGGATGTGATCGCGGAGCGACGAGCCGCCGGCGGAAATCGCTGCCTCCAGCACCTCGCGAATGGCGGCGGCGAGCGCGTTCGTCGCGGCGGTCGGCTTGCCCGTTTTGGTGGCGAGCGTGCCGGACTTGCGGTCCGGCGACAGGCGCGCGCGCCACAGCGCCTCGCACACATAGATATTGCCGAGACCGGCGACGAGACGCTGGTCCATCAGCGAAGCCTTCAGCGGCGCCTTGCGGCCGGCGAGAAGCGCGGCCAGATGCGCGCCGTCGAAGGCATTGCCGAGCGGTTCGATCCCCATGGCCGCAAAATGTTTCGAGGCGGCAAGCGCGTCGCGCGGGATGAGGTCCATCAGGCCGAAGCGGCGCGGATCGTTGAAGACGATCGTGACGGGGGGTTTCCTGCCGACGCCCGACATGTGGAAGACGACATGGTCGTGGGCGGAGAGCTTGGCGACCGCGTGGTAGGAGGTCGCGGTCGCCTTGGCGGCGCCGCCCGCCACGATGCGGAACGAGCCGGACATGCCGAGATGCATGACGAGCACGGCGCCGTCGTCGAGATCGACGACGAGGTATTTTGCCCGCCGGCCGACCGAGACGACCTTGCGGCCTGTCAGCCGCTTGGCGAAGGCGCGCGGGAACGCGACGCGGAGATCTTTCCGGCGCACCTCGACCTTGACGATGATGGCGCCCTCCATGACGGGCGCGAGGCCGCGGCGGACGGTCTCGACTTCGGGCAGTTCCGGCATCGCTAACCCTTTGGCAAGGCGGGCGGACGATAGCTCGAAGGAGGGCCATGAGCTATGGTCCGGCCCGACCGCAGCCGCCACAGGAAGATCCCGGCATGACCGGTAACGCCCCCGCCGCCGACAGTGACGCGCCCGACCGCGCCTCGTTCGGATTCCGCGAGGTGCCGACCAGCGACAAGCAGCGGCTGGTCGATGAGGTTTTTGCCAAGGTCGCGGCGCGCTACGACCTGATGAACGACCTCATGTCGGGCGGGCTGCATCGTGTGTGGAAGGACGCCACGGTGTCGTGGCTGGCGCCGCCACGCCGCTCGTCGCTGCCCTATCCCGTTCTGGATGTTTCCGGCGGCACCGGCGACATCGCCTTCCGCATCGCCGAGCGCTCGGCGACCGCGGTCGTCACCGTCGCCGACATCAACAAGGACATGCTGGCGGTCGGTCGCCAGCGCGCCGTCGAACGCCATCTCGAGGAGCGCGTCTCCTTCGCCGAGGCGAACGCCGAGGCCCTGCCGTTCGGCGACGGGCAATTCGCGGCCGTCACCATCGCCTTCGGCATCCGCAACGTGCCGCGCATCGATCGGGCGCTCGCCGAAGCATTCCGGGTGCTGAAGCCGGGCGGGCGTTTCCTCTGCCTGGAATTTTCCGCCGTCGATGTCGCCGGCCTCGACCGGCTCTACGAGTTCTATTCGTTCAACGTCATCCCGAAGCTCGGCGCATGGGTGATCGGCGATCCCGAGCCGTACAAATATCTGGTCGAGTCGATCCGCCGGTTTCCTAACCAGGCACGCTTCGCCGCCATGATCGAGGCGGCCGGCTTTGCCCGTGTCACCCATCGCAACCTGACGGGCGGGATCGCGGCGATCCATTCCGGCTGGAAGCTGTAGCAGTGGCGGATATCGCGGCGCTCTTTCGACTGGGCCGCGCCGGCATCGTGCTGGCCCGCGCCGGCCTGTTCTCGCTGTCCGACCTTGAGGCGCTGCCGTCGGGTCCGCGCCGGGTTGCGCGCATGTTGAGCTGGCTCGGCCCGCGCAATCTCACCGACGGCGAGCGCGCCGAACGGCTGAACGTGGCGCTGCACGACCTCGGGCCGTCGTACATCAAGCTCGGCCAGTTCCTCGCCACCCGCGCCGACCTCGTCGGTGGCGAAGCAGCCGCAGTGTTCGGCCGCCTGCGCGACGAGATCCCACCCTTCCCCGAGGCGGAAGCGCGCGACATCGTTGCCCGCAATCTCGGCCGGCCGGTCGAGGCGGTCTTCGCGTCTTTCTCGCCGCCCGTTGCCGCGGCCTCGATCGCGCAAGTCCATAAGGCGGAACTAGCCGGCAGCGGCGGCGGCCGCCGCACGGTCGCGGTCAAGGTTCTGCGCCCGGGCGTCCGCAACCGCTTCCGGCGCGACCTCGACACCTTCTTCGCCGGCGCCCGCTTCGTCGAGCGCATCGATCCGATGTCGCACCGGCTGAAGCCGGTGGTGGTGGTCGAGACGCTGGCGCGCTCGGTGGCGATCGAGATGGATTTGCGACTGGAGGCGGCGGCGCTGTCCGAGATGGCCGAGCTGACCGCCGGTGACCAAGGCTTTCGCGTCCCGCGCGTCGAATGGGAGTTCACGACTCGCGACGTTCTCACACTCGAATGGATCGACGGCATCAAGCTGTCGGACGTGGCGGCCCTGCGTGCTGCTGGCCACGACATGACCGTGCTGGCGCGCCGGCTGATGCAGGCGTTCCTGCGCCAGGCGCTGCGCGACGGCTTCTTCCACGCCGACATGCACCAGGGAAATTTTTTCGTGGACGCCGCCGGCACCATCGTCGCCATTGATTTCGGCATCATGGGACGACTGGGGCGCAAGGAGCGCAAGTTCCTCGCCGAAATTCTCTACGGCTTCATCCGCCGCGACTATCGGCGCGTCGCAGAGGTTCATTTCGAGGCGGGCTATGTGCCGCGCGTTCATTCGGTCGACGACTTTGCGCAAGCCCTTCGCGCCATCGGCGAGCCGATCCACGGCCAGAACGCCAGCGAGATTTCCATGGCGCGGCTGCTGACGCTGCTCTTCGAGGTCACCGAAATCTTCGACATGGAGACGCGGCCCGAGCTGTTGCTCCTGCAGAAGACGATGGTGGTGGTCGAGGGCGTCGCCCGCACGATTGATCCGGCCTTCGACATGTGGTCGGCGTCCGAGCCGGTGATCGCCGAATGGATCGAGCGCAATCTCGGCCCTGCCGGATATCTCGAATCCGCGGCGGAAGGTTTCGGCGCCCTCGGCCGCCTCGCCGGCGAACTGCCGGAACTGGCGGCGCGCGCCGAGCGCCTGTCGGCGGAGTTCGCCGCGATGGGCGAACGCGGTATTCGCCTCGATCCGGAAACCATCGCCGACATCGGCCACGCCGAGGCGCGCGAGGGCCGCTGCGGCCGCGTCGCGCTCTGGGTAATCGCGGCGGTAGCCGTGATCGTCGGCCTGCGCTTTGTGTTCTGATCCCGGGTTGACGCCGGCGCACCGGCGCACGACGTTCGCCGCATGAGCAGGGCCTTCGTCAAGGAAGATGCCGGCGACGGCGGCGACGAACTGCCCGACCGGCCAATCTCGCCGCACACGAACTACGTCACGCCGCAAGGCATGGCGCTGATCGACGCGGAACTTGCCCACCTTGGCAGCGCGCTGGCCGCCGCCGGCGAGGATCGTGCCGCGGTCGCGCATGTGCAGCGCGATCTCCGCTATTGGCGGGCACGGCGTGCCAGCGCCGAGGTCGTGCGTCCGCCCACCGATCTATCCGAGGTGCGGTTCGGCTCGACGGTGACGATCGAACGGGACGACGGTCGCGAGCAGACCTGGCATATCGTCGGCGAGGATGAGGCCGACCCTGCGGCGGGATCGCTGGCTTACGTCGCCCCGCTCGCGCGCGTCCTGATGGGCAGGCGCCTCGGGGATACGGTGGAACTCGCCGGGAGCGGGGTCGAGATCACGAACATCGCCGCCGGCAAGCAGCCGGCGCCATCGGCCTAGAACGGCGACAGACCGAGGCGGGAGCAGGTAGTGGTCAACTTGCAATGACCCTTGCAGCTGTCGCCGACGACTCCGCACACCAGGCCGCCTGACTAGCGGCTGATATTGCAGGAGCCCGAGCCGCCCGTACAACTGCAGCTGAAGGTGCCTCTTTCGCCGAGAGGCCCACCCACCGAAAACGTTCCGTTGCCGAGGCCGGTGACGGTGGTGCCTGGTTTCAGCGGGACCGGGGTGCCGAAAGTCTTGGGGGCGGCGCCGGCGTCGCCGGCAGCGATCGCGGCAATCAGCGCCATTGCCAAGACAGTCATACCGGGGCGGAAGGGAAGGGTCATGTCATGTTCCTTCTGTTCGGCGGGGAGGGCACCGGGCTACGCGCTGCTATTGAATCGCACCGCCGCCCGTGGAGATCTCCAGATCGCAATGACCGTTGCAGGTGTCGCCCGGCTTGCCACAACTGACTGTGTTCTCGGTCTGCGTGAAGCTGCAGCTTCCGCCGGTGCTGGCGGAGCATGTGCAGTTGTAGGTGCCGCCGATGCCGAGACGGTTGCGCACCGAATAGCCGCCGTTATTGCGCAGCTGGACGACCGAGCCGCCCTTGGGGATCGGGATGGCTCACCGACTTTGGCGAGGCCATAAGGGGCGTCGCCACAAAAGTCATTCCGCCGGCCACCACGCCAACTAGCGCCACTGAACCAAGTTTGGCGAAGATACTGGCCATGTGGCCCCCCCATTTTGGCCTGTGCCCGGATTGATTGTACCCGGTTTCGGCACCGTTGGCGCCTGCCTGGGAGGCAGCCGACGACAGCATTGCTAGCAATGCTAGCATAGGCTACCGTCAAATATGGCCAGGACCAGCCCCACACTGACCATTCGCCGGCTCGATGAGCGGGTGAAGCGCAAGCTGCGTTTGCGCGCCGCTGCCAACGGCCGCTCGATGGAGGACGAAGTGCGCTCGATCCTCGGGGCGGAATTGGCGGGTGCGGAAGCCTCCACGATGCGCGTCCCGGCAGAGACGAAGGCGGTCGCCGCGCCAGTCACGGCCCGACCGTACGCGCCAGGCCTCGACGGTGTGTTGATCGTGCTCGTCATTGCCGGTGGCATCGCCGCGTATAAATCGCTCGACCTGATCCGCCGCCTGCGCGAGCGCGGCGTGGTGGTCGATGTGGTGATGACGGCGGCAGCGCGCGAGTTCGTCACGCCGCTCTCGGTCGGCGCGCTGACCGGGCGGAAGGTGTTCACCGATCTCTTCGACCGCGCCGACGAGCATGACATCGGTCACATCCGCCTGGCGCGGAACGCCGCTGCGATTGTCGTGGCCCCGGCCACCGCCGACCTGATGGCGCGCATGGCGACCGGCCGCGCCGACGATCTTGCCGCAGCGATCCTGCTGGCAACCGACGTGCCGGTCCTGCTCGCGCCGGCGATGAACCCGAAGATGTGGTCGCACGCGGCAACAAGGAGGAACGTCGAGACGTTGCGCGACGACGGCACCCGGTTCGTGGGCCCGAATGCCGGCGAGATGGCGGAGTCGGGCGAGGCGGGATGGGGCCGTCTGGCCGAGCCGCTCGAGATCGTGGCGGCGTTGAAGGCGTTGCTGGCGCCGGAGCCGGGACCGCTATCTGGCCGCAAGGTCGTCGTTACGTCGGGACCGACGCATGAACCGATCGATCCGGTGCGCTATCTCGCCAATCGCTCGTCGGGCCGCCAGGGCCATGCGATTGCCGCGGCGGCGCGCGCTGCCGGCGCGGCGGTGACGCTCGTTTCTGGCCCGGTCGCTCTGCCCGATCCGCCAGGCGTCACCGTGGTTCACGTCGAGACGGCGCGCGAGATGCTGGACGCGGTCATGGCGGCGCTGCCCGCCGATGTCGCCGTCATGGCGGCAGCCGTCGGCGACTGGCGGGCGGCATCGCCGACGGGAAGCAAGATCAAGAAGGACGGCAGCGGCAGGCCGCCGGCGCTGGCGCTTGCTGAGAATGCGGACATTCTCGCCACCATCGCGCATCACAAGACTTTGCGGCCGAAGCTGGTGGTGGGGTTTGCCGCGGAGACCGACGACCTGATGAAGAACGCCGCGAAGAAGTTGAAGGCCAAGGGCGCCGACTGGATCGTCGCCAATGATGTGTCGGCGGCAGGCGGCGTCATGGGTGGTGCCGACAACACGGTGCATATCGTCAGCCGCTCCGATGGACGGGGCGAGGCCCGCGTGGAACAGTGGCCGACGCTATCGAAAGAAGAAGTGGCGGCGCGACTTGTCGCCCGGATAGCATCCGCGCTTGATGATCCCCGTATAGAATCGCCAGTTGGTGACCATGACCGCCGTCCAGTTCGCCTGGCTTCCTCACGGAGAAGGACTGGCGCCGCCGTCGGCAAAGACGCCTGATGCGGCCGGCCTCGATCTCGCCGCCGCGGTGACCGAGCCGGTAACCCTTGCGCCCGGCGGCCGGGCCCTCATCCCGACCGGCTTCGCCATCGCCTTGCCGCCGGGTCACGAGGGCCAGGTACGCCCGCGTTCGGGGTTGGCGGTCGAGCACGGCGTCACTGTACTCAACGCGCCGGGCACCATCGACGCCGACTATCGTGGCGAGGTTAAGGTGCCGCTCATCAATCTCGGCGACCAACCGTTCACGGTCACCCGTGGGATGCGCATTGCGCAACTGGTCGTGGCGCCGGTCACGGCGGTGTATCTGGTCGTGACCGAGACGCTCGACGACACCCTGCGCGGCGAGGGCGGTTTCGGTTCGACGGGCGTTTAGGCTAGGATGCCTGCCGCAGGCGATGAGCGGAGGCGCGGGCGAGATGGCGGAAACTTCGGGAGATCGCGCGCGCCCGCCGGGGCGCGGCCGTATTTACGATTCGATCACCGACACCATCGGCGACACGCCGCTGGTGCGCCTCGACCGCATCGCGGCGATGCGCGACGTGCCGGCGCACCTCCTCGCCAAGCTCGAGTTCTTCAACCCGATTTCCAGCGTCAAGGATCGCATCGGCGTCGCCATGGTCGACGCACTGGAAGCCTCCGGCCGCATCAAGCCGGGCGTGACCACGCTGGTTGAGCCGACCTCGGGCAATACCGGCATTGCGCTCGCCTTCGTCGCTGCGGCGCGCGGCTACCGCCTCATCCTGGTGATGCCGGAGACGATGTCGATCGAGCGCCGCAAGATGCTCCGCATCATGGGCGCCGAACTGGTGCTGACCGAGGGCCCCAAGGGCATGAAGGGCGCCATCGCGCGCGCCGACGAGATCGTGCGCGAGACCCCCGATGCCGTCATCCCGGGTCAGTTCGATAATCCGGCCAACCCGGAAATCCATCGCGGCACCACCGCCGAGGAAATCTGGAACGATACCGCCGGCGCGGTCGATGTCTTCATCGCCGGTGTCGGTACCGGCGGCACTATCACCGGTGTCGGCCAGGTGTTGAAGGCGCGCAAGCCCGGCGTGCGCGTGGTTGCAGTCGAGCCGGCGGAAAGCCCGGTGCTTTCCGGCGGCAGCCCCGGCCCGCACAAGATTCAGGGCATCGGCGCCGGCTTCATCCCCAAGATCCTCGACACCCACGTCTATGACGAGGTGGTCAAGGTGGCGACCGAGGATGCCTTCGCCTACGCACGCCTTTCCGCGCGCGTCGAAGGAATCCCGGTCGGTATTTCCTCGGGCGCCGCCATCGCCGCCGCCGTCGCCGTCGGCCAGCGCGCGGAGATGAAGGGCAAGAACATCGTGCTGATCATCCCCTCGTTCGCGGAGCGCTACCTGTCGACGCCGCTGTTCGAGGGACTCGACTAGAATTCGGGAGCGCCGCCGCGCGGCGCCAGAAGGGGGAGGGGACCGTAGATGGAAACGATTGTCTCGATCAGCTGGTGGGCGGTCATCATCGCCGCCATCGTCAAGTTCGCCATCGGCGCTGCGTGGTATCAGCCGCTGTTCGGCAACCGCTGGCGCGAGCTGATGAAGGTGCCGGAAGGCGCCATGGCCGATGGGCTGATGCAGGCGATGATCGTCGGCTTCGTCGGCGACCTCATCATGTCCTATATCCTCGCCCGGTTCGTCGCCCACTACGGCGACTATGGCATCGGCGGGGGGTTGCTGATCGGCTTCATGGCGTGGCTGGGCTTCGTCGCTCCGCTGATGGCCGGGCAGATCTACTACGAGAGGAAGCCGATGGAACTGATTGCCATAAATGCCGGCTATCAGTTGGTCGGCCTTCTGGTGATGGGCGCCATCTTCAGCGTCTGGCACTAGGGCGGCGCACGCTCGACTGCGCGTGTCGCGCGGGGCGGCGCGTCCTCGTAGGGGAGTATTCCGATGACTCAGAAATTCACGGTCTCGGCGGTGATCCCGGCGAAGCCGAAGGCAATCTATGATGCTTGGCTGGACAGCCGTGGCCACGCCGGGATGACCGCCGGCGGCAAGGCGAAGGGCTCGACCAGGATCGGCGGCAAGCACACAGCGTGGGACGGCTACATCAGCGGCGTCAATCTCGAACTGGTGCCGAACAAGCGCATCGTCCAGTCGTGGCGCTCCGCCGAGTTTACCGCCGACGACAAGGACTCGAAGATCACCGTTACGCTGAAGCCGGGCGCCGGTGGCACCAAGGTGACGCTGCTCCACTCCGGCGTTCCCGACAGCCACACCGGCTACAAGGCCGGCTGGCACGAAAGCTATTTCGACCCGATGAAGGCGTATTTCGGCAAGACCGCGCCGAAGAAGAAGCCGCGGGCGAAGGAAATGATGTCGGCGGTGAAGAAGAAATAGGCCGCCGTCTACTTTACCTCGTCGGTCCACACCTTGAAGCCGGCGAGCAGCGTCATGCCGAAGGAGTTGCTGATCGCGACGTCGGAGGCGTCGCGGCCGGTCGCCATCAGGATGCGCCCTATGCGCGGGTGGTTGTGGCGGGCGTCGAAGGTGTGCCAGCGCCCGCCGAGATAGGCCTGGAACCATGCCGAGAAATCCATCGGCGCCGGATCCGGCGGCACGCCGATGTCGCCGAGGTAGCCGGTGACGTAGCGCGCCGGGATATTCATGCAGCGGCAGAAGGTGACCGCGAGGTGGGCGAAGTCGCGGCAGACGCCGCCGCGCTCGACATGCACGTCCGATGCGCTCTTGGTCGGCCGCGCCAGCTCGTAGCCGAAGCGGATGTGGTTGTGGACGTAGTCGCAGATCGCCTGCACGCGGCCCCAGCCTAGCGGTGCATTGCCGAACAGCTGCCACGCCGTCTCGCTGAGCTTGTCGGTCTCGCAGTAGCGGCTGCCGAGGAGATAGACGAGGCACTCGGGCGGAAGGTCGGCGATGTCGTGCCGGAGGGCGTCGGGCACGACCGGATCGGGGACTCCCGGATCGTTGATGATCGCGTCGGCGGTGAAACGCGTGCGCCCCGGAGGCAGCACCGCGCGGCTGCACAGGTTGCCGAAGCCGTCGGTGTATTCGGTAATGGCCACAGGCGGATCGGCCCGGATGATGTCAGGACTGATCAGATCACGGGCGCGCGAGGGGTGGACGCGGAGTGCGAGCAGGAACGGCGTGGGTTGCGGGCACTCATAGGCGATGTCGAAGCCGATCCTGATCTGCATGAAGTGCCGGAATCCCGCTGATAGGTTGGACCTCGTGGTCAATGCAAGACCAAAGCCAAGACCTCGTCAATTCCCGCGCCCGCCGTTAGGTTCCCGGCAATGGCTTTTTCCGATGACGAAATCGAACGCTACGCCCGCCACATCGTTCTCGCCGATCTCGGCGGGCCCGGGCAGCAGAAGCTGAAGCAGGCGCGCGTGCTGGTGATCGGCGCCGGCGGGCTCGGCAGCCCGGTCATCCAGTATCTGGCGGCCGCCGGCGTCGGCACCATCGGCATCGCCGACGATGACGGGGTGTCCCTTTCCAACCTGCAGCGGCAGGTGATCCATGACACGGCGGCGATCGGCAGGCCGAAAGTGGAAAGTGCCGCCGACGCAGTCGCCCGGCAAAATCCCCACGTCGCGGTCGAAACGCATGCCTTCCGCGTGACAGCCGACAACGCCGTCGCCCTGATCGCGCGCTACGACATGGTCGCCGATTGTTCCGACAGTTTTGTCACGCGTTATGCGGTGTCCGATGCTTGCTTCCATGCGCAGAAGCCCCTGGTTGTTGCGGCGGTCGCGCAGTTCGATGGCTCGCTGACGACGCTGAAGCCCTATGAGCGCGGCGGCGACGGTGAGTTGAATCCGACCTACCGCTGTCTTTTTCCCGATGCGCCGCCGGATGGGTTGCTGCCGACGTGCGCTGAAGCCGGAATTCTTGGCGCGCTCGTCGGGGTCGTCGGCTCGCTGCAGGCGCTGGAGATCATCAAGGAGATTGGCGGCATCGGCACCGGACTGGTCGGTCGCTTGCTGCTGTACGACGCGCGCGATGCCCGCTTCGACACGATCGCCTACCGCCGCGACCCGGAAAATCCGCTGAACGGCGACGGCGCCGTGGGCTAGTCGCGCCGGCCCGTATTATACTCGGCCACCAGCCGTGGGATCTGCGTGCCGTCGTACAGCACGAAGAGACCGAGCGGGATCATCAGCCAGTAGCCGGCGCCGGAAACCTCAAGCCCCAAGCCGACCCCGGCGATTACCATCATGGCGAGGCCCGAGTGGACGTGGCCGAGGTAGAGGCGATGCACGCCGATCCAGCCAAGGAAGAACCAGAGGAGGTAGGCGATCATCGGCGAGGCGCGTCGCGCGGGGGCGTCGTCGGGCTCGCGGGCGGTGCGTGCCTCCGCGGCGAGTTCGGCGTAAGTCAACGCGTAGCGGCGATCGTGTGGGTGGTCGGTCACGACAGACAGCTTGCCGCGAGTTCGTTACGGCTGCGTCAACGTGTTCGATTCAGCCGTCCTTAACCCTGTGCCCGCATAGTCCACGGCTCGCGGTTGGTTGTGGCGTTTGGTCGTGGAGCGGGGCGTATGCGCGATCGCGCAGGCGGAGCAGGACAGGGGCTGCTCGTCAGGAGTCTGGTGGCGTTTGCGGTGCTGGGCGGTCTTGCTGCCGCCGTGCTGGTGATCGTCCATGGCCAGCGTGCGGCGGCCTCGGTCGCCGACGATACCGCCGCGGCCGATCCCGGCGTCGTCATCGGCAAGAGCGGCCTGCCGGTTCCCCGTTTCGTCAGCCTCAAGGCCGGTCGCGTCAACGTGCGCGGCGGCCCGGGCGAGGACTACAAGGTTGCTTGGGTATTCACCCGCTCGGCACTGCCGGTCGAGGTCATCGCCGAGTACGACACCTGGCGGCGGGTGCGCGATTCCGACGGGACCGTCGGCTGGGTGTTTCACAGTTTGTTGTCGAGCAAGCGCACCGCCGTGATCTCCCCGTGGGCCACGGGAGACGCGCTGCCGGTCCGCTCCGAAGCCGCCACCGACTCGGCAGTCACCGCCTATCTTCAGCCGGGCGTCGTCGCCTCCGTCGAGCGCTGTCGCCACGGCTGGTGCGATCTGTCGGGCAAGGGCTTTTCCGGCTGGATAGAGCAGAGTCGGCTGTGGGGCGTCTATGCCGACGAGGAAGTCGATTAGGCGCCGCCTCTGCTAGTATCGGCGCATGATCTACACGGTCGGCATCCGGCTGAAGTACGAGCACGCGCTGGCCGCAGGCATAAAGACGAAGCTGGGGCGCGGCGTCGGGCCGGACGGCAAGCCGTATCCCGGCGGTTTCGTTTTCCGGACGATCGGGGATGCGCGGCGGTTCCTTGCGGTCAAGGGCCTCACCGGCACCCACATGGTTCTTGGCGTGAAGGCCGATTGGGACCGCGACGCGGAACCGGTCGCCGGCGCGCTCTTTCGCCGGCTCATCCCCGATGCGGAACTGGTGAAGCTCGACTAGCTCTGGCGGATACGGCGGAGCCGCACCACCACGTCGACGCGGCTGATCTCGTACCCGGGTGGCGGCTCGGGCAGACGGCCGACGCCCATCTGGCCTTCCGGAATGTCGATGACCTCTTTGTCGTCCTCGACGAAGAAGTGATGGTGCTCGCCGGTATTGGTGTCGAAGTAGGTTTTCGATCCGTCGACCGCCACCTCGCGCAACAACCCCGCGTCCGTGAACTGGTGGAGCGTGTTGTAGATCGTGGCGAGCGATACCGCCACGCGCTGCAATAGCGCTTCGCCATGCAGGCTTTCGGCCGAGATGTGCCGGTTGCCGTGGCCGTAAAGTATCGCGGCGAGCGCTACGCGCTGGCGCGTCGGACGGAGCCCCGACTTGCGCAGCATGGAGCGCAGCTCCGGACGCGTCGGCGCGCCATGGACGTGGTGATGGGTCATGTCGTCTCTCTTCACATCCGGCGTTCAAGGCGCCGGCGTTTCGGGACAGTGCAATACTATAGGCGCTGCGCCTGCAGCGCAACGAAACCGGCTCTTTCTGCCGTCTGCGGGCGAACTATGCAAGGACGGCCGCCGGTCGGCGGCGGGCGCCCCCTCTTGTGGCGACCCGGGGGATGCTATGTTAAGAGCGTTCCGGGCGGGGTCGCCAAAGGTTCCCGTGAGGCAAAAGGCGCGGCAGAATCCGATGCAGGTTATTCATGATAAGCGCTGATCCTGCGGCTGACCTGCGGGCTTCGGCCTTCGACTACGAAGCTTTGATCTCCTGCGGCCGGGGCGAGTTGTTCGGGCCCGGCAACGCGCAGTTGCCGCTGCCGCCTATGCTGATGTTCGACCGCATCACCTCGATCAGCGAGGATGGCGGCGAGCACGGCAAGGGCCAGGTCCGCGCCGAACTCGACGTAAAGCCGGACCTCTGGTTCTTTGCCTGCCACTTCAAGGGCGATCCCGTAATGCCCGGCTGCCTCGGCCTCGATGCGCTCTGGCAGATGCTGGGCTTCTTCCTGGGCTGGCTGGGCGGGCAGGGGCGCGGCCGCGCGCTCCAGGTAGGCGAGCTGAAATTCTCCGGCATGGTGCTGCCGACGGCGAAGCTCGTCGAATACGGCGTCGACCTGAAGCGTGTGCTGCGTTCCAAGCTGGTGCTTGGCATCGGCGATGGCTGGCTGAAGGTCGACGGCACCACCATCTATCGCGCCAAGGACCTGAAGGTCGGGCTCTTCCAGGGCTCGACCGAACCGGCGGTCGGCTGAGGATTGTCGGGCGTTTGCCGCCGCGGCTGCGGCGGTCAGGCGGCCGCATGAACAAGGAAGCCTAGGGACATGAAGCGCGTCGTCATAACCGGCATGGGCATCGTTTCCTCGATCGGCAACTCGACGCAGGAAGTAACGGCGAGCCTGCGTGAGGCGAAGTCCGGCATCTCGGCCGCCGAAGACTACGCCCGGCTCGGCTTCCGCTGCCGCGTTCAAGGCGCGCCCCAGCTCGATCCCTCGACCATGGTCGACCGGCGCGCCATGCGCTTCCACGGCGGCGGCACCGCGTGGAACCACGTCGCCATGGATCAGGCGATCCAGGATTCCGGCCTTGAGGCCGGCGATATATCCAACATCCGCACCGGCCTCATCATGGGCTCCGGTGGGCCATCGACCCGCACCATCGTCGAGGCCGCCGACATCACCCGCGACAAGGGCCCGAAGCGGGTCGGCCCGTTTGCCGTGCCGAAGGCAATGTCGTCAACGGCGTCGGCGACGCTTTCAACCTGGTTCAAGATCAAGGGCCTCAGCTACTCGATCTCGTCGGCCTGCTCGACTTCCAGCCATTGCATCGGCAACGCCGCCGAATTGATCCAGATGGGCAAGCAGGACGTGATGTTCGCCGGTGGCTGCGAGGAACTCGACTGGACGCTGTCGGTACTCTTCGACGCCATGGGGGCGATGTCGAGCCACTTCAACGATACGCCGCACAAGGCCTCCCGCGCTTATGACGTCAACCGTGACGGCTTCGTCATCGCCGGCGGCGCCGGCGTCGTCGTCCTGGAGGAGCTGGAGCACGCCAAGGCGCGCGGCGCCCGCATCTACGGCGAGGTAGTCGGCTACGGCGCCACCTCCGACGGCAGCGACATGGTGTTGCCGTCCGGGGAAGGCGCCGAGCGCTGCATGCAGCTCGCGCTGCAGACCGTTCAGGACAAGATCGACTACATCAACCCGCACGCCACCTCGACGCCGGCCGGCGACGGTCCCGAGATCGACGCCATCCGCCGCGTCTTCGGTGCCGGCGAAAAGTCGCCGCCGATTGCCTCGACCAAGTCGCTGACCGGACACTCGCTGGGCGCCACCGGCGTGCAGGAGGCGATCTATTCGCTGCTGATGATGAACAACGGCTTCATCTGCGAAAGCGCCAACATCGACGAACTCGATCCGGCCTTCGCCGACATGCCGATCGTTCGCAGCCGCATCGACAACGTCGAGGTCAATACGGTGCTGTCGAATTCGTTCGGCTTCGGCGGCACCAACGCGACACTCGTGCTTCAGCGATACAACGGATAATTGGCCGCGGGGGCTGACGGGGGCAGTAACATGGCGACGGGCATAATGGCCGGCAAACGCGGCCTCGTCATGGGGGTCGCCAACGACCATTCCATCGCCTGGGGCATCGCCAAGCGGTTGGCCGAACACGGCGCCGAACTCGCCTTTACCTATCAGACCGAGCCGCTCGCCAAGCGGGTCAAGCCGCTGGCGAAATCGGTCGGCTCGGATTTCGTCCTCCCCTGCGACGTCGGGCTCGATCCAGCGGACAAGAATCCGCTGTCGCTGTCCTCGGCCTTCGCCGCCGTCGCGCAGCGCTGGCCGGTCATCGACTTCGTCGTCCACGCCATCGCCTTCTCCGACAAGAACGAGCTGAAAGGCCGTTACGCGGCGACGACACGCGCGAATTTTTCGCACACCATGGTCATATCCTGCTTCTCCTTCACCGAAGTCGCCCGCTATGCGGCGCCGCTGATGAAGAAGGGCGGCGCCATGGTGACGCTCACTTATGGCGGCTCGAGCCGCGTCATGCCGAACTACAACGTCATGGGCATTGCCAAGGCGGCGCTGGAAGCCTCGGTGCGCTACCTGGCGGCGGATTTCGGCGGCGACAACATCCGCGTCAACGCCATCTCCGCCGGGCCGGTGCGCACGCTCGCCGGCGCCGGGGTCGCGGACGCGCGGCTGATGTTCAACTACCAGAAGCGCAACGCGCCCCTACGCCGTACCGTCACCATCGAGGAGATCGGCAATACCGCCCTCTACCTGCTTTCGGATATGGGCTCCGGCGTCACCGGCGAAATCCACCACGTCGATTCCGGCTACAACATCATGGCGATGCCTCGCCTCGGCGAGCTGAAGGCGGCGGACGCTCGCGAGGACGGCGCGGAGGAGGCAGAGTAAACCCTAGAGTCGCTTCTGCACCAGTACCAGATCCAGCCAACGGCCGAACTTGAAGCCGACCTCGGGCATGCGCGCGGTTTCGGTAAAGCCGAGCTTGGTGTGGAGCGCCAGCGAGGCGTGATTGTCGGCTGCGATGCCGCCGACGATTACGTGCTTGCCGAGCGCATGCGCCCGCTCGATCAGCGCCGCGATCAGCGCGCTGGCGACCCCGCGCCTGCGCACCCCCGGCGCCGTATAGACCGAGTGCTCGACGGTAAAGCGGTAGCCGTTATAGGTGCGGAAATCGGCGAATGACCCAAAGCCGACGACGTCCACGTCTTCCTCGGCGAGCAACACCGGATAACCGGCCGACTCGCGCGCCTTGAACCATTCGCGCCGGTCTTCGAGATCGAAGGGTTTCTCGCGCCAGATCGCCGTCGTAGTGAGGATGGCATCATTGTAGATGGCGAGGATGGCGGGTAGGTCCGCTTCGCTGGCCGGACGGACGATGACGGTCATGGATACCCCTTGGTCGGTTGCGGCAAATTAGGCTGCTGCCCGGACAAACCGCAACTTCCCGCTATTGCTCCGGTCTGCTAAGAGCCGCGCCTACAAGAAGGCTCCCGATGACCACCGGCCCGCAGAACAACATCCGCAACTTCGCGATCATCGCCCATATCGACCACGGCAAGTCGACGCTGGCCGATCGCCTCATCCAGTCGACCGGCGGGCTGCAGGCGCGCGAGATGAAGGAGCAAGTGCTCGACTCGATGGACATCGAGCGCGAGCGCGGCATCACCATCAAGGCGCAGACCGTGCGCCTTAAGTATCGCGCGCTGGACGGCAAGGACTACATTCTCAATCTCATCGACACTCCCGGCCACGTCGACTTTGCCTACGAAGTCAGCCGCTCGCTGGCCGCCTGCGAGGGCTCGTTGCTGGTCGTCGACGCCAGCCAGGGCGTCGAGGCGCAGACACTCGCCAACGTTTACCAGGCGATCGACAACAACCATGAGATCGTGCCGATCCTCAACAAGGTCGACCTGCCCGCTGCCGAGCCCGACAAGATCAAGCAGCAGATCGAGGACGTCATCGGTATCGATGCCTCCGACGCCATCCTGATTTCGGCCAAGACTGGCATCGGCATCGACAAGGTGCTGGAGGCGATCGTCACGCGCCTGCCGGCGCCGCAGGGCGACCCGGATGCCACGCTGAAGGCGTTGCTGGTCGACAGCTGGTACGACGCCTACCTCGGCGTGGTCGTGCTGGTGCGCATCGTCGACGGCTCGATGAAGAAGGGCGACCGCATCCGCATGATGGGCACTGGCGCCGCCTACGACGTCGACCGCGTCGGCGTGTTCACGCCCAAGCTGACCGCGGCGGATAAACTCGGCGCCGGCGAGATAGGCTTCCTCACCGGCTCGATCAAGGAAGTCGCCGACACGCGCGTCGGCGACACGATCACCGACGACCGGAAGCCGGCGGCGACCGCGCTGCCCGGTTTCCGCCCGGCACAGCCGGTCGTCTTCTGCGGCATCTTTCCGGTCGATGCGGCGCAATTCGAGGACTTGCGCGCCGCCATGGGCAAGCTCCGCCTCAACGACGCCAGCTTTTCCTTCGAGGTCGAGACCAGCGCCGCGCTGGGCTTCGGCTTTCGCTGCGGCTTCCTTGGCCTGCTGCATCTGGAGATCATCCAGGAGCGGCTGGAGCGCGAGTTCAACCTCAACCTGATCGCGACCGCACCGAGCGTCATCTACCGGATGAAGCTGACCGATGGCACCGAGATCGAGATCCACAATCCCGTCGACATGCCCGACGTGGTCAAGATCGTCGAGATCGACGAGCCGTGGATCGAGGCGACCGTGCTCACTCCCGATGACTACCTGGGCTCGGTGATCAAGCTCTGCCAGGACCGTCGCGGCGCCCAGAAGGAGCTGACCTATGTCGGCACCCGCGCGCTGGTGAAATACGACCTGCCGCTGAACGAGGTGGTCTTCGATTTCTACGACCGGCTGAAGTCGGTGTCGAAGGGCTACGCCTCGTTCGATTATCATCTGACCGACTACAAACCGGCCGATCTCGTCAAGATGCAGATCCTCGTCAACAGCGAGCCGGTTGACGCGCTGTCGATGCTCGTCCACCGCACCCGCGCCGAGGCACGCGGTCGCGGCATGGTCGAGAAGCTGAAGGAACTGATCCCGCCGCACATGTTCGTCGTGCCGATCCAGGCGGCGATCGGCGGCAAGATCATTGCCCGCGAGACGGTGCGCGCGCTCCGCAAGGACGTGACCGCCAAGTGCTACGGCGGCGACGCCACGCGCAAGCGCAAGCTGCTGGAGAAGCAGAAGGAGGGCAAGAAGAAGATGCGCCAGTTCGGCAAGGTCGACATCCCGCAGGAAGCCTTCATCGCCGCGCTGAAGATCGACGAGTAGGGCCGGATTTCGCGTGTGTACCGGCCGGCGTCGCCACCAGAGGCACCGCGTGGGCGCCGATGCGCCGCACGCCCATTTTCGCGACAGCTCAACGCTACGGTCAGGCGGCGCCGCTCAGAGCCGCCCGCTGCTTACGCCGCGAGCCAGTCCCTGGCCTTGGCGATGTCGGCTATCGCAAACACCCGCAGTGCCGCCGGCATCAGTCCGTCCATCGCCTTGACCGCGCGATCATACGGACCCTCGTCGGCCACAAAGGCGATCCTGTCGAAGTCGCTGAAGTGGCGGGTGCCGAAGACCGCATCGTCATAGAGGCCACCGCGATCATAGCCGGCGAAGTCGGCGGCCGCGACATAGAGCAGCCGCACCCTGCCGTTCTTTTCCAGCGCCCACTCGATGGTTGGTTCCAGCACGGTACGCCGGTCGGCATCGGTGACCTGGCCATGGGCTTCGAAGCCGACGGCGCCGCTCGGCAAGTTCTCGATGGTTTTGAACATGGCGTGCTCCTCGTTCCCTGCCCGCAGGGGAAAGTAGTACGAGCGCCGTGCGATGCTTTATTGACCGCATCGTGATCTTATTGTGGCTGCGCGCAAGCGCCGCGACGGCGAAGCGGCTTGTGGCGCAACGATTTCGGGGGATAATTGCGGTGGCCGGGTGGCGCGGTAAGAAAAGTTAATGGGGACGCGATGCGCGCTGCACTGGGGATCGGATTTGTCGCGATGCTGGCCGCGGGCAGTATCGCGCTCGCCGCAGCCATACCGACCGCCAAATCGCTTTTCGGGCAGGTGGAGGCACCAACCGGCGGCGCCACGCGCAGCATCGGCGGCTACGCCAAGGGCTGCCTGGCCGGCGCCGTGCCGCTGCCGCTCGATGGTCCCCGCTGGCAGGTCATGCGCCTGTCGCGCAATCGCAACTGGGGCAACCCGGAACTCATTTCCTACCTGGAGAAATTCTCCGCCGACGCCGCCAGGGTCGGCTGGCCGGGCCTGCTTGTCGGCGACATGTCGCAGCCGCGCGGCGGCCCGATGCCGACCGGCCACGCCAGCCACCAGATCGGCCTCGACGCCGACATCTGGTTCGTGCCCATGCCCGACCACACGCTCTCCCGCGACGAGCGCGAGAAGATGTCGGCCGTATCGTTGCTGATGACGGGCCGCCTTTCGGTCGATCCGACCAAATGGTCGGACCACTACGAGCGATTGCTGAAACAGGCGGTTTCCTATCCCGAGGTCGCGCGCATCTTCGTCAGTCCGGCTATCAAGCAGGAGCTCTGTCAGACCGCCGGCACCGATCGCGCCTGGCTGCGCAAGCTGCGGCCGTGGTGGGGCCACGACGACCATTTCCATGTACGGCTTGAGTGCCCCGCCGGCATGGCGAGCTGCGAGGAGCAGCCGCCGATTGGACCGGGAGACGGCTGCGGCGCCGAGCTGGCGGTCTGGTTCAAGCCTCCGCCCCCGCCGCCGAAGGTCCCGCCAAAGCTGAAGCCGGAGCTGACGCTGGCCGATCTGCCGTCGCAATGTCGCGACGTGCTGAACGCTGGCGCCGCGGCCGTCACTCCGGCGGCGCCTGCCAGTCCGCCCGCGGCGACATCCACTATGCCGGCGCCTCGCCCGGCGCCCGGCGACTAGGATTCTTGCGCCGGCTTGTGGCGATGGAGGTGAAGGCGGCCGGCAAACGCCTTCGGTTTGCGCGAATAAAGTCGGGCGCCCAACGCGAAGGCTTCCGCCTCAAGGGCATTCCGGCGGCGCGCGATCAGCGCCAGCTGGCGCATCAGCGCCGGGTCGCCGGTCGGCGACAGCGCGAGCTTCTCTGCCAGCAGCGCATGGTCGTTGCCGAGCCCGAGCGCGTCGCCAAGGCGTTCGAGGTTCGGGCCGGTCCTCACCAGGCGCTTCGGCAGGCGCTTGCGCGCCAGCCGGATGAGATGCCAGAGGTCCTTCACCGTTTTTCGCCAGCGATGGAGGTCGGGGGTCGACAGGCTGTTCTCGGCCTTCAACATCGCCGTGCGCCCGCGAGCGTAGGCCCGGCGCAGCCCCGCCGCCAGCAATGCCTGGCCATCGAAATCCGGCTCGAAGGTCGCCGCTTCCGCGATCGCTTCGGCAAAGCGTCGGCTGACGTCGCCAAGGGGCGTGCGCTCCTGATGGACGCGTGCCGCCTCGGCATCGAGGCTGGCGGCAACGCGGTCGAAGCCGGCGTCGTCCGCCGGCGTCGTGGTGGCGGCAAGCTGCCGCGCGCTCGCCGCCGCAACATCGGCGTCACGCGCGCGCGCGAGCAAGCGCGCCGCCTCGGCCAGTGTCTGCCGCAGCGTCAGGGCGCGCTCGCCGAAGGCCGGCTCGAGTACGCGCAGGATGGTTCTGACCCGCTTCAGCCGCTGGCGGACGCGATGCACGCGCTCCTCGCGCGGACCGGGCGCGCGCAATTCGGCCGCCGCTGCCCGGATGTCGAGCCGCAGCAGCCGCACCAGCGCCTTCGCCACGTCCGCCCTCTTCCCGATGCGGTGCTTCATGGTCCCCCGCAAAGTTCCACCCGTCTGGCAAGCGTCGGATGGTTTGCGGGGCCCGATCAGGGGCCCCGCGTTTGTTCGAGGTGTTGACTAGTGCGCCGCCGTCGCCGCCGCGCCGGCCTTGGCGCCGAGGCCGACCGGGCACGAAACCCCGGTACCGCCCAGCCCGCAGTAGCCGCCGGGATTCTTGGCGAGATACTGCTGGTGGTAATCCTCGGCGAAATAGAAGGGCGGGCGATCGACGATCTCGGTCGTGATGGCGCCATAGCCCTTGGCGCTCAGTTCCTTCTGGTACATCGCCATTACCGCCTCGGCGGTCTTCCGCTGCGCCGCGTTGGCGACATAGATGCCGGAGCGATACTGCGTGCCGATGTCGTTGCCCTGGCGCATGCCTTGGGTCGGGTCGTGGTCCTCGAAGAACGCTTTGACCAGCATCTCATAGCTGATCTTCTTCGGATCGAAGACGACCTGCACGACTTCGTTGTGCCCGGTGCGTCCGCTGCACACCTCGCGGTAGGTCGGGTTCGGCGTCATGCCCCCGGCATATCCGACGGCCGTGACGATGACGCCCGGAATCTTCCAGAAGGCGCGCTCGGCGCCCCAGAAGCAGCCGAGGCCGAAGAGCGCCGTCTCGGAGCCGTCCCGATACGGCCCCTTCAGCGGCTGGCCGTTGACGAAATGGGTCGCCGCCGTCGGCAGTGCCTCTGGGCGGCCGGGCAGGGCGGTGTCGGCGGTCGGCATGGCGTCCTTGCGGGCGCCGAGGATGTCGAGAATGTTCATGGGGCTTTCTCCTTAGCCGGCCCTCGCGCCGGCGTTTCTTGTTGTTACTTCTTCGGGAACAGGATCAGGCATAGGCAACGCGCAGCCGCCTGCGGCGGCCGAGGTAGGTCAGCAGGAAACCAAGGAAGCCAAGCACCGCCCACGTCGGCAGCAGCAGGATCCACTGGATTACCGGGTCCCAGATCCAATGGCCGAGATAAGGCTCGACGTCTTGCTGAACGAAAGCCTGCGCCGAGAGAAGGGTTGCCGGCGCCAGCGTATGCAAGGCAGCGCCCAGTGGGGTCATCGTGAGCGCGGAAGCGGCGATCGACTTGGCCGCATCGACGACCAGCGCTACCAGCCCTCCGGCCACGAACCACAAACCGACGAACCGCGGCAGAAAACCCAGCATGCTTAGTTACGCCGCCTTTCGGCGCCTTCCCCGTATTTTCGCTACGTATCCGGCCAAGAAAGCGGCCGTTTCCGCGGCCGACGGTATGTGGGCACGACCTATCTCGGCCGCAAGCGCGCCCGCCGTCAACTCCCGGCGAGGCGACCGTGAGCGCTTGCCAGTGGGTAGGCTGCGGATATAGTGCGCGCCCTGTCCGGAGGGGTGGCCGAGTGGCTGAAGGCGCACGCTTGGAAAGCGTGTTTGCGGGAAACCGTAACGCGGGTTCGAATCCCGCTCCCTCCGCCACAATGCGTTTCCGCCCCCTCCGCCAGCCTCCAT
>DATCBY010000086.1:0-11612 GCA_036511595.1 Bauldia sp.
GGCGAAGCGACGACGAGGATGGATAGCGCGAACCGCGCGGCGCCGAAGAAAGGCTGGAAGAAATCCCGCGAATATTCCGGCAGCAGCCAATAGACGAATGCGAGCGCGCCGATCGTCAGCCAGAAGCCGACCAGCTTGCGCCAAGGAATAGTGCTAGCTTATTCATAAGCTTGCTCCCAGGTTAGAGTTGCTCCGCGGAAAGTCGGCCTCGCACCTTCGCGATCTTAAGAAAGAAACTAATTGTAACTATTTGCAATACTTGGATTTTGCTTCGTTATTTGTTTGTTAATTCAAAAGTAAACACGTAATGCTCAAAGAGAATGGCGTGATATACGCGGTTAACAAAACGTTTACCTTGGTTAATTCAGATCGAGATCGCCACGGCCGTGAGCAATGCCACGCGCCAAAGTCTGTGTTTCGCAGCCGGTGCGACCGGAAAAGACCGTTCAAGATCGTTTGTGGGGGTGCTGGGAGCGCAGCGGCGTCGCTTGACTGCCGGCAATTGGGAGGACGCTGTCGGTATCGACAGATATCGGCCGCCCCGCCGTGCAATTTGACGATCTTCGACTATCATGGCGGCGACCGCGCCACCCCGGATTCGCGGGCCCGAAAAGGAGGAATTGTCGTCGATGTCCGCCGTGGCCATGCCGCCGCCCGACCTGACGATCCTCGCCCGCCGCAGCGAAATTATCGTCGGGCTGCGGGAAATTCTCGGCGGGCTGCACGTCATCGAGAGCGAAGACGAACGGCGCGCTTACGAAACCGATGCGCTCACCGCCTATCGTGTCATCCCGCTGGCCGTGGTGCTGCCGGGCTCGACCGAGGAAGTGGCAAGTGTGCTGAAATATCTTGCCGGGGCAGGCGTCAAGGTCGTCGCCCGCGGCGCCGGCACTTCGCTCTCCGGCGGCGCGCTGCCGTCGCAGGACTGCGTGGTCGTGGGGCTCGCCAGGCTCAATCGGATTCTCGCCATCGACTATGAGAATCGCGTTGCCCGCGTCGAGGCCGGCGTCACCAACATCAACATCACCAACGCCGTGTCGGGCTGCGGCTTTTTCTATGCACCCGACCCGTCGAGCCAGCTTGCCTGCACCATTGCCGGCAACATCGCCATGAATTCAGGCGGCGCCCATTGCCTCAAGTACGGCGTCACCACCAACAATGTCCTCGGTGTGCGGATGGTCCTCATCGACGGAACCGTGATTGATCTCGGCGGCGCTCATCTCGACGCGCCCGGTCTCGATCTGCTTGGCCTGGTGGTCGGCTCAGAGGGCCAGTTCGGCATCGTCACCGAGGCAACCGTCCGCATCCTGCGCGCCGCGGAGGGCGCCCGCCCGATGCTGATGGGCTTCGACTCGCCGGCGGACGCCGGCGCCTGCGTCGCCGCCATCATCGCCTCGGGCATCATCCCGGTCGCTATCGAGTACATGGACCGTCCGGCGATCAAGGTGTGCGAAGCCTTCGCAAAGGCGGGCTACCCGCTGGATGTCGAGGCGCTCCTCATCGTCGAGGTGGAAGGCTCGGAGGCGGAGATCGTCGATCTCATCGCGCGCATCAGGCGGACGGCGGAAGCGTTCCATCCTCGCGTCATGCGCGTGTCGCGATCCGAGGCGGAGAGCGCCGCGATCTGGAAAGGCCGCAAGGCCGCTTTCGGCGCGATGGGTCGCATCGCCGACTATCTCTGCATGGACGGCGTCATTCCGACCGGCCGCTTGCCCGAAGTGTTGACGCGGGTCGGCGAGATCTGCGCCGGCCACGGCCTTGCCGTCGCCAATATCTTCCATGCCGGCGACGGCAACCTGCACCCCCTTATTCTCTTCAACGCCAACGATGAGGACGAATTGCGCAAAGCCGAAACGGCCGGCGCGGAGATTCTCAAGCTCTGCGTCGAAGTCGGCGGCTGCCTTACCGGCGAGCATGGTGTCGGCATCGAGAAGCGCGATCTCATGCCCTTCCAGTTCTCGCCGGCCGAGCTTGCACTCCAGATGCAGATCAAGAATGTTTTCGACCCCGCCTGGCTGCTCAATCCGGCCAAGGTATTTCCGCTGGAAGGACGGCCCGTAGTCGCCTGATGCTGACGCCTGCCGACGAACCCCATCTGGCTGCCGTCGTCGCCGATGCCGCGGCGAGGAAGGCGCCGCTTGCCATCGCCGGCAGCGGCACCCGTTCCGGACTCGGCCGCCCGATGCAGACGGCGACGACCGTGTCCACCTTGCTGCTCACCGGCGTCACGCTCTACGAGCCGGCGGAGCTGGTGCTGTCGGCGCGCGCCGGCACGCCGCTCCGGGAAATCGAGACGCTGCTCGCCGGCAACCGCCAGCGCCTCGCCTTCGAGCCGATGGACCACCGCGGCATCTACGGCTCGAGCGGCACGCCGACCATCGGCGCGGTGGCCGCCGCCAATCTCTCCGGTCCGCGCCGCATCCAGGCCGGCGCCGCCCGCGACAATCTCATCGGCCTCCGCGCGATAACCGGCGACGGCAAGGTGATCAAGGCCGGCGGTCGCGTGACGAAGAACGTCGCCGGCTACGATCTGGTCAAGTTCCTGGCCGGTTCCCTAGGCACGCTGGCGGTTCTGAGCGAGGTCACGTTCAAGGTGCAGCCCGAGCCGGAGACCGAGGCGACGCTGGCCATTACCGGTCTTGCCGACAAACAGGCGATCGCCGCCATGGCCGCCGCGCTGGGTTCGCCATATTCAGTCACCGGCGCGGCCCATGCTCCGGCCGACGAGGGCGAGCCGGGGCGCACCTACTTCCGCCTCGACGGCTTCGAAGCCTCGGTCGCCCACCGTGTCGATAGTTTGCGCGCCGCCCTGTCTGATTTCGGTCCCGCCGACCTGCTCGGCCCCGCCACGTCGGCCAGCCTCTGGCTGACCATCCTCGACGTCGACGGTTTGTCCGCGCCGCTCGGCACCCCCATCTGGCGCGTCTCGGTTCGCCCGGGCGACGGCCCGCAGGTGGTCGCCGCCGCACAGGCGGCGTTTCCGGCCCGCGTTCTCTACGATTGGGGCGGCGGCCTCGTTTGGATCGCGGGCGGCGAGGGCAGCGATGCCGGCGCCGCAGTCATCCGCGCCGCGGTCGGCGCCGTCGGCGGCCACGCCACTCTAGTGCGCGCCGCCGATGCCGTGCGCAACGCCGTGGAGGTGTTCGAGCCGCTGGCGCCGCCGCTCATGGACCTGACGCGGAAGCTCAAGGCAACCTTCGACCCGGCCGGGATATTGAATCCGGGCCGCATGTACGCGGGCGTCTGACCATGCAAACCAATTTCACCCTCGCCCAGCTTGCCGATCCGGACACCGCTACCTCGGAGGCGATCCTGCGCAGCTGCGTGCATTGCGGCTTCTGCACGGCGACCTGTCCGACCTACGTCCTTCTCGGCGACGAACTCGACAGTCCGCGCGGGCGCATCTACCTCATCAAGGACATGCTGGAAGGCGGCAAGGCCGCCACCGAACAGGTGGTGACCCATGTCGATCGCTGCCTTTCCTGCCTCTCGTGCATGACCACGTGCCCGTCCGGCGTCGACTACATGCATCTCGTCGATCACGCCCGCGCGCATATCCAGGAGACCTACCGGCGGCCCGTCGGCGATCGCCTCGTGCGTGGCCTGCTCGCCCGCGTGTTGCCCTACCCCGCCCGCTTCCGCGCCGTGCTCGTTGCGGCGTTCCTGGCGCGGCCGCTGGCCCCCTTGCTCCGCCTCATTCCGCCGTTGGCACGCTTTGCCGCCATGCTCGATCTCGCGCCGGGATCGTTGCCGCGTCGGTCGCCGGTGAACCGGCCGGGAGTGTTCGCCGCGGGCGTTGCGCGCCGGGGCCGCGTCGTGCTTCTGCGCGGCTGTGCCCAGTCCGTTCTCGATCCCGGCATCAACGAGGCCGCCATCCGCTTGCTCACCCGCCAGGGCGTTGAGGTGGTGCTGGCGGGCGACGAAGCCTGCTGCGGCGCGTTGGTCCACCACATGGGGCGCAGCGGAGAATCCCACGCCGCCTCGAGACACAACATCGACGCCTGGCTCCGCGAGATCGACGGCGACGGCATCGACGCGATCGTAGTCACCACGTCCGGCTGCGGCACGGCCGTGAAGGACTACGGCTTCATGCTGCGCAACGACCGCGAGTACGCGGACAAGGCGGCGCGGGTTTCCGCGCTTGCGATGGATGTCAGCGAATACCTCGAAACGCTCGATCTCGGTCCGCCCACGGCCGGGCAGCGCCCGCCCGTCGCCTATCACTCGGCCTGTTCGCTTCAGCACGGTCAGCACGTCACGGCGATCCCGAAAGGATTACTTGCCCGGGCCGGGTTTGCCGTGCGCGAACCGGCGGAGGGACATCTCTGCTGCGGCTCCGCCGGCACTTACAACATGTTGCAGCCTGAGATCGCCCGCCGGCTGCGCGATCGCAAGGTGGCGAACATCGAGGCGACTGGCGCCGAGGTCGTCGCCGCCGGCAACATCGGCTGTCTCACCCAGATCGCCGGGGGCACGAGCATGCCGGTGATCCACACCGTCGAGTTGCTCGATTGGGCATACGGCGGGCCGAAGCCCGCAAAGCTCGACGCCTGAACGTCGTGGGCAGGGCCAACGCGCCGCATTCCGACGGGGTTTCGGTCACGCCGCTGGTTGTGCCATATAGGCCCGGGCGGCCGGGACGATGCCCGCGCCATTGTCGGGAGCTAAAGTAATGTAATGTCGGCAGTCGAGCAGAAGACCAATCTTCAGGGTGTCATGATCCGCGGGGCCTTGGGGCCGCGCGCCGACGAGATTCTGAACGACCGCTCGCTCGCCTTCCTCGCCGCTCTCCACCGCAAGTTCGATCCGTCGCGCCTGCGCCTGCTCACCCGCCGCGACGAGCGTCAGGCCCGCCTCGACGCCGGTACGCTGCCCGACTTCCTCGCCGAAACCGCCGACGTCCGTAGCGGCAACTGGAAGGTGGCGCCGATCCCCGCTGATCTTCTCGACCGCCGCGTCGAGATTACCGGACCGACCGACCGCAAGATGGTCATCAACGCGCTGAACTCCGGCGCCAGGGTTTTCATGGCGGACTTCGAGGATGCCACCTCGCCGACGTGGGAAAATCTCATCGAAGGCCAGATCAACCTTAAGGACCGCTGGGCCGGCAAGATCGACTTCACCGAGCCTTCGACCGGCAAGGCCTACAAGCTCGGCGCAACGCCCGCCGTGCTTCTGGTGCGGCCGCGCGGCTGGCACCTGCCCGAGGAGCACCTGGTCGTCGACGGCCAGCCGATGTCGGGCTCGCTCTTCGATTTCGGCCTCTACTTCCTCACCAACGCGAAGGCGGCGCTCGCCGCCGGCAGCGGGCCGTATTTCTACCTGCCCAAGATGGAAAGCCATCTCGAGGCGCGGCTGTGGAATGAGGTGTTCGTCCACGCGCAAAAGGAACTCGGCATCCCTAACGGCACCATCAAGGCGACCGTCCTTATCGAGACGCTGCCGGCGGCCTTCGAGATGGATGAGATCATCTACGAACTGCGCGATCACATGGCCGGACTGAACTGCGGCCGCTGGGACTACATATTTTCGTTCATCAAGACGCTGCGCAACAAGCCCGAATACCTGTTGCCCGATCGCGGCCAGGTGGTCATGGGCAAGGCCTTCCTCAAGGCTTACTCGGAGCTTCTCATCAAGACCTGCCATCGTCGCGGCGCCTTCGCCATGGGCGGCATGGCCGCGCAGATTCCCGACCGCAAGAATCCGGCGGTCAACGAAGCCGCCTTCGCCAAGGTGCGCGCCGACAAGGAACGCGAGGCCAGGGCCGGCCACGACGGCACCTGGGTCGCCCACCCGGATCTGGTGCCGGTCGCGAAGGAAATATTCGACAAGTTCATGCCGCGGCCGAACCAGCTCGACAAAATGCGCGAGGATGTGACTGCCGCACAAAAGGATCTGCTGGAGGTCCATCAGGGCACGCGCACCGAGGCTGGTCTTCGCGAGAACATCCGCGTCGGCGTCCAGTACATCGAGGCGTGGCTGCGGGGCAGGGGAGCGGTGCCGCTCTACAATCTGATGGAGGACGCCGCCACCGCCGAGATCAGCCGCTCGCAGATCTGGCAGCAGCTCCACTTCGCCGCAAAGCTCGAGAACGGCCAGGCTGTCACCCGGGAGCTGTTCGAGTGGTGCCTGCAGGAGGAGCTCGAGCGCATCCGCGGCGAGATCGGCGAGAAGGCCCACGACGAAGGGCGTTTCCCACAGGCCGTCGATCTCTTCCGCAAGATGTCGACCGCCCCTGAACTGTCGGCGTTCCTGACCCTGTCGGCCTATCGGCTTATCGTCTAAGCTTAGCGCCCGCGCAACGGCACTTCCTTCATGGCCAGCAGGCACAGGTAGCCTGCCGTAAGTGTTATCGCGGCCGTGCCGAAAACGTACTGGAAAACCGGGCCGACCGCCGTCCCCTCGCGGGCCGCCGCCGCGATGAGGGCGTCGAGCGAGACGATGGATTGTCCGCCGACGCCGAGGCCGCCGATGAACACCGCGCCAAGCACGGCGACGAAGATGGCGCTGCCCAGCGAGCGGAAGAAGTTATAGGTCGCGGTGGTGGTACCGAGCTGGTGCGGCTCGACCGCGTTCTGCACGGAAACGGTGGTGACGGGAAAGATCGTCCCGAAACTGATGCCGATGATCGCCAGCAGCACCTCCGTCTGCCACAGGGAGAGGCTGGCGCAGGTTGCCGCCAGCACGGCCGTCGCCACGATGGCAACCGCCACGCCTATCACCGGCGCTCGTTTGTAGTGCATCACGGTCAGCATCATCCGTCCGGAAATCTGCGCGCCGACGACCGATGAGACGGCGAAGGGGAGCAGCGCCAGGCCCGACTGGCTGGCGCTCAGGTGCAGCACCGCTTGCAGATAGATAGGTATGTATATGGTCAGCGCTACGCTGGTCCCGATGATGAAGAAATTGCTCGCCGTCGCCGCCGCCACCACCGGATGGAACATCACCGAGAGCGGCACGAACGGCTCTGCCGCGGTGAGGAGGCGGACGACGAAGAGCGCCCAGGCGACCGCCGAGGCAAACAGGAGACCGATCACCTGGGCCGAACGCCACGGGTAGGCATCTCCGCCCCACGAAAGCGCCAGCAGCAGGGTGACGGTCGCCGCCACCATCAGGACGGCGCCGATGTAGTCGATCCGGTGTCGGCGCTCGTGCCGCGGTAGTCGCTTCAGGACGTCGTTGGTGATGAAGAAGGCCAGCGCGCCGAGCGGCAGGTTGATCCAGAAGATGAACGACCAGTGCAGATGCTCGGCAAAGAAACCGCCAAGCACCGGCCCGGCAATCGATGAAGTGACAAAGACCCCGGCGAAATAGGCCTGGTAGCGGGCCCGTTCGCGCGGCGCCACCACGTCGCCGATCACCGTCTGGCCGAGGGCGATCAGGCCGCCGCCGCCCAGCCCCTGCAGGAAGCGGGCGAAGATGAGCAGCCACATGGAGCGCGCCAGGGCGGAAAGCACTGAGGCCGCGACGAAGATCGCGATGGCGGTCAGCACCACCTTCCGGCGGCCGACGATATCGGCGAGCTTGCCGTAGAGCGGCGTGACGGCGGTGCCGCTGAGCAGATAGGCGGTCACCACCCAGGGCAGGTGCACGAGGTCGCCAAGATCGTTGCCGATGGTAGGCAGCGCCGTCGCCACGATCGTCTGGTCGATGGCGCCAAGCAGCATCGCCAGCATGACGCCGGCGATGATGCGGCGGACGTCCGCCGGGGCGAGGGGCGCCAGTGGCGGCGGCCTCAATGGAGGATTGGCTGGCGCGGCGAGGTCGTCCATGGGCTGCCGGCGGATCGGGATGGGCTGAGGTGAGCGGTGTAGCTCCGATCCGGCAAAAAACAAAGGGCCGCCGGTGAGTGGCGGCCCTGCGCTAATTTCACGCCAGAAATTCTTACAGGACGACCACCTTGGCGCCCACCTTGACGTGGTCGTAGAGGTCGATCACGTCGTCGTTGATCAGGCGGATGCAGCCGGAAGAAACGTTGAGCCCGATCGTCCACGGTTCGCTCGTCCCGTGGATGCGGAAACCGGTGTCGCCGCCGTTGCCGTAGAGGTACATGGCGCGCGCGCCGAGTGGGTTCTGCGGACCGCCCGCCATCATCGGCGGCAACTTGTGGCCGCGCTGGCGTTCGCGCGCGATCATCACGGGCGGTGGCGTCCATACCGGCCATTCCGCCTTGTTGCCGACACGGACCGTTCCCCGCCAGCCGAAGCCGGTGCGGCCGACGCCGATGCCGTAGCGAATTGCCTCGCCGCCGCCGAGCACGAAGTAGAGGAAGTGCTCGTCGGGGTCGATGACGACCGTCCCGGCCGGCTGATTGGTTTGATAGTCGACCTCCTGCCGGTGATACCGGAACGGAACGACCCGCTGGCGCGGCACGTCGCCCGGGTACAATACCCTGTTGTCGTACTGCGAGCTGTCGTCGGGCGACAGAAGGTCGCCAAGGGCGTCGAAGAACGATTCGGCCCGCGCCGCGCCGCTGGCGGCTACCGCCATCCCCATGACCGCCGCAAAGATAAGCCTGCTACCGCGCATGTCTGGCTCCCCAGCTGTTCGTACGCCTACGCACTCGCCCCGAAATTCCACCCTACGATACAGAATTCAGGCCGGGGCGGGCAAGTCGTTACCCGTCACGGCCCGGTGACCCCGATCACAACAACCGTGGGTTAGATGACCATGACTTTGTTGCCGACGCGCACCCGCTGGTAAAGGTCGATAATGTCCTGGTTGCGCATGCGGATACAGCCCGAGGAAACCGCGTGGCCGATGGTCCATGGCTCATTCGAGCCGTGGATGCGGTAAAGCGTCGAGCCAAGGTAAAGCGCGCGGGCGCCCAGCGGATTGGCGACACCGCCGTCCATGTGGCTGGGCAGGTTCGCGACCCGGTGCATCATCTCGGTCGGCGGCGTCCAGTCCGGCCACTCGGCCATGCGCGTGATGGTGTGGACGCCCGCCCATTCGAACCCCGGCCGTCCGACCCCGACGCCGTAGCGGAGCGCCTCCCCGTTCGGCATGATCAGGTAGAGGTGACGGTTGATCGTATTGATGACGATGGTGCCGGGCTTCTCGTTGCTCGGATATGCCACTACCTGCGGCATGAATTCCGGATCGAGCGGATAGTCCATCGCCGCCTGCGAGTCGTCGGGGATGGCCAGCATCACCGGGTCGGCCTGGGACTCGACCGCGAGACGGCGTTCGCCGGGTGCGTTGAACGCGACGCGCTGCGGCACGCCGGGCAGGTCGAGCACCGGCCGCGCCTTCCCCGGCAGCATTCGCAGGAGCCACGGCTGGCTGGTGCCCGTGTCCGAGCTCTGCATGGCCGGCGGCGTGCCGTACCCATCGTCGGCAAGGGCGGTGGGGACGAAGCTGAGGGAGGCGAGGGCGGCAAGCGCGGCGGTGATCGGAAAACGGTTCATCGGGCTACTCGATTACAGTGGGTTGATGGCACTCTGTCGTTTCGCGGTAACCATGCTGTGCGGGTGCCAACCGAATGGTGAATCGGGCGTTGCCGATTTGCGCGCATGGCTAATGAAGGGTTACGACAGCGGCAGCATCGCGAGGTGGAAATGAGCGCCGCAGGGGATTTGATCGTTGGCGCGGACGGCAAGCGCCGCTGCCGCTGGAGTGCGGCCCTGGACTACATCGCCTACCACGACAACGAGTGGGGCAGGCCGGTCGCCGACGACCCGCATCTCTTCGAGAAGATCTGCCTCGAAGGCTTCCAGTCCGGCCTCTCGTGGCTGACGATCCTGCGCAAGCGCGAGAACTTCCGCGCCGCCTTCGCCGGCTTCGACATCGACAAGATCGCCCGCTTCGGCGCGCGGGACGTGACGCGCCTCCTCAAGGACGCCGGCATCGTCCGCCACCGCGGCAAGATCGAGTCGACCATCAACAACGCCAAACGCGCCCGGGAACTCGTCGCCGAGGCCGGCTCGCTCGCCGCTTACTTCTGGCGCTGGGAGCCCAAGACGAAGTCGCGGCCCAAAAAACCTGACTTCGAGGTGTTGCGGGCACTCGGCCCGGCGGAGGAAGCGGTGGCCCTGTCGAAAGACCTGAAGAAGCGCGGCTGGACCTTCGTCGGCCCGACCACGGTCTATGCCTTCATGCAGGCGATGGGCCTGGTCAACGACCACATCCACGGCTGCCACTGCCGTAGCGAAGTCGAAAAACAGCGCCAGAATTTCAAGCGGCCGGCGTAGTACCTAGCGCGCGACCGCCTTCACCTTCGCCACGATCGCCGCCAGCGCCCGCTTCTGCCCGGCGTCCCACGCCATCGTCCGGCTCGCCACCAGATGCGCCTCCGATACGAGGATCACCCCGTCGCTGAGCACCTTCAGCCCGTTGGCGCGCAGTGTCGCGCCCGTCGTGGTGATGTCGACGATGATGTCGGCGGCGCCCGACGACGGTGCGCCTTCGGTCGCCCCGAGACTCTCCACGATGCGGTAGTCGGCGATGCCGTGTCCGGCGAAGAAGCGCCGCGTGACGTTGATGTATTTGGTAGCGACGGTCAGGCGTCGTGCGTGCCGCGGACGAAAGTCGGCGGCGACGTCGTCGAGATCGGTCATCGTCTCGACATCCACCCACGGTTCCGGCACCGCTACGACAACGTCGCACCGCCCGAAGCCCAGCGGCAGCAGCAGTTCCGTGCGCGCCGCGAAGTCCGGCACCGTTTCTTCCACCTGGTCGCGGCCGGTAATGCCGGCATGTACGGCGCCGGCCCCGATCTCGCGCGCGATCTCCGGCGCCGACAGGTAGGCGACCTCGACGCCGGCGATCCCCTCGATCTGTCCGCGGTAGCTGCGCTTGCCGCCGGTCGGCGCGATCTCGAGCCCGGCCCGCGCGAACAGCGCCTGCGCATCCGCCTGCAGCCGTCCTTTCGACGGCACGGCAAGGATCAGCGGCCCGCTCATCGCTGCACTCCGAACCGGTCGAGCCAGACGGCGAAGCCCACCGCCGGCACTGCTTCGCGCGATGTACCGATGTGCGCCGTCATGCTGTCGTAGCGGCCGCCGCCGATGATCGGCTCGCTGGCCGCCTTGCTCTGGCGGAATTCGAAGACGAAACCGGTGTAGTAGTCGAGCCGCCGGCCGAAGTCGGCGGCGAAAGCCAGCCGGTCGAGGTCGATGCCGTGTCCCGCGAACGCTTCCGCCCGCTTCTCGAAGCGGTCGAGCGCCTTGCCGAGATCGAGTTTGTCGCGCTTGGCCAACGCCCGCAACATGGCGAGAGCCTCGACCGGAGTACCATTGATCGACAGGAACGCCGAGAGCGTCGCGGCGGCGCGGGCCGGAATGCCCTGTGCCAGCGCCGCCTTCTCGACAAAGCGTTCCGCGATTTCCGCCGCCGTCCGGCCACCCACGCCGCCAAGCCCGGTCGCGGCGAAATGATCCGCCACGGCCGCCTTCACCTGGGCGACGGAGGCGCCATCGAGTTCCGAGCGCGATGCGACGGCCTTGGCCTTGCCGTTGGCCTTGGAGATAAATCCCTTGAGCCGCGCCGTATCGCCGAAGGCGCGCGCCAACCGCCGCTGCCACGGCGGGCTGAGGTCGAGTTGGTCGAGCAACGCGGCGAACAACGCCGAGTCGCCGATGATTACGCGCGGCCGCTTCACGCCGAACAGG